>NZ_JBFAME010000010.1:0-236056 GCF_040660275.1 Nocardiopsis sp. NPDC049922 | reverse complement strand
CCGGCCGTGCGGCGCACGGGAGCGTGTGTTCGGCCAGACCGGCGCGGAGTCGCGCCGTGGTCTGGGACTTCGGTTCGGGGATCACAGGACCTCCTGTTGAGACGGGAAGGTGTCGGCCCGAGCCCTGGCGGCAGCTAGAACCCAGGGACCAGGCCAGCCATCGAGGGTGCTTTCACTTGCCCAGGTTGGCTATGCATCTAGCTTGGCTAGCCATGCTAGGCGAGTCAAGAGCCTCTCCGGAAGTTTTTTCTAGGTTGCCTAGACAGGCACCCGTAAGCTGGGGGCATGAGCCTTGATCCTGAAGACCCCCGGCCCCCGTTTCAGCAGGTCGCAGCAGCGCTAAGAGCCGCGATCCTCACTCGGAAGTTCCAGCCGGGTGACAAACTCCCGTCCGGCCCCGAGCTCGCGAAGTCGTACGGCGTCGCACGCATGACCGTGCAACAGGCGATCCGGCTGCTTCGTGATGAGGGCCTGGTCTACTCGCAGCAGGGGCGCGGCGTGTTCGTTCGCCAGCGCACCGAACGCCCGGTCGGTCTGCGTCCGCACATCGAGCGAGCCTTCGAGGCCCAGCACGTCACGATCGACTTCGCCGGGTTCGGCGGGGAGACGCTCCACGGTGTCCTGCAGGAGCCGCTGGACAAGGTCCGCCACGGGCGCCTCACCCCTGAGGACATCACCATCCGAATCCTCGTGCCGGATCTGGACGTCCCCATGGGTCTGCCTGTCCGTGTCGACACTGGTGAGGATGATCCGGACGTCCGGGCACGGATGCGCAGGATCATGCTCCGCCACACTCAGGGCATCGAGGATGCTGTCCGTGAACTCGGGACGCTCGGCCTGGTCGAGAAGGCGGTGGTCGAGACGCGTGTCTACCCGGTCGCTCCGATGTTCAAGCTCTACATCATCAACGGATCGGAGCTGTTCACCGGGTACTACCCGGTCAAGGAGAACACCGTCCCTGTCGGCAAGGAGACGGTGGAGATCTACGACCTCATGGGGCGCGACGCGGTCCTGTTCCACCACAGCGCGGACGAAGACCCGGAGTCCACTGGTTCGCAGCACGTGTCCGAGTCTCAGAAGTGGTTCGACAGCATCTGGAACTCGGTGGCGAGGGAGCGCGAGGAATGACCAACGAAGACCAGGGTTCGCTGGCCGCGTGCCGTTGGGTCCTCCTGGACTTCGACGGACCGGTGTGCAGCGCGTTCGCGGGATACCCGGCTCCAGAGGTCGCCGCTGACATGCTTCAGAAAGCCGTCAACGCGGGCGTAGACGTTCCCCAGGCGCTCATGGACGAGTCCGACCCGATGGAGGTCATGAGGCGGCTCTACGAGATCTCGCCGGGGTTCCATGGTGAGGTCGAAGAGTTCCTGACGTCAGCGGAAGTCCGGTCGGTCGCCGCGGCCACGCCGGTGCCCGGTGCGATCGAGTTCATCCGAGCGTGCCGGGAAACTGAGCGACCGCTCGCGGTCGTCAGCAACAACTCGCCTGAGTCGATCGAGGCGTTCCTCGACAAGCACGCGTTGTCGAACGACGTCCACCATGTCGTTGGCCGGGACAAGAGGTCGCCTCGGTACATGAAGCCGGACCCGCACTCGGTGAATGTGGCCCTCGATGTGCTCGGTGCCGATGCCTCTCGGGCGGTTCTCGTCGGTGACTCGGTCACTGACATCCAGGCGGCGCACGTGGCCGGGGCAGTCGCTGTCGGGTTCGCCAACCGTCCCGGGAAGGCCGAGCGCTTCCGGGAGTTGGAACCCGCGGTCGTCGTGACGGACATGCGCGACCTGGAACGCCTGATCCGTGGCTGAAGGCCGTGGAAGGTCTTCATGGGGCATCCGGGGAGTCGCGCAGAACCCCCAGAACTCCCAGAACCTTTGTTCGCGCTGGTGAAACCGTGTGTCCTCGGTCTTCCCAGAACCTCCCAGAAACCCCCACCACCCATCCCAGAACTCGATGCCTCGCGGCTCTGTGAGGTATTGGGAGACTCAGAGAAGGTTTCTGGGAGGTTCTGGGAGCACGTATGGATAGAGGCCTGACCTCGGATGACAACGGTTGTGGGTGTTCTGGGGGTTCTGTGCGAGGTACGTCGGCGGCGACGCGATGCGTCCGCCAGGAACCACGTCATCCAAGCCGCCACGGCACGGAGCGCGTACGGGTCTTCGAAGGCCCATAGGTGAGCGGTCCTGTTCCGTCTCTGTTCCGGCGGCCCCTGAGATTCGACGAGAAGCGGTGAGAACACTCGCGGACTGTCTGCCCTGTTGGGCAAGGGGTTCCGGGATGGGCTCCCAGGTGGCCCATGTGCACCTCGGAGAACACCCAGATCTACGAGGGCACCAACCAGATCCAGCGCCTGGTGATGGCCCGCCAGCTGCTCAAGTAGGCCGTAGAGAACGCGATGGCCCCGGGTGTTCCGTCACCTCGGTCGGAGGTGACGGAACACCCGGGGCCGCCGGCGGGCGGACTTCAGAGGAGGGCTCGAAGGTCCTCCAGGCTCAGCCCGGCCTGGGTCAGGACCGACCGCAACGTGCCGCGCTTGAGCTCCTTGTGCATCGGTACGATCACGACCCTCCGCTCCTGGCGGAGCTTGACATGGTCACCGCGCGTGGAGACGTACTCGAAACCGGCCTTCTCCAAGGCACGCCGGACCTCGCGACCGGAGAGCACCGGAAAGTGCGGGCCCATCAGGCGGGAAGACGGACGTCGACCGGTGCGAGCATGGTCAGCGTCGGCAGCTCGGGGGTCTCTTCGTCCTCGAAGTACAGTTCGAGTGCCTCACGGAGGTTGGCGACGGCCTCCTCCACTGTTTCCCCTTGGGAGGCGACCTCGACCTCGACGGCTCTGGCGACGTATCCGCCCAGTTCGGTGTCCGGGATGACGGTGGCGTTCAGATGCAGCGTGCGCTCCATGCCCTCAGCGTAACCGAGCGGGGACCGCGTCGCCGGGGCCTCGGTCAGACCGTGGACTCGCGGACGAAGCGCTCCATCGGGATGGGGTCGCGGCCCAGCACGGCGCGCACGTCCTCGGTGACCGCGGCGGCTCCGCCCGCCACGGCCGCGGCGAACCGCTCGTTGAGCGTGTCGACGTAACGCTCGCCCCAGCCCCGGTCGGTCGCCCGGAAATAGAACCGCGCCTCGTCGACCGTCTTGAACCGCCACACCGGGCTGTCGGTGCCCTTCGTCATGCGCACCACCTCGCGGAACGTGAGCGCCTGCGGCCCGGTCAGCGTGTACTCCCTGCCCCCGTGGTCCTCCAGCAGGGCCGTGACCGCCGCGTTGGCCACGTCCCGAGCGTCCACGAAGCTGACCGCCGTCCGCTTCGTGACCGGCAGTTCGAGCCTGCCGTTCCGGGCGCGCGCCATGCGGGCGAAGTCCCCCTCGGTGAGATCCTGGTCGAGCCAGTTGGAGCGCAGCACCGTCCACCGCGCGAACCGCCTCTTCGCCCTCTGCTCGACCACGCCCTGGTCGGAGGCGGCTCCGACGCCCATGCAGGACAGGACGACGGCGTTGCCCACCCCCGCCTCCGCGGCCCGCTCCAGGAACCCCGCCACGCGGCTTCCCAGTCCGCTGCCCGTCGGGGTCACCACGAAGACGCTGTCCACTCCGTCGAGGACGGCGTCCCAGTTGGACGTGTCCGTCCAGTCCAGGCGGGTCTCGGAGGTCCGCGACGCCCCCGTCGCGGCCACCCCGCGGCGGCGCAGCTCGAACAGGACGCGTCTGCCCACCATCCCGGTGGCTCCGGTGACGAGTGTGCTCATCGGGTCGACCCCCACGATCGATTCGCTCAGGAGGCGCCCCCGTCGTTGTCCGCGCCCCGCACGGGCCCCACGGTACCGACCGGCGCGCGCCACGCGTAACGTCCCAGCTCCGGGGGGTGTCCGTCCCTCAGTGGCGGCGTCGCGGGGCGAGGGCCTCCGCGACCAGGACCACGACCGCGCCGCTGACGCCGATCAGGAAGACGAGCACACCGGCGCCCTGGAGGATCTTGCGCATGGGACCGACGCTAGACGCCGCGACCCCGCGCGCATCGGCCGTCCGTGCCGTGGCGCTCCCGCGGAAGGCGGCTCCCGACGGGCCCGTCATCCGACCAAAGTATGGCGCCCGCCGACGGAGGTCCCCGACTCACCCGCGTCGCGCCGTTCCCGCCCGGGCGAACCGTAGACTCCGGGGCGATGAACGCTTCCACCACCCCCGGACGACGACGGCGCAGTGCGCGCGACTGGTTCGTCGATCTGGCGATGTTCCTGTGCGCCGTCGGGTTGGGGCTGATGGTCGCCCTGGGCGTCGGCGGGCCCCCGCACGCCCCGGACCTCCGGGAGTTCGGCCCCGACCTGCCCCTCTGGCTGTCGGTCGCCGAGCAGCTCGCCGCGTTCGCGGGCTGCGTGGCGCTGTGGTGGCGGCGCCGGTGGCCGGTCGAGCTGGCCGTGGCCCTGGTCGTGCTCTCGGCCGTGTCGCCGCTCGCCGCCGGGGCGATGCTCGTCGCCCTGTTCTCCCTGGCCGTGCACCGCCCGCCGAGGATCAGCCTGGCGGTGTTCGGGCTCGCCGCGGCGTCCTCCCTCGTCAACGCGTGGATCTGGCCCGACCCGGTCATGCCCCTGTTCGTCAGCTTCCTGCTGGGGGTGGCGATCCAGGGCACCGTCACCGGGTGGGGGCTGACCGTCCACCACCGGCGGAAGCTCGTGGAGTCGCTGCGCGACCGCGCCGTGCACGCCGAGGCCGAGGCCCGGCTCCGGGCGGAACAGGCCCAGCACCAGGTCCGGGAGGCGATCGCCCGGGAGATCCACGACGTGCTGGGCCACCGCCTGTCCATGCTCAGCGTGCACGCGGGCGCCCTGGAGTACCGACCGGACGCCTCCCCCGAGGAGGTCGCCCGCTCGGCATCGGTGATCCGCGAGAGCGCCCACCAGGCGCTCCAGGACCTGCGGGAGGTCATCGGGGTGCTGCGCGCGCCCGTGGGCGAGCTGCCCCAGCCCACCATGGCCGACCTGCCCCAGCTCGTCGAGGAGGCCGACGACGTCGGCGCCCGGGTGGAGTTGGTGCGCGGGTACGGGGGCACGGTCCCCGAACGGGTGGGCCGGACCGCCTACCGGGTGGTCCAGGAGGCCCTGACCAACGTCCGCAAGCACGCGCCCGGCGCCGACACCCGGGTGCGCGTGGCGGGCGGCCCCGGCGAGGGGTTGACGGTCGAGGTGCGCAACGGCCCCGCGACCGCCGCCCGCGCGCCCCGACCGGTCGACGGCGCGGGGCAGGGGCTCGCCGGACTGGCCGAACGCGTGTCGCTCGCCTCGGGCCGCCTGGAGTACGGACCGGCCGACGACGGTGGCTGGCTCCTGTCGGTGTGGCTACCGTGGCCAGCATGAGCGAGACGGAGCGGGGCGCCCGGGAGATCGGCGTGGTGATCGTCGACGACGACGCGTTGGTGCGGGTGGGGCTGGTGATGATGCTGGGCGGCGCGCCCGACATCCGGGTCCTGGCGGAGGCCGAGGACGGCGGACAGGTGCTCGACCTGGTCGACGAGCACGCGCCGGACGTGGTGCTGATGGACATCCGCATGCCGACGGTGGACGGCCTGACCGCGACCGAGCGACTGCGGGCGCGCCCGAATCCGCCGGAGGTGCTCGTCCTCACCACCTTCGACGCCGACGAGCACGTGCTGCGCGCCCTGCGCGCGGGGGCGGCCGGGTTCCTGCTCAAGGACACCCCGCCCGCGCAGATCGTCGAGTCCGTCCGCCAGGTGGCGCGCGGGCTGCCCGTCCTGTCCCCCGCCGTGACGCGCCGACTGATCGACCGGGTGGCCGCCAGCGACCACGACGAGCGCGCGGAGCGGGCGCGGGAGCGGCTCTCGGCGCTCAACGCCCGCGAACTGGAGGTCGCGGTGGCGGTGGGCCAGGGGCGGTCCAACGCGGACATCGCGGCGCGACTGTTCCTCAGCGTGCCGACGGTCAAGACCCACGTGTCCAGCATCCTCACCAAGCTCGGCCTCAACAACCGGGTCCAGGTCGCCCTGCTCGTCCACGACGCCCAACTGCTCGACGGGTCGGGGTGAGCCCGGCCCGCCGCGGACCGGACACGCCGGGCACGCGGAGGCTCTCCGGGACACCCGGGACGCTTCCCGCGATCGGCCCGACCCCGCGCGCATACTGGCCGTGACTTCCTTGTCATCCAGGGCGAGAGAGGGGTCACGCGGTGAGCGGTCCTCGGGAGAACCCGCACGACGACGTCCACGCGCAGGGCCCGGTGCGCCACGGCGCGCGCTCGGTCCGCCCGGGAGGTGAGGGGGCGTGACCCCGAGCGTCGACCTGCCCCGGGTGCTCGACGACGTCATGGGACGGGTCCGCCCGCACATCGGTGAGGGCCGGGACGCCGACTACATCCCGGAGCTGAGCAAGGTCGACCCGCACCAGTTCGGGTTCGCGGTGGCCACCGTCGACGGCGATGTGCACGCGGTCGGCGACGCGGCGGTGCCGTTCTCCATCCAGAGCGTCTCCAAGCTGTTCACGCTCGCGCTGGTGATGAGCCGATCCGACCACGGGATCTGGCGGCGCGTGCACAGGGAGCCGTCCGGCAACGCGTTCAACTCCCTCTACCAGCTGGAGTTCGAGGGCGGCATCCCGCGCAACCCGTTCATCAACCCGGGCGCGATCGTGGTCACCGACCAGCTGCTCAGCGACACCGGTGACGCGTTGGGGGCACTGCGGGACCTGCTGCGCGAGGAGACGGGCAACGCGGACCTGGACGTGGACACGGTGACCGCGCGCTCCGAGACCGAGACCGGCCACCGCAACCGGGCGCTGGCCTACCTCATGGCGAGCTTCGGAAACATGCGCAACCCCGTCCCCGAGGCGCTCGACCACTACTTCCGGCAGTGCTCGATCACCATCAGCGCCGAGGACCTCGCCCGTGCCGGACTCGTCCTGGCCAGGCACGGGCTGCGCGCGGACGGCACCCGGCTGATGAGCCGGGAGGACGCCCGCAGGATCATGGCGGTGATGCTCACCTGCGGCACCTACGACGCGGCGGGCGAGTTCGCCTACCGCGTCGGGCTGCCGTGCAAGAGCGGCGTGGGCGGCGGGATCCTGTCGGTGGTGCCGGGGCGGTACGCGGTGGTCGCCTGGGCTCCGGGCCTGGACCCCAAGGGGAACTCGGTGGCGGGGGCGCTGGCGCTGGAGGCGTTCACCGACATCACGCGCTGCTCGGTGTTCTGACCCGTCGGACCGGGGCCGCCGACGGTCAGGAGGCGGGCACGAACGACTCGGCCATGCGGTCCAGGAGCGCGTGGTTGGCGTCGGGGTCGTCGTTGCTGGCGACGAGGAACAGCGCGTAGCCGATGTCCTCGGTGTGGAAGCCCCGGTTGACGGCGTGCATCCGCCCGCCGCCGCCGTCGTAGGTGAACTCCCAGTCGGCGGCGCTGACGTAGGCGTCGGCCCAGTCGGCCTCGACGTCCTCGATGCCCGTGAGCGTGTACCCGGGGAAGTTCTGGCTGCCGACGGGCTCGAAGGCGCGCCAGTCGTCACCGGCGTCCGGGTTCGGGTCGTCGGTCTGGTCCACCTGGAGGTATCCGCCGTCGGGGTTGCGGAAGAAGACGCTGGAGCCCTGCCGTTCGACCGCCCAGCCCTCGGGGACGTCGACGGAGAAGCCCGTGGTGTCCTCGTGGCGGATGAGGAAGTCCCACTCGTCCTCCTCCGCGTCCGCCTCGTCGTCGCCGCCGTCGCCGTCCTCGCCCTGGTCGTCGGAGGCGGCGGCCTCGTCCGAGGCCGCGGCGTCCGGGTCCTGGGGCTCCTCGGCGGCGCCGACGTCCGCGTCGTCGACGGCGTTCCCGGCCAGCCCGGCCGGGTCCTGCGGTCGGTTCATGCTGATCAGGACGCTGGTGACCCCGACACCGAGCAGGACCACGAGCACGGCGGCGACGATGAGCGCGCGCCTGCCCCGTCCGGCGCCCGCCGCTCGCGCGCCCCTGGCGGGCCGGGGCTCCGGTGCTGGGCCGTCCGCGGAGGTCGCGGACGGGTCCGTGGCCCAGGCGAGGCCCGTGGTGCCGCCGGTGGCGCCCGGGCCGTCGGTGGCGCCGGGGCCGTCGACCGCGTCGGCGGAGGCGGTGACGGGGTCCACGGAGTCCGTGGTCCGCGCCGCCCCCGGCTCCTCCGTGGGCCGGGTGGTCGCCAGGGCGGCCGCGCCCCCGAGCGAGGCGGCCTCCTCGGCGTCCCGGATCTCCCGCAGGAGGGCGCGCGCCTCGGCGATGGAGAGCCGGTCCTCCGGCTCCTTCGCGCACAGCCCCTCCAGCACCGGGCGGAGCGGGCCGGCCTGCACCGGCTCGGGCAGGTCCTGGGTGCAGATGGCGGTGAGCGTCGCCATCGGCGTGGGCCGGTCGAACGGCAGCGACCCCTCCACCGCCTGGAAGAGGGTGACGCCGAGGGCCCAGGCGTCCGAGGCGGGGCTGGCCTGGAACCCCTGCGCGACCTCCGGGGCCAGGTAACTGGGTGAGCCGATGAGCAGGCCGGTACTGGTCAGGTGGGTGGAGCCGTCCAGGTGGGCGATGCCGAAGTCGGTGAGGACCGCGCGGTCGTCCCCGGCGATGAGCACGTTGCCGGGTTTGATGTCGCGGTGCACGATGCCCCGGCCGTGCGCCTCGGTCAGGCCCGCGCCCATCTGCTCGCCGATGTCGGCGACCCGCCGCACGGACAGCGTCCCGTCGGACCGGATGAGGTCGCCCAGGGACGGCCCCTGGACCAGCTCCATGACGATCCAGGGACGACCGTCCTCCTCGGCCACGTCGAACACGGTGATGATCGACGGGTGGCTCAGCTGCGCGGCGCTGCGGGCCTCGCGCAGCATGCGCGTACGCAGCACCTCCACCTCCTGCGCCGGGAGGCCGGGGGGCGTGGTCAGTTCCTTGACGGCGACCGGACGGTCCAGGAGGGTGTCGGTGCCCCGCCAGACCCGGCCCATGCCGCCCTCGCCGATGATCTCGTCCAGGCGGTACCGGTTGACCAGGGCACGGCCGGGTTCGGCCGCAGAGCTGTTCATCGTGGCGCGATTCCTCTGAAGGACGAGGGGGAGGGACGGGGGGACCGCGGACGCGGGGCGCGGCGGACGTCGGGGGACCCCATGAGTCTAGAGACCCTCGGCGGCGTTGACACCGCTGGTGGCGGCCCTCCGAGGGCCATCGCACCGCCCGGACGAGGAGGACACCCCCTCTGAAATGCGACGATCCCACAGGAAGCGGGACGAAACCCAATTCCGCGGGATCGTGACGGCCGGGCGTGTCCCACCCCGTGCCACCCTCAGCGCAGGCGCACCGGGAGTTCCTCGACACCGGCGACGACGATCGACGGCAGCGGCCTCAACCGCTCCGGCGGCACGGCCAGGTCGAGCTTCGGGAACCGCTCGAACAGGCGCGGCAGGACCTCGACGGCCTCCATCCGGGCCAGACTCGCCCCCAGGCAGTAGTGGCGGCCGTGGGAGAAGGCCAGGTGGGAGGTGTCCTCACGGGTGATGTCGAACTCCCCCGCCGTGGGCCCGTAGCGCTCCTCGTCCCGGCCCGCGCTGCCGTAGCCGAGCAGGAGCGGTTCGCCCGCGGGGATCCGCGTCCCGGCCAGGTCGAGCTCGCGCGTGGTGTAACGCATGGGGATGTACTCGCCCGGGCCGTCCCAGCGCAGGACCTCCTCGACCGCGGTGGGCCAGCTCACGCGGCCGTCCATGAGCATGGCGAGCTGGTCGCGGTGGGTGACCAGGGCTCGCACGGCGTTCACGATGAGGTTCATCGTGGTCTCGTAGCCCGCGCTGATGATGAGCAGCAGACTCCACATGAGCTCGCTCTCGCTGAGCCGGTCGTCCTCGTCGCGGGCGGCGATCAGCGCGGTGGTGAGGTCGTCGCCGGGCTCCGCGCGCTTGGCCGCGATCAGCCCGGTGAGGACCTCGACGATCTCCCCGAACGCCGCCATCGCCTGCTCCGGCGTGACGCTCTGGTCGAAGAACTGGCCGACCAGGCGGTTGAGCTTGGGCCGGATCTCCCGGTCGAGACCGAACAGGTCGCCGATCACCGTCATCGGCAGGGGCTGGGCGACCAGCTCCCGCAGGTCCACGACACCGTCCCCGCTGGCGGCGGCCTCGGCCTCCAGCCCGTCGAGCAGGCCGTCGACGATGGCGACGACGTTCCCGCGCAGCAGCTCGATCCGGCGCGGGGTGAACGCCTTGGAGACGAGCTTGCGCAGGCGCGTGTGCTCGTCTCCGTCGCTGGTCAGCATGTTCTCAGCGATGATCCAGGAGATGAGCGGCCAGTCCGGCGGGATCTCACCCGCGTTGAACGCCCGCCAGTGCCGCTTGTCCTTCTGGACGTGCGGGCTGGCGAGGGCCTCGCTCACCGCGGCGTGCGTGGTCACGACCCACGCAGCAACCTCACCAGGAAGTTCGACAGGGACGACAGGCCCGACCGCGTGGAGGTGGGCGGCTTGGGATCGGAGGTTTCCCGGGGCGAGTCGGACGGGCTCCATGAGGGTCCTTCCACATCGTTGGGGGGCAGGGGCGACTGCGGCGTGAACCGGACGGGGAGCTGGAGCGGGATGCAGGACAGCGCGGTGATCTGCCAGCGCAGATCCTCGCGCGGCACCGCCAGGCGCAGTCCGGGGAGTCGGGCGAGCAGGGCGCGCAGCGCGATGCTCGTGATGGTGGTGGCCTCGTCCCGGTTCGGGCAGCGGTGCGGCCCGGCGCCCCAGGCGACGTGGGCCCGGTTGGGTGACTCCTCCAGGCGCTCCGCGTTCTCCTGGCGGTAGAAGTGGTTGGCGGCGGCGAAGCTGAGCAGGATCGGCTGTCCGGCCCGGATCGTCCGGCCCCCGTCGAGGGGCACGTCGATGCGCGGGTAGATCACCGGGTAGTTGATGATCGGCGGTTCCAGCCACAGGACGCGGTCGACGAGGTCGGACAGGGCCGCGTCGGAGGGGACCCGGTCCCCTGTGGTGACGGGGTCGGCGAGGGCGGACCGGACGGCGGCGCCGATGAGGTTCGCGGTGGGCTCGTTGGCGGCGCCGACGATGAGGAGCATCTGCATGATCACCTCCTCGTCGGTGAGCCCGGCGCGGTGCTGGATGAGGCGCGTGGTGACGTCGTCGCCCGGCTCGCGGTGCTTGGCGCCGACGACTTCGGACAGGGCGCGTTCGGCCTCGGCGTTGGAGCGTTCGGCGTCCACGCCCAGCCACAGGTTGCGCATGGCGCTGGCGAACCGCAGGCCCTGGTCCTCGTCGAAGCCGAAGAGCTCGTTGATGACCAGCATCGGGAGCACGCGGGCGTACTCGTTGAGCAGGTCCGCCTCGCCGCGCTCGCAGAACTGGTCGATGAGTCCGTCGGCGTAGCGGCGGGTGACCTCGCGCAGGTGTTCCTCGGTGACGGCGCCGAGGCTGTCGCTGATCGCGCGGCGGTAGCGCTGGTGCTCGGATCCGTCGGTGAAGAGGGCGTTCGTGCGGGGCGCCATCATCGGCAGCAGCGGGGAGCCGGGGTCGACGCGCCCCTCGCGGAAGTCCCGCCAGAGCCGTGCGTCGTGGGTGAAGGCCGTGGTGTCGCGCGACCAGGCGATCAGGGTCTCGTAGTCGGTGACCATCCACCCGTCGACGCCCGGTTCGAGTTCGACCGGTACCACGGGGCCGTGCTCGGCGCGCAGCTTCGCGTACACGGCGTAGGGGTCGGGGTGCGGTTCACCCTGCTGGAACGTGGCGCGCGGGCATTCAGATGTCACGGGGGCCTCGTGGGAGGGGAGGGGGTGGGGGGCGTGAGAGGGCGGTTCGGGGGTGTGGCTCCGTCCTTCGGGTCACGAGGGCGCGGCGGGGAGGCGCCGCGCGGATCGGCACCGGAACCCGTGTGGGGTTCCGCGCAAACCCTAGCGGGCGGATATGCGGAACGCGAGACCCAGTGCACACCGAGTCATCCGGGTCTGCCCGGCCATCAGGGGCTTCGCCCGGATATTCGTGCTGGCCGCGGGCACGCGGCCGCCCCGGGACGCGGGTCCCGGGGCGGCGCTGGGTACGGCGGGCGGAGATGGTCGGGGGCCGGGTCAGGCCGCCCGAACGTGGTCCGAGAGCGGCTGGAACCGGCGCAGGCGCTGGCTGTTGGTCACCACGAACACGCTCGACAGCGCCATCGCGGCCCCCGCCAGCATCGGGTTGAGCAGGCCGAGCGCGGCCAGGGGCAGCGCCGCCGAGTTGTAGGCGAAGGCCCAGAACAGGTTGCCCCGGATGGTCGCCAGGGTCCGCCGCGAGAGCCGGACCGCGTCCGCCGCGGCGCGCAGGTCTCCGCGCACCAGGGTCAGGTCGCTGGCCTCGATCGCGACGTCCGTGCCGGTGCCCATGGACAGCCCGAGATCGGCCTGGGCGAGCGCGGCTGCGTCGTTGACCCCGTCGCCGACCATCGCCACGGTGCGGCCCTCGTCCTGGAGCCGTCTGACGACGTCCGCCTTGTCCTTGGGCAGGACCTCGGCGATCACCTCGTCGACGCCGACCTCGGCGGCCACGGCGCGGGCCACGGCCTCGTTGTCACCGGTGAGCAGGATCGGAGTGAGCCCCAGGTCGCGGAACTGGCGGACCGCCTCGGCGCTGGTGGGCTTGACCGTGTCGGCCACGACCAGGACCCCGCGGGCACGGCCGTCCCAGCCGACCGCGACGGCGGTGCGGCCCTTCGACTCGGCGGCGGCGAGCGCGGCGGCCAGGCTCTCGGGCAGGGTCTGCGACCGCTCCTCCAGCAGGGACACCCGGCCGACCAGGACGGCGTGCCCGTCGACGATCCCCTGGACGCCCCGCCCCTCGATGTTGGCGAAGTCCTCCGGGGTGGGCAGGCCCGCCCGTCGCCCTCCGCCGCCCTCGGCGGACGCCTCCGGCGCGGTACTCTCCAGCCGACCGGCGGCGCCCCGGGCGACGGCGCGGGCGATGGGGTGCTCGGAGGCGTTCTCCAGGGCCCCGGCCAGGCGCAGGAGTTCGTCCTCGTCCTCGCCGTCGGCGACGGTGACGCCCACGAGGGCCATCTGGCCGGTGGTGACGGTGCCGGTCTTGTCCAACACGACGGTGTCGACGCGTCGCGTGCTCTCCAGGACCTCGGGGCCCTTGATGAGGATGCCGAGCTGGGCGCCCCGCCCGGTGCCGACCATCAGCGCCATGGGCGTGGCCAGGCCGAGCGCGCACGGGCAGGCGATGATGAGGACGGCGACGGCGGCGGTGAAGGCGGCGGACACCGACCCGCCGGTGCCGATCCAGAAGCCGAGGGTGCCGACGGAGATCATGATCGCGATCGGGACGAAGACCCCGGAGACGCGGTCGGCGAGCCGCTGGACGGCGGCCTTGCCGTTCTGGGCGTCCTCGACCAGGCGCGCCATCTGGGCGAGCTGGGTGTCGGAGCCCACGCGTGCGGCCCGGACGACCAGGCGGCCGCCCGCGTTCACGGTGGCGCCGACGACGGCGCTCCCGGGCGAGACCTCCACCGGGACGGACTCGCCGGTGAGCATGCTCATGTCGACGGCGGAGGTGCCCTCCTCGACGGTGCCGTCCGTGGCGATCTTCTCGCCGGGGCGGACCACGAAGCGGTCGCCGACGGCGAGCCGGTCGACGGGGACGAGTTCCTCGCGGGCGGCCGAGCCCTCGCCGCGCAGGACGGTGACCTCCTTGGCACCGAGTTCGAGCAGGGCGCGCAGGGCGGCTCCGGCACGGCGCTTGGACCGGGCCTCGAAGAACTTGCCGAGCAGGATGAAGGAGGTGACCCCGGCCGCGACCTCCAGGTAGATGTTCCCGGAGCCGTCGGTGCGGCTGATGGTGAACTCGAAGGGGTGGACCATGCCGGGGGTCCCGGCGGCCCCGAGGAAGAGGGCGTACAGGGACCACAGGAACGCGGCCGTCACCCCGAGGGAGACCAGCGTGTCCATGGTCGCCGTGCCGAGCCTGAGGTTCTTCCACGCCGAGACGTGGAAGGGCAGCGCCCCCCAGACGATGACGGGGGCGGCCAGGGCGAGGGACGCCCACTGCCAGTAAGTGAACTGGAGGGCCGGGATCATCGCCATCGCGATGACGGGGGCGGAGAGCAGCAGGGAGACCAGCGCCCGGTTCCGCAGGTCCCGCACCGGGTCCTCCGGCTCGGCGACGGCCTCCTCCGGCCCGGCCTCGGGCTGGGGGACGGTCGCGGTGTAGCCCGCCTTCTCGACCTGGGCGACGAGCTCCTCGACCGCGACGGCGTCGCCGTCGAAGGAGACCCGCGCCTTCTCGGTCGCGAAGTTGACGCTGGCCGTGACGCCGTCGATCCGGTTGAGCCGCTTCTCGACGCGGTTGGCGCACGCGGCACAGGTCATGCCGCCGATGGCGAGTTCGACCGGGGCCGCGCCGGGCTGTAGCTCCCGGGTGTCGCTGGTACTCAATTCACCGCTCCAACCGCTGCTAGTGGTCCGTGTGGGAGGCGCCGTCGCCGTGCTCGGGGCCGGTGTCGCCGTCGGTGGTGCCCGTGGCGCCCTGTTGGGCGGCGCCCTCCGGAAGGAGGGGGCCGACCACGGAACCGACCCCGAACATCGCGGCGAACACGGCCACGAGCCCCAGGGCGAAGAGCCCGAGTCTCGTGGTCACGCCCATGTCAGTTGCGCACCTCGTATCCCGCCTCGTCGATGGCGGCGCGGACCTCGGCGTCCTTGACCGGACCCTCGCTGGTGACCGTGACCCGCTTGGCCTCCAGGTCGACCCTGACGTCGCTGACTCCCGCGACACCCGTGACCTCCTGGGTGATGGCGTTGACGCAGTGCCCGCAGCTCATGCCGTCGACGTCGTAGACAGCGGTGGTCATGGTGGCCATGTCGTCTCCTGAGTACGCGTGTACCTCGGCGGTCCGGTGCCGGACCGCTCCAACTGGGGACAACTATACCCCCAGGGGGTATGTATTCGTCAAGCACCCGGACACGTCCGCCCGACGCGCCTCCGAGATTACCCCAGGGGGGTACAAAAACACGGCAGGGGACGGCCCGCCCGAGGGGCCGTCCGCGACGACGAGGCATCACCGCCCGACAGGCACGCCCGCCCCACGGACCGGCGCGCTCTCCGCGTTGACCGAAGTGACCCACGGGAACGCGAGCGCGCGACGGTCACACCGCCCCACGGGGCGTGACCCTGGCCGCACACACACGCCGACCGCCACGGTTTGTCCACAGCCTGGCAACCCGCCCTGGCGCCACCCCGCCCCCGCACGATCTACTCGTTAACAGGGGGGCATGACCCACCGGCCGCCTCGTGCTGCCCACACTCCGCCCCAGAGCCGGATCCGCTCACGGGGCCGGGTCCCACCAGAGCGCGGATGCCACGCACCGGGCCGGATCCACCCCGATCGGGCGATACCCTCCCCCGGTTCCTGGCCCACCTCCGGCACCCGCGTTTCGGACGACCTCATCCCGCCGATTCGGCACGGCAAGCCCTCCCCGACCGAGGCCGCCCACCGACACACCCACGCCCACCCTCGCGGGGCCCGACCCGGGGCCGGCGGCCGCGCAGACCACCCGGGACTGCCCACACCTACCCGGGGCCGCCCACGCCCACCCTCGCGGGGCCCGGTCTCAGTCCGACTTCAACGCCAACCGCGCCACCACGCGCTCGCTGCTGTGGTGCGGGGCCAGCGAGAACCCCGCCCGCTGGAACATCTCCACCGTCCCCGTGTACACCTCCGCGCTCGGCGCCCGGCCGCCCACCGTGTCCACGGGGTAGGCCTCCAGCACCCGGGCGCCGTTGGCCCGCGCGTACTCGATGGCCCCGTCGAGCAGGCGGCTGCCGAGCCCCCGGCGCCGACGCCTCGGCGGCAGCCAGAAGCAGACGAGCGCCCAGACGCCCGGCTCGTTGGGGTCGGCGGGCCGCAGCGACCGCGACCGCGAGAGCCGGATGAAGTCCTCCCGGGGCGCCACCGACACCCAGCCGCACGGCCCGTCCCCGTCGTAGGCGATCAGCCCGGGGACCCGACCGTCCAACGTCAGCCGCCGCAGCTCCTCCTTGTTGTCCACCCCTCGCCGGGAGCGCTCACACGAGGTGCTCGCCGTGTGGTCCTTGGCCCGCCTGCGGAAGAACGTGCACCAGCAGTGCCCGTAGGCCCCGGTCGGTCCGAACAGGTTCTCCAGTTCCTCCCACCGCTCGGCGGTGGCGGGCTCGATTGAGACGATGGACATCGGACTCCCTCGACGAGACACACGGGCCGCCACAACTGTGAGGCAGAACACTAGCGCCTCATCTCCGTGACCGAAAGCACACGGATGTCCGGAACCTACGCAATTTTCACGTTCGCCGTGAATAACGTACCTTGCCCGCACACGCGCCGGGGGCGGTGGTCCGGCCGGACCACCGCCCCCGAGGGACTCCACCCGCCTGTCCCGCGGACCTAGGACGAACCCCGCGCCCCGGACCCGGAGGTGACCTCCTCCGCCGACTCCCAGCACTCGATCCCCCGCAGGTCCGGCATCCGGTCCCGCGTGAACACCGGGTCCCGGCCCTCCCTCCGCTGCTGGTTGTAGTCCTTCAGCAGCCGGAACGCGATCGCCGCGAGGGGCGTGATCGCCAGCAGGTTGATCAGCGCCATCGCGCCCATCGTGGTGTCGGCCAGCGTCCAGACCAGGTCGATCGACCCCAGCGCCCCCAGGAAGGTCGCCAGCAGGAACACGGACTTGTACCCGATGAGCACGCCGCTGCTCCTGGTCAGGTACTCGACGTTCGACTCGCCGTAGTAGTAGTTGCCGAGCACCGACGTGAACGCGACCAGCAGGATGATCGCGGTCATCAGGTGCAGCGCCCACGGGCCGAGCGACGTCATGACCGCCTGCTGCGCCAGGTCGCCCTCCAGGCCGCTGTCGAACGACCCCTCGGAGGCGAGGAGGATGATGAAGGCGGTCACCGTGCACAGCAGCAGGGTGTCGAAGTACACGCCGAGCGTCTGCACGAGGCCCTGCTTGACCGGGTGCGTCACCGAGGCACTGGCCGCCGCCACCGGCGCCGACCCCAGACCGGCCTCGTTGGAGAACATGCCCCGGCGCACGCCCTGGATGATCACCGTGCCGAGGGTCGCGGCGCCGAACTCCCGCAGACCGAACGCGTGCTCGAGGATCAGCGCGAACACGGTGGGCAGCGCCTGCCAGTTCGTCGCCATGATGATCAGGCCGAGGACGACGTACAGGGCGGCGAAGGACGGGATGAGCGCCTGGGCGGTGTGCGCGATCCGGCGGACGCCGCCGAAGATCACCAGGCCGGTGACCACGACGAGCACGACGCCGACGGCGGCCGACAGCCACACGCCCGAGCCGAGGCCCAGGGTCTCGGAGGAGTTGGCGACCGCACCGGCGATGGTGTTGCTCTGCACCGCGTTGAACACCATCGGGAAGGTGAGGATGAGGATGACCGCGAACAGCGCCCCCAGCCACCGCTGGCCGAGCGCCCGCTCCATGTAGTACGCGGGGCCGCCGCGGTACCCGGAGCGGTCGCGCACCTTGTACAGCTGGGCGAGCGTGGACTCCACGAAGCTGGCCGCGCCGACGACCGTCGCCATCGTCCACATCCAGAACACCGCGCCCGGCCCGCCGAGCGCGATCGCGACCGACACTCCGACGATGTTCCCGGTGCCGACGCGCCCGGCGGCCGAGATCATGAAGGCCTGGAGCGACGACACGGCCCTCTTCCCGTCGGGCGCCCTCTCGGGCGTGCTCCTCAGGGCCCGGAACATCTCGGGCAGCATCCGGATCTGGACCAGACCGGAGCCGACGGTGAAGTACAGGCTCACGACGACGAGGAGGGGGATCACGCCCCAGGCCCACAGGACGTCGTTGTTGAAGTCCCCGATGGCGCCGGTGACGCGCTCGTTGAGGGTGGGGGCTGTGTCTGTGGCTGACACGACGGGGGAGCTCCTTCGCTCGGGGAACGGCTCGTTGCCGTATACCCCCGACTCTGGGCGATTCACCCAGAGCAGCTCACTTTCTCCGGAAGGTGACGCTTCCGACCCGAAAGTGTGTTTCCGTCAACGCCGGGGAAACTCCGAACCGTCGCTCAGGTCCCGCCCCTCACGCCTCCTGGACCAGGTCTCCGTAGGCGGGGTGCCGCTTGAGGAAGTCCTGGACGAACGGGCAGATCGGCACGACCTTCAGGTCGCGGGCGCGGATGTCGTCGAGGGACTCGCGAACGAGCGCGCTGGCCACCCCCCGTCCCTCGAACGCGGACTCCACCTCCACGTGGGGAAGGGCGAGCACGCCCTCCTCGATCAGGTGGTAGGCGGAGAAGCCCACCACCCGCCCGTCGGCGCTCACCTCGTACCTCGACCGCTCCGGCGCGTCGACGACGGTCAGATCCATGCCACTCCCCCGCTCCGGGTGCCCTCCGCGGGCGCTGCGTGCGCGTCGCGAACCGCGACGTTCCGGAGCCATTCCCCCAGAAACTCCGCGCACACGAAGGAACGGGGTTTTACTGTGGGAAGTTCCCTTCCTGCCCCTTGTCCACCGAACCGGGCGCCCCGTGCGCGCCCTCCGCCCGGGTGTCCCACGGGTCCTCGCCGCGGGCTCAGCGCCGGGTGTGGTGCGGGTCGGTGATCCCACCGGGACAGTCCAGGGCGTCGATGTCCCACCCGGCGAGCTCCGCCCCCGCCCGGTAGGCGCTCTCCAGGAACTCCAGGACCGTGGCGTGGGGATCGGGCGCCTTGCGCGCGTCCGCGTACCGCAGGAGCGCCAGGTGCCCGTGACCGCTGTCCACCCACTCGGCCGACGTGGGCGAGAGGTTGCGTTCGGTCAGGCCCCGGGGTTCGGGCGCGGTGTAGGAGTAGAAGCACGGTTCGGGGATGGTGTCGTCGCCGAACCAGAACCCGAAGCTCACCACCTCCCGCGAGTACGCCTCGCGGATCAGCGGTCCCGCCTCCCGGGGCTGCGGGACCGGATGCGGTGAGAACCGCGTGACCGCGAGGTCGAACGTGTGCCAGAAGTGGTGCACGGGGCTGATCTTGCCGGAGAACCCGGCCGAGAACTCCTCCAGGATCAGGTTGACCTGGCTGAGGATCTGCCAGTACCGCGTGGCGTGCGCGGGGTCGTAGGCGGCGTGCTCGTGGTCGTCCACGAACGGGCGGTCGGCGTCGGGCAGGTCGAACGGGTGCGCCTCCGGGATGCTTCCGTCCACGCCGAGGCTGTCCAGGGCGGACTGGAACCGCAGGTAGAACGAGGCGACGCTGTTGCCCTGGAGCGGGAAGGACACCCGCGCGCCGTCGACGTTCGACGCGACCAGCTGGTGGCGGACGAAGTCGAAGTCGACGGTGAACACCGGGTTCCCGTCCACCAGGCCCATCGGGCGCGTGGTGATCCCGGTTCCGGTCAGGTGGAAGGGCACGTGCCACCAGTGGTTGCGACGCGGGCTGTGGCGCAGGCGCGCCTTGCCGACGATCTGCTCGAAGCGGTGCAGCGTCTGCTTGGTGTCGTACCAGGGCTCAAGCGGGAAGGGCGGGAACAGCTCCATGGTGCCGGGTCTCCTGGGTGGTGCGTGTCGGGCGGGTGCGGGCTGGGCCCGGGCGTGACGGGTCAGCGGGAACCGAGCGGCGTGCCGTTGGCTCCGACGTCCCCCTCGCCGTCGTTCGCGCCCCCGGAGACGCCCGTCGGCGCGTCGTCTCCGTTCCGGGGCCGCGGGACGGTCGGGCGCGCCACGCGTTCGCCCCGCACGCGGAAATAGATATCCCGTGTGTACGGCGCGCCACGCGGACAACCGCGAGATCCGTGTTCCGGGTGGTCCGGGACGATCGACGGATAATCGGCCGCGCGGGTTTCGTGGATGACGATTCCGTCCTCGACCCCGACCTCGCGTGAACACGGTCCGCTGCGGTTCACGCCGTGCGCGGGTCGGTTCGGACGGCCGCGCACGCGCCGCCCCTGCCACCGCGATCCACCGTTCCGAACAGTACCGACGTCCTCATGGCGATCCGCCCGGTCCGTGTCGGACCGGTGTTCGTCCTCGCCCGCGACCCCGCCTTGGGAAACTCCGCCTTGACCTCGTGCCGCCATGACCACAACACTCCGTTTGCCTTTTCCTGGCCCGGCGGGATCCGGCCCGGCACCCGCCACATTCCGTTAACGAATATGCCTGCTCTGGCACGGATGTCACGTATCCCACTCCGATTCCGGCGACAATCGTCGCGAATCGACGACGGGGGGAGTTCTCCGCGGGCGGCGCTCTCGCGTCGGCCGTCCGCGCCGCGCACCGTGCGGGCGCGTACGTGGTCGCGATCTACGGCGCCACGTCGCGGGCGCGCACGAGGACCGCCGAACGGTTGCCGACCCGCACCCGTTCCAGGGCCCGCACGCCCTCGGGCAGCGCGATCCGACGGGTGCGCGCCGCCACGACCACCACGGCCCGCTCGGGCAGGACGCGGCCGAGCGACGCCAGCAGACCGCCCACCGGGTCCTCCCCCGGCGCCGCCCCGGACCACCGCGTCATCTCGCCGTAGGGCACGTCCGTCACGACCAGGTCGGCGTCGACCGGCTCGTCCAGGGCGAACACGTCGGCCACCGCCGTGTCGTGCGGCAGGTCCCCGCCCATCGCGGCCAGCCCGGCGGCGAGGTTCGCGGCGGCCTCGGCGCGCTCCACGAACGCCACACGGCCGAAGTCCCGGGCCGACCGGCGCAGTTCGGCCTCCCGTGCGGCGAGGCCCGACGCGGTCAGCAGCTCCAGGTTGCGCGCCGCGAGGTCGACCGCGTCGGCGTCCACGTCCGACGCCCGCACGTGGGAGACGCGATCGCGGTGCAGCAGCCCCAGCACCGTCACCAGGTAACCGCCGCCGCAGCAGGGGTCCCACAGGCGTACCGGGGTGTCGTGTACGTGGGCCAGTCCGCGTTGGAGGAGTTCGCTGGCCAGCCGCACCGGGAAGCCCGGGTACCCGGGCGCGGAGCGCAGCACCTGTCCGCTCGCCAGCGCCGAGTGGTCCGCCCGTTCGGTGGCGTACCGGTAGCCCAAGGTCCCGTCATCCTCCCGTGCCCGATGCCGTCGCCCCTGAGGGGACCTTCCCCGTCAGGCGGGTTCCACCCCACAACGACAGGAGCCCGGCACCTCACGGTGCCGGGCTCCGGCTGCGGTCCTGACGGGATTTGAACCCGCGGCCTCCACCTTGACAGGGTGGCGAGCACTCCTAACTGCTCCACAGGACCTCGTTGCAGGAACAACTCTAGCGCGACTTTGGAGTACTTCGTACCGCCGCGCGCCCAGGGCGTGTGCCGTGGATGCTGCCCGTCGCAGGGTGAGGACTGCGCCGTAGGCGTCGGTTGAGGGTGGTGGAGGGCGACGGGCGGGCGTCTCCAGTGCGGCTGTCGCAAGGCCGAAGAAGGAGTAAGCCTGGGTGTGCTTTCGACTGATGAGAACGCGGCGAGAGTTGTGCTGGGGCGTCGCGCAGCAGGGCATGTGTCCGCGGCACACGCCCTAGAGTGAGGGACGACGCCCCGCGAGACCGAGAGGAGACGGCGTGAGCGAGCCGTCGACCCCCCTGCCGTCCGGACCCGAGTCGACCCGGGTGGACCGCTGGCTCTGGGCGGTCCGCCTCACCAAGACCAGGTCGGACGCCGCCCAGGCCTGCCGTGGCGGACACGTCCGCGTCAACGGCCGCCCCGCGAAGGCGGCCACGGCGGTGAAGGTCGGGGACGAGGTCCGCGTCCGGCTGCACGGCACGACGCGGCTCGTCGATGTGAGCCATGTGATCGCCAAGCGGGTCGGCGCGCCCATCGCGACACGGTGCTACGTCGACCGGACGCCCACCCCTCCGCCCCAGGCGACGGTGCCCGTCATCCGGCGCGACCGGGGCGCGGGCCGCCCGACCAAGCGCGACCGGCGCCAGCTCGACAGGCTGCGCGCCGACCAGTGGCCCCCTGCCGGAGCCGGACCGGAATCGGCCTGAGCCGCGTCGGAACCGACCGGGGCGCCCGGTGTCAGCCGGGCAGCGGGTGCTCCGCCAGGAAGTCGAGGACCTCCCGGGTGGCCTTGGGCCCGACCTCGTGCAGGTAGCCGTGGCGGACGCCGGGCAGGACCGACAGCCGGGCGCCGGGAACGCGTTCGGCGACCAGGGCCGCGTTGCCCACCGGGGTGAGCTCGTCGTCCTCGCCGTGCACGACGAGGGTCGGGGCGGTGATGGCGGGCAGCAGGTCCCACCCGTCGTGGTGCAGGCTCGCCTCGTAGTGCCGCCGCTGGGCGCGCAGGGGGTTGTGCGGCACGATCGTGGCGACGGCGTCCGGGTGCGTGTCGGCCCAGGCGGGTGTGTAGAACAGGTGCGCGATGAGCCCGCGCCCCTCCTCGGTGTTGGCCTTGCGCAGGGCCAGCGAGGCCTCGGCGGGACGCTCGACCTCGTGCTCGCCTCCCGGGGCGGTCGAGCCGAGGACGAGCGCGCCGACCCGCTGGGGGGCCGTGGCCGCGAGCGTCTGCGCGACCTTGCCGCCCATGGAGAAGCCGTAGACGTGGGCGCGCGCGACGCCGAGGTCGTCCAGGACGGCGAGGGCGTCGCGCGCCAGGAGGTCCATCGTGTAGGGGGCGTCGACCGGGGCGTCGCTGCTCCCGGTGCCCCGCAGGTCCATCCGCACGACCCGGTGGTGGCGGGCCAGCTCCTCGGCGACGCCGTTCCACATCGTGTGGTCGAGGGACTGGCCGTGGACGAGGAGGAGGGGTTCGCCCTCGCCGAGGGTGTCGTACCAGATCCGGGTGCCGTCTGCGGCGGTCGCGTGGCTCACGTGGCCGGACACTACCCGAGCGGCGGGCGGAGCGCCGCGGCCCGGGTCACACCGGGGCCGGTCCGACCGCCGCGCGGACGGGGGCTGACGCGTATCGCGTTCGCGGCGAGCGGACCCGTGAGCGCCGGATCGGTTCCGCTCAGCCCGGAAGGTGATCGGGGTTGCGCACGAGCGGGGACAGGCTGGGCGTCCCGGTGACCGGGTCCGGATACACCTTCGCCGACAGACCGAACACGTCGCGGACCAACTCCTCGGTGACCACCTCCCGGGGCCGCCCGGCGGCGTACACCCTCCCCTCCCGCATCGCCACCAGGTGATCGGAGTAGCGCGAGGCCAGGTTGAGGTCGTGCAGGACCATGACGACCGTCGTGCCCTGGGTCCGGTTCAGCTCCAGCAGCAGGTCCAGCACCTCGACCTGGTGGGCGATGTCGAGGAAGGTCGTCGGCTCGTCGAGGAGCAGGAGGTCGGTGCGCTGGGCGAGGGTCATCGCGATCCACACCCGCTGCCGCTGCCCTCCGGACAGCTCGTCGACCGACCGCTCCGCCAACTCCAGCGTGTCGGTCGCCGTCAGGGCCTCCAGCACCGCCCGGTCGTCCTCGGCCGTCCAGCGCCGGAACCACCCCTGGTGCGGGTAGCGCCCGCGCCCCACGAGGTCGGCGACCGTGATCCCCTCGGGCGCGACCGGGTTCTGCGGCAGCAGGCCGATGATCCTGGCCACGTCGCGGGTGGCGATCCCGTGGATGTCCGCGCCGTTGAGCAGCACCTTTCCCGACCGCGGGGCGAGCAGCCTGGCCATGCCGCGCAGCAGGGTGGACTTGCCGCAGCCGTTCGCCCCGACGATGGAGGTGACCACGCCGGGGGGCACGCTGACCGTGAGGTCGTGCACGACCGCCTCCTCCCCGTACCCGAGGGTCAGCCCCTCGGTCTCCAGGGAGGAGAAGGCGAGCGCGGAGCCCCCCGCCCGCTCGGTGTCGGCCAGAGTCATGTCAACCACCTGCCCCGGACCGGTTGGTCCGCATGAGGAGCCAGAGAAGGTACGGCGCGCCCACGACACCGGTCACCACGCCCACCGGAAGGGTGGTCTCGGGGATCGTGTACTGCGCGACGAGGTCGGACGCGAGCATGATCACGGCGCCGACCAGCGCCGCCGGGACCAGTGCCGGGCGGCCCGCGCCGACGGTGCGCCGGGCGATCGGCGCGCTGACCAGGGCGACGAAGGCGACCGGTCCGGTCACCGCCACCGCCGAGGCGGCCAACGCCACCGACACCGACGACAACCACAGCCGGGAACGTTCCACGGGCACTCCCAGTGCGGCGGCCGGGTCGTCGCCGAGTTCGAGTGAACGGAGCCGTCCGCCCAGCACGGCCAACGCGGCCGCGAGGATCCCGGCGCAGGCCAGCAACGGGTTCAGCGTCGGCCAGTCCGCGCGCGCCAGACTACCCGTGATCCAGGTCAGGGCCATCTGCGCGTCACGGACGTCGCTCTGGGTGAGGACCCACGAGACGACGCTCGTGGCCAGCGCCGCCACGCCGATGCCGGTGAGCAGGAACCGGTATCCGACCACACCGCCGCGCCAGGCTAGGAGGTAGATCGCGGCCGCCGCGCCGAGGCCGCCCAGACCGACGAACGCGGCCAGCGCCAGCCCGCTGATCCCCAGGTAGACGACGCCGACGACCCCGGCGGCGCTGGCCCCGTGCGTGATGCCGATGATGTCCGGGCTGGCCAGCGGGTTGCGCACCAGGCTCTGGAGCAGCGCCCCGGACAGCCCCAGGCACGCTCCGGCGGCCACCGCCGTCAGCAGCCGGGGCAGGCGCAGTTCCACGAGGACGAAGCGCGTGACCTGGTCGGCGCGGCCCAGGAGGAGGTCGCCGAGTTCGGGGAGGGACACGGAGGCGCGTCCCAGGCTCACGCCGAGCACCATGAGCCCCAGGAGGAGCGCCAGGAGCACGAGCGTGACGCCCAGTTCGCGTCGGCTCCCGCGCATCCGGACGGAGCGGACCGGCGACCGCCCGGCGAGGGGCCGGGGCGGGACTCCACGCGTGGTGGTCACAGCCGCACCGCCCTTCCCCGCCGCACCAGGGCGATGAACAGGGGGGCGCCGATCGCGGCGGTGACGATGCCCACCTGGAGCTCACCCGGCCGGGCCACCACGCGGGCGACGACGTCGCAGGCCAGGAGCAGAGTGGGCGCCGCCAGCGCGCTGAACGGCAGGATCAGCCGGTAGTCGAGGCCCACGACCGACCGCGCGGCGTGCGGCACGAGCAGCCCCACGAACGCGATCGGGCCGACGGCCGCGGTCGCCGCGCCGCACAGCGCGATGATCGCGACGGCCGCCAGCACGCGTGTGCGCGTGATGTCCTGGCCCAGCCCGCGGGCCACGTCCTCGCCCAGGGCGAGGCCGTTGAGGGATCTCCCCAGGCCGAGGGCGAGCACCGCCCCGGCCGCGATGACCGGCCCCGTGGCCAGGAACACCGACAGGTCGCGCGAGGCCAGCGCGCCGACCTGCCAGAACCGCATCTGGTCCAGGGCGGACTGGTCGACCAGCAGCACGGCCGTGACCACCGACGTCAGGGCCGCCGTCACGGCGGCGCCCGCGAGGGCGAGCTTGACCGGGGTCGCGCCCTCCCGGCCGAGACTGGACACGCCGTACACGACCACCGCCGCCAGGGCCGCCCCCGCGAACGCGAACCAGACGTAGCCCTCGGGCGCGGCCACGCCGAAGAGGCTGATCGCCACGACCACGGAGAGGGACGCGCCGGCGTTGACCCCGAGCAGCCCGGGGTCGGCGAGCGGGTTGCGGGTCAGCCCCTGCATGACCGTGCCCGCCATGCCCAGGGCCAGGCCCGCCGCGAGGCCGACGAGGGTGCGCGGCACCCGTCGGTCGACGACGATCAGGTGCTCCGGGTCGGAGAGGTCGGTGTTCAGCAGCGCGTCCGTGACGACGCGCGACGGCAGGGGGTTGGCCCCCACCGCGAGGCTGCACGCCGCGGCGACCGCGAGCCCCGCGCACAGCAGGACGAAGCCCAGCGGTACGCGGAGCCGTCCGCGCGGTCGGGCGGCGGGGGCGACCGTGCCGCCCCCGGTCGTGGTGGTCATGCGGTGTCCGCGCTACTCGACGTTCTCGGCCGCGGCGGCGAGTTCGGGGACGTACCGGTCGAGCATCCACGGGATGGACAGGACGGTCGGGGCGCTGCTGGCCATGACGAAGTCCTCGCCGACGATCGGCGCGAAGCGGTCCTCCCGGACGGCGGGCATGGCGGCGACGAGCGGGTCGGAGGTGAACTCCTCCAGGGCGGCCTCGTCGGCGAAGTACATGACCAGGACGTCGGCCTCGATCTCCTGGAGGTTCTCGTAGGAGACCGGGAAGAAGAACGAGTCGTCGGGGTCGGCGTCCAGCTCGGTCACGCTGGCGCTGGGCTCCATGCCGAGGTCGGTGAGCATCTCGACGCGGGGGTCGTACTCGCGGTACACGTTGAGCACGTCCGGCTCGTTCGCGGCCGCGTAGAAGAAGGTGGTGCCCTCCAGGACCGGGTGCTCGGCGGCGAGCGTCTCGACCTGCTCCTGGGTCTGCTCCAGCAGGTCCTCGGCCTCCGCCTCCATGCCGAGCGCGCGGCCGACGATGTCCACCTGCTCCTGCCAGGTGGTGGCCCAGGGCTGGTCGGGGTAGGCGACGGTGGGGGCGATCTCCGAGAGGCGGTCGAAGTCCTCCTGGGTGATCCCGGAGTTGGGGGCGAGGATGACGTCGGGGCGGGCCTCGACGATCTCCTCCAGGGGCGGGCCGTCGGAGTGCGCACCGGTGAGGATGGTGGGAGCCGCACCGCCGAGTTCCCCGATCCTCTCGGCGTCCCAGGGGAAGATCCCGTTCTCGTCGCCGCCGTAGTCGTTGCGGGGCATGGCGACCGGCACGACGTCGAGGGCGAGCACGACGTCCTGGGCGGACCAGCCCCAGGTCACCACGCGTTCGGGCGCCTCGGGGATGACCGCCTCGCCCAGCGCGCTGTCGATGGTGACGGGGAAGGCGCCGTCACCGCCGCCCTGTGCCGCGTCCTCGGACTCACCGCCGGAGCAGGCGGTCAGGACGGCGGTCAGGGCGAGTCCCGCCGCGGCGTACCGTGCGGGTCTGGGCAGGCGTACTGCGGGCATGCGCGAGGGCTCCTCGAGATCAGGTCGAAACCTCCGCCGACGGGCGTTGGTTAGGCAAGGCTAACAAAACCCGCACCCGGTCCGGACCGCACCCCCGCGCTTCCGACGGCACGTCCACGCAGGTCGCGCCGGGCGACCGTCAGGCGGAACCGTCGGGGGCGGGCAGGACGCGCTCGACCGCGGCGTCGACCAGGGCGCGGGCCCGGTCCTCGGAGATGACCTCGGGGAGGGTGAGCCGCTCCAGGATCAGCCAGTTCAACGCCAGGTAGAGCAGGGTTACGGAGGTGTCGTCGCCGGGGAAGCCGGTGCGGACGTGGAAGTCGACGTTGGCGTCGAGGTCCGCGCGGACCCGCTCGGTGAGCAGGCGACGCAGCTCGGGGCGGCGAGTGGCCTCCAGACGCAGTTCGATCTGGGCGAGGAACCCGGAGCGGAAGTCGCTGACGCGGCCCACGATCCCGTGCATGAGCTCGGCGACGCGGGCGCGGTCGTGCGGTCCCTTCTCCGCCGCGGCGACGAGGTCGGCGCCGGGCTCCAACCGCTCGTAGAACCGGTGGCCGACCTGGGTGAGCAGGTCGTCCCGGTTGGCGAAGTAGTTGGAGGCCGTGCCACCGGGAACGGCCGCCTCCTGGTCCACGGCGCGGAAGGTCAGGCCGCGCGCGCCCTCCCTGGCGAGTACCTCGATGGCCGCGTCGAGCAGGGCGGCCCGGCGTTCGGGATTCTGGCGCATGGAAGGGTCCTCCGTCCGATTGAAACCACTCTGATCGTAGTGCTACATTCAAACCACTTCACTCAAAGTACTACGAACAAAGCGATACGAGGGCGGCACGCTCATCCGATCGCGAGGAGAGGACCCGTATGCGCAAGCTCGTCTACTACGTGGGCATGTCCGTGGACGGTTTCATCGCGGGACCCGAGGGCCGGACCGACGACTTCCCGGTGACCCAGGACGTGATCGACCTCATCGTCGAGGAGTTCCCGGACACCCTGCCGACCCACGTCCGCGCACAGCTGGGCGTGGACGTCCCCAACCCGAACTTCGCCGTCGTCGTCCAGGGGCGGTCGACGTACGAGCCCGCCCTGGACATCGGGATCACCAGCCCGTACGCCCACCTGCGGCAGTACGTGGCGTCGAGGAGTCTCGGGAAGGGCGAGGACCCCGCGGTGGAGGTCATCTCCACGGACGTCGTGGGGCGGATCCGGGAGCTGAAGGCCGAGGAGTCCGGAGAGGGAGGGGACGTGTACCTGGCGGGGGGAGGGGGTCTGGCGGGCGCCCTGCTCCCGGAGATCGACTCGCTCGTCATCAAGCTCTACCCGGTCGTGCTGGGCGACGGCGTCCCGCTGTTCCGGGTCGGCTTCTCGCCGACCCACTTCACGCTCAGGGGCACCCGCACCCTGGAGGGCGGCATGGTCGTCCTGACCTACGACCGACGGTGAGTGCCCGCCGTGCGCACCGCGGCCACCCGCCGGCGGCCGCGGTCGCCGAGACGACGGGGACGGTCTCAGCCGTTGACGACCCCGTCGAGCGCGGCCGCGTACTGGGCCTTCGTCGGGACGGTGTACAGGCGGTTCAGCGACCCCCGGTAGCTCACGATGTAGGGGCAGGACGTGTCCTCGCCGACCAGCTCGACGGGCTCGCCGACCTCCTCGCCGGTCCGTGCCTCGTACACCCGGACCTCCACGGTCGCCCTGTGCAGGGGCACGGACTCCGAGGAGAAGTCGCAGTCGCCGACCCGTTCTCCCACGTCGATGTCCTCCGTGCAGGCGACGAGTTGCACCTCCGCCGGATCCCCGGGGGCGAACGGGCCGTCGGAGGCGTCGGCGACGAAGGACAGGCGGCGCCAGCCGTCGTCGGAGTGGCGTTCCCCGCCGAACACGACGATGGGGTGCGGACCCGGTCCGGGGGTGTACTCGGCGGCTCCGGGGATCTCGCGACCACCGCACAGGGTGCCGTAGTCGTCCATGTCCTCGGCGACCTCGTGGACGGGACCGGTCAGCCACCGGACGACGCAGCCGACCGGGAGGACGACGAGCACGAGTAAGGCGACCAGGCACCCCGCCGTGCGTCCGACCGACCCCCGCTCACCGCTCTTCTCGTTCATGGGTCTCCCTTCACAGGATCTCGTCCGCCGTTCGGCGGATCTCGGCGACGACGCGGGCTCGGTGACCAGCGCGCGGCGTCCGGAACGCTCGGGGGTCGGAGACGCTCACCACGGACCTCCCACCGTGGACAGCTCCGCCACGATCTCGTCCACCGGGCGGCCCGGCGGCGCCACCGACACCAGCCCCCGGATCTCCGCGATCAGGAGCAGCCGGGAGAACTCCTTGGGCGTCACCGACGGGAGGCCGGAATGCGCCCGACCGAGGCGGGCGTGGTCGTTGAGCATCGCGACGACGGCGTCCCGCTCGCGCTCGTACCCGGCGGGGTCCGCGGCCGTGGTCGGGCGCTCCTCGGCCACCGCCGACCAGGTCACCAGTGAGGCGACCGCCCCGGACAGGACCATCGCCGCGTCCGTCGCGTACCCGCGCCGCTCCAGGGCCGCGACCTCGTCGAGGAGCAGCCGGACGCCCGACTCGCCGCGCGGGAACAGTGCCTGCACGTACGACGCCAGTCCGGGGTGGGACAACAGGAACGACCGCAGCTGCCCGCCGAAGGACACCAGGTGCCGCTCGACGTCCTCCTCCGGGGCGTCCCGGATCACGAGCTCGGCGAGGAAGCTCTCGCCGACCAGGCGTTCCAGCTCCCAGCGGCCCTCGATGTGCCGGTACAGCGCCGTGGCCGACACGCCGAGCTCGGCCGCCACCGCGTTCACACCCAGGTGGCGCATCCCGAGCCCGCGGCCCGCCCGGACGATCCTCTCGGTGGACACGACGGCCGCCCGACCACCGCGCCGCCGTCCGGTCGAATCCATGAGGGGCACCTCTTCCCAAGCAAAGTTAACGGGATTAACTTAGAGGCGCCGCATCCGGGCGTCAAGAGGCCGAAGGCGACGCCCCGGCGCCCCGAACCCTCCACCGTGAGCGATGGACCAGATCCGATGGGTCACGGCTGAACCGGTGGAAGCACCGATGCGCGGGAGCGATCGTCCGCCCCAGGATGAGGAGCACCACCGGCGCGCCCCTCGCCGCCCCTTCGGGACCCGCACACGCTCGGCTGGGCCGGGCGCCGTCGCGTCGCCATCGAAAAACGCCCGGGGCCTGTGGCCTCCGGGCGTGTTCCCTGTTCGGGGTGGGTGGCTAGGGGCGGGGTCGAACCGCCGACCTTCCGCTTTTCAGGTCTAAGCGCCTGAGCGATGTAGCCACCTGCGTCTTTCCACGTCCGACCTGAGCGAGAAACGCATAGGCGGAATGTGGATCAGACAGTAGCTGCGAGCGTCCGCCACCGCAACCCCTTCCGGAGAACCGCTACCGTCCCGGCCGCCGCCGTGTCAGGATGCGGACAACGTCCCCCCGACTGATGGAGCCGCGATGAGCACCCGCGCCCTGATCCCCACCACCCTCTTGCTGGCCGCCGCGGTGACCGCGTGCGGCAGCGGCGACCCCACCCCGGAGGAGATGGTGATCGACGCCGAGGTGATGTGTGAGGAGTTCGTGGACCGTGAGCTGAACACCCCGGTGGAGTTCTCCGACAGCACGGCCGCGGTCGCCGACGCGGAGTCGTGGACCTACGAGGCGACAGGCACCGTCGACTACGAGGACGAGACCGGGCCCGTGCGCGCCACCTACACCTGCACCCTCACCACCGACGAGACCGGTGGGGAGTGGACCCTGCAGGACCTCACCATCAACGAGTGAGGAGGCACCTCGACGCAGGCGCTCTGGTACCGAGCCCAGTCTTGCCCGACAACCGACATCGGCTATGCCCATCGGTCGGCCCTCGCGGGTCTGGTCGGCACCACCGGCGGAAGGTAGACTCTGCGGCGGGTTAGGTACCTAAGAGGGGCCCCGGTGTGACACCGGGGCCCCTCTTTTCGTGTGCGCCCAGGTCAGAGCTGCGCGGTCTCCAAGAACGCCGTCCACTCGGTGGACGGGAAGGCGAGGTGGCCGAGTTCCGGCTGTGTAGAGTCCCGGACGGCGGACGCGCCGGGCACGTCGGCGACCTCGACGCACTCCTGCGCGGTGGTGCTGTACGACGACTTGCGGAAGGTCAAGGGCTGGGTCAGGTACACGGGTTGGTCCTAGTCGATGAGTCGTGTCAGGTAATGCACGGACTCTGCCGGAGACAGAGCTGTGCCCTGGAGGTGGTCCAGGACGTCGCGATAATCCGCGATCTGCTCCGGGTCCTCCAGGTAGAGCCCATCGTGTCGTGTCTCCAGGTACACGATGGGCCGGTCCAAGGGGTTGGGGAAGTCCAGCAGCACGAACGGCCCGCCCGTTCCCGCGTGCAGGCCGGTGGAGAACGGGAGCACCTGGACAGTGATGTTCGGGTGCTCGGTCATGGCCACCAGGTGCCGGAGTTGGCCGCGCATCACCTCGGGGTCAGTGGCGGTCGCGGGGCGCGCGAGGGTGGCCTCGTCGATGATCGTCCACAGTCGTGGCGGGGTCTCACGGTCGAGGATGCGCTGACGACGCATGCGGGCGTCCACGATCCGCTCAGCGTCCTCGGGGAGGGTGAGAGCGGCCCGCGCGGATGCGGTCGCGTACTCCGATGTCTGGAGGAGCCCGGGGATGGCACCCACCTGGTATGTGGCGATGGATGATGCTTCGGCCTCGAATCCGAAGTAGGCACCTGCGAAGTCGCTGTAGCGGGTCCACCATCCCTTGATGCGGGACTGGCGGGTCAGCTCGAACAGCGCTTCCCGCCGCTTCTCGTCGGTGACGCCGTAGACGTCCAGGAGGAGCGCGATGTCCGTGACGTAGGGGCGCAGCCTCTTTCCGGTCTCGATGTTGGCGATTTTGGCCCTGCTCCATTCGAGCTTCTTCGCTGCTTGCTCAAGGGTGAGCCCGGCCGCAGCCCGGAGCTGTTTCAGCTCCTCGGAGAGCCTGCGGCGGCGGATGGTCGGGCTGAAGTCACCTGCGGATTCGGGCATGCGTCGATGGTATGGGCGTGAGCGTCTTGGGGCCAATGTCCGATTCACCGTCTCTCTTTCACAGGGGCCGATTCACTGCACGGGCTTGAAAATCGGTGATTCACCGTTTTAGATGGACCATACCTAACCCAGTAGTGGCCCTGATGGGCCTTCGCTCCAGGAGGTGCGCCTGTGCGCTACCTGATCCTGTTCCTCGCATCGCTGCGGCGCATGCTGGCCCCGCCCGCGCAGGGCCGCCACGCCCGCCCGCCCCAGCCCTCTCCCGGACGCCGGCACTCCCGGCCGCAGCCGCCCCGCCGCATCGCCCGGCGCGTCCCCGACACCCACCCCCCGAGGTGGACCGCACCGCTCTCCGCCCCCACGTGGCACCTGTCCGTCCTCGATGAGACCCCGGTCCGCCCCTACTACCGGGCCTGGGAGGAGGAGCGCCGCCGCCGCACCGAAGACCGCGACCGGCTGGGCATCGCCGTCCTGTGGGACATCTCCACCCCACTCCCGGACCCCGACCCCGGGGAGCTGGCCACCACCGTCCGCCAGCGGCAGCACACGGGGGTGGAAGTGTGAACCCCCCGACGCCGACTCCGAAGCGCCGCCGCGCCGCACGGCTCCGCCTCTTCCTCCCCGACCTGTCGGCCATGTGGTTCGACTCCGCCGCGACGGTGTTCCCGCTCGTGCGGGACGCCCACCAAGTCCTTCGGGAGGTCCTCCGATGACGCACGCAACGACCGTGGTCACCGTGACCGACCTGACCGAGGCCGATGTCCGGCTCGCCCGCGACCTCGTCGACGGGTCCGCGACGTCCCTGGTCATCGCCGGGTGCTACATCGACGTCACCCCGAGGGCCGTCCGCACGGGCCGCCCGGACGAGCGCATCGCCGCGCTGGAGCGCCTGGCCGACCTGGCCGTGGAAGCCGCCGACGAGCTGAGTCGAGCCCGGATGCGGGAGGTGCGCCGGTCATGAGCCTGCCTCGCACCGTGTTCGAGGTGCGCGAAACCAAGACCCCTATCGCGCTCAAGCGGTGGGCTCACCAGTTCGGCATCCCGATCCACCACCTGGGTTCGGACATCGAGGGCCACGAGGTGTACGGGGCGATGCTCGGCCCCCACCTGCGGGTCTGCCGCACCGCCCAGGAGCGGCTTCACCCGGTCCGCTGGGTCTCGCCCCTCGAACAGCTCCCCTGTCCCCGGAAGGCCCCGCCCATGTCCGCCTGCCCCGCGTGGTGCGAGAACGACCACGCCATGGACCCCTCGTCCGACGTCGCCCACCACATCCGGCTCCTGCACGACGAGACCGGCCACCCGGTGACCGTCTACGTCGAACAGGACGACCCGGTCTCGGGGCCGCCGGGCTGCCCCCATGTCTGCGTCACCACGTGGGCCGACCCCAAGACGGCCCAGCTCCAGCTCTCCGCCGTGCAGGCTCGGGCGCTGGCCGTGCTCCTCACCGCGACCCGCAGGGACGGCGACGTGGCGTCGGCCCTCACCGACGCGGCCGAGGTGATCGAGGCCGATCCGGGTACCTGACAGGCTCCCGCGCACCCGGTGACCGTCCCCCGGGTGCGCGGGCCCCACCCCCTCACCGAAGGAGAGGCCCCGTGGACGACGCCGACGACACCCCGAAGGCACCACCGCCCCCGGACTCCGAATCCGACTACCAGAGGGCGCGTGCCATGCGTCTGGGGCTCGGCACCGACCTGCCCGCGCTGGGCGGGGTCACCGGTAGCTACCCCGACGACTAGACCTCCGCGCGCCCCGGGACCCCGGGCGTGCGGGCCCATCCGAACGACAACGAACGAAGGCCGACGATGCCCGACCTGTGCCCCCGGTGGTGCATGAGCGACCACCGCACCCAGGACACGACCTTGCGTCACGAGCGCGAGGTGGCCACCCGCACGGGGGTGACCGTGAGCCTGCTCCGCGACGACCCGTGGACCGGTCCCCCGCAGGCCACCGAGGTGGTCACGGCCGCGACCGTCGGCCCTAAGAAGATCCGCCTGGCGCTGGACACCGACCAGGCGCGGCAGTTCTCCGCGCTGCTCACCATCGCGGGCGCGGACCGTGCGCTGGCGATGGCGGTCCTGGACGCGGTCGACCTCGCCGACGCCCCGTAGACCCTCATGGAGGTCACGCACACACGAGGGGGGCGCGTGACCGACCCCGGTGGGGTCACCGGACTGGGGAGAGCCGGTGGCCCCACCACACCCCGCCCCTCACGAGACTCCCGCACGGTCGGGCGTCCAAGCTGCCCTTCCTGCCCGGCCGTGCGGGGCCGCCTCCTCCCGATGAGGGGACGGCACGCCAAAGGGGATAAGCCCTCTGGCACCCTCCACCAACGCAACCCGAAGGAGAGAACGTTGAGCGACTTCATGCCGCCGCCGAGCGCGGCACCACCGACCGGCCTGTTCACCACGGCCGCGCGCTCGGTCGTGCAGAGCGCCGAGCAGAGCCACGAGTACAAGAAGTGCGCGGGCAGCAGCGACGCCGCGCACACCTACGACACCACCGCCGTCTAGTCACCTGATCCGCTGAACGCACGCCCTGGAGCAGCCCCCATGTTGCGATTGCAGTTGACCCCTTACAGCGAGAATCCGACCTGGCACTGGTCCGGGGCGTGCTACAGCACCCTCGACCAGCGCAGCAGGGTCGAGCCCTTCGACCACCCGATGGTGGAGCACTTGGCCGCGACCGACGGACACCGGACCCTGCTCGTGGTCCGCGAGCGCGTCGCCGACCGCCCGGCCTGCGACCCCGGTGTCCGCGACCTCACCCCCGCCGAGTACGACCAGGCGCTCGGCACCGTCATCGGCTGGCCGACCGACTACGTGCTCATGGAGACCGAACCGGGGCGGCCGGTGCGTGTCACCGCCGGGTCGGCCCGGACCACCCCCCTGTACCTAGCCGCCGACGACACGACCCTGTTCGGTTCCTGGGACATGGCCGACCTGCGCGGCCACGCCACCGGCATCAACCCCAAGGAGGCCGCCCGGCTGCTGATCTACCGGCCCCGGTACTCGTCGGAGACCCTGTACCGGGGTGTGCATCGGCTCACCGAGCGCGCGGTCGCGCACTTCGGCGGGTCCCTGTGGATCACCTACCCCGAGCCCGCACTGCACTGCGTCCCCCGCGAGTTGGCACCGGACGCCGACGTCCTGGGCGCGTTCATCGCGACCATGGACACGGCGATGGACCGCCGCCCCTGGGCGGAGGGCATCACCCTGTTCCACCTGACCGGAGGTTTCGACTCGGGCACCGTGGCCACCCGCGCGGCCGAGCGGCACCCCGACCGGTTCCCCACGGCCACCCTGTTGATCGGCGGCCCGGGGCGCGGGCAGCAGATCCGACGCCGCGCCGAGATGCGCTCCCGGGTGGCGTTCGCCGACACCGACATCGTCATCGACGCCATGCGACACCTCCCGCTCTCGCCCGGCTGCCCCTGGGTCAACGGCCACGTGGTCTCCCCCACCGAGGAGCCCCTGCACGTGCCGTTCGTTGAGATGGCGCGCGTGGTCGCCGCGGCCGGGGTCCGCACTGTGGTGACCGGTCTGGGTGGGGACGAGATGGTCGCCCTCACTCAGGAGGAGGAGCCCCACAAGGGGCTCGGTGAGATCACCGACGCCCAGATCCTGCCCTGGGTCGGGCCGCGCGCCCGGAGCGTGCTGGAGTTCGCCGACGACGGGATCGCACCCCCGGCGCTGGTCAACTCCATGACCCTGCTCTCCCTGGAGACCACCGCCCCCGTCCTGCTGAGGCACGGACTGTGGCCGGTACACCCGTTCGCGGACTCGGGCATGGTCGCACTCGGCGAGCAGCTCCCCTACGCGTGGCGGGAGTTCAAGCAGCTCCAGCGGTGCCGCCTGGCGGCGCTCGGCATGAGCGAGGACGTGGTGCACCCGGTCGAGCGAGAATCCTTCGCCGAGGTCATCGAAGCGTCCCTGACCACCCACGCGCCGAAGCTGTTCGCTCGTATGCTGGCCGAGGGCTCGGTGCTGTTCGAGGAGGGCTTGGTGGACCCGGACGGTCTGCGCCGGTCGGTCGCGCGGCTGGATCCGGGGACCTACGCCGAGGAGCAGGACGCGAAGATCCTTGAGGTCCTGAGCCTGCATCTGTCCGCCACCGCCTTCCTGCGCTGAGAGAGGACCACACCCGTGTTCACCATGCGTCCCGCCACCGAGGCCGACACCCCCGGAGTCGCGTCGATGATCACCGCGCGCTGCGACTGGATGGAGCAGCAGGGGCTGGAGTCCTGGCGTGCGAACGTCGACGACCTCGCCGGGCAGGCCGGGGCCGGGTTCATGCGGGTGCTCGAAGCCGAGGATCGGATCGTGGGGTGCACGACGGTGACGACGCACGCACCGCCGAAGGACTGGACGTCCGAGGAGGCCGCCGAGCCGAGCCTGTACCTGTTCACGACCGTGACCGACCCCGCCTACCGGGAGCACAAGCCCGGCACGCTGATCGCCCTGTGGGCGGTCGACCAGGCGGCACGGCAGGGCCGCCAGTGGGTGCGGCGGGGGTGCTTCTTCCCCGAACTGGTCAAGTACTACGAGACCCAGGGGTTCACCCTGGTCAAGGAGCAGGACCGGAACGCCGGGCATCTGTACCTGCTCGCACGCCGCGCGGAACACCTCGACCTCGCCCGGCTCGGGGTGACAGAGAACGCTGCCGCCTGACCCCGGCATGACGAAGGAGCCCCACCCCTCTTTCGGGAGGTGGGGCTCCGTGCGTCCGTCCTTGGGACGGATCGAAAACAGTCGTCGGCACCGACCGATCAGAAACGGCCCGTGTTCATCGGCTCCTGCAGTAGTCGCTTATCCACAAGCCTGTGGAAAAGGTCACTTGCTGCAGGGAACGTCGTAGCCTAAGAGGGTGCTGCTGACCTACGTTGACGAGAGCTACTCGTCAGATGCCTACTACATCGCCGCGCTGATGGTGCCCGAGAGGGAGGCCATCTCCTTGACCGACGCCCTGGACGCGGTGGTCGCCAAAGCTGCCGTCGACCATGAGGTCAGCACGACTGCTGAGCTTCATGGCCATGATCTTTTCCAGGCAAAGGCCGAGTGGACACACCTGGAGAAGAAGCCTCGGGTGAGAATCGGTGTCTACAACGCCGCGTTCCAAGCCATCGCCGACCACGACGTGAAGATCGTCATTCGAGGTGTCGACGTGATCAGGTTGAAGCGGCGCTACACCAACGCTCATCATCCCCATTCCGTAGTCCTGACCCATCTCATCGAGCGGGTGAACGAGTGCGCGGCAAGGCAGGACGAGCTTGCGCTGCTGATCTCTGACGAGATCTCAAAGCAGGACCAGTACCGGCGTGAGCTAGGTGAGTACCAAAAGGTGGGGACCTGGGGTTACCGAGCGACCCAGATCACTCACATCGTGGACACGATGCACTTCGCTCCCTCCCGGGCAAGCCGCCTTGTGCAGGCAGCCGACCTGATCGCCTTCCTGCACCGTCGACGCTGCTCAGAGCAAAGCCGGAAGCTGAAGGGTCACACAATGGACGAACGGGCATTGCGCGCAAACCAGATGCTCTGGGACCGCATCAAGCCGAAGGTCGTGCACCAGAACACGTGGTGCCCGTAGATGCACGAAGGCCCCGCCTCCTGAGAAGGCGGGGCCTAAGGCTCACCGGATCACGATCCCAGGGCTCTCCGCCCTGAAAACCTCGTCCTGACCCCGAGGATAGCAAGAAGGTATGTCAGTGTCCCCCAGGGAACCCTGATGTGTCCCCCAGGGAGATCTTCGCTGCCACTGCGTACATCGAGTGTCAGAACCGGCCGTTGTTCACCGTCCTCTGCAGGGCCTTCGTAGTCTCGGAGACCACTGTGCCGTTGAAGGTGACAAGGCCCCTGGTGGACACGGCCCGGATGGATGGCCAGACGCCGTCCACCGCCCGGCCCGTGAGACCGCACCAGCGCTGCACTGCGCGGGTGGTCTGCGGCCCCAGAATGCCGTCGACCGCGCGCCCGCGCAGCCCGCACCGGAGCTGCATCGCGCGGACGGTGACCGGCCCCCACACCCCGTCGGCCTTGACGTCCAGGGCGCGCTGCACGGCCTTGGCGGTCAGCTCTCCCAGACGCCCGTCGACGACGAGCCGGTCCGGCTGCGGCTTCGACGGCGGCTTGGCCGAGGACAGGGCTCGGCGCAGCTCGGCCGCCGACTCGGTCCCGTACACGCCGTCCACGCTGATGCCCATGGCCCGCTGCATGGCCTTGACCGCAGCCTCAGTCTCCGGACCGAAGCCCCCGTCCGCCCCGTACTTCGGGAGCAGCGACGGCCGCCACTTGAGCAGGGCCTCCTGCAGGCGCAGGACCGGGGTGCCCCGCATGCCGCGCAGCAGCCACGGGTTGCCGGTCGGTACCCGCACACCCGCCACCGTCCAGTAGGAGAAGGTCGGTGCGGGTGCCGGGCCGTCTCCGCTGTCGCCGTTGCCCCAGTCGCCGGAACGGACGCGGCGGTACAGGTTGTCCCCCGGGCAGGAGGTGGACACCCAGTCGCGGTGACCGGTGACCGAGGCGCGGACGCCGCGCCCAGCCAGCCAGGCGGCCAGGGCGACGAACGCGGCGAGTTGAGAAGCCGATGGACGCTGCGACCCCCCGAGCATGAACTGGACACCGACGTGGCTGGTGTTGGCCCCGGGAGCGTGCGCGCCGACGCGGTAGATTCCGCGGCCGGTGAGCACGGTGCCGTGGTAGCAGATGAGCAGGTGGTAGCCGATCCCCGCCCATCCGCGCGCACGGTGGTAGGCGTGCATCTGCCGGACCTGGGCACGGCAGTTGGCGTGCGACCCCCAGGTGAGCGGCCCGCCGTTGTAGTGGACGACCCGGCCGGACCGTGGACGACCCGAGGACCCGATCACGGTCGGGATACCGACGGTGGAGGCGGACTCGATGACGAGGCCGAGCATCACCGGGACGGTCGTGAGCGCGACCAGGAGCTGCATCACGTCCACGGGTCAGCCCTCGCGGGTGCCCTCGTCCGGCGGCGTGGCCAGGCGGGGGTCGAACTCGACGGTGTCCTCCGGTTCCGGGTAGGACTCGCGGGCCGCGATCAGGTCTTCCACGCTGTCGGGGGACCACACCTGCAGGCGGGTAATGACCCCGGTGGCGAGGATCAGCATGGACTCCACGTAGTGCTCGGTGAAGACGTCCTCGACGGGCATCCCGTTGGCGACCCGCCAGCCCGTGAGCACGGCGACCAGGCCGACGGCCAGGTAGAGGGCCGGGTTGCGGCGGAAGCGCAGCAGGTGTCGGACACGTCCGTACACGGTGAGCAGGTAGTCGGTCATGGTGCCCTCCTCGGGCAATGAAAGGGGCCGCCTCACTGGGCGGCGGGCGGGTACGCGCTCAAGTGCGCGCATGAGGGGGTGCGGTCAGATCAGGCCGGTGATCAGGTGGACGGCCAGCCAGGTGCAGAACGTGGCGATGACGGCGATGCCGACCGGCCTCCAGGGGCGACGCGGCCGAATACCAGCCAGGCGGCGGATGACGGCGGACAGGGTGTCCTCGCGCTCGGACCGGTTCAGCAGTGCCCACGCCTCCAGCACGGCGAACGTGCTCACTGGCACGAGCCACATCCAGGGCGGCACTTCCAGCCCGGTCACCGGTCGACCCCGCGGGTGCGATGGTCGGCGAGGTGGTCGTCGAACCGTTTCGTCAGGGTGGTGATCTGCCCTTCGATGCGGGTGACCTGGTCCTTGATGGAGTTGCCGCCGTTGGGGACCAGCTCGTCGACCGCGTTCGCGATGCGGACGATGCGGCGGTTTGCCCGCCACGCGGCGCGGATGAGCGCACCGATGGTGAGGAGTGCGCCTGCAGCGCCTCCGATGGTCAGGATCAGGGTGAGCGTCATACGTGACTCCTCGCTGTTGACGAGCGTGGGAACAAGTTCTGGCGCTGGTCTCAGGTGTGGTGACAATTCGTCACTCAGGTTGCCGAGGGCATGCAGAGATGCAGACAGCCGAACAACAAATCACACAGCGCGTCACATTGGAAGTGCTGTACGTGTTGAGTAACGTGCAGATCTATGGCCACCCCAGACCGGCCCAACCGAACCACCCTGCGGGCCCACCTGAGCAAACTGAAGCGAGAACACCCACACCGATTGGCAATCAGTGTGCTGATATTCATCATGGGGGGCATCCTCTTGATTGGGGGTGGTTACCCGCTGGCCGGTACCGCCTGGTCCTGGCTCTGGTTGCGCAACCAAGCCGGGGATGTCGTCGTAGCTTCTCTTGGCGTGATCTTGATCGTCCTCGCGGTCGCTCGCGTGTCATCGTCCACTTGGGTAGAGCGAGCGAAGCTAGGCCCTCTGATCTTCGCGGCATGGGCGACGGTGATCGCTCTGGTGGTCACCTTGGTTGCGGGTGTGTGGTGGGCGATGGACACCCCAGCCTGGATGCGACCGCCAAGGATGACGACCCGGATGCTGCTGGACGTGGTAACTGCACGCGTATTCGCGATAGTTGCTGGGCTAGGTGGTGCAGCGCTACTGGTCATTGCCTACCGCCGCCAGAAGTCGACAGAGGAACGTGAAGAGCGAGAGGCTACCAAGCTTTTCACCGAACGGTTCACAACCGCTGTGAGACAACTTGGTGAGGAACACGCCGCAGTACGACTGGGAGGGGTACACGCCCTGGCACGCTTGGCCGATGACGCACCAGACGACCGCGATGATCTGGTGCAAATGGTGATTGACGTGCTATGCGCCTACCTGCGCATACCTTACGCAGCCGCACCCGGACCTCGCTCCGAGGACACCAACGACGAACAGGCCGCCGAACATCACAGACGTGATCTTGAGTTCTCCTCATTCCGGGAGGTTCGCCACACAGTCATCCACATCATCGGAAACCACCTACGCGATGGCACTAAATGGTGCCGCATGAAGTATGACTTCACCCGTGTGGTCTTTGATGGTGGCGACCTGAACGGCGCGAAATTCTTTGGCAGCAAAGTGGACTTCACAAACGCCCGGTTCACGAGCAGTCCAGTATCCTTCCGCAATGCCTGGTTCTCCGGCGACCTGGTGGATTTCACAAACACCGACTTCTCCGCCAGCGCAGCGGACTTCACAGGTGCCAGATTCCTTCACACCACAGCAGACTTCACAGGCGCCAACTTCAGCGAAACAACAGCGGACTTCACAGAAACCAACTTCCTTTACACTACGACGGACTTCACGGGCGCCAACTTCAGCGAAACAACAGCGGACTTCACAGGAGCACGATTTACTGGCGGAACGGTGAAATTCCAAAACATCGGCCTCTTTTCCACTACAGCGAAGTTCAGAAAAGCTCGTTTCACTGGCGCCACAGCAGACTTCAGGGGTGCCGAGTTCTTCGGAGGCACTGTAGACTTTCGCAACACTAACTTCACCCAAGCTATAGCGAAATTCATGGCTGCAAAGTGCTTCAGTGGCACGCTGGACTTCAGAGAAGCCCGATTCACCGACAGCATGGCAGACTTCTTCCTCGTCGAATACATCGGAGGAATGATTGATTTTAGCAGCACTAACTTCACCAGAACTACAGCTTTGTTCACTGGCGACAACTTCATCGGCGGCACGGTAGACTTCACAAACGCCCGATTCGCCAGCGGAACAGTGGACTTCACCAATGCTCGATTCACCAGCGGAACAGTGGACTTCACCGATGCCGTTTTCGAGCCACCCCCTACAGGACTGCAAGAAGCAATTGACAAAGGAGAACATGGAGCGGTAATTCGACCCGAGCAACAACAGGGAACCAATAACCAAAATGGAGAATCGGAAGACCCTAGACCTCCGGATTGAACGCTTCACCTATGAGTGAGTGAAACTCATGGCACGGTTGAACATTCCACTGCAGGGGCCATCCTTCCCGTGTACAGTCACACTGAGTTACTCAGGCTCTGACACTGATCTTGTGGTCTAACCACTAAGGGTCACGAGGCCCGTAATTCTGGGCTGCGTGAGAACCCCGTTTGGTCCTCGTTAAACCCGAGTCCTTGACCTAACGCGTAACGGGCTGTCACCGCATCACAAGATCAGTATCAGAACCGTGATTCACGTTTCCGTGACTCACAGGCATGGTCAGTTCTTGCTCGTCAGTACTTCATCGTGGGGACAGGATGTCGGCGAGCCGGTCCGCGACATAGGACAGGCCCCGGTCGGACAGATGGACAGCGTCGGCGTACAGGCCCCAGTTGGGGCTGTCGGCCTGGTCGGGGAAGCGTGGCCCGAGGGTGAGGTCGGCGACGGCGACCAAGGGGTCGGTTCGGGCGAGTGCGTGTGCCTCGGCGACGTAGTCGGCCCAGGGGTGGGTGAAGGGGCCGTCTCCGCGTGCTGCGTGCATCGCGATCAGGATGGGTGGGTGCGGGACTGGGGCCAGGGTCGCGCCGCGCAGCGCGGAGATGAGGGACGCGACGTTGGTGCGGAACGTCGCTGGGTCGGTCCCCGCCCACTGGTCGTTCGCGCCGAGCATGACCACGACCAAGCCCGGTTCGAGAGCGCCGATGGCTGAGGGCCATTTTTCTGCGTCGGTCGACGTGGCCCAGGTGGTGCTGTCCCATCCGAAGTGGGAAGCGTCGTGCACGGTGATTCCCGCGCTCTCGTCGCCGTCGTACTCCACCACTCCGGCAACGATCTGCTTGAAGGTCGCGGTGACCGCCTCGATCTCCAGGGTGTGTGGCCCGGAGGTCCCGAGGGTGACGCGGGTGAGTTGCCCGTCCTGGTCGGAGCCGGAGGTGTCCACGGACGTCCACGTCCCGCCGTCGACCCGGTACCGAAACGTGCCGCTGAGGGAGGAGCGACCCCACAGGATGTCCACTGAGGTGCCCTGCAGGTTGCTGTAGGTGATCAGGTCGGGGGTTCCGTCACCATCCAGGAACGGCGTGTGCCTCTTCGGCCCCCATCCGGTGTCCACGGATGGGCTGCCGGTGATAGTGGCGGGCCAGGTGTAGGACAGGGTGCCGCTGGAGGCCGCGCCGATGAACCCCCGGCCGCCCGTCACCCCGGCGGTAGGGAACCGAGCGCGCAGCAGATCTCGGAGCCTCGCGGGCCATGTGTGCGCGAAATCCGTTGCGCCCTGCCCCTCGGTGATGCTGTCGCCCAAGGCCACGATGTTGGCGCGGGCGTAGTGGCGGTCGGCCAAGGCCGCGTGCCAGCCCATGAGCGCGGCCGTGGATCCGTCTGGTCTCCAGGAGGCGGTGTCGAGATCGTAGGTGAGGACCCCACCTCCCTTGACGTCGGCGGTCGCCGGGTCTGCTGCGGCGTCGATCAGATTGGCCAGCGCCGTCATGTGCGGGTTGGCCTGGCTCTCGTGGTCGGCGAGCCCGGTCTCGGTGGTTGTCAGGTCCTCTCCGATGTCGATGGCCAGGGCGCGCCGCCGCGGCCCGGCCCCCGAGTTCGCGTCCAAGTAGAGGGACCGGACACCGTCGGGGCCGTAGAACTCGGGGACTGCTCCGACGGCGTCTGCGGTCAGTTCGCCGCCGGGGATGGGGGTGGAACCGTCGATATCAGTGAGGTCGGTGTACTGCATTCCGCCTGTCGACTGGTTCCAGCAGGTGACTGTGGACGCTGGCTGCAGGGTCGCCGCGTTGTCGGTCCCGAGGGTGATCACGTAGTCGGCGGTGCCGCCGAACCGGTGCCGGGCCATCTCACCACCTCACGTAGGTCATGGTCAGGCCGAGAGTGCGACCTGGAGGAATGGACTCGCTGGGGTACCGAGCCCAGATTTCGCCGTCGGTGCGTACCTCGACTCGGGCTGTGGCACCGGAGGTGAAGTGGCCCGTGGCGTAGTGGTACCGGCTGAGGGGGCGCAGCGCGGAGGGGACGGTGCCGAGTTTGGATCCGTCGGGGTCGGTGACGCTGAATGTGCTGTTGGCGCGTCGGACCGCGATGCGCAGGGTCACTACGCCGTTGTGGAGGCGGCCGACGTTGTCCGCGCTGGGCTCCCAGGTAGAGAAGCCGGGCCCGAGCGCTACCTCGCCGCTGTCCTCGTACAGGGTGCGGCGGGCGCTGCCGTCCCATCCTCGCCACCGGCCGGTGTCGCGCTCGTACTGGATCTCACCCAGTCCGGGGAACGGGTTGGGGGTGGCACTGTCGACTGGGCGAATGCGGGTGCCGACGTACAGTTCCTCGCGGGTGACGGTCACCGACGAGGCGCTGTCGGGGACGATCACTCGGGCCAATGGGATCTCGTACACGCCGGTGTCGCCCGGGTCCTGGGTGAGCGCGGGTGCGCCCGCTCCGGGGGTGCCGTCCTTGACGACGGCGCGCACGTCCCAGGTGGAGCGGTCCAGGCGGAGCACTACACGGTCGGTGCGGGTGGATCCGGAGGCGTTGCCGTTGATGGTGAGGGGGTCGTCGACGGTGCCCGACGTCCAGGCGTGCCCGCGCAGGCTAGCGTACTTGGTGGCTCGGACGAGCACTTGCAGGCCGGTGCCTGCGGTGACCACGGCGGTGTCGCCGGGGTCACCGAGCACGCCGTCATCGGAGAACCGCGCGGCCAGCGCCTCGTATTCGGCGTCGGTGACGTTGCGGGAGTTGTGGGCCGGGGACGGCCAGGAGTTCTGCGCCATGATTCACCTGCTCGCTTCCAGTCGTCCGAGCCGTCGGCCCAGGTCACGGATGAGACGTACGGTCGCCGGGTCGGAGGTGGCCTCGGCCGACCCGATGAGGGAGGACACGTACTCGCCTCCGTTCGGGGTGGCCTGCAGGTGGATGGACCGGACGACGTCGGTGACCTCCAGCCCGGTCGGCAGCTCGACGGTCACCCGGTCGCCGAGCCCGAAATCAACGCCCGCCCGCAGGTCGGGGGTATCGACGGTGACGGTGGCCAACTCCACAGGGGCCGCCCCGCCCGCCAACTGCTCGTTGCCCGCTGCGGTCAGCTCGCCGTTGGTGTCGTCGGCGGTGCTGGACTGGTCGACGAACGCCTCCACCCGCCACCACTCCGCTGCGGCGGCCGTGTCGGCGACTTCCACGAACACGCGGCTGGTGTCTTCTCCCCCGGCGACCAGGGCGTGGGTGACCGACGGGGCGGACTGCTTGTACTGGACGCTGCGGAGGTTGCCGAGCCCCCGCGAGAACCGGGCCGTCGCGGTGAGGTCGGCCGGCGCGTACACCTCGAACAGGATCTGGTCGTCGACCTGGTGGGTGCGGAACCCGAGCTGGCCGCCGTTGAGGGCGGCGCGGCGGGCCGCGGCCAGCAGGCCCTCGAACCGGGTGGTGAGGGTCGTGGTGGTGCCGACCCCGGCCACGGGTGCCAGAGCCAGGTGGGGGATGCGGCGTTCCGCGCGCGCGGACGGCCCGCAGTTGGCGTCGACCACCTGCCGGATGATGGTCTCTGCGTTGGTGGTGGTGACCTGCCAGGTGCCGGTGGCGGGCTGCGCGGACCAGGCCAGGGCAGGGTCGGGCCAGGTGATGTATCCGGCGATTCGGGCGAGGTCGTCGGAGAAGGACACGGTGACCTTGCCGGGGTCGGGCTCGGCCGAGTCGCCCACGCTCCAGGCGTAGTCTTGGGGGATCTCCAGAGGGCCCGCGCACCACACGGCGCGGTCGCGGATGACGACGATCCGGTTGCCGGGCTGGAGTTGCGCCATCACCTCGGGGCGGGCGGGCAGGTCGACGTTGCCGCTGGCGGGTTCGTTGAACCGCAAGGTCGAGTCGAGGTCGGTCCACCCGTCGATGGGGTCGCCTTGAACGACCAGGTCCTGGTCGGTGATCAGCAGGCTGATGGTCATCGGTCAGGCCGTCTCGTAGCGGGCGGACGCCGCCAGGTCGACGGCGGACCCGGGCCCGGACCCGTCGAGCTGGAAGGTGGCCCGGTTGGGGCCGGGCTGCAGCGGCCACAGTTCCGCCCCGGGCCAGTCCAGGGCTCCGACCCAGTTGGCGGTGCCGCCGTCCACTGTGGTGGCGACGGTGACGGTGCCTCCGGTCAGCCCGGTGGGGGTGACCAGCACCTCGTCGACGTCCACACCCACGTACCGGCCGACGAAGGCCAGGGTGATGGTGGCGGGCAGTGGGCCACCGGTCACCAGTACCTCGTCGGGGTCGACGGCGACGAGCCCTTCGAGGGCGGTCTGTACCGTCGCGGCGTCGGCGTCGTAGGTGATGGGCACGGTGGTCTCACCGAACGCGGTGATGGTGATGGTCCCGGCCGTCGCCGCACCGAGGTTGATGGTCTGCTGCTCCACGCTCAGCTTGCGCACCCGAGGTGGGTCGGTGGACACGGTCACCTGCTCATGGGCGAGCAGGCTCCCCCCGATCGCGGCCGGGTCGACGGTGAAGGACTCCCCGGTGTCGTTCTGGGTGAAGGTCACCAGGGAGGCGGGGCCGGTGATCGTCCACTGCGGCCAGGCCACCACGTCACCCGGGTTGGCCAGCGTGGTGGAGCCGAGCACCTGGCCGGAGGACACCGACGGGTAGGGCTGGAGGAAGTCCTCCCCCGTGCCGTGCTCGCGGTGTTCAGTGAGCGGTACCGAGTCGATCCAGTACGGGTCTTCGCACAGCAGGGACAGAACAGCGCTGTCGGAGACGATGCCTGTGCCCTGCTCGCCCTGCCCGTCGAAGCCCTGGCTGTAGTAGACGGCGATGCGGCGGCGGGTGCCGTCGGGCCGAGCGATCTCCAGCAGGCCGGGGCCGCGCCGCAGGGTGTCGGTGAACGCCTTCACCAGCGCCCGCCACCTGCCGATGAACTCGGTGTGATCCTGGCCGTAGACGTGGATCGGCCACACCACAGTGCGGGCTTGTGGCTGGGCGTGCCGCAGCCGCACACCGCCGCGCGGGTGAGCGTCCGTGGTCAGGTCATAAGGGGCTGCACCGAGCCCGGACACCCCGTCGGCGAGGGTGAACCAGCCGCGCAGGGTGTCGGTGAGCGGCCACACCTGCCCGCTGGGGTCCATGTACACGGCCGTGGCGAACCCGACGTCGGGCAACAGCGCCCCGCCCGAGTGGTCGCCCGCGATGATCGGCACAGCTCGACCTCCCTACCGTGGGCGTCTGACTCGGGCACGCGCCTCCTGGCGGCGCTGCAGGACCTCCAGGTCGTGCACCGTCATGTCCAACGTGCGCGGGTACAGGTTGTAGGTGTCACCCGACCGCTCGGCCCCCCGCCCAGCGAGAGTGGAGATGTCCGACCACTGGCGGTGAGTGAGTACCGGTTCCGGGCGGCGGGTGCCGTTGATCAGGGAGGTGACTCCGGGCTGGGCGTAGCCTCCGCTGTCGTAGAAGAACGAGTTGCCGCCGCCTGCGGTGGAGTCGCCCACCACGGGGCGGAACCCGTACCTGGTCGAGAACAGCCGGTCGTTGGCGCCGCGTGCTCCCCGTCCGACGATCACGCCACGGCCGCCGCGGCTTTCGATGTGGACGCCCATGAGCGTGCCCGCCGTGTGGCCGACACCGCTGTGGGTGATCCCGACCTCGTAGGGAGAGCGGAGTCCGCGCACCCATCCAGGCGGGGCGCTGTTGCCCTGGAAGGCATGCGTGCTGTATCGCCTGAAATAGGGTCCGACGCCCCTGATGCGGTTCTCCACGCTCCCCGTTAAACCACTGCAGTCGAACCCGTGCGGTCCCGCGCCGCCCCACACATACGGGTCGCCGTGCTGGCTGCGAGCGAACCGGGCCGCGCGGCGCAGGCGGGCCGACGCGGACGCCAGTCCCACCCAGTCGTCGGCTCCTCCAGCCATGGACGCCGCGTAGTCGGAGTCCGCTCTGCCCAGTCGGCTCAGGATCTTCTCGCGGATCCCGACCACCATCCGGTAGGGGATGCCGGGGAAGTCCTGGCCGCCGCCGTAACGGTCCTTCATCCGGTCGCGCAGGCGGTTCAAGGGGGCGGTCGCCCAGTCCTTGAGCTTGCCGACGATGGAGTCCCAGGCGCTGCCGATCCACTCGCCCACGATGCCGCCGACAGCGAACCCGTCGATGGGCGGCTGCCCCGCAGCGATGGCGCGCGGGGAGGTGACTACTCGGGCGCGCCGGTCCTGGGCGTATCGCCGCAGTGCGCCGACACCGCCGCGTACGCCGACCGCGTTCCACATGAGCAATTCCGAGCGCAACGCGGGCACGCGCATGGCCTCACTGATAGCGATGCCCTCGCCCTTGCGGGCGCGGATGAACTGATCGTCGCCCTGCCGCCACGTCGAATATCCGGGAAGGATGCCACCCTTCCGGAACCCGCGCGGAAGGTTCATTTCCGAAAGCTCGTTAATGCCCGGGACTTTCGCGGCCACCTTGTTCCAGAGGCCGACAATTCCACGGTTGTACACCGTCTGAATCAGGAACCGAACGGGGGCTTTCGCGACGTCCTGCAGTTTCGACCAGGCTTTGTCCACGCCGTCGCGGGCGCGCTCGAACGCGGAGATCACCTTGGAGCGCAGCGTGTCGGCCGCGCCGACCACGCGGTCACGGAGCTGCTGCGCACGGGCGACCACCCAGTCACGCAGCGCGGAGGCGATGGCCACGCCCCGGTCTCGGAGCGCGGTCAGGACCGCCACGGCCCGATCGCGCAATCCGGCCACACGCGCCACAGTCCGGTCGCGCAACTCGGTCGCCCGCGCAACGACCCAGTCACGGGCCTTGGCGACCAGCGCAACAGACCGGTCTCTCAACCCGGTCACGGCTCCGACAACGCGGTCTCGCAGGCTCAGGGTACGGCTGACCACCCAGTTGACCAGGCCCCGCCAGAGGGCGGACACGGTTATGCGCAGCCACCGCCAAGCCGCTGCGGTGGCGGCCTTCAACTTGTCCCAGTGCTGGATGATCAGCCCGACCGGGGTGAAGTTCAGGAAGAGCCAAACCAGCCAGTCGACCACAGCTCCGATCGACGACTTCACCCACTGCCAGGCTGCGAGCGTGGCGGCCTTGATCTGGTCCCAGTAGCGGATCACGAGCCCGATCGCGATCCCGATCGGCCCGGTGATAATCGCGAGCAGGAGCGGCCAATTCGACTTCACCCACGACCAGACGAACTTGATGGCCGACCAGACAGCGTTAAAGGCACCGGTGACGATCGAACGGAAGGTCTCCGAATTTCGCCAGAGAAGCACAATGGCTGCAATGACGGCGATAATCGCGATAACGATGAGCCCTAATGGGTTAGCGCTCATCGCCAAATTCAATGCCCACTGCGCGGCCGTCCAGATCCCGGTGGCGACGGCGATCGCGCGCTGCACGATGGCCTGCCCGAGGATCGCGGCACGGGCGGCGACGGCGCGGACGGCGATCTTGGTGTATTCGACCGCGACGAGGGCGAGGGTCTTGAGGAACGACCCGGCCGCGGCGAGCTTCTGCGCGGCGGACACCGCGAGGATGCGGGCACGGGCCAGCCCGGCCTTCACGCCGATCTTGGTGTACTCGGTGCCGACCAGCGCCAAGGTGCGGATGAGCCCGGCGGTCCCGCTGACGCCCCGCCCGACCGCGCCACCGAAAGTCCGCACGGCCGCGCCGGCACGGGCGGCCCGACTGGCGTTCTCGCCCAGGGCGGCCGACCCACGGATGAGCCCGCCGGTGAACCGGGCGGTCCCGGCGACCGCGCCGACGGCCGCGCCACCGACGCGGGTGATACCCGAGGCGACGAACGACAGCGGCCCGGCGGCGACCGCCACGGCGGCGAGCCCCAAGGCGAACTTCTGCGCAGCGGGGTCCGCCTGGTTGAACCACGTCGCGGCATTGCCCAGGGCGGTGACCAGCTCACCCTGGAGCCCGCGCTTGAACACCTCCAGCTCGTGGGAGGGCCCAGTGCGGATGGTCTCGCCGACCTGCTCGGCCGCGCCTCCGAACTCCCCCAGCTCCTGCGCGGCCGTGGACGGGTCCATGGCGAACAACGCGGCACCGAGATCCTCGGCTTGGGTCCCGAACAGGGCGGTGGCGATCTCCGCCTGCTTGACCGGGTCCTCGATGTCACGGAGCCGGTCCAGGGTGGTGTCCAGGGCTGCGGACGCGGACGCTCCGCCTTCCCCGAACTGGGCAGCCATCTCCGACGCCGACAGGCCGAGCGCCTCGAACCCCTCCTGGGTTAGGTCGCTGCCGTCGACCGCCCGGATGGAAAATTCCTTGATGGCGTCGGCCGCCTTGTCGGCGGACGGCGCACCCGCGTCGATGGCCTGGTTGAGCAGACCGATGGCGGTGGCCCCGTCCAGGCCCGCCTTCTGGAACTGGACGCCGTACTCGTTGATCGTGTCGAGGAAGTCCTCGCCCTTGTCGACCCCGTCCTGGAAGCCAGCGCTGAGCAGGTCGAACGCCTCGTCCGCGCTGCCCGCGAGGCCGGTGCGAAGCATCTGGGACACGGCGTTGGTGACGCCGCCTAGGTCCTGCTCGAACACCGTGGCGACGTCGGACGCCTTGGTGGCGATCTCTTCGAGCTGGGCGTTGGTGGCGTCTGGCGGTGCCAGCCCGGACTGCACCACCGCGCGGATCGCTGCGGCGGCGTCCTCGAAGGTGGCGGTGACGCCTTCGGCGTACAGCTCCCCGGCGAGACGGCCGTGCCGTTCGGCGACCGGGCCGGTGGTGCCGAGTTGGGCCTGCAGCAGGTTGCCCGCGTCCATGCGGCCGAGGGCGTCGGTGATCCCCGTGACGAGCACGGCCCCGGCAACGACTCCGGCCGCGGCGGCGCCCGCGCGGATCTTGTCCTTGAGCCCGCTCCCGGCAGCCTTACCTGCGCGCTCTCCTGCATCCCCAGCGGGTTGGACGAGCTGCTGGCGCAGTTCGTCGGACACCCCGCGCATGGACGGGATGACCTGGAGGGTGGCGTAGCCGACGTTGGACACAGGCCACCCCCCGTCCGGTCCTGGTCATGTCGCTGGTGTGCGGGCCGGGCGGGCTGTGCACGGTGAGGGTCAGGCGTCGCCGGGGTCCTCGTCGGGGTCCGGGGTGGGCGGCTTGCAGTGGTCGATCCACGCCTGCCACAGCGGGCGGACCTTGTACTGGGGCAATCCCAGGGCGCGGAACTCGGCGTACTGGTCGCCGAGAGCGACGCGCAGGGAGCCGGTCATGGCGGTGATGTCGCCACCGATGGCGGCTTCGGTCAGTTCCCAGGCGTCCAGGCCCTGGAGGTGGGCAAGCACGAACCGCTTCCCGCCCCAGGTGATGGGGAACGGTTCCAGCGGCATGGGCGGGGGTACGGCGTCGAGGTCGAACACGTCAAGTTCGGTGGGCATGGGCGGGGCTCGTCTCTACTCGGTGGCGGGTGGTTCTTCGGTGACCTCCAGGCCCGTGCTGCGCGCGGCCTGGTACAGCTCCTCGCTGCGGTCCTCGGACGACATGACGGTCACCGACGCCGCCCGCCGGTCGGTGGTGTAGGGCCGGTAGGCGACCCGTTCGTCCTTGGGCACACGGCTCCGGGTCGCGGCGGCGACTCGCACCGCAGCGCCGTTCATGGCATCGCGCATCTGCGGGGACTTCAGGACCTCGGCGATGCCGTCGGTGTCCAGCTCGAAATCGACCAGGGCCATGGCTCACACCTCTCCTTCGGGTCGTGGTGGTGCGGGTGTCCGCCCCGGGCGCAGGGCGGAGTGCAGCGGGTCCGGCGCGGTGGGGGCGTCGGCCATGGAGGGCCGCCGCTCCTGGCGGGCACGTCCCAGCTCGGCGAGGATGTGCTCCCGCTTGCGCTGGCGAACTTTGCGAAGCACCCGGTCCCGTGCGGTGACCGGGCGCGGCAGCGGCCGGGGAGGTTTGGCCTTGCCGCCTGCGGCGTTGTACACCGCCGCGATCAGCTCGCCGAGCCGGTCGACCGCCACGGTGAGCCGCTCCACTGCGGGCGACCACTCGGTGAGCGGCGGCGCGCTCGGCCCTGTGGGCTCGGGGCTGGTCTCCGCCAGCTCGTCGTCGTCGGCCATCGCCGCAGCCAGGTGGGAGGTGCGCGGCAGGTGGTCGAGCAGGTTGAGCAGGAACCGCCACCTGCGGGCCGTCCACAGCACGGCCAGGTCCCACCCGATCAGGGCGAGGTCAGCCTCGATCTGGTCCCGGTAACGGGTCAGGAGCCAGACGAGGCGCTGCCTTCCCCCCGGGTCCCGTAGAAGCGCGAGTAGTGGGCTTCCATGGCGTCGTTGAGGGCCTTCATCTTCCACATGGGCATGCGGATCTTCTTGAAGTCCTCGTACTGGTCGCCCAGCAGCGGGCGCAGGCTGCCCTCGATGTCGTTCATGTCGATGAGGACGGCGTCCTGCCAGTCCTCGTCCATCGGGTCGGAGATGACGAAGACCTTGCCGCCGAGGCGGACCCCGAACGGCTGGACCTCGCCGTCCTTCTCCAGGGCGTCGAGGTCGAACACGTCCTTGGGTCGGACCGGGGACTTGCGCTGCGGCGGGCGCTGGCTACTGCGTGCGGCCATGGGCGGGCTCCACTCCTACTCGGTGTCGGTCTTGGTCTTGGCGGTGCGGGCGCGGGATCGGGGGGTGTCCGGCCGGGCAGTCCGCGCCTGCGCCGCACCGGTGGCAGGGCTCCGGTCGAGGGCGGCCCTACGGTCGGTGGCACGCTGGTCGGCGTCGGCGCGTGCAGCGTGCGCCTTCTCCAGCCGCGCGGCAGCGGCCTTGTCGTGCTCGGCGGCAGACTCCAACTCGGGGCGGGGCCTCCATCCCCGTGCGCGCAGCCGCACTTCGACCACGGGGTTGTCCGTGGTCTGGGTCGCGCCGTCGGGCGACACGTACTCCGTGGACATGGCACTCCTCACGGGGGCGGGCGAAGGTGGAGCCGCGGCGGCCGGCGCCCGCCCGGCATACCGGCCGCCACGGCGGTCAGGGGGACGGTGCGGTGTCGCAGCCGTCGGTGGTGCAGACCGTGAGGGTGCCCACGAAGATGACGCCGCCGGTGTACATCCACAGCACGTCTGCGCACACGAGCGAGGGCAAGAGGCAGTCCTCGCACAGGTCGTCAACGGGTTCGGGTGTGCCAACGTCGACACGCACTGGCACGGTCCTGCGGGTGGCCACGGTCAGAACCCCATGGCGCTCAACAGCGCTTCCCAGCCCGGCCCGCCGAAGAAGAACCGCTCGGAGTAGCCGACGCTGGAGTCCATGTAGGCGGTCATGGTGACCGGCCAGCCGAGGGCGCTGTCGTCGTTGGACTGGAACGCCTGGTCGTCCTTGTCGGTGACCGATGCCCGGGGCAGGAAGCGGCCGATGTAGATCTCGCCCGCGTCCGCCAGGTCCACGCCGATGGTCAGGACCCGCCAGAACCGCAGCGGCGGCCGGTCGGGCTTGGAGATGGCGACCTCACCCGAGGTGGGGTCGGGGACGACGGCGGTCATGTCCGCCCCGGTGTACAGGCCCAGGGTGTGCTTGTTGGTTTCCTGGAGGTTGACCTGCAGGGTGGTGACGTCGGCGGTGATGTCGCGCCGGGTCGGCTCGACGGCACCCCAGGACGTGATGTCGCTGGAGGTGACGTCCGCGCTGAACTGCGGCCCGTCATCGCTCATCCACCCGAGGTCGTTGTATCCGGCTGGCAAGGCGTTGAGGCTCTTGTCGGCTCCGGTCAGCGACGCGACGGCGGCAGAGGTGATCGGCGCGATGAACGTGCTGCCCTCCAGAGCCTTCCGGATGAGCTGGTTCTGGTGGTTGCGGAGGGACTCCCATGCGGCCACGGCCCGTCTCCTTTCGTGCGGGATTCCATGTGCGGACGCCCCGCAGGTGTGCGGGGCCGGGGCCGGGCGGGCCTTAGTAGCGGCGGGTGCTCACGCGGTAGGTGGCGAGCACCCGGCGTACGGTCTCGTCGGGGTGCGGGGCGCGGCGCGGACCCAGCTCGGTACGGGCCCGGTCGATGAGACCGACCCCGGGGACGTGGACGGGTCCGGAGATGAGCCGCTGCTGGACGGCGCGGGCGACCTGCCACGCCTGCGCGCGGGTGGCACCGAAGCAGTCGATGTCCACGCGGGAGGTGTCGGTGCGCCGGTCGTCGGACCCGCCGATGCGGGTCGGCCGGATGAACGGCAGGTGGTCCTGGAGGTCGGCGGGGGTCTCGGACCCCGTCTCGCCCAGGTCGGCGAGCGCCTCGCACAGCACGTCCTCGATGTCCGGGAACGGCTGGAGGTCGGCCACGGCACCTCCCCGGGATGGGTCACAGTGTGTGAAATGCGGCTGTGCGCCGGTCAGACCGGGCGTGCCGGGCGCGCCCCCGGGTCAGCATGCGTCACATACGGCCCGGACGGATCGCCGTTTTCGCAGGTCAAGGGCGCTTTTGGGGTGCGGGTGTGCGGGCGGTGCGCCCGGGGTCACGGCGGCGTGGTGGTCGGGAGTGACGTACTGCGACGCGGGTCAGCCGCGGACACGCCGCAGGGTCACCTCGGTGTGGTGGGCTCGGCCCCGGTGATCGGGCCACCGCTGGGGTTGGCCCTGCACCTGGTAGAGGTCGCCGCGCCAGCGCACCCGGTCGGTGGCGGTGATGTCGGCACCGGGCGGGCCGATCGCCGTCCACTCCTCCTGCACGGTGTCGCCGCCGTCGTCGACGTCCTCGGAGGTGGCGGCGGGCTGGACGTCCCACCCGTGCGAGTCGGTCTCGGCGGGGTCTCCGGGGAGCGGGTCGCCGTGCCGGTCGGTGCCGGGGCCGCGCACCACGGTCAGGGTCTCCCGGCCGAACCTCACGCCAGCCCTCCGTCAGGAAGCCGCCACACATCCAGGCGGCGGTCGTCGATGGGGCCGACCAGGGCCCGGACGTCCGCGTAGGACACCGCGACCTTGTTGACGGTCCGCGACTTCACGAGCCCGGCGGGGTTGTCGGCGATCCGGCCGACCACGTCCAAGGTGACCGCCTTGAACACCCCTGGGACGGCGGCGTCGGGGTAGCCGTGGGTGTAGGTGACGGTGATGCCCTGCAGACGCCGGGTCCACCGGATCGGGGTCGCACCCTCCACCTCCACCCGCTTGATGACGCCGTGCCGGTACCGCAGGTACCCGGACGGGTCCAGCAGGACACCGTCCTCGACCACCGACGCCACAGCTGTCAGGTGCAGGGTCGGCAGCAGCAGCTCCGTCACCCCGGGCCCGTCGACGACCGCGACCACGTCGGTCTCCTGGGTGACGGACCAGCCCACGGCGAAGCGGATCTCGTCGGCGATGACGTCCAGGACGAGCTGGATACGGGTGTCGTCCAGGCCCTCGTCGTCGAGGAAGAGCCGCACCTCATCGGGGGTGGCGAACGCGACCATCGGTCAGTCCTGGGCGATGATGCCGCGCGAGCGCAGCGCCGCCAGGATGCCGTTGATGGCGTCGGCGTTGGCTGCAACGTCCGCCGACACGTCGGTGGGCACGTCGGGGATCGCCGCGCCGTGGACGTAGGCGCCGGTGTCCTCGTCGAACACGGTCGGCTCAGCCATCCTTCTTCCCCTGCCCCTCGGTCGCGGCCTTGGTGGTGCGATCGGTGGCGGGCTTGCCCGGGGTACCGCCCGGCTCCTTGGTCTTCGCCGCCTGGCGGACGGACCGCTTCACCTCCCGGCCCCGGCCGTCCAGCTCGACGGCCTTGCCCTGGCGGACCAGGTCGGCGGCCGTCTTGTCGTCGTCCAGGTAGTACTCGTGGTGGGCGTCCAGGCCGACCTTCTTGCCGCCCTTGACCTTGATGGTGACGGGCTCGGTGACGCGAATCCTCACGACGGTTCCTCCTTCGAGGTCAGGTGGGGCGCCCCAGTGCGGGGCACCCCACCTTGGGTGGTCAGGGTCAGAGGCGGTACCAGGCGAACGCCTTGGGGCGGATCACGTCGCCGCCCACCCGGTGGCGGAAGAGGAGGCCGATCTTGCCCTCCTCGGCGTACCGCTCAGTGAGGCGGGTGACGGTGATCCGGCGGCGGTCCGCGATCATGTAGCCCTGCCGGAGGTCACCGAAGATCACCGACTTGTCGGTGCCCGCTCCGGCGCCGTCCACCGTGGTGGTGATCGCCGGAAGGCCATCGACGGTGTAGGCCCGGTACCCGAGCAGGGTGTCGGGCTCGCCCTGGGACAGGGAAGGCTGCAGCAGGTACCGGCCGTCGGCGTCCTTGAGGAGGGCAATCTTCTCCTCAGCGGACGTGTGGTACAGCCAGGCGGCGTTGGCCTTGCGGCGGAACTGGGACGGGACCTGGAACACGGTCCGCTTCAGCTCGTCGCCGGTGACGGTCTCCCCCGCCGCAGCGGCCACGCCCTGAGTGATGGTGGTGGCCTGCGCGAGGCCGCGCGGCCGGCCAGTCCCGCTGCCGTTGGCGAACGCGTCGTCCTCCTGCTCGGCGAGCTTGAGGGTGAGCGCCTGGGTGATGATCATTTCCAGGTCGTCGTCGGCGTCTTCGAGCTGGTCGACGCCGATCTTGACCAACGCGTTGAGGTCGTGGACCTCGATGGAGTCCTTGTCGGCCGGGTCGGCGGCCAGGCCGTCGGTGGCGGTGGTGCCGGTCTCCAGCTTGCCCCACCCGGCGGCGGCCACGGTGACCACGCCGATGTCCACCTTGTTGGAGGTGGTGGGCTGCACGGCCGCCAGGCCGCGGATGACTGCATCTCGGGGCAGCTCGCGCAGGATGGTGCCGACCCAGTCAGAGGGCACAAGCACCTGGCCTTCGGTGTCCTCGACCAGGTCGGCCTTGCGCTCGTGGGACATGTGCTGTCCCTTGCGCACGAACTCTAAGAACGCCTTGGTCTTGGCTTGCTTGCGCTGGGTGTCGGTGGTGTAGATGCCGCCGATCTGGTCGACGGACATCCCGCCGGAGCCCGAGCTGCCGCCGATGCCGTCGGCGTTCATGTCGTGCTTGTAGTCGGGGGCGGTCAGGTAGTTGTCCAGGTCGGTGAGCTTTGCCTCGCGCTGGACCTGTGCCCTGCAGTTGGACGCCTCGCCCAGCAGCTTGTCCATCTTCTGGGCGACTTCGGCGGGCATCTGGGTCTTGTCGGGGAACTCGTCGTTGAGTGCGCGCGCGGCTTCGATGCACTGCGCGGCACGCACCAGCAGCGGGTGGGCCATGGCCCAGCCCTCCTTTCGTGCGCACACGAAAAAAGCCCGCCAGCGGCGAGCCCTTCGTGTGTCGTGGTCGTTACCGGCTCCCGCGCAGGGTGGCCAGTTCGTCGGCCAGCTCCTCCGCGCGGGTGTGGCGCTGGAGGAAGAGGTCCAGCGCTTCCAGTCGCGCGTCGATCCCCGCGAGCTGCACGGGGTCGGTCGTCGCGTCCGGGTCCCGGCCTGCGAGCACGGCGTCCGCCTTGTGCATCAGGAGCGTGAGTGAATCGGGACCGGTGTCCGTGCTCGACTCGGCGCCCCCGCCTGCCCCGGCGTTCTCGGTGTCCAGGTGGGGAGTGGTGGTCTTGGTGTCGACGCCGCCCGGCTTCTGGCCGGACTCGTCGGTGTCGTCGCCGGGGGTGATGTCCCCGGCCAAGTTGGGGGCCTGCGCGCCCCAGGAGGCGATCAGCGCCTTGACCTCGGCCTCGTCGCCTCCGGCAGCGACCGCCCCGGCCACGACCGTGTCGATGGCGTCGGCGACCGCGCTCTTGACGGTCTGGATGATCGCCTGGGGGTTGGCGGGGAACACCACCGCGCTGACTTCCCACAGGCGCACGTCTTCCAGGACGCGGACTCGGTTCTGGCCTCGGGTCTCGTAGCGCCACTGCAGGGGCTCGTAGCCGATGCTCATCTTGCGGACGTGGCCGTCGATCATCTTCTGGCGGATCGCCTGCGAATCGGCGTCCTTGGCGAACTCGACCTTGATCTTGAGGCCCTTGGCGTCCTCCGCGCCGTCGGTGAGGGTGCCGATGACGTTGCGCACGGAGGGGATGTGGTCAGCGAGGTAGGGCACATCGCGGTTGCGGATGCGGCCCAGGGTGTTCTTGAAGGCGCCCTTGGCGACCGTGTCGTACTGCAGGTCGACGTTGCCGAACGTCGACGCGTAGCCGGTCAGGGTGTTCTCATCCTCGTCGTCGGCCTTCCATTCGACCGGCACGATGAGCGTCTGTCGGGTCATGGTCTCCTCACTCGGTGTCGATCTCCATGGAGCAGTTGCAGTTGGCGCGGTCCTCGGTGTCCAGGCGGGAGTCGCCCGGCCAGCGGGCCCCGTTGGAGAACAGGTCGTCCAGGGCGACGGTCTCGCCGTCGACGCGGGCGTGGGAGGAGCGCGGGTTGGATCCGGTGCGCCAGGTCTTGACCATGGGGCGGCCGGTCTGCTGTCCGGCTTCGCGGGTGCCGAACCCGGCCGCGGCGGTGACCTCGGTGCGGGCGATCTGCGGGGCTCGGCGGGTGAGGTAGCCGGTGAACAGGGCGGCGATGTCGTCGGGGCCCTGCCCGGCGGTGAGCGCGGTCGCCAGGTCGGCGCGGGTGGTCGAGTTGATGACGGCGGCGACCGCCGCAGCGTGGGCGGCGAGCCAGGCCAGGGTCAGGTCGGAGTCGTAGTCCTCTTCGGAGAACTCGTCCAAGCCCGCCATGACGGAGGTGCCTGCCGCGACCGAGGCGGCCAGGGCGATGCCGTTGATCTCGGGGGTGAGGACCCGGTCCCAGCGGCCGAGGTTGAACAGCTCGTCCACGCGGGCCTTCCGCTGGCCGGGCCGGTGCTGCTTCGGATCGGGCCAGTGCTCCAGGACAGCAGCGCGCTGAAGCCGGAAGAAGGCGACCATCCGGCGCGCGGCGTCGCGTTCGAGCCGGGCGGGCACCCGGGGGCGGGCGGCCACTCAGCTCACCCCGGCGGGAGGGCGGCGAGCATGCGCGTCAGGTCGGCGTCGGAGATGGACGCCCCCTCCAGGCCGTCGTCTTCCTCGGTGGTGTCCTCGTCCTCCTCGGCCGCGGCGTCCTCCTGGACGGTGTCCTCCGTCTCGTCGCCGAGCGCAGCGCCGCCGGTGGGGGTGCCGTCGGCGAGGGTCGGCATGACCCCGGCCGGGCGCAGGAACACGTCGCCGCCGTCCACCAGCGGCATGCCGACGGTGCGCCGGAAGTCATTGACGGTGATGGCCCCGGCCCGGAGTGCGCTGTTCGCGCGCTCCCAGATGGCCTGCTCCGACTCTTTCAGCGCAAGCACTTCGGAGCGGTCCCAGCGGACCGCCACACGGCGCGGAACAGAGAAGGAGGCGTCGTTAACCAACGGCAGGAGCGCACGGACGATCACGTCCTTGAACCGCCGCTGGAGCGGCATGATCGTCTCTTCCCAGAAGCTCCGACGCGCTTCCGCGTAGTTCGCGAACGTGGACCGATCGAGGCCGACCTTGGCGCTGATCAGGATGGGCGGCACCCCGAACGCCATGCAGATCCGGGATTCGGCGATGGTGCGCAGGTCCGGGAACTCCAGCTTGTCCAGGTCCAGGCCGAGGACCTTGGCGTCCATGCCCTTCTGCAGCACGGCGGGCTCGCCGCGTCGGGACCCGCCGAACTTGGCCTTCCACTTCGTGACGAGCCGGTCGGCGATGCCCTCGTCCAGTTGCTGCTGGACGGTGATGACCGTCCCGGGCACGGCCCGGTTCTGCAGGAGGGCCTTGACGAAGTCGGTGGCTTCGTTGTCGAGGGCGACGGCGCGGATGGCGGGCCGGAGCGGGGGCTGCCCGACGAGCGGGTCGATGGGGTTGGGGAGCCGGAACGCGATGACGTCCTCGCCCAGGTCAACGGTCCCCCGGGGGGTCCAGAACCCGAACCGGAGGCGGCCGTTGGGTTGGAGCCAGAACCGGACCAGGTCGGGGCGCAGTGGCCAGAGCTGGATGGGGCGGCCCGCCTGGTCGCGGACGATCTCCCAGAACGCCGTCCCGGCCAAGTAGAGGTGGATGACGGTGATCTCGAACAGCTCGAACTCACTGAGGATGGGGTTCGGGTCCGCGAGCAGACGGCGAAGCGGGTGGCCCTCCTTCGGCTCCCCCAGCCCGTCGGGCCCGTAGACGCGCAGGGTCGCCTCGGGCATGGAGGTCGCCAGCTCCATGAGGCACGCGTACACCAGCTCGTTGCGGTTGAACCCGTGGGCGGCGGCCGACAGGAACCCGCTGGCCGGGTAGAAGGCCGATCCGGGTCCCAGGTTCAGGGTCGGGGCGAGGCCGTCGGCCCCGGCCGCCGCCTTCGTCGAGGTGGGTCCGCTGAGCCACCCCATCAGGCGTTCCATCCGGTGAGGAGGGACAGGCCCGCCGCGGCGACCCCGGCGGTGACCGCTCCGGCCCCGGCACCGGCGGCCACACCAACGAGGGCGCCCGTGAGGACGCCGACGCCCAGGGGCAGCAGCAGCGCGCCGACGACCATGGTCATGACGGCGATGAAGCGACGCGGGGCGGTCCGCATCCGTCCCCAGGCGGCGCGGGCCGCCGCGGCGGCGCCGGTGGCGCGCTGGCGCAGCGCGTCGGCGCGCAGCTCCCCGGACCCGGCGGGGGCGAGCAGCCACACCAGGCCCCCGAGGGAGAGCAGCGCCCACCCGGGCCCGGCGAGGATCCAGACCCCGGCGGCCATGCAGGCTGTGGCGGCCCATCGGTGCATCGCAGCCTCCTAGAAGATGTCGGCCTCGGGAAGGGCGTCGGCGTCGGCGACCGCGCTGGCGAGCTGGCCGTCGACGGCGAAGAACAGGGCGGGCATCCCGTCGATCCGGAGCCCGGTCTTGTGGCGTTCGGGCTTGACCGGGCGGATGCGGTCGGGGTCGTCACGCGGGCTCTTGGCCACGAGGTTGTCGGCCATCCAGCGGGCGACCGGGTTGCCGAAGGTGCGCAGTTCGTGTGCCTTGAGCATCCGCATGGCTTCCTGCATGGGCTGCGTCATCTTGTCGAAGGTCGTCCCGGACTCGACCATCTCCAGGCCGGTGCGGGCCTGGACTTCCTGGCGGACCGGTTCACCGGACCACCGGTCGTAGGTGACGTCGGTGATGGCGTACCGGCCGTGGTCGGTCTCGATGTCCTCGTACACGGCCTGGTAGTCGATGACGTCGCCGTCGGTGACGCGCACCCACCCGGCCGACACCCATTCGGAGAACCGGCCGTCGGTGTGCTCGTCGAGCTTGGGGACGATCGCCTCGGGGCACCAGAACCGCCAGATCACGCTGCCGTCTGCGAAGAGGAGCGCCCATGCGGTGAGGTCGATCTTGCTGGAGAGGTCGAGCCCTGCCCAGCACTTGCGCCCGGCGAGCTGGGGCAGGACCCAGTCCGGGGTGGGTGCGACCTCGCCGGTGTTGGCGTCCCACAGGTCCATGGTGATCCAGCGGGTCGTCTGCTGGACGCGCTGGTTCATCTGGAACTGGCGGAACCCGTTCTCCTTGACCGGGGAGTCGCGGGCCTCCAGCGCCTGGCGGCGCATCGCCTCGATGCTCTTGAACTCGCCCAGGGCGGGGTTGGGCCACTTCCAGTTCGCCTCGTCCCACGGGTCCAGCGACACCGGCAGGTCCGGGTGGCCCGGGAACGCGGCGCGCAGCCGGTCGAGTTCATCCTCGGACCGGGGCGCTTTGCGCACGAACGCGAACACGTGTGGTGCACGCTTCGGGTCGGCCTGGATGGCTTCGGCCTCGTCGATCAGGTCCGCGCCGAAGCTGGCGGCGTCGTTGGTTTCGGTGCTGGCGGCGAACAGCAGTTCCTGGGCACGGGCCCCGACGGCGGTAGTCATCGCCTCCCAGAGGGAGCCATCCGGCTGGGACAACACCTCGTCGAGGCAGAACCCGTGCGGGTTGTGTCCCAGCTCGCCGGTCGCGTCGGCGGTGATGATCTCGTAGTGGGAGGCGGTCCGCTCGTCGTAGATGCGCCGCGCGTTCTTGGTGTGCTTCAACCGTCGCGACAGGGGCGGGGAGAGCTGCACCATCCGCAGGGCGGGCTCGAACACCTTCCCGGCCTGCTTGGTGTCCTTGGCCGCGCCGTAGACCTCCGCCGACTCCTCGTCGTCGCCGACCAGGAGGTAGAGCAGGATGGCGGCGGCCAACTCGCTCTTGCCGTTCTTCCTGGCGACGATGATGTACGCGATCCGGTACCGGCGCACGTACCGGCCGTGGTCCTCGGACCAGATGACCTCGCCCAGCAGGGGTCGGGCGATTTCGTGTTCCTGCCAGTGGCGGAGCACGAACGGCTTCCTCGCGTGCGGTCCCTTGGTGTGCCGCAGCAACTCCGCGCAGAAGGCTACGAACCGGTCCGCGCGCGGCTCGCAGTAGTGCGCGCCCCGCTTGGTGCAGGTCGTGTCGTCGAGCGTGTAGCCGCATACGCCGCCGCGCCGTGACCGGGGCCGCCACCGCCGGTCGTGGTCCGGTGTGCGCGGCCGTGCGCGGCCCGCGCGTGCGGTCTTAGGAGAGGAGCCTGTCCGCGCTGCGGCCACGGCCCGTCTCCCTCGCCATGCGGATCTCCGACCTCGCGCTCGGGGTCAGCCCGAACTCCTGGGCGAAGCCTCGCAGCGTCGCGGCGGCGTCGCGCTGGACCTGGACGACCGGGTTGCGGACGAGCGCGCCGCCCTTCGCCGAGCGGATGAGGATGCCCGACTTGGCCAGCAGCGCGCACGCCTTGCGGTGGGTGACGACCGCTTCGCAGTAGGCGCGTAGGGCGTCCCGGTCGGCGGGGGTGGCGGTGCCCATGGCGGCGAGCTGGTCGACGGTGTAGTCCCAGACCTCGCGCACCTCGGGTGAGGCGTCGTCGGGGCACTCGGGGAGCCCGTCGGCGGGCATCGGCTCGTCGGTGTTGACGCGGTCGCGTCGATCGCCGCGCAGCAACCGCACGTTGGTCGGGGTCGGCCGAGGGCCGCGCTTACCCACTCCACCCACCCCCTCTCACCTGGGAAAACTCCTGAAAATGGGCCCGGAGAACATCTTGTGCCATGCCGGGGAGCCCCTCATACTTAAAACATAACCAGTACAGAGCTAGTCAAGTTTCTGAGAGGAAGCGCCATGACCCCCGACGAACTCGCCACCGCCCTCGCCGACGCCCTGCGCGACAACCTGTCGCTCGCCATCGAGGAGACCACCGGCGCCGACGACATGTACGTGACCGACGTCGCGACCTACGAGCGCGCCGGAGTCCTCACCGCCGACCCGGGCGTCGTCGTGACCTTCTCCGACGGCTCCGAGTACCAGATCACCGCGCACCTGTCCCGCAACCCGCGCTGATCGCGCCCCCGGGCGGAGCGACCGCCCGGGGCCACACCCCCAACCCAACGCAGAACCCGAAAGGAACAGAGCAATGGCTCACGAGATCGAAACCTTCGCCGACGGCTCCGCCGCCTTCGTCTCCGCCCGACTCGACGCCTGGCACCGCCTCGGCACCGTCCTGCCCTCGACCTTCACCGCCGAAGAGGCCATGGCCACCGCCCACCTGGGCGGCTGGGACGTCCGCAAGCGCGAGACCGCCGCGATCGAGCCCGACCCGGCCGTCACCGCCCTCGACGACCTGACCGTCGGCGACACCGCCGTCGTCCGCATGACCTCCGAGGGCGTCACCGTCCTCGGCCGCGCCCTCAACGTGCCCGGCTGCTACGGCACCGTTCGCACCCACCCCAAGACCAAGGACGCCGAAGTCCTCGGGTACGTGGGATCGCAGTGGAACCCCGTGCAGAACGAGGAGCTGGCCGACTTCCTCAACGTCCTCACCGGCGAGTCGGGGGCGCGCTTCGAGACCGCCGGGTCGCTCCGCGACGGGCGGCACGTCTTCATCACGATGAAGATGCCCGAGGCGATGACCATCGGGGACGGCACCGACGACCTCGACCTGTACATCGCCGCGATGAACGCGCACGACGGCACCGCCTCCATGCGCGCCATCGTGTCCCCGATCCGGATCGTGTGCGCGAACACCCAAGTCGCTGCGCTGCGCAACGCCCGCTCCACCTGGAGCATCCGCCACACCTCCGGGGTGGCCTCCCGGGTCGCCGAAGCCCGCGAATCCCTGCGCCTGACCTGGAAGTTCCTCGAAGCGTTCCAGGGTGAGGCCGAGAAGATGCTCCAGACGAGCATGCGGGACGTCGACTTCACCAACAAGCTCCGCCGCCTGTTCCCGCTCCCCGACGACGCCGGGAAGCGCGCCAAGGACAACCACGACGCGCTGATCTCCCAGATCCGCCACCTGTACTCCGAGGCCGACACCAACGCCAACATCCGGGGCTCGCGCTGGGCCGGGTACCAGGCCGTGACCGAGTACCTCGACCACTTCGCCCCTGTCCAGGGAGCGGACGACGCCACCGCGCTCACGACCCGCGCCGAGCGGGTGCTGATCCAGTCGAGCGTCCGCAAGCTCAAGACCGCCGCGTTCGACGCGTTCGCGCTCGCGAGCTGATCACACCCCCGGCGCGGGGCCGGTGACCGTCCCACCGCCCCGCGCCGGGCCCACCCCTAGAGAGGGACACCCAATGCATCCCGTCGAGCACCGCCTGCGCGCATCCCGATCACGCCTGTCGATGGCGACCTACCGCCACCGGGACCGCGACATGTCCCACGCCCGTCTGCGCACCACCGCGCGCCGACTCACCCGAGAGGCCGCCCGCCGCAACGCCCGTTCCCTCCTCCTCTCCGTCCGCCAGCGCACCGAAGGGACGACCCGATGATCACCACCAGCGTGGGCGCGCTGCGCTCCGCCCTGTCCGCCACAACCCTGATCGACCACAGCCGACCGCCCCTGCCCGTGCTGGCCGGGATCCTCATCGAGACCACCGGAGGCACCACGACCCTGACCGCCTACGACTTCGACGCCTGCATCACCGTGACCCTGCCCGGGACCACGTCCGACCGCGACGAGCGGTTCACCGTCGGGCACTTCGCCTTGGCCAAGCTCGTCAAGGCCATGCGCGGCCCCACCGCAAAGCTGACCGAGGTGCCCGCGACCATCACCGACCACGGGGACCACGTCACCTTGACCCTGGGCGACTGGACCGCCGAGCTGGAGACGGAGACGCTGCTCGTTGACGAGTGGCCCACCATGCCCGCCCAGGTGCCGCCCGACTGGGGAGTCGACCGGATGGAGTTTGCCCGTGCCGTGCGTGCCGCCGCGTGCGCCGTCGAGCGTGACGACACCCTGCCCGTGCTGACCGGCATCGACATGCGCAGCAGCGACAGCGACATCGTCCTACAGGCCACCGACCGGTACCGGGCCGTGAGCACGCGCGCGCACATCTACGCCAACCTGTGCCGGGGCCGTGAACCCCACGGCATCGTGCCCGGCCGACTGCTCGCCAAGCTCCTGGGCAAGACCACCTACCCTCACGCCGCCATCGGTCTGACCGCTGACCCGCACGGCGAAGGGTGGGCGACTGTTCACAGTGGCGCGCTCGCCGCGACCCTGCGACTGATCCCCGGCACGTTCCCCAAGCTCGCCCCGTTCATCCCGCGCGAGTCCGAGACGACCGTGACCGTGCGCCGGAAGGCGTTCGCCGCACTGCTCGGGGGTGCCGCCACAGTGCGCGACGCCAAGGGACAGCGGGGAGCCACCGTGTACGTGCGCCCGGACGTCGACAGCATTTCCGTCGCCGCCGCGAAGACCGCGACCGCCACTACCGTGATCGCCGCCGAGGGCCACGGCCGGTTCACGCCCATCGCGTTCAACGCGCGCTACCTCTGCGACGCGCTGCACACCATGCGAGGCGACTCCGTGACGCTGCATGTCGCCCCGGGCCGCCGTGTCGCCGCGCTCGTCCCCTCTGGGGCCCCGCTCAGTCTCGACGCCGAGCACGTCCACCTGATCGTTCCCATCCAGCCCCGCTCGTGAAGACGTGCCGCCCCCGCCCGTCCCGGGGGCGGCACCACACCCCAAGGGAGGAACCTTGGCCACCCGACACGAACGCGACGCGCTCACCCGGCTCGCTATCGACGCCTGGCACAACATCGACGAGATCCTGACCGCACGCGGCGAAACCAACGAGACCACCACCATCACCGACTGGGAGCCCGGACTGCAGACCGCCTGGGCGGAGCTGACCGGCATCCGCCGCGCACTCACCGCCGTGGACCTGTACTCGGAGATCACCGACATCCGGGGATGGCACCACCACGCCCACAGGGGCGACTCCCGATGTGCCCCTGCTGACAGGGACCGGAGGTGAACCGCCCGCAAGCGCGCGTCGCGCTCAGCCCCCTGCCCCGGGGCTGGGCGCGACGCCGGTTCGCACACAGCCAGACCCGTATCATCACCCGTATGACACCGGTTACGTATCTGGCCATCGCGGACCTACCCGCGTACCTGTTTGAGCAGCACGGCATCACCGGCCGCAGTGACAACCCGCTCACCGAATCGACGGTGCGCAGCTACCACGACGCCGCCACCAAGCGCCGCAAGGACAACTGCCCGCGACCAGGCGACTTTCCCGAGCCAGACCATCACTTCGGCCGGACCCCGGTATGGGCTCCGGCGACCGTCGACGCCTGGGCGACCAACCGCCCCGGCCGCGGCGCCGGAGGCGGGCGACCCCGCAAGGAGAAGAGGAGCGACCCATGACGCTGCGAGCCCTGTCGGTACGCCACCCGTGGGCGTGGGCGATCCTGCACGCGGGCAAGAACATCGAGAACCGCACCTGGCGCACCGAGCATCGGGGGCCGCTCGTCATCCACGCGGGCAGCGCCACCGCCCCGGGTGCCCGCCAGCGCCTCACCACCATGGGGTTCACCGTGCCGGGGAACCTCGTGCCGGGTGCCATCGTCGGAGTCGTGGACGTGGTCGACTGCGTCCGCGACCACGCGAGCGCGTGGGCGGTCCCCGACCACTGGCACTGGGTGCTCGCCAACCCTCGCCCGCTGTCCGACCCGATCGTGTGCAAAGGGAAGTTGAGCCTGTGGCGGGTACCCGACGAGATCGTTCGGCACCTGCCAACGGAGCTACAGGAGAGCGCATGACCCCTGAAGTACTGGTCGGCCTGATCGGAGCGGGCGGCGCACTGAGCGGCGCACTCGTCGGTGGCTTTGCCACGTTCGCGGGCGTGGTGTACCAGCAGAATCGTCAGGCCGAGCAGGCCGCCGAGGAACGGCGGGCCGAGATGGCACACCACGCAATCGACACGATCATCACCCAGACATGGGGCCTCAAGAAGCTTTTGCCGGAATGGTCGTTCAAGGAATTCGAGTGGTCACCGGAGATGGACGCGTGCGTGGATACGATCCGGATGGCAGCTCTGCGTCTCCCACAGAAGGACCTACGTGAACCGATCGAGGCAGCGTGCTCGTACCTGTTCGGGGGGACTCCGCACGCCCATGCGGCTTCGCCCTCAATCCCTGACCGACCCGCTATCCGCGTGAGGGAGACGGCAGAGGAGATTCAGCGGCGACTCGGAGCCCACCTGCGCGGGGAACCCCTTGAGCCGCTCGACGGGCGTTTGCGGATGATGCTTGAGAAGCAAAAGCATTGGCAGCGGCTACTCTCGGCGAATCATCCAGTGCAGAACTGAGCCGTCAGTACCCCGCAGCCGTGTCCACCGTGCGGTGGAGAGACCGTTCCTCCGATCCAGAGAAGGAAGACTCATTTGAGCACAGAGATCCTGGTGGCCCTGGTCGGACTGGGCGGCGCGCTGTTCGGTGCTGGCGCTGCGTTCCTAGGAGTCGTCTACCAGCAGCGTCACCAGGCCAAGCATGCCATCAGAGAGCGCCGCGCCACCATGGCCGAAGCAGCCATTGACGTCATCACGACCCAGGTGCAGACCTTGGAGAAGCTGATCCATAGCCAGGCCGGTGAAGACTTCGAGTGGACCGAGCAGATGAGCGACTGCCTGGGGGCGATCCGACTCTCAGCGCTACGCATCCCGAATAAAGACTTGCGGGAGGCAATCGAAGCCGTCTGTGACACCCGGTTCGGCAGTGGACGATTGATGGATGATTACTGCTGTGGCCCTTGCCCTGAATCCCTGAAACGCATGAAAATAATGATCATGACCGAGGAAGTTCAGGAGTCCCTGGGGGCTTACCTTCGCGGAGAAGAACTCCCGAACACCATCTACCTGAATGAAGCCGTCATGGTTCGAGCAGCGTTCCGCAAGGAGTACTACGAACCGCTCCCCGGATCTGATCACTGACTAATACCCGGCAGCCGTGTCCACCGTGCGGTGGAGCGGTCGCCCGGTGCGGTAGCGGTGGAGCTGGTCCAGAAAGTCGGCGACCTGGCGGCGGCCCGCCCCCGAGGCCCGCCACGCGTCGTGCGGGGTGACGACCACGTTCGGTCTGCCCCACAGCGGCGAGTCGGCGGGCAGCGGCTCGACAGAGAACGTGTCGAGCACGGCCCCGCCCAGGTGGCCGCTGTCGAGGGCGGTGGCCAGGGCCCGCTCGTCGACGACCTCTCCGCGCGCGGCGTTGACCAGCCATGCCCCGACGGGCAGCGCCCCCAAGACGGCGGCGCTGATGAGGTGGTGGGTGCGCTCGGTGAGCGGGCACGCGAGGACGAGCCAGTCCGTGCCGGGCAGCAGCGCATCCCACCCTGAGGGCGACCGGCTGCCGACCGGGGTCACGGTGGCGCCCATGGCGGTGAGCACCGAGGCGGCGGCCTGGCTGATCGCGCCGTCGCCGACGATCAGGGCGCAGGTCCCGGAGACGAGCCGGGGGGCGCCGACGCCGGGCTCCCACCGGCCGTCGCGGGACGCGTCGGCGTAGGCGGGGGTGCCTTTCGCTGCGACGAGGACGGCGGTGACGATCCACTCGGCGACGGCGTCGGTGTACGCGCTGGTCTTGGTGAGCACCACGCGGCGGGCGGCCAGCTCGGGCAGCGGTAGGTCGTCGACTCCGGCCGTGTCGGTGTGGACCCACCGGGCGGCGCGGGCGCGGCTGAGCGCCGCGGCGATCTCGGGGCCGGTGGTCCCGGCCCTGCGCCAGAGGACCTCGGCGTGGGCGGGGGCTGCCTCCTCCAGGGGGACGGCGCGAACGCCGCTGCAGCCGGCCAGGGCGGCGCGGCCCCGCTCGCAGGTCGCGACGGTCACCACCATGGCTACCTCCTGAAACATCACCCGTTTACTACTTGTGACGATTCGGTTCCTCCGCGATACTTAAAACATAGCTAGTACCAAGCTAGTTAAGTATCAGAAGGGACGACCCGATGACCAAGTCGCAGAACGACCAGCGCGAGAAGATCGCCAAGCTCCTCGCGAAGGCCGAGGGCACCGACTCCCCTGCCGAAGCCGAAGCGTTCACCCGGGCCGCCGAAAGGCTCATGATCAAGTGGGGCATCGAAGAGGCGGTCGTCCGCGCCGCGATGACCGGCGAGCAGCCCGAGGAGATCACCACCGCGCGCATCCTCTACACCGACACCTACTCGGACGCGTTCGTCGCCTTCACCAGCTCCATCGTCGACGGGCTCGGCGAACTGCGCACCTTCTACGTGAGCGGGCACGCGCACCCCGACCACCGCGTCGTCTACGTTGTCGGCCACCGATCCGATGTGCAGCGCGCCGAGATGCTGATCTCCTCCCTGCGCCTGCAGGCTGTGTCCGCCATGAAGACCTGGTGGCGCACCGGCCGGTACTCCACCCACCTCAAGGGATGGCGCGCGTTCAAGGCCCGCCGCCAGTTCATCATTTCCTTCGGGCACGGAGTCGGTGAGCGCCTGGCCGGTGTGCGCACCGAGACCATCGCCGAGACCGGTGGCGCGTCCACCGAGCTTGTCCTCGTCGACCGTGCCACCCGAGTGAACGCGTGGGTGGACGAGCACATCGGCGAACTGCAGAAGACACGCGGGCTGCAGAGTAGCCTGCTCGGGTTCGCCGCCGGGCGCGAGGCCGGGCGCCGCGCCGACATCGGCAACAACGTGACCGACGGCGACACCGAGTCGATCGAAAGCTAAGTGCACTCGCCCTGCCCGACCGGTCGTGACCCCACGGCCGGTTCGTGGCGGAACGCCTCGCACCACGTCTCCAGCTCGTCGACGGTGTCGGCCTGGTGGCCGATGTCGAGCCGCGGCCGGGAACACACGGCGAGCCGGTCAGCGGGGAACGGCTCCAGGACGCTGCGCATCCACGCGGGATCGGTGATGGCCATCCACAGGTGCGCCACGGTGTGCGTGACGGTGCGGGCCGCGACCGCAGCCCAGTCCACAGCCTGTGGATACCCCCGGGACGGTCCAATGTCGACGGCCCACCGCAGCGTGGGGAGCTGGTCCATGTCGGACAGCAGCAGCCCGGCCCCGGTGGTGATGAGCAGCCCGTCGCCCTCCCGGTCGGGACCGTAGTCGATGACGTGCGCGACGCCGTAGAGGCGCGCGGCGCGCACGGGGTCCAGCCCTGCGACGAGCCCCATGGAGGGTCACCTCCCTGAACCGTGCCCGTGAGTCCGGGCGTGACGGGCGATCCGGGTTCCCCTGATGTGATCGTGCGCGCGGTGGGGTGCTCCCGACAGCAGCGCTCTCAGCGACGCTCCCCGGATGTGGCTGATGTGGAGGCGGAGCGCCGCATCTCCTCGGGCACGTACACCCACGTGGTGGTGAGCCGCCCGACGGAGGAGGACAGGCCCTTGATGGTGGACGTCTTGCCCACGGCCGCCTTCATCTTCGGGGCCATGGTGAGCCGCCACATCTCGGGGTGGCGGCGCCGGTGAGCGATCAGGCTCCGCGCGCTCGTGGTGGCCCGGAACCGTTTCTTCTCACGCTTCCAGAGCTGTTCGGCGGTGGCCTCGATCATGGCGTTGCCGATCCCGAGCCCTTGGTAGTCGGGCAGGACTACGGTGCGGTGGCCACGCCACCAGCCCCGGTGACCGGCCACGGGCAGCAGGGAGAAGAACCCCACCAGGTGCTCGGCGGGGGCGTCGCCGAGCTGCACGTAGGCGAGGAACACGCGGGCCGCGTTGTGAAGCTCACCGGTCAGATAGTGGTGGCCGCGAAAGCGCGACCAGGCTTTGCGAGAGCCCTCGCGGACTTGGAGACGGACGCGGGGTCGATGAAGACGCCCCCAGTGGGTGCGGCCCTCGTCCAGGTCGTAGTACCAGTCCACTTCGAGCCACTCCAGGACGTCCCGGTGGCAGGTGACCGCGACGAACTGATGGCCGGCGCGGCGCACGTGCCGGGCGACGGCGGCCGACAGCGACGCGGCCACGGTCCGGTCCACCACGGACGTGAACTCGTCGACGACGACCAGCTGGTCCTCACCGACCAAAGCGCGCGCCAGGTCGGCGCGGTGCTTCTGCCCGGTGGACAGCACCCGGTACGGGCGCAGCCATGCGGGCGGCGAGGAGAACCCGACGGCGGTCAGCGCGGAGACGATGTCGTCGGTCGACAGGTCCTCAGGGAAGTCGTCGAGGAGGCAGTCGGCGTGCCAGCCGTAGGCGACGTCCCGGTACTCGCGTGGCCACAGGGCTCGGGCCAGCGTGCTCTTGCCGCGGCCGGACGCGCCGACGACCGCGCCCACCGACCAGGGCTGGCCCTCGCACTCGGTTAGGTCGGCGGAGAAGGTCAGGGACTGCTCGGTGCGGTGCGGGATGTCGAACTGGCCCTCCACCCGGGCGGCCCTGAACGACGTGGGCACGGGAGAGGCCACGGTCACGTGCGCGGTCGGCATACCGTCCTCACAGCGTCAGGACCCGGCAGGTGTGCCCCTCGCCGGTAAGTCGGTCGAACATCTCCTGCTGGTCGGACTCGTCGGCGCACTCCACCACGACCTCGAACCGGGAGGCAAACACCTCGTCATCATCGTCGGTCACATCGGTGCCGAGCAGCTTGGCGAGGTCGGTCTCGGTGTAGCCGGTGCCTTCCAGGTCGGACAGGTCCGACAGGAGCGCACCGAGCGCGTCGGGATCGTTCTTCGCCAGGTCGGAGGCCCGGTTGTCCATCACGACGATCTTGGCGGCGGTCTCGGCGTCCACGTCCACGAAGGTCGCGGCGATCTCGTCCCAGCCCAGGCGCTTCGCTGCGGCGTAGGTGTGGTTGCCCGCCAAGACCTCGTTGGTCCGACCGGTGTGAGATCCCCGGTTGACGACGATGGGCCGGTACTGGCCATTGCTCTGCAGGCTCGTGGCGATCACGTCGACGTTGCCCCGGCGCGGGTTGCGCTCGAAGGGCTGCAGCTCACCGAGCGGTACGGCCAGGTGCTGGATGTCGGGATGGATGCGTGGGGGCAGTGCGGCCTTGGCCATGGGCGGGCTCCTTCGGGTGTCCCCGTTTCGGAAAACCTGTCAGCGAGTAAGCGCAGTCACCGGGGCGTTCTGGGGGCCGTGCCCCTCAGGTCCGCGACCCACCCCCTCCCCCCTGAGCGCCCGGGGTCAGGGGGCGCGGTCAGGGGTGGGGTTCACCTGCGGTTCCACCCGCCCGGCTGCGCGCGGGCGGTCTCCGTGGAGTGGCAGGGGGCGCACAGGCCACGGCCGTGCTCGGGGTCGTTGGGGTCGAGCCCTTGGGCGACCAGCTGCTTGCGCGAGCGCGGGTGGTGGTCGGCGTGGGTGGCGGGGGCGACACCGCAGCGGACGCACACGGGGTCGCGGGCGAGGACGCCCGCGCGGAAGCGCGACCGGTGTTCGGTGCCGTACCCCTGGGCGGTGCTGCTGCCGCGTGCCCGCTGGCTGCGCGCGCGGGTGCGGGTGCGGCACTGGGGTGAGCAGCGGCCGTTGGCGTCCTTGAGTTGCCTGCACCGGTTGCATCGGCGGGGTGCTCTGCTGGGCACGGCTGGGTTCGCCTACTCGTGCCGGAGCTGGTCGGGCCGGTACACGGCCATCTGCTCGATGCCGTGGAAGATGGTCGTGTCGACGCCGGGCATGCGCTGGGCGACGTCGGCCTTGAGCCTCGCGGCCACCTCGGCGGTCATGGGCGCCGTGCTACGCAGGATGAGGGTGTCGCCGGGGCGCACGACCTGGAGGTCGCCGTCAGCGCTGCGCAGGAGCGGGCCTCGGGTGGCAGCCTGATCTGTGGTGAGTGCGGCGAGCCGCCGGTACTTCTCAGTGGAGTGCCCGTCCCAGGTAGGGCCTTCGTCCACGGTGGGCACGTGCGCGAACAGGTCGAGGTCATCACTGGACAGGTGCCAGCTCATCTGGCCCTGCGGGGTGTCCACGTAGATGAGCGACCAGCCGGGCGTTGCGGGGTCTCCGTCGGGGACGATCACCGCCGGGTACAGAGCGGCGAGGTACGCAACGAGGGCGGCGCGCTCGCGGTAGACCGCGTCGGTACTCACGGCTCGAACGCGATCAGTTTCAGCTCGGTCGAGGCGACATCGACCGGGACCGAGGTGCCGTACAGGGCGGTGGACAGCGATCCGAAAGTGCGGGTCTCCCCAGCGGGGATGCTGATCACGGTGTCCTCGACGGCCTTGCCTGCGACGGTGATGGGAGTGCCGAGGGTGAGGTCGTGAGCGGACACGTCGTTGTTGCGTACGCGCAGAACGGTTCGGCCGGTGTTGGGCAGGGCGTGCTGGTTGACGGTGTCGCCGTCGGTTTCGGCGGGGTCGGCGGCTCCGGCGTCCGACAGGGTGGTGATGGGGATGGTGACGCGCGGCACGGCGGCCTCCTCAGAGCATGGGTGCCCAGCAGGGTGCGGATATGTGTGGTTGGGACCTCGGCGTCCCTGCTGGGCACGTGTGAGCGGGCGTCCCTGGGCATAAGAAACGCCCGGAGCCGTGGGACGTCCGGGCGTCGGGGTACAGGTATTCGATTCTGATCTAAGGCTATGCCACGCCCTCTACGCTGCGCAACCAGGCGAGGGGCAGGTACGGGCAGCTCGTCGTTCGCGTTCGACCTCGAACAGCTCGGCGGCGTTCACGTGACCGTGGCGCTCGGCCAGGCGGCCATCGAGCACCCACCGCTGGACGGTGCGGACGGACACCCCGGCCTCAGCGGCGGCCTCGGCCCGGGTGTACCACCGGCGGCGCGGGTCCTCGTGCGCGATCATGCCTCCATCATCACAGATCGTCAGTGGCACCGTCCACGCGGAGTCGGCTGTGCAGGTGTTGAACCAAACAGATCCTGCGGATTTCGTGCGAACGCTGTCGCACATGAGTAAGGTCCGGCCATGAGCTGGATCCCACCCGTCGCGTTGATCTTCTCGGCGATCGCAGTTGTAGTGTCCGTGGTTGCTGCCTACCACGCGCACCGCTCAGCCACTGCCTCCGAAGACTCCGCGCTTTCCGCCCGCCGCTCCGCTGACGCGGACCAGCGCCAAGCCGCTCTGGCCGAGGAGGAGGCCAACCGCTATCACGTGCCTTGGGTTCTTGAGAGTGATCCCCGTAGCGACCGAGCAGGCCGTTACCGGCTGATCAACAAGAGCGACGAGCCAGCTCACAACGTGCGAATCACAGGCGATGTCGACTTGCCCTACTTCAAGCAGGGTCAAATCGTCCGGGCACGTGAGTCGGTGTACATCGTTAACTCCCGAGGCTTTGGAGAAACCGAACCGATGTCGGTCACATGGCGTCGTCCGCCAGACAAGGGTGGTGAAGAGCAGGGCCCTTGGGAGGACTCACTGCCCTAACCCTGGACCGATGGCACTCCACCAGAGCCTTGCGCTGATCCCTACCGATCATTCATCAGAGCGGTGCATATAATTTTTCAGGTCGATATCTATATGCAGGGGCCTTCCGTCAGGGCTAACGACTTCATAAACATAACTACCCTTCACCCTGCGGAACAGCGCACCCTTCGGCACGTCAAAATCCCGCAAGGCTATCCGGAGCGCGCTATCAAAATCTGGAACCAACCTTCCTTTGGCAATGACTTCATCCATCGGGTTAGTCGATGCACTAGCCTCCCGAGAGGCCACTGAATCATTACCGCCCTGTACGCCGAACTCTCTTCCAAACTTGCGAGCCGAGACGAAAAGGCTAAATCCATACGCCACGCCCTTAACCAGACGTGTGACCGGGACGGCATCGGCACCGTGGAGAACGACGTGCAGTTCGGCAAGCCACTCACGGGCCATATCGTCGCGGATCTCTTCGGGAAGCCTTCGGGCCGCCAGTCGGACGAGGGCTTGGGGCAGGCGGTCGAGGCGGGTGCGCATCTCCTCGCTGATCATGTCGGAGCACACACCCAGGAACAGGCCACCGAGAGCGCAGAGGGCGCCAATCAGTAGGCCCGTCATGCCTGCCCTCCCAGGGGGCTCAGACCAAGAGCCGGGGTACTTTGCACTCCCAGGCGTTCGTGCAGTTCAGCCAAGGCGACACGAGCTGCCGCAGCCCCGTCGGGGTTGAGCTGGTAGAAGCGCCGGGCGGGGCGACCTTCGGCCTTCTCGTCGATGTCCTCCCATTCGGATTCGATCCATCCGGCTTTCTGGAGGCGGGCGAGGATCGGGTAGAGGGTGCCGCTCTTGAGGCTGGTGTCCTTCATGAGGTCGTAGCCGAACCGGTGGCGGCCGGTGTCCTCCAGGAACGCCCGGAGGACCGCCGCCACCGACACGGTGATCTTGACGTCATCCATGACCGAAACTCTACATAGGGGCTATGTAGATTTGCAACCGAGGTGGTCAGCGGGGCGGACGGGGCTTGCGGTGCAGCCCTTCGACCAGACCGACGATGCCGACCACAGTGATGAGCGCGCAGGCGATACCGGCAGCGGTCCACCACCCTCCGAGCAGGAACGCCCACGCGGTGAGGCCGCCGAACAGGGCGGTGACGCCCGCGCCCAGCGCCGCCCCGGCGGGGTCGCGGTGTGCGTTGCGGGCTTCGGCCTGTTGGGTGCGGATGTCGGCCGGGGTGCGGTCGTCGATCCAGGACCGGTACACGGTGATCTGTGCGTCGTGGAGGGCGTCGACGGCGCGTCGGCGCGCGGCGTCGTCCGCTTCGGTGATGGTGATCCACAGCGATCCCACGGGAGTGTCCTTTCGGTCAGGTGGTGTGGGGTGGCGACAGAGTCTTCCCGCACGTCTGGCAGAGGCGGGCGATGGTGCTGCCTCCCCACTGGGTGATGTCGGCGGTCTCTTGCGTGTGCGGGCAGGCGGCTTGTCGGGCTGTGAGGGCGCGGCGGGCGGCCAGCTCCGCTCCGAAGTCGTCGGGGAGCTGGGTGCCGCAGTCCGGGCACAGGTAGGCGAGGGTGGTGCCGGTGACCACGGAATCGACCGGGACGGCGGCCTCGTGTCTGCAGGGACCGGTCATGGGCGCCGCCCGGTGCGGGCCGGGGCGCGGCGAACGTTCACCCGACGAGGGTCGGGGCCGCGGCGGCGGGGCCGCTTCTGTCGGCCCGGCTGGTCGGTGAACGCAACCCACGCCTTCGGGTCGGGGTCCTGGCGCGGGTGCGGCCACAGCGTCCAGTGGTTGCCACGGGTTGGCCGGGCGACGGTGGCTGTGATCTCGCGGAGCTGCTCGAAGGCGGGCCGCATACTCGCCCACGCCTGGGTGACGTGGGTGCGGTAGTGCTCGAACAGCCACTGGAGCCGTGCCAGGTCGTGAGGGGCCATGACCAGGCGGCACGGCACGTCGTAGGCGTCGGCGACACGCTCAGGGGTGAGCACGGGCGTGCCCGGGGCGTCGGAGTCGGTGGGGATGCTGCGCATGGCGTCGCCGGACACCGACCAGTCGTCCAGGGCGGAGTCGATGAGGTCTAGGACCTCGTCGGCGCGGCTCATGAGGCGGCCCGCTGGGCGCGGTCGGCCACGTAGGCGTCGTACTCGTCGGTGGACATGACGCGTCCGCACTGGTCGCCTTCGCAGCGGACTAGGTCGCGGTCGACCTCGTGCACGAGGGTGCGGCGGTCGCAGCGCGGGCAGGGGCACGGCTTCCGCTTGCCTTCGGGGCGGGCCTTCGCGAGGGCCTGTAGGTGGCGCTGCCACCGCAGCACCGATTGGCCGAATCCAACGCTGCCGGGGTTGGCGAGGATACTGTCCAGGTGCGCGCCGAGCCAGGACACGACCACGGTCAGGGCCGGGGCTCCCCGGGAGCGTTCGGGTCGGGGGCCGTACCCGCGTGCTTCCCGCCACTGGTGCTCGATCTGGGACAGGTACCCGTACAGCTCGTCCAGGACGTCGGCGGCCGGGGAGGGTGAGGGTGCGGTCTGGGAGGTGCGGACCCGGTCGGAGTCGTCGGCACGGGTCCGGTACCCGTCCGATGTGGCGGCGATCAGGGGTGCGAGGTTGTCGAGGTCGGCCAGGGCGCGGCGGATGCTGCCGGTGCAGCCCCGGCACCACACCGGCTCACCCGGGGTGGGGATGATGTCCGGTGGGATGGGCCGGTCACCGCGCAGGTCGGTGTCGGCTTCTTCCCATGCGGTGAGGGCATCGACGAACGCCTGGCGGGCCTGCCTCCAGGTGCGGTTGCAGGGTCCTTCGCACACGCTCATGTGTGGCCTCCCTTCGTTGAGGCGGGCGGGTCGACCTCGGTCACGCCACCTAGCAGCACCCGGGCGACGCGGATGGCGAGGACTCGGTCGCCGTAGGCTTCGTAGAAGCCCCGGCACCAGGCGTTCAGCGCTCCGGTTCCGGAGTAGGAGAGGGTCTGGTGGCAGGTGAGACCAGCCCCGACAGCCAGGTTGTGCTCAATCAGCTCCTGGAGGCGTCCGGGTGCCAGGTGCATGGGGTTGCCCGGCCTGAACACGCAGGTGGGGCACTTCTCGGAGAGGAGTCGGGGTTTGCCGGTCTCCGGGTCCAGAACGTCGCCCTGTCTCCGGGTGCCGTTGTGGTCCAGCTCAGGCACCGGGTACCTCCTCGGGCGGGGTGGGGCGGGTTCCGGTGGGGATCGCCGCCAGCTCCCTGCACCGGGCGAGCCGCTCGTGTGTGAGCCCGAACGGCCGGAACCGGCCGCAGAGCGCGCACCGGCCGTAGCCGTCATGTTCGGTGAGCGGGTCGGCGCACACGCAGGTCTGGTGGGCCTCGTGGATGCCGATGCAGTCGCGGTGGAACAGGTGGATCTCGCCCCGCCACCACGGCGCACGGGGCGTCCCGGGGAACCCGTGGTTGACGGGGTCGGCGCGGTGGTGGCGGCCACGACACCAGGCGCACCGGGTGAGCAGGCGGCGGCGCAAGCTGATCAGGGGCAGGCTGCGGAGACGCCAGTGGTGGATGTGCCACCGCCACCCGGGACGCGACACGCAGGAGTGCCCTTTGGGGCCGGGGTCGACGTGCCAGATGTCGAGCAGGTGGCCGACCTCGAAGGCGAGAGTCCGAGAGGCGTGCATCAGCGGGTCGCCTCCTCCTCGAACGCGGACGCGGCGGCCTCCGCCATGCGGGTGACGAAGGTCTGGGAACCGGTGGCGGTCACCCGCAGGTGGTCGTCGGAGCCGACTCGGGTGAAGGTGGTCTCGAAGTGGTAGGTGGGCAGCACCGGGATGACGTTCTCGGTGGTGTCGGCTGCGGTGGTGAGGTCGGTGTTCATCGGTTCCCTCCATGGAATCGTCGCCAGCGCCCCCACCACGGCAGGGGGCGGGGCGCGAGTGCGGGTTTCGGGTTGCGGGACGCCCCGGGGGCGCGGTGCGGCAACGGGGGTGGCATGCTCCGGTTGAGCTGGTGAGAGGTCTCGTCACCGAGGGCGCGCGCAAGGGTGCCCGGGGTGGACGGTCGCCGGGTCATCGAGATGGTCGGCTCGACGAGGCGGACGCGCGCGGGGCGGCGGGTGCTGCGCGGTGGCGGCGCCCCGGTGAGAGCGCCCGAGCCGTTGGTGAAGGTGTGCCACCCGTACAGGGCCTTGTAGACCAGCCCGTCAGGACCGTGGTCGTCCTCGGGCAGACAGCAGATGATGCAGCGGGCCGGGGTCATGAGTCACCCTCCCCTGTGTCGGCTAGGCGCAGGTCGATGCCGATCCACGCGCGGTCGTCATCACCCAGAAGCAGGCCGACCTCGGTCGGCTCGTACACGGTGCCGGTGCCGTCGGGGTCGATGTCGGTGAGCAGGAGTCGGTGTTCGCCGTGGCCCTCCTCGATGAGGGTGCGCAGCGCCTCGAACATCTCGGTGGCGGTCATGAGGTGTCCCCGGGCCCGTCGGGCAGTTCGTCGGCGTGGGCCACGGTGCCGAGGATGTCGCCGAGGGCGTCATCGTCTCCGAGGAGTGCCTTCTCCAGCGGGTTGGGGTCGCGGTCGGGGTCGGCGGGCTGGGCGGGGAGCACCCCGGTCATCCAGGTGCCGCAGCGGGTGCAGTGGCCGCATCCGTTGGCGTAGCCGCGGGCCTCGAAGGGGCCGTGCGGCTGCCCGGTGCCGTCGCAGTCGCGCCACGTCTCGTACTTCGCCCAGGCGGCGTCTTCGGCGTCGGCGAGGGTGGGGCCCTCCCCACGCACGAACCCTCCCTCGGGGAAGGCTTCGACGAACGCCGTCTTGTAGGACCCGCCTGCGGAGTCGCGGCGCATGACGATGCCCTGCTCACCGCCCTGGACGTAGACGTCGTCGGGCCACGGGTGGCGGGCCTGGGTGGTGGTGTGGTCGATCATGCGGGCCATGCGGTGGTACCTCCGGTGTGGTGTTCGGTGAGCTGGCGGACCAGCCATCCGATGTCGACGAACTGGGCGGCGGCCAGGGCCACGGCGAGCGGCCCGAACTGCTCGCCCAGCGTGGTGAGGGTGGTGGCCAGCTCCGGGTGGGCTACCCCAGTGGCAGGGGCCGGGTAGGGCCAGATGATGGTGGGCAGGACCTTGACGGCCTGCTCGTCGCGGACCATCAGGCGCCACAGGTCGCCGGTTTCTTCGCCTTCGCCTTGGATGTGGCCGACGAAGGCGTGGCGGGCACCGTGGGCGTCGACGAGGGCCTGCAGCTCGGCGGCCATCTCGTAGCCGGTGAAGGGTTCCTCGGTCAGCGGGGCGACGGCGGAGGCGGTGATGACGGTGGTGCGGCCAGTCTCGGTGTCGGTGTGGGCCTCGTCGGTGATGAGCCGCAGGTCTTCCAGGCCAGGTCCGCGTTTGATCTCAGCCCAGCTCAACGGTGGGGCGATGGTGATCTTGCCGGTGTGGCGGGTGTTGTATGCCACGGATGTCTCCTCATCTGCGGGTGGTGCGCAGGGTGGACGTGTCAGACCTCCAGGTCGAAGAGGGCTTCCTGCACGGCGGCGGGGCATTTTCGGGCGGGTTCCAGAGAACGAGTGGCAGGGCGGTGGGGCCGGGCAGGCGGCGCGGGCGCGGGGGTGTTCTCGGTACGGCATGGGCACACGCACTCACGAGGTGGTGTCCACACCAGGTAGTGGGAGCCGTTGGCCCAGAACAGGTCGGAGCCGTCGCTGTCGCGGATCCACGTCTCGTGTAGGCGCGGCCACGACCAGCCTGTGCACCCCCCGTGGTAGCCCCTGATGCACCCCTCGCACACCGGTGTGGCGAGGTGGAGGCAGTGGCGCTGACCGGCGAGGTTCGGCTGTAGGGAGCGCCGTCCGAGCTTGGTCCGGTGCACCTCCTCCATCACCTGGTCGGCCTGCTCCGGGGCCATTGGGGACGGCATGCGTCGGGAGTTGCACTCCCAGCAGCGGCAGAGGCGGCGGCACGCGTACCCGACGATCCACACCGGCAGGAACGCCGGGCGTTCCTTGGTGCCCAGGTAGTAAGGGATGCCGGTCTTCAGCGAGGTTTCACGTTTCGGGTGGGCCGGGCTGCCGGGGTGGTCGGCGGCGGCAAACGCGACGCGGCACACGTCGCAACGGCCCTCCGTGCACGGGCACGGACGCTGGCACTCGCACTGCGTCCCCTGGTACCGGTACTGCGGGCCCGGGTCACCCCAGAAGGAGTTGGTGTGGTGTCCGTCGGCGTAGTAGGTGCCGTGGACGTGCTTCCTGATCCACGCGGCCTGCTCGTCGGTCATCGGAGGAGGAGGTGTTCTGGTGGTCACCGGTCGGCCTCCTCCGGTCGGGTTCTGGCCGTCTGGCGTTCGCGGGCGGCAGTGGCGGCGCGGCGCGAGTACTCCGCAGCGGCGGCCCGGATCAGCGGCGACCGTTCGCCCTCCCGGTACGCGGCCCGGTTGTAGGCACCCAGTTGGGTGTCGTCCATCGCCGCGACCTGGGCGGCGTGCTTGGCCGTCAGGTCCGGCTTGGGCAGGTCGATGTCGTCGTCATCCCACCCGGCCGGGGTCGGCCATCCGGCGCGGGCGGCGCGCTCGCGGGCCTCGCGGACGGCCCGGCGCTGCCGGGGGGTGTCCTGCGGCGGTTCGACGTCCCACAACTCGTCGTAGAGGCGGCGGACCGCGAGCGCGGTGGTGACCCTCACCTGCGAGCGCTGCAGCATTTGCGCGAGGTTGGGAGGGAACACGGCCAGGCGGCGGGCCAGCTCCGCGACGGACCATCCGGCGGCGATGAGGGCCTGCAGGCGGCGGACGGTCCCGCAGGCGTCGATGAATGCGCCGGGGGCTCCCAGGAGCGGGACGGCGGGGACCGCGAGGATGCGGTCGAGGTGGTCCTGTTCGGTGCGTTTCGCCGGGGGGTGGCCGCCCGTTCCGTACAGGATGTGCCGCACCGTGGCCAGCGGGACCTCGGAGAGTTCCGCGAGGCGGGCGGTGCTGATGCCGATGGCGCGCAGACGTTCGGCGTGCTCTCGGGCCGGGGCGGCGTCGACCTTGGTGGTGGTCGGACGCCCCTCGGCGATGGCGCGACGCCGGGCCCGTTGCCGGTTGCTGTGGATGCGGCGTTCGAGGGGGCTCATGGTGCTCATGACTGCCTCGGGGTGGGCATCCGCCGGACGTTGAGGTCGTCGGGCCAGCTGTCCGGGTCGGTGCCCTTGCCGCCCACCCCGGCTTCCCGAGCCCATGCGGCCCCGAGCTGCTTGATGAACACCTTCGCCCCGGCGGCGTGCGCCTGGTCGCGGAGGACCCTTGCCCACTCCAGGTCCAGGGGGCGGGCGCCGGGCCCGGACTCGCCGCCGATGATCACCCAGTCGGGGGTGACCAGGTTGGGGCATGGGCCCGAGCAGTGTCCGCCCCTGAAGTCGTGGGTGGGGCAGTGGCCGTGGCCCCGGTGCAACCGCAGGGGCCCGACGAGGGGTTCGGCGGACACGAATCGGACCACGGCCGGGGTCCGGGCGAGCGCGGGCAGGCGGATGTCGGCCCACTTCTGGTTCTCGGCGGACACCCCCACCCAGACGTTGGGGGCGGGCCAGGACGGGGGGAACAGGTCGTCGCCCGCGTAGGCCCGGTAGGCGGCGTAGAACCCGACCATGAACCGTTCGCTGGTGAGCACGGACCGCATCCGGGCGTGGCGTTTGGTCAGCACCTGGTAGGTGTGCCGTGGGGTGGCGGCCATGACCGCCCACACCCGCGCGATGAACTCGGTCGGCACATGGGCGTGGAACAGGTCGCTCATGGAGTTGACGAACACCAGGCGCGGGGCGGTCCAGTGCAGGGGCGCGGTCAGCGTGTCGGGGTGGACGGCCAGACCGAACCCGGGCCCGGAGGTGCGCGTTGAGCCGTCGGTCTGGTACTTGGCGGAGCCGATGGCCTTGAGGCGTCCGGCCATGGTGAGCGCGTAACACCGGTCGCACCCGGGCGACACCCTGTCGCACCCTGTGGTGGGGTTCCAGGTGGTCTCGGTCCACTCGATGCGGCTCATGCCCCGCCTCCTCTCCGGTCGAGGTCGGCGTGCCAGGCGGCGCACACGGCGGCCACCTGGGTCAGGCCGGTGCGCAGCTCGTCGGCGTCGGTGGCGGCGAAGTTGGCGTCGCCGTGGACGGTCGTGGTGTGGGTCAACGGGTCCTCCCGAAGTGGCTGTCAGCGTTGGTGCGGATGGGTCGGGCGGGCCATCCGTCGGGGACGGGCCCGAACAGGTCCGGGCGCAGGATGTCGGTGGTGCGGCGGAGGGGCGGCGACTCGATCCACTCCCCGCCGTCGTCCCAGTCCTCCTCAGGGCCCCACTCCTCGATGTCGGGGTCCTCGTCGACGAGGAGGTCCCAGTCGTCGGGCTCCCACAGCGGGTCCTGGGTGGGGTGGGTCACCGATCCTCCCCGAGCTGGTCGGCGTGGTCCTGAGCGCGGCGGAGGTCGCGCTGGCACGCCCGCATGTGGGCGGGGTCGCCGGTGCGCAGCGCTTCGGTGAGGTGGTCCATGGCGTCGACGGTGGCGTTCACTATCTCCGCGAGGTGGGAGGAGGGTGCGGGCTGGTGGTCTGCGGTCATGGCGTCTCGCGTGGGGTGATGCGGCGGCGGGCGGTGGCGGCGTGGGCGCGGGCTTGCGCTGGGGTAGCGGGGGGCTCGGCGGTGCGGTCCTGCGGCCGGAGGGCGGGCACGTACCGGATGCCGGCACCGGCCAGCTCGGCGAGCAGAGACGCGGCGAACGGCTCCGGGTCGGCTCGGTCCGCGAGCGGGGTCCGGTCGCGGTCGGCGATCCGGGCGGCGATGAGCGTCACGGCCTGGGCGCGGGCCTGCTCCCGGGTGGTCATGCCGCCCCCCGTGGTGAGGTGTCGGGCCCGCACACCGGGCACGGCACCCGCACCAGGTGACCGTCTTGGATCGCGGTGCGGGTGCGGGTGTCGTCGTGGCACTTCCCGCACCACGGCGTCGACGACACCGGGGTCACACTCGGCGGGGTGGGGTCGTCGCGGTGCGGGGCGTGCGCGGCGCGGGCGGCCGTGTACTCCGCCGTGGGTGCGGTGGTGCGGCGGGAGCCGGGCATCAGAGCGAGACCGACCTGCTTGCCGTCGGCGAGTGCCTGCAGGTGCCGCTTGAATCGGGCGCTGTAGTCCTTCGCGTCGGGGTCAGCAGCGGGCAGGATGCGGTCGGCGTTGCGCAGCCGTTCGCGGCGGATGATCCGCACGTGGTGGCGAATCTCGGCCGGGGCCACGAAGGGCTGTTCCCTGGCGGCCCGCCACAGCCCTTGTAGGGCGTCGTCATAGGTCAGGTCCCCGAGCAGGGCGAACCAGGCGTCGGGGGTTTCCTCGTTGAACTTCTGCTGCGGGCAGCACGCGGCGGCCTTCTCCGCGAGGGTGATGGCCTCGTCAGGCGTCATGGTGCACCTCCAGGTGTGGCGTTCAGGCGCTGGCGGGCCCGGTCGAAGACGGTCTCGCCGGGTGGTGACGTGGGTGTGCGGGGGCGGCCTCGGGCGGCGCGGCGTTCGTGCTCCTTGCGCATCCAGTTGCGCCAGGTGGCGACCCAGTCCGTTTTCCGGCCGTCCTTGCCGGGCTTGGCCCGCCAGTAGTCGCAGAACGCCGCGTGATCTTCGGAGCCGCAGGTGGGTGCCTTCTCGCGCGCCCACGCGGCCATCTCGGCGGTGACGGCAAAGTCGTCGGGCAAGCGGGTGCCGGTCCGGGTCGGCTTCGGCGGATCGGGCTCCGGGTTGGGGGCACCACCCCCCGCACCCCCCTGCTCCCTGCTCCCTGCAACCTGCTCCCTGCCACCTGCTAAAGCGGCAATCCGCGCAGACTCGTCCGCGTCGCGCGCGGACTCGTCCGGGCCTGTCTGCGTAGAGGCGTTGACCTGCGGTGACTTCACCTCGGAGGCAGAGGTGCCCTCGCGTGTGCCTGAGGAGCCCTCAGAAGGCGTCTCAGGGGGGTGGGGGTCCTGCTCTCCCTCGCGCGAGGTGCCCTCAGCACCGCTCTCGGAGTGGTTCAGAGCGTCTCCAATGTCCGATTCGCCGCGCGCGGACTCGTCTGCGCGGGGCTCGGACTCGTCCGCGCGACCACGCGCGGGGGGTTCAGGGTCGGCGTCCGCCGGGGAGGGCAGGCGGCTCGGGACCTTCGCGGCTTCCAGACGCTGGTGCCGGGACAGCGTGGGCAGGACCAGGTAGGGGTCGCCGTCCACTGTGTAGCGGACGATACGGCCCGCGTCGGCCAGCTCGTCCAGGAGGGCGGCGATGGCCGTCTCGTCCAGGTCGTCGTCGTAGGGGAACACGCGGCCCTTAATGAACCTCGGGTCGCCCTGGACACGGGAGTGCTCGTCGGCGTGGTTCCACAGGCCGATGTAGAGCAGTCGGCCGTCCCGGCTCACGGATCGGGCCAGCTTGCGGTCGTCCCAGTACTCGGGCTTCACGCTTCGGATGCGGGGCATCAGCGCCCCCAGACAAAGCGGGCCCACCAGCGTGCCCGACGCCACCGCAGGCCGATGGCGCAGGAGCCCGAGTGCAAGGACAGGCCCGAGCGGTAGTCGCACCAGTCGCAGGCGAACCCGACCCGCCACAGGGCGGCGCAGGTGTCGCACTGCCACAGGTCTCCGGGGCGGCCGTCGACGGCGGGCGCGGTGTGGTTGATCGGCAGTCCGCTGACCGTGGTGCCGTGCGCCGGGGGCAGGGTGTAGATGACCTCACGCGTCGGCGGCGCGCACAGGTGCGGCGGGTGGGCCGATCGGCGGACCCAGGGCATCGGGTTCCTCCTCGCTCGGAACGGACGGGTGGTCGCGTCGGGGCGCGGGCTCGAAGGCTCACCGCGCCCCGGCGCGGGTCTATGCGGCGGCGGGCTGGGGCTCCCAACGGGTGACGGCGTAGCGGCCGAACCCCTGCGAACGGGACGCACCGATGCCCTGCTGCTCGCCGGTGAGCCAGATCAGCGCCCACTCCTCGTCGGTGAAGGCGTGGTCGGTGAGGACCGTGAAGTCGATGTGGGCGTCCTCCACGTACTCCTCGTACTGGATGCCGGTGACCTCGGCGACGCCGAGGTGTAGTCGGTCCTCAACGACGACCACGTGTTCGGCGAGGTAGGAGAGGAGGCCCTTGTTGGTCTTGCCCCAGCCGCGACCGGCGAGCTTGCCGCTGGCGACGGCCACGGACGCGGCCTCCTTCAACGCGGCCTTCAACTGGCGGCCCTCGATGTACAGGCCCTCCCCATCGCGGCGGAAACCGTTGAGGTGCTTGCGGATGTCGACTTCCTTGGCGGCCTCGTCGGCGGTGATGCCGCGCGCGACCATCACCTTGGCGACCTGCTCGCGGATCAAGTCGTCCTTGTCGGCGAGCTTGGAGCGCAGCCACCCTTCGGCGACGTTCGGGTCGGAGGGGGTGCCTCCGGCGATGGTGGTGATGTGCAAGGATCCGGCGAACCGGTACGGCCACGCCTGGTCGGCGTAGCGAGCGAAGACGCTGGTGGTCATCGTGGGTCCCTTTCGGTCAGTGGGTTGTCGGACCGGGCCGAGAAGCGACGCCGGGGCGCGGGTTGGGTAGTCGAGGCAGGGCCGATAAGGGATGGCGTGGGAAGTCGGGGCGGGTAGTCACAGCGGAGCGGAACGGGTTGGGTAGTCGGGCAGGTTCGGGAAGGGCCGGTTGGGCGCGGGGTGGGTAGTCAGGCGGCGGCTTCCGGGGTGATCGGCGGGCGGACAAGGGAGCGCAACAGCCGGTCGTACTCGGCTTCGCTCATCACGTCGGCGGTCCGGCGGCGGCCGACCTTGCGGGCGACCACCTCGTGGAACGTCGAGAGCATCCGCGCCCGGTTCGCCGACTCGGCGTAGCTGTCGGCAACGAACCGGTGGTCGTCGCCCGTCATGTCCGCGACCCGGCGCCGGGTGTTCTGGCCGTCGACCGCGTAGGTGACCGCGAACGACCGCAACCGCTCCTCGTCCCCGGCCGCAGCGGCGAACGCGTGAGCTCCGGCCCGGCGGCGGGACGTCGCGCGGATACTGCGCTCGCGGGTGGTGATCATGTCGGTGAGCAGGTGCGGAGCCATCTCCTGCAGCCACCCGGCGAGCAGACCGGGGTCGGCGTCACGGAGGTGGTCCACGAGCTGGGCGGCGACCACGGCGGGCACCCACCCACTGCCGCTGGTACGGGCCTCCACCAGCGCGGTCATCTCTGCGGTGTAGTCACGGGCCACGGCGCAGCTCCCCTTCAGCTGCGTCATGCGGCTCGGCTCCCTTCCATACGGGTGGTGGACAGCGGGTCGGTGTCGACCCAGGCGAACCCGGTGGCCGGCGCGGCTGTGGACTGCAGGGCGAGGGTGAACCCGAGGACGGTGGCGTAGTCGGTGACGGCCTCGAACGTGGGGCATGACCGTCCGGTCTCCCACCACTGGACGGCGCTGGTGGAATAGCCGAGGCGGCGGGCCATGTCCACCCGGGTCATGCCGACGCGCTTGCGTTCAGCGACCAGGGCGGCGAACAGCGGGTTGAGTGCGGACATCAGGGCCTCCCCAGGTGTAGGTCGAGGACGGGCAGGTCTGCGGGGGCGCACCCCTCGATGGCGAGGAGTGTGAGAGTGAAGGACGCCAGCCCCCAGACGATGAGGATCACCAGTGCGGGCCCGTCAGAGCGTGGGCGCATCAGGACACCTCCCAGGCGCGTAGCAGGACGCCGGGCCGGTCGAGGGCGTCGGGGCCCCGGTCGGGGTAGGTCTTGCGGACTCGGCCGTCGACAATCTGGGAGTCGTCGACCCACAGCACCCCTGACAGGGCGTCGGACAGGGCACGGCCGTGGTGGTCCCAGTCGAAGGAGCTGCGGGTGAGTGGCCAGGCCCGGTTCGGGTCGGACTTCAGGGCGGCGAGGGTGACGACGGCGTCCAGAGCGACCGGCCCGGTGAACAGTGCGTGCTGCCGAGCCATGACTCCGCAGCGGGCGCACGGGGCACCGTTGCCGACCCAGGCGGCGTGCAGGTGACGGCCGATCGCCTGCAAGGCGGCGTCCCGCACCGTGTCGCGCCAGGAGTCGAGGGCGCGCGCGTTGCGGTGGTAGCCCTTGCCGTGCTTGCCGTAGGAGATCGCTCCCTGCCCCACGGGGGTGCCGTACACGGTCACGGTGACGGTCATGGCGACCTCCGCAGGATGCGGAACCGCTGCCGTAGGCGGTCGGTGACGGCAGCCGCGGCGGCGGGGTCGAGTCCCGTTTCGGCGACGGCGGCGACCAGGTCCTCACGGGGGACGTGGCCGTGTCGGCGCGTCAGGTGCAACCGGGCCTGCTCGGCGGCGTCGGTGGCGGACATCCCCGTGTACTTCATGCACCCATCGCAGGTGAACCCTCGGTGGCCGACCTTGATGTGAGCGGGCCACTCGGGCGGGGCTGGAGTGTTCGGGGCGGTCATCGTGCCCACCCCGTGCGCGTCAGCAGGTGGAACAGCCGCTGGTCGAGGACGTCCATGGCGATGTCGTCGAAGGTGTCCTGCGACTCGGGGTCCAGGTCGCGGATGCGTTCGGGGTACGCGGGCATCGCCTCGTGGACGGTGGTGCCCAACAGGTGGCGGCGCACCCGGGCGGCGTGCTCGTGGACGGCGATCTCCACATCCACGCAGAGGCGTTGCAGACGCGTGCTCATGACCGCCCCCGGCCTGTGCGCAGGATCTGGCAGGTTCCTCCGCACCGTCGGCAGTACGGGTCCGTGGTCTGGTGCTGGGATCGGTCGATCTCGTCAGCGACCACCCACAGCAGGCGCAGCACCGTGGAGTCGGTCGGTCGGGCATGGGCGATGAGGACGGTCCCGACGTGGGTCGCCATCGCCAGCAGGGTGGTCACCGCCTCGTCGGGGCCCACCTCCGTGGTGTCGACGATGGTGCGGGCGATGGTGCGGGCGTGTGCGTCCATATGCTCGTCGACACGGCCCTCGGCGGTTTCGCGGGCGCGCTGCTCGCGGACGATGTCCAGGACGCGGGCGGGGGTCCACTCGTCCGGGGTCATGATGATGGAGCTGTGGGCGGCGGCCAGGCGTCGGAACCTGTCGTGGGTGCTCATCAGTGGCCTCCAGTGGGCATGGTGCGGGAGGTGCCGCAGAATCCGCAGCGCTCGGACAGGAGCGCGTTGGATCGGCACAGGTCGGCGTTGTGGCGGCGGAGTCTCATCAGGGTCATGTCGCCCTGGTCAGCGCGACGGCTGGCCACGGCCCACCCGGCGGTGACCCCGACGGCGAATCCGGCAGCGAGGATGACGGCGGCCGTGATCATGAGGCGTCCCCGTCCGTGGTCTGGGGCGTCTCCGACCAGTCCGCCCCATCGGCCGTATCAGTGCCGGTGTCCGTGGGTGCCTCGTCGCCAGAGTCGGGCAGCGGCGTCACGTCGATGACGGGCGGTTCGCCTCGGCCGTCGGCGGCTTCGTCGAACCGGATCAGCTCCCGCAGCTCGGCGGAAGTGGGCACGCGCTTGGTCAGACGGAGCACGCAGCTTTTGAGCCACATGTCCTCGAAGTTGGTGTGCCAGGCGCTGTCGCGCGTCCCGTCCTTCTCCGCTTTGCGGTACGCCCGGGAGTACTCGTCGCGGATATGGATGGCGTCCTCTTCGTTGAGGAGGATGACCTGCGAGCGTCCTCCGCCCCGGATCCAGGCGAACGCGTAGGCGAGGATCGGCCGCCCCCGCTCGGCGCGCGGCAGGTGCACGGCCGGGCGGTGCAGGAAGTCGCCGGGGGGCGGCGCGCTGGGGGCGAAGTCCCAGGTGTCGGCCTCGTTGATCCAGTTGAAGTGGACCGAGTCGACCAGGCGTGACCGGTACATGAGGTCGACGTAGCCCTGGTACATGGCCTGGAACTTGGCCATGTTCTTGTACGGGACGATGGCGGCCTGCTTGCCGTCGGGCTCCAGCCCAAAGCGGGCGCACGCCAACAGGGCGGTGATGATGGACTCGTTCGTGCAGTTCGCGAGCTTGGGCAGGATCGCGCGGGCGGTCGCGATGAAGTGGGCCTTGTCGACGTGGCGGGGCAGGGCGTCGGTGAAGTAGGTGCCGTGCTGGCGCAGCCAGTCGAGCTTGTCGTCGGTGACGGCGATGTCGCGGGAGGCCGACGGCTCGGAGTCGGCGTCTGGGGCCGGGGTGGAGGTCGCGGCCTCCACTCGGTCTCTGAGGCTCATGGGCGGGCGTCCTTGGAGATGCGGAGCACGCGGGCGCGGTGGGCCCGGTACTCGTCGGGGTGGTTGGTCTTGATGGCGTCCCAGTCGGGGACGGTGGTGTGCCGCTGGTGGGCGGCGACGATCTCGGGGTGCGCCTCGGCGAACCGGGAGGGCGCGAAGGTGCCGTTCTGCCGCCAGGTGAGGAGGATGCGGCCGAGCCGGTCCGCGCCGACCTCGGCGTCCCCGAGCAGCGTCCGCAGTTCGTTGTCGGTGCGGGTGATTACCGCGCCGATGCGGTCGGCTTCCTCGGTGAGCCGGTCCCGGTGCGCGACCAGGTCGATGACCCGGTCAGCGTCGACGGTGGCGACGGCCTCGGGGCGCACCTCCCACAGGCGGCCGAGCAGGTCGGCGGTGGCCTTGGATCCGTCTGGGGAGGGCGGCACTCCCGCCACGACGTGGTCGTGCCACCACTTCCCGCAGTAGTCCACGAGGTGGTCGATCAGGTCGGTGTCGTCGGCCAGCTCGAAGACGGTCAGGTCGTCGTCGATGAGTCCGGCGACGTACGCGCCCCGGTATCCGGTGACGGCCCGGTACCAGTACGCCTGCAGGGCGGGCCCGTCCGGGGGTTCGTCCCCGCTCCAGTCTTCGCTCTGCGCGGACCGCCACGTCCTCGTCTTGCATTCGAGGACCCGGCCGTCCGGGGAGGCGACCCCTCGGGAGTCGCCCGGGGTGAGGACGACCCGGTCGGGGTTGGCGAGCATCCACGGCCGGTCGACGTGCCTCAGGGTGCCTGGGGTGTCGAGGACCTGCAGGCCGGTCTCCTCGACGAAGAACTCCGCCACGAGCCCTTCCAACCTGTGCCCGCGCCGGGCGGACCGGTTCAGGCGGGCGCTGCGCTCGGGCGGAGCCTCACCGCGCTTGGACAGGTAGACGGCCAGCGGCCCCCGGTGGCGGTCCATTCCTAAGATCGCGGCGACGTCCGACCCGCCGATGCCGGTGCGGCGCACGGCGTGCCACTCCTCCGCCGGGGCTCCGGCGGGCAGGATCAGCTGCCCGGTCGGCGTGGTGAGGGTGGCCGGGCCGGAGGGGTGCGGTGCCTCCGGCCCGGTGGGACCGCCGGGCGCAGGCCGTGTCACTGGAGCGTGAGCGTGCGGCTCCTCGACGGCCTTGGCCCCCTGCGCCGGATCCCCCACAGCAGCGGGTGGCGTTGACGCCCGGCGGTCAGTCACAGCGGCTCGCCTCCGGGGGTGGTCCGGAGCAGGTCGAGCGCGGCGCGGGCAGCTCCGGTCGCGATGACACGGACCCGAAGCGGGCGGTAAGGCCAGCGGAGTACGACGCCTTCGTCGGCCACCCCCGGCCTGTAGTCGCCCCCGCTATCGGCCCACACCTTGAGGTAGGTGTCCGAGGGCTTGCCCGCGCGGACGACCGCGTCCGGAGCGGGTACGAGCGGGTACCCGTCCGGGGACGTGCGCCCTGACAAGTCGGCCGGGGTGCTGCGGTAGTGGTCCATGGCCCCGGAGAGCATCGGGCACGCCTTCGCGGTGTAGGCGGCGCACTCTGGATGCATCCCGGGCTCGACCACGTACCCCCGGGACCGGTCAGCCTCGCGGCCGAACAGGATGTACCGGTGACCGTCGAGCGGTTCGCCGCAGATCTGGCAGCGGCGCTCGACGATGGCGCACATCCTCTTGGCGTCGTCGATCTGGCCCAGGTGGTGCCCTCGGTCGGTTTCGAGGGACACCCACGGGACCACCCGTCCACCGACGGTGGGCCGGTGGGAGAGGCGAACGGGAATCGGCGGGACGCTCACGACTCCTCCCAGGGGATGGCCTGGATCGTGGGCGCAGGCGCGGACTTTAGGCTCTCGGCGTGCTTGCGCAGGTCCCGAGCCCATGCCGTCCCGTGGACGACTCCCTCAGGGTCCGGGTCGATGCCGAGCGCGTACCGGACGGTGTCGATCACGTATTCGATCAGCGGGCCGTCGACGTCGGTGATCTCCTCAACGCGGTCCCACCCGGTGATGACGATGGGGCCCGCGTAGGGGCGGGGCGGTGCTCCCAGCGTGGCCAGCACACACGACCCGAACACGTTGCGCGGGTAGTCCTCCGGCTTGAGGTGGCCGACGTCGTTGACCCACGCGGCGGCGTCGAACTGGGGGTTCAACGCCACCCGGTCCGACCCTTCCTGCCCCACCTCGGCCTTGAGGTCGAGAGCGCGGTCATACCGCATCCACGTGCCCTGCTCGCTGGTGTCGATGACGATGTACTCCACAGTCCTCACCTGTTCCTTGACGTGCGGGACTTGCGGGACCGGCGGCGGACGCTGGCTCGCGCGAGGTAGTCCGTGCGGATCCACGCGGTCCAGGTGACGCCGTCGACGTGGAAGGCGACGTGGACGGCGGCTCCGCGTCCGGGCCGGGTCCCGTTGGTGGTGGTGATGGACGGGAGCAGACACCACGCGGACGCCTCGCCCGGCAAGGACGTGCAGGGCACCCGGTCCGGGTGGTCGAGGGAGACGACGCCGCGCAGGCCGGACACGGTGTGCGTGACCAGGGTGCCGACGGGCCACTTCTCCTGCAGGCGGCCGATGGCGCTGCGGACGGTGGGCTGCTGTCTGGTGGCGATGGGCATCATCGGGTGCCCCTCACCGTGTCGGCGTCGTCGGCCAGGGTCTGGTCGATGTGCTCCAGGACGGTGTCGGCGTCGGCCAGGACCTCGGCGGCGTGCTCGTCGACCTCGACGGCGGTGTCCCGTTCGGCCTGCTCGGCGTACTGGCGCTGTTCTCGGCGGATGCGGTTGGCGTGGACGAAGCGCATCAGGCGGCGCTCCTCTCGGAAGCCGGGGTGATGACGGTGTCGGTGTCCCGGGGCCGGTCACCGCGCAACCACACGTGGATGCCGTCGATCTCGGCGGTGACCTTGAACGCCTCGCGTCCCTGGACGGGCAGGATCGGGTCGTCGACGACCTCAGCTCCGAGCGCGTCGGCCCACAGGGTCAGGTCGTCGACAGCGGTGGGGCCCCAGAAGGACCCGACAAGGTGATCAGGGCTAGGCGACCAGTTCGGTTGCGGCAGCTCCGGGTGCTGAGAGACCAGGGATGCCCCGACGCGGAAGACGTCGGCGATCCGGTCGGCGTCGGAGCGCTCCAGTCGCGGCAGCTCCGTCCCGGTGGCCAGTGCGGCGAGAGTGCGCCATTCCTGTGCGCGGCTCTCCTGCCGTGCGGCGTGGATTCGTGTGGCGGCGGCCTGCTTGTCCAAGTCGTATGCCCTGGTGCGGGCGTCTGTGGCGTGTTCGGAGAACCGCGCGGCCTGTCGGGTGAGGTGGTTGATGGTGTCTTCGCTGATACCGTGGTTCACGGTCTCGTGCCTTCTCTGGAGGAATTGAGACAGGAAGCCCTTCGCCCGGTGACAGCGGGCGGGGGCTTTCGCATGACCGGGGTCAGACGGCCACGGGTCGCTCAGGCGGACTTGCGGCGGGCTTTCGCGCTGGCAGCGGCCAGGCGGAGCATGTGCGCGCGGTGGGCCTCTTCGCCCGCCGTGCGCCTCTGGTCGGGGTCAGTGATGTCCTCAGGCACCCGGTCGATCCAGTAGTCGACGGAGGCCGGGGACGCCTTACGCGCCTTCGCGGTGCGCGCGGCCCGGTCTCTCGTGCGAGCCCACGACTCCAGTGCGCCGATGCGCCCGTTCAGCTCGTGGGACATCTATGCCGCCTCCCGGTGCTCGCTGTGGTCCTCCACCCGCAGCGACCCTTCAAGCAGGTCCAGGCGGGCGAGGATCAGTCGGTACGTGTTCGGGGAGGGCTGGCGGGTGCCGACGGCGATCTTGCGGAGCCCGGAGTAGGAGATGCCGGTCGCCTTGGCGAAGGCGACGAGGCTGTAACCCTTGTTTTCGAGCAGTTCGCGGAACCCGTCCCGGTCGAAGCGGCGCTTGCTGCGGCGCCGGGTCGGGGGGGTCGTCTGCGATTGGTGCTGCTTCATGACCCCACTTTACACAACTTGATCCCACTTAGGACACACTTATCTGGCGCCAACGAGGGGTTGACAGCTCCCCACGGGGATACGGAAGGCGCTTTACCTGCACAAATAAGACACTTAACTTGCGGCGGCCATCTTAGGAAGTGAAGCCACATGGGATCGAAGAGGGGTCCAGGCGGGTCCCAGGTGGGGTCACGCGGTGTACGGTGGTGGCATGAGTAGCGATACATCGCCGCCACCCGAACGCATCGCCCTCGGCAAGCACATCGACGAGCGCGCCGCCGAGAAAGGGATGACACTGAGTGAGGTCGCCAAGCGCGCTAGACGCGGCACTGAAGCCCTTCGGCGCATCCGCAAGGGCGAAGTCTCCATCCCCATGGCTACGCGTCGGGCCCTGGAGGATGCCCTGGAGTGGACCCCGGGGTCGATCAACTCGATCCTCGCCGGGGGTCGACCGATGCCCCTGGAGGAGGCAGCACCACAGGCGTACGTGACCTCCACCCCCCAAGGAGGTCTCCAACTCTGGTTGAGCGTGCGGGGAGCCGACGGGCACCCACAGCAGATGATGATTCCCCTCGACCTGAAATCTGTGCCGGGCCTGGACGGACTCGCGGCCGACGAACGCGACAGCCTCACCCACCAGATGCTCGGTGTCATGGTGCACGCAGGCAGGTCGTTCCTGGAGGAGCAGGGCCGACAACGAGCCGAGCGCACCTCGGAGAGCGACCCTACGGGCGAGTAAAGAAGTGGTTAGGCCCAAATGTGGATTTCGTCACACTCTGGGTTTACCATGATCATCCCCGCTACGACCTGGCAGAACGCAGTCAAAGGGGATGTGTAATGCCATCAGAGTTCAATGGGACCCGCGCGCAGGGTGACCTCCGCCCACAGCGCATCTACCGACCGACCCCCGAAGACCCGACCCTGTCGATCATCATCGACGACGGCCACCGCCCCCCGCCCGAGGGCTACTGGCTCTACACGACACCCACCGGATACCTCTTCAGGTTCTGGGACCGCGCAACATTCGGGCGCGTCGTCCGAGGCGGCAAGCGACATGTCACTGGGGAGCCCTACGACCTGTGCCTGAAGGTATACGGGCTCTGGTCGTGGGACCAGATCCCCGACGACGGCAGTGGATTCTGGGGCTCTGGTGAGGAGTACGTCAACTACCAGGCGATCCGGTGCCTGGAGGTCGCTGGACTCCTCGTGCCCTATCCGTACACGGATCACGCGTGACCGTGGCAGGAGATACCGATGCACGACGACCCCGCACCTGACGCACCCAAACCGTTCATCTACCGACCCGACCCCACGGGCCCCCTGGTCTCGATGATCATCGACGACGGGCACCGCCCCCCGCCCGAGGGCTACTGGCTCTACACGACACCCACCGGATACCTCTTCAGGCTCTGGGAGGGATCGACGTTCCTGCGCGTAATCCGCGGCTACAGGCGCAGCCTGACCGGAGAGCCTGAGGAACTGATCCTGAGGATCTGGGGCTTCGAGTCCTGGGACGACGTCCCGGAGGACGGCACCGGCTACTGGGGCCACGGGGAAGCCCCAGTCGACTACCGAGGTATCCGCTGTCTCGAAGCGGCGGGCCTGCTCGTCCCCTACCACTGATCACGCACACGAAAAAGCGCCTCGGCGGGGAGGGCCGAGGCGCTGTCGTGTGGAAGGGGTCAGTTGCCCATGATGCGGTCGTAGGAGCGGCGGGCACGGGCGCCGGCCGCAGAGCGACCGTACCGGCGGAGCATCTGGTCGCTCTTCCAGCCGGTCAGCTCCTTGAGGTCGCCCTCGGCGCCGCCGTTGTCGAGCCAGCGGTGGGAGAAGTCGTGCCGGAACTTGTGCGGGTTCACCTCGACACCCGCCTCCGCGCCGCGGCGGACGACCATCTGGTAGACGCCGTTGGGGGTCATGGGCATCCGGTTGCGGATGCCCAGCCACACGTCGGGACAGCGGGACAGGCGGTGGCGGGCACGCTCGCGCAGGTACCGGTCCAGGGCGCGGGCGGCATCGTAGCTGAACCGGACGGTGCGCTGCTTGCCGCCCTTGCCGGTGATCAGGGCCTCGCGCTCCTTCAAGTTCAGGTCGTCCTTGGTGAGCCCGGCCAGCTCCGAGAGCCGGACCCCGGTGTCACGGAAGAACATGATGATGGCGGTGTCGCGGCGCTGCTGGAAGGTGCGGCCCCGGCAGGCGACGATGAGCGCGGCCAGCTCGTCGGGGGTGAAGACCGGGACCTCGGTCTCGTCGATCTTGGGCGGCTTCATGCCGACCATGGGGTTGGGCACTTCCTCCTCGGCGGAGTACCACCGGAAGAACTGCTGCAGAGCCCGGAACTGGTTGTTGGCGTAGGAGTCGGAGTAGTTTTCCAGGAGCCAGACGATCCAGCGCTGGATGTCCATGCTCGTGACGTCGGCCCAGTCGTCCTTGCCGACCCCGAGACCGGTGGCGGGCTTGGGTCGCCCCTTGGTCTTGGGTGCCTTGGCGGCGGCGGGGAGGATGTGGGTGGCGGCCATCCAGGCGGCGGCTTCGCAGTAGGTGCGGACCGTCTTGGGGGACTTCTTCTCGGCGTTCAGGTGAAGCTCGAAGGAGTCGATCTCGGGGGCCATGGGCCCGGCGTCGAGGTTCTTCGGGGCGCGAGAGGCCCTCTTGGGAGATCCCATAGTTTTCCTCTGATCCAGCGGTGTAGCCTACGCTACGCAGTGGCCCGCCTTGGCGTAACCGCTGGTCAGAGTGGAATTGTGGCTAGGGGCGGGGTCGAACCGCCGACCTTCCGCTTTTCAGGCGGACGCTCGTACCAACTGAGCTACCTAGCCATGCGCGCCGATCCCTCGGCGGCATCTGCGGTCCTGACGGGATTTGAACCCGCGGCCTCCACCTTGACAGGGTGGCGAGCACTCCTAACTGCTCCACAGGACCTTGTTCGCTTGTCACGCCGGGTCCGTAGCCCCGGCGCGTCGCTGCGGTACTCATTCTGCCAGATGTCCGGCAGTGGTCTGACCGCGTCGTACCCCCAACGGGATTCGAACCCGCGCTACCGCCTTGAAAGGGCGGCGTCCTAGGCCGCTAGACGATGGGGGCCCGTGTGACAGGTCAAGCATAGGGGAGATTCCCACCAACTCCAAAGCGATTCGCCCACCCGTGACGGCCCCGCGCCACCTGCGCGAACATCACCCCTCGGCCGTGCTCTCCGACGCGCTGGCCCCCTCGCTCGGCTCGCTCCCCCGCTCCCCCACCGGGCGTCCGGGCTCCGGTTCGATGTGCCGTTCGACCTGCGCCGACGTCAGGCCGATACCCCCGAGGTCGATGTCGTCGCGCGCCTGGAGCCGCCCGGTCTCCGCGTCCAGGTACAGCACCGAGGCCTGGTAGGGGATCGGTCGCCCCGAACCGTGATCAAGGCCACCCAGCCCCGCACCGCCCGTGGAGCCCTGCACGAGGAACCGCGTCCCCTCCGCGCCCAACCGCGTCGACCGCTGGTGCTCGTCCCCCGTGAGCACGAGCGGCACCACCCCGTCGAAGGCCTCCGCCTGCGTGCGCGTGTGCAGCACGGCCACGTCCACCTCCTCCCCGGACTCGGCCACCGACGCCGCCTGCTCCTCGCCCAGGTCGGCGATCTCCCCGAGCCCGGGGTTCAGCCGGGTCGCGTCGGGGGTGAACCGGGGGTCGCCCGCGCCGAAGAAGGTCAGGCCCGCCACCTCGTGCACGTCGCCGTCGAGCACCACGGCGTTCGGCTGGGCGGCCACCGCCCGCTGGGTGCCCATGGAGTCGTGCTGGCCGCGCACCCACACGTAGGGGACCTCCAGGTCGGCGATCTCGTCGGCGAAGGCGTCCTCCGCCGCGCTCCCCCGGTCGGTCAGGTCGCCCGAGTCCACGACCACGTCGACCGCGTACTGCCGGGTCAGCGTGCCGATGATCGCCCACGACGCCGGGTTGAGGTGGATGTCGGACACGTGCAGCACCCGGATCACCGACTCGTCCTCCTCGTACACCGGGAGGGTCGAGGTCGCCTCGTAGAGCATCGACACGTTGCCCACCAGACCGGCCAGCTGCTCCTGGTACTGCGTGAACCGGCTGACGACGGCCTCGGCGCTGCCCACCACCTGCGGCGCCCCCGCGATCAGCCCCGTGTACCGGGGCTCGGCGATCGCGCTGGGGTTGAACGTCGCCGCCGCGACCGCCCCGGACGCGGCGAGCGCGACCAGCGACACGGCGGCGCTGCCCACCGCCCGCCACACGTTCCGGAACAGCAGCAGCCCCATGACCAGCGCACCCAGCGCCGCGACCAGCAGCGCCCGCACCACCAGCGCGATCACACCCGCGCGCAGGTCCGCCCCGATGCCCGCGGCCATCCGGTTGATCGACTCGGGGTCGGTGAACATCTCCTCGGCCGCGGCGAGCCGGATGTCGGAGACCGTCGCCTCCACCCGCAGCGGGGCCCGGTGCGTGTCGAAGGCCAACTGGCCGAAGGGAGCGACGTCGACGACGGTCTCGCCGCGCCACTGGGGGGTCAGGGCGAGCGTGACGTCGGCGGGGCCGATCGGGGTGACGACGTGGCCGCCGAGCGCCAGACCCAGCCAGCCCCCGACGAAGCCCGCCACGACCACGCACGCCCAGCGCCACGCGCGTCCGGACCAGACGCGGGCGAGGGCGCCCCGGACGTCGTACGCGCGGACCGCTTCCCAAGACAACACATCCCCCATGATGCCGCCCCGGGGAACCGTTCCCAATGTTTCCTCCCGACCAGAGTGTTATGTCTCCCCCGGATCGCTTCCGGCCCCGTCGGTCAGGCAGCACAATGTCTGGTGTGGTGGAACTGACGCGCGCACGCTTCGAGGAACTGGTCGCCGACGCCCTGGACGAGATCCCGCCGCACCTGGCGCGGCTCATGGACAACGTCGTCATCACGGTCCAGGACGAGTCGCCCGACGGTCTGCTCGGGCTCTACGAGGGCGTCCCCCTGACCGAGCGGGGCGACACCTACTTCGGCGTGCTGCCGGACCAGATCTTCATTTACCGGCGTGACATCTGCGCGATCTGTGAGACACCGGAAGAGGTCGTCGAGGAGGTTCGCGTAACCGTCATTCACGAAATCGCGCACCATTTCGGGATCGACGACTCCCGACTCGACGAGCTCGGCTGGGCCTGAATTCTCCGGAAACCGGGACCCAGGGCGCGCGCCGGACCAGGACGTACGCACTTCGCGACGGTGACCCAGCGCAACGAATCAGCCACGAAATCCCCAAAGGTGGTTGCGGTCACACCTCTAATCAGGAACGGTTGGTTACCGGGACGCGACACAGCGTGAATTCAACCCTGTAAAGATGAGGGAGCGCCGGGTGACGAATCCGAGCCTCGACAAATCGCCTGACCACGGGGGCCACGAACCCCCCAGCAGCCCGAACGAGACCTGGCGGAGCAGCTACCGCGAGGTCATGCGCATTGGCGAGTTCCGCTCCATCTGGCTCGCCCACGCCCTCTCGATGATCGGCGCCAACGTGCTGAGCATCGCCACCAGCATCCTCGTCTACCAGCTCACCGAGTCCGCGTTCGCGACCGGCGTCACGCTCGCGGTCACCTTCCTGCCCCCGTTCATCGCCGGTCCGCTGCTGTCCGGACTCGCCGACCTCTTCCCCCGCCGCCAGGTCATGGTGGTGTGCGACCTGATCCGCGCGCTCGTCGTCCTCCTCATCGCCGTTCCGGGCATGCCGGTCTGGGCGATCTGGGCGCTGCTGTTCTGCTCGGTGCTGCCCTCGATCCCGTTCGCCGCCGCGCGCGCGGCCCTGATGACCGAGATCGTCCAGGGCGAGCGCTACGTGGCCAGCACCGCGATCATCCAGCTCACCTCGCAGGTGGGCATGTTGACCGGTCTGGTCGCGGGCGGCGTCGTCGTGGGGCTCATCGGTCCGCACGTGGCCGTGGCCGCCAACGGCGCCGTCTTCGTCCTGTCCGCCGTCATCGTCCTGGTCGGTGTCCGTTCCCGCCCCGCCGCCCGCACCGACGAGCAGGACCGCCCGGGCTTCCTCGCGATGACCCGCGACGGCGCCAAGCTCGTCTTCGGCGACTCCCGGCTGCGCACGCTCGCCCTGCTCGGCTGGCTCGCCGGTCTGTACTCGATCCCGTACGGCCTCGCCAAGCCGATCACCACCGAGATCGGCGCGGGGGACGCGGCGACCGGGTTCATCATGGCGGGTTCCTCGGTCGGCGCCCTGGTCGGCGGTCTCGTCCTCACCCGACTGGTGCCGCCGCCCACCCGGATGCGACTGCTGGGCCCGTTGGCCGTGCTCACCTCGGTCCCGTTGCTGCTGTGGCTGTTCCACCCGCCGCTGTGGCTGATGGTCACCGCGCTCGCCCTGGTGGGGGTCGCCGGTTCCTACCAGTTCGTGGCCAACGCGGCCTTCGTCCTGTGCGTGCCCAAGGAGGGGCGGGCGCTGGCCTTCGGTCTGGTCGCGGCCGGACTCCAGGTCGCCCAGGGCGTGGGCATCCTCGTCGCCGGTTTCTGCGCGGAGTTCTTCAGCACCGGCTCCGTGATCGTGGTGGCGGGCGGCCTGGGGGTCCTGGCCGCCGCCGTCCTCTCCGTCCCGTGGGCCCGGGCGGCCGGACCCACGATCGAGCGGATGAACGAGACGGAACGGACCGCCTGACCTCCGCCGTCACGGGATCCCGGGGCAGGGACGCCTTCCCGCGTGTGCGAAAGTGATCGCACCGCCGGACGGGTCGCCCCGGCCCGGCTCACGACCAGTGACGAGGGAACACCGTGAACGGACTGCGCCGCCGACGCCTGATGGCCAGGCTGGACCCCATGCTCGAACCCGGGGAGCGTGTGGAGGTGACGACCGTCGTCAACCTCACGACGGTCTCCGTGGGCCGGACGGCGGCGTTCGCCGCGGCGTCGGCGATCTTCAGCGGCGGCGCCATGGCGGTGATCCCTGTGCCGACGCCCATGTACCTGGCGATGACCGACCGACGGATCCTCATCTTCCGGGCGGACCCGATGTTCCCCAAGCCCAGGGAGCACGTGATGACCGTCCCGCGCGCGGGGCTCGTGCGCTCGGAGATCCGGGAGCGCGTGCTCAACTCGTCGTTCGTCGTCTCGTCACCGAGCGACGAGGAGGGGCTGCGGATCGTCTTCCCGCTGTTGGGCCGTGCGGACCGGAACACGGTCGCGGCGGCCATCCCCGTGGCGGGCTGAGCGCCGCGCGGACAGCCGGGCGACCGGCGATGATCACGGGCGAGCGGAGCGGACCGGCTCCGGCCGGGGCCGCTTCGCCGTCGTCGAGCCCCTCGGTCTGGCTGTCGCCGGCCGCGGCGTGGCGCGGGTATCCCCTCCGTCTCACCCGTCCGTGGCGCGCACGGTGGCGCGTCGGTCGAGCACGGCCAGGACCCGCTCGCCCCAGCGCAGGTTCTCGCGCTCGAACTCCAGGCCGCGCATGAGGGTCAGGTAGGGACCGATCCGCTCCGCGTGCAGGAGGTACTCCTCCTCGCTCCGGCCGTCCAGGAGGCGCTCGCGCAGCCGCTCGTAGCGGGCGATCTTGGCCCGGGCCCAGTCGCCGCGCTCCCGGACCGACTCCCTGACCGCCTCCACGTCCCCGACGTCCAGCGCCTGCACCTGGACCAGGAGCTCCTCACGCGCCACGCCCGGCCTCGGGGGCGCGGCGGTGAAGTCGCGCAGCGCCCGCCGCCCGGCGTCGGTCAGCGAGAACAGCCGCTTGTTCGGGCGCTTCTCCTGGTGCACGACGCGTGCCCGGACCAGCCCCTCGGACTCCATCCGGTCCAGTTCCCGGTAGATCTGCTGGGGCGTGGCCATCCAGAAGTTGGCCACCGAGGCGTCGAACCCCTTGGCCAGGTCGTATCCGGACGCCTCCCCCTCCAGGAGCGCGGCCATCACCGCGTCGCGCAATGCCATGGCCCCAGATCCCATCACGGTGATCAGTCAATTTCAAGACTAGTCAACTATGTGACTATCCAGTAGCCTCCGACACACCTATTCAACGAGTTGCATAGGAGGACACATGCGCCGGTTCCGCGAGGCCGTCGAGGCCGGGGACATGACCGCCGTCGAGGCGCTGCTCGCCGAGGACGTCGTGTTCACCAGCCCGGTGGTCTTCCGGCCCTACCCGGGCAAGGCGATCACGGCGGCGATCCTGCGCGGGGTCATGCGGGTCTTCGAGGACTTCCACTACGTGCGGGAGTTCGCGGGCGCCGACCCCCGCGACCACGCGCTCGTGTTCCAGGCGACGGTGAACGGCCGCCAGGTCCACGGCTGCGACTTCCTGCGCCTCGACGACGACGGTCTGATCGCCGAGCTCACCGTCATGGTGCGGCCGCTGTCCGGGGCCAACGCGCTCGCCGAGGCCATGGGCGCGCAGTTCGAGCGGATCGAACGGGAGGCGGTCGGCGGCTGAGCGCCACGGACAGCCGACCGCGCACCCCGCGACCGACGCCGTCGCGGCGAGGTCCCCGGCGGGAACCGGCCACCGTCGTCGATGACCGGCCCGCCGGGGACCTCCTGCCCGTGGCGTCTCCCTACCGCTGGTGCGCCTCCAGGGCCGCGATGACGCGCGGGCGCAGTTCGGCGGCGCTGATGACGGCGTCCACCGAGCCGACCTCGACCGCGCGGTGGATGTCGTGCACGCCGTCGAACTCTGACGCGACCTCGCCGAGCTTCTCCGCGCGGACCGACACCCGGAGCTCGTCGAGTTCCGCGGTCAGCGCGGCGCGCTCGGTGCCCGAGGCGGCCGCGACGCGCGCCTCCAGGTCCCGCACGCGCGGGTCGGCCGCGGTCCGGGCGTTGACGTCACCGGAGAACACCACCGCCGCGGCGGGGGCGCCGCCCAGCACCGAGGCGTACGAGCCCTCCAGCGCGAGCACCGTCATGTTCGGGTTCAGCGCCTTCGAGAACACCACGAACGCGCCGCCGTGGTACCGCGAGATCACGCAGAACACGATGGGCCCCTGGAAGTTCACGATCGCGCGCCCGATCTCGGCGCCGTACTCCAGCTGGAGCTTGCGCATCGACTCCGGCGAGCCGTCGAAGCCCGACAGGTTCGCCAGCACCACCAGCGGCCGGTTGCCGCTGGCCGCGTTGATCGCACGCGCGGCCTTCTTCGACGACCGCGGGAACAGCGTGCCCGCGGTGTAGGTGTCCGGGCCGTCGGTGGGCGGGAAGCCGTGCCGCTGCACCGACCGCGACTCGATGCCGAGCAGGCAGACCGGCATGCCGCCGAGGTGCACGTCCTGCACCGCCGCGGTGTCCGCGTCGGCCATGCCCGCCCAGCGCTCCAGCACCGCGTGGTCCTGGTCGGAGAGCGCCCGCATCACGGTGCGGATGTCGAACGGCTTCTTGCGGTCCGGGTTGGCCTCGGCGGAGAAGATCTCGCCGACGGTGGTGAAGTCGCTGCCCTCCACGGCGTGCGGGAAGTCGGAGACGTCGCGGTCGACGGGGTCGGTGGTCGTCGCCCGTCGTGGCGCCTCCTCGCCCGGCGCGATGTAGGCGTGGTCGTAGTGCGACATCAGTACGTCCCGCGCGGCGAGCAGGTTCGGCGCCCAGTACTGCGCCTGCCCGTTCGGGCCCATGACGCGGTCGTAGCCGCCGATGCCGAAGTTGTCCTCGGCCGAGACACCGCCGGAGAAGTCGAGCGACTGCTTGCCGGTGAGGACCATCGCCGAGTCCGGCGTCATCACCAGGATGCCCTTGGTGTGCATGAGCATCGTCGCCTCGGCGTTCCAGTACGGCTGTGCGCCGACGTTGATGCCCGCGACCACGATGTTGATCTCGCCGCCGTCCTGGGTGAACTCGACGATCCGCTTGAGCGCCGCGGCCACCCAGTCCATGTTCTCGGTGCCCGACTCCATGGAGATCCGGGCGCCGGCGGACAGCGCGTACCACTCCAGTGGCACGCCCATCCGCTCGGCCAGGTCCAGCGCGGCGATCACGCGGCGGCACTCCGGCTCCGACAGCGCGCCGAGCGACTTCGTCGGGTCGCCGAGCAGCACCACGCGGGTGACGCCCTCCGGGTGACGCTCGGTCGGCGTGGAGACCACACCCGCGACGATGCCAGCGGTGTTGCGCCCCCTGGGCCGGTCGACGGGCACGAGCGCGTGGTTCCCGTCGAGGTCGTGCTCGACGAAGTCGCCGAGCAGCCCGGTCAGCTCGTACGGGTAGACGGTGTTGCGGCTGCTCGCGCGCAGCACCTTCTGGCGGTAGTCGTCGACCGGCTCGACGGGCTCGTCCGACGGCTCGCCGATGGTCAGCTGGGAGCCGCCGGTGGCGTCGAAGGCGATGCGCACGGCGACCTTGGCCAGCTCACCGGTCTCCGGGTCGCGCTGGCGCGCGATGAACAGGATCTCCTCCAGACCGGCGCCCGCGGTCGTCGGACGCACGCGCCCGGCGATCATCTCCAGCTCCTCGCGGGTGATGCCGACCGGCGGCCAGACGTAGACCACGATCCGGTTGGTGTTGAACCGCGTGCGCGACGGCCGTCGGGACTGCGCCCGGCGGATCGAGTCGAGGCACGCCGCGACGGTGTCCTCGGCCGTCGGCAGCGAGACCAGCCTGCCGTCGTGCTCGCGCAGCTCGGTCAGATCGCGCACCTGCGCGAACGCGACGAGGCGGTCGTCGGACGGGTTCTCCCTGGCCACGCACTGGAAGAGGTAGACCTCCTCGTCCGAGGACGGCAGCCGGGTGAGGTCGAACTTCCGGAGCCGCTCCATCCGCATCCGCTGCGCGATGTACGGGTGCAGGCCGCGGATCAGCCGGTCCTCGGCCAGCCCGGTCGACGACGGGCGGAACGTGAAGTGGTGGTGCATGACCGCGCCGTCGCGGCCCGCGACGGTCGCGGTGAGCCTGCGGACCTGGTCCGGCAGCGGGTGCACGCTGAACACCTCGTGCAGCGCGGCCGCCATCGCGTCGAAGTCCTCGGGCTGCTTCTCCCAGGACAGGTAGATGTCGGCGTCGACGGCCTCCCCGTCGTTCGCCAGCTCCGCGAGCCCGCGCAGCGCGTCGCCCAGCTCCTCGAAGGCCACCGCGGCCGAGACCACGCTCGACTCCGCGCGCTCGGCGACCACGAACGCGCATCCCGCGACCTCGCGGGTGCGGACGTCGGTCAGGCCCTTGTTGCCGTAGTACCGGCGGGTCAGCACCTCCAGCATGACCGTGTTGTCCACGTCGGCCCGGCCCAGCCGCTGGCCGAGCAGCCGCACCAGCGGCTCGGTGCTGCGCACCATCTCGGCGACGCGCTCGGCGCGGTCCGAGGCGTCCGGGTGCGCGTCCAGGTGGCGCAGGTGCCTGCGGACGTTGGCGTAGACGCGGGCGCGGTTGCGGCGCAGCAGCGGCTGGGCGAACCACGCGAACACCACGCCGCGCGCCAGGTCGGCGACCGCGGGGAAGCGGACCTGGGTCGCGGCCACCAGCCGCTCCAGGGTGAGGCCGACGCGCTCGCGCAGCGACTCGGCCGGCGGGGACTCGTTCAGCCAGGCGCGCAGCAGCGCCGTGACGACGGCCACGTCGGCCGAGACCCGCTGCTGGGCGAGGAAGACGCGGAACACCGCGGCCTCGAGCTCGGGCGTGCGCTCCAGGTCGGTGACGCCGTAGTGCCCGAGCGCCGCGGCGAGCTTGGCCTGGAACGCCTCCGGCAGACCGGCCCGCTCGACGTCGAGGCTCTGGAGGTAGGTGTGGAAGTACTCGCGGGCGCTGTGCACGCGGGTGTCGCCGCCGTCCTCGCCCGCCGGGCGGTTGCGGCTCAGCTCGGCCAGGTCGGCGAACACGTCGACGAGCGCGAGCTCCTCGGCGAGCGGCCGACGGCCCTCCTCGATCGACGCGCGGCGCGCGGCGAGGTAGTCGTCGAGCACGCGGCGCTCGTCGTGCGGGTCGACGTCGAAGCCGAGCAGCAGGCCGCGCAGGTCCTCCTGGCCGCGCGCGGTGCGCTCGCGCACCGGGACCGTCGCGGGGGCCGCGGGCAGGTCCAGCTCGACGGACGCGGAGTCCGAGGCCTCCTCGGCGTCGTCGTCGGCGAGCGGCTCCAGCCGCAGCAGGGCGGCGCCGGTCTCGACCTGGCTGCCCACGGACACGGCGCACTCCTTCAGCCGTGCCCGGAACGGTGCGCGCAGCACCGTCTCCATCTTCATGCTCTCCAGCACCAGGACCGGAGCGCCCGCCTCGACCTCGGCGCCGACCTCCAGGGGCGTGGCGACGACCAGTGCGGGCGCGGGCGAGCGGACGACGCCGCCCTCGTCGCGACTGACCCGGTGCGCCACGCCGTCCACCTCGACCAGGTGGATCGGACCGTGCGTGCCGGTGAGCAGCCGGTACGAGGCGCCGTTGACGATGATGCGGCCGGTGTGCTCGTCGAAGCGGTCGAGCTCGACGTCGGCGGTGCGGACGTCCTCGCCCGCCTCGACGCCGACGCGGAACCGGTGGGCGCCGATCCGCGCGACGCGGACGCGGTAGCCGACGCCGCGCAGCTTGAGGTCCAGGGGGCGACCGCTCTCGTGCTGCACCTGCGGTCGGCCGCCGAACGCCGTCGACAGCAGGCGCTGGCGCTCGGCGCGCTCCTCCTCCTCGTACGCCTCGATGGCGGCGGCCGCCAGGGCCACCGCGGAGTGCCGGTGCGCGACGAGGCCGCCCTCGGCGCGGACGCGGTCGATCCAGCCGGTGTCGGCGCTGGCGTCGATCACCTCGGGCCGGTCGAGCAGGTCGAGCACGAAGCTCTTGTTGGTCGCGCCGCCCTCGATGATGACGGTGGTGCGCGCCATCGCCCGGCGCAGGCGGCCGAGCGCCTCGTCGCGGTCGCGGCCGTAGGCGATGATCTTCGCGATCATGGAGTCGAAGTCGGCGGGGATGGTGTCGCCCTCGCTGACGCCGGTGTCCACGCGGATGCCCGGACCGGCGGGCAGGTCCAGCCGCGCGATGCGCCCCGGGGAGGGGGCGAAGTCGCGGTCGGGGTCCTCGGCGTTGAGGCGGGCCTCGATGGCGTGGCCGCGCTCCGCCGGGGGCTCGCCCTCCAGCCTGCCGCCGGAGGCCACGTGCAGCTGGGCCCGGACGAGGTCGAACCCGGTGGTGGACTCGGTGATCGGGTGCTCGACCTGGAGGCGGGTGTTGACCTCCAGGAAGGCGAACATCCGGTCGCCGGGGTGGTAGAGGAACTCGACGGTCGCCGCGCCGCGGTAGCCGACCGAGACGGCGAGCCGCTCGGCCGAGGCCTTGAGCTCGGCGGCCTGCTCGGGGCTGAGGACCGGCGACGCCGACTCTTCGATGATCTTCTGGTTGCGGCGCTGCACCGAGCAGTCGCGGACGCCGAGCGCCCACGCGGTCTCGCCGTCCGCGATCACCTGGACCTCGACGTGCCGGGCGTTGGTGACCAGGCGCTCCAGGAAGACGATCCCGCTGCCGAACGCGCGCGCGGCCTCCTGGCTGGTGCGCTCGTAGGCGTCGGCCAGCTCGTCCTCGTGGGTGATCACGCGGATGCCGCGCCCGCCGCCGCCCGCGGTGGCCTTGAGCATGAGCGGGTAGCCGATCTCCGCCGCCGCCTCCAGCGCGGCGTCCAGGGTCTCGACCGCGCCGCGGCTCCACGGCGCGACGGGGACGCCGACCTCCTCGGCGATCAGCTTCGCGCCGATCTTGTCGCCGAGTTTGCGCATGGCGTCGGCGCTCGGTCCGACGAAGGCGACGCCGATCCGCTCGCACAGCTCGGCGAACGCCGGGTCCTCCGCGACGAAGCCCCAGCCGACCCACGCGGCGTCGGCTCCGGTCTCCACCAGGGCGCGCTCCAGCGCCTTCAGGTCGAGGTACGGGCGCGCGGACGCGGGACCGAGGTCGTAGGCGATGTCGGCCTCGCGCACGAACGTGGCGGTGCGGTCGACATCGGTGTACAGGGCGACGGTCTCGATCCGTGTCCCTGTCTCCGCGGCGATGTCCCGTACGGCGTGGATGAGCCGCATGGCGGCCTCACCACGATTGACGATGGCGACACGACTGAACACGCGATTGGGCCCTTCCGTTGATCATCGTTGCGCGCGCCGCGGCACGACGGGCAGTGCCATCCTCCCGACTACGGGCCGACGGCGCCATGTCGCCGACCGAGGACTCTGCGCGGCTCCTGTTGTGGGAAACGTCCAAAAGCCGTCGGCGGCTCCGGCGGCGTCCGGTGGAGCGCCCCCGGTCGCTCCGCCCCGCGCAGTGTACGGGGTCGATGGAACGAGGACATCCGTGATCATCCAGGTCAGCGCGGGCGGTCGCGCTCCCCGCGGCGTGGACGGACACCATGGCGGCGGCGGACGCCGTGTCCCCTCCGGCCACCGCGTCCTGCCCGGTCACCGCCGTGCGCTCCGAGGTGTTGACCCGGCCTTGGCGCTGCCCCCGAGCGGCCGGGGGTAGGTGACGTTCCGCATCTCACACCGGGCCGGCGGCCGACGCCGACCACGCACGAAAGGAGAACCACGTGGCGCACAGGACCAGGACGGGCAGGACCGCGACCGGAGTTCCGCGACCGACGGCGGCGGCCGACGACGCGGAGCGCGCGGGGCCGTCGTTCGCCGACACCGCCGACTTCGACGCCGCGCGCCGCGGACTCGTCGCGAGCGCGCCGCGGACCGTGACCGACGCCCGGGGAAGGACGGTGTGGGACCTGGGCCGGTACGACTTCCTGGAGGAGGGGGGCGACACCGTCCCCGACACGGTGCACCCCCACCTGTGGCGCCAGGGCAGGCTGACCGCGATCAACGGCCTGTTCGAGGTGACCGAGGGCGTCCACCAGGTACGCGGCATGGACCTGTCCAACATGACGCTCATCGAGGGACGCGACGGCGTCGTCGTCGTGGACCCGTTGATGACGTCCGAGGTGGCGGCGGCGGGCCTGGCGCTGTACCGCGAGCACGTCGCGGACCGCCCCGTCAGCGCCGTGGTCTACACGCACACGCACGTCGACCACTTCGGCGGGGTGCTGGGCGTGGTCGACCCCGACGACGTCGGGTCCGGCCGGGTGGCGATCGTGGCGCCGGAACGCTTCATGGAACACGCCGTCTCGGAGAACGTGCACGCGGGCCCGGCGATGCTCCGGCGCGGCAGGTACTTCGCCGCGGACGCCGTGGAGCCGGGGCCGACGGGGCGGGTCGGCGTCGGGCTCGGGCTCGACTTCTCCGCCGGACGGGTCGGGCTGCTGCCGCCCACGCTCGACATCACCCGGACCGGTCAGGAGGAGGTCCTGGACGGGGTCCGGTTCGTCTTCCACATGACCCCGGGGACCGAGGCTCCGGCGGAGATGAACTTCCACCTCCCCGGCTCCCGCGCCCTGTGCATGGCGGAGAACGCCTGCCACACCCTGCACAACCTGGGCACCCTGCGCGGGGCCCGGGTGCGGGACGCCCGCCGGTGGTCGCGCCACCTCAACGAGGCGATCGAACTGTTCGCGGACCGCTCCGACGTCGTCTTCTCCTCCCACCACTGGCCCACCTGGGGCACGGAGGACATCCGGGTCTTCCTGTCCCAGCAGAGGGACGTCTACGCCTACCTGCACGACCAGACGCTGCGGTTGATGAACCGCGGCTGGATCGGCAGCGAGATCGCCGAGGACCTGCCGATGCCGCCCGGACTGGAACGGGCGTGGAACACGCGCGGCTACTACGGATCGGTCTCGCACGACGTCAAGGCGATCTACCAGCGCTACATGGGGTGGTTCGACGGCAACCCGGCCCACCTGTGGCAGCACCCGCCCCAGGCCCAGGGCAGGCTCTACGCCCGCGCCATGGGCGGGATCGACGCGCTGATCGAGCGGGCGCGCGCGTTCTCCGACGAGGGGGAGCTCCGGTTCGCCGCCGAACTGGCCTCGCACGCCGTCTTCGCCGATCCCGACCGCGAGGACGCCAGGGAGCTGCTGGCCGACGTGCTCACCCGGCTGGGCTACGGCGCGGAGTGCGCGACGTGGCGCAACTTCTACCTGAGCGGGGCCGGGGAACTGCGGGACGGGGTGGTGCCCAGGGAGGTCCCGCCGGCCGAGAGCATCGTCCGGGCGCTCGACGTCACCCAGATCCTGGACTCGGTCGCCATCCGGATCAACGGGCCCCGGGCCTGGCGGGAGGAACTGTGCGTCGACCTGCGGATGGCCGACACCGGGGAACGGTACCGCGCGATGCTCTCGAACGGGGCCCTGATCCACTACCCGAACCCGAAGGGGGACGGCGCCGACCTGACGCTCACGCTGACCACGACGCAGCTGCTCGCGGTGCTCAGGGAGGGGAACCTGGACGGGGTCGAACACCAGGGCGACCTGGCCGTGCTCCCGCGCCTGGCCGCCCTGGTGGACGAGCCCGAGGCGGACTTCCCGATCGTCACGCCCTGAGGGCGGCCCCGCGGCCGGAAAACACCTTCCGCGGGGGCCGAGACGCACGTCATACTCGTCGGGCGACACGGTGCCGTGGCGCACATCGGGCGACGGCGGCGCCGTGTCGTGGGACAGGCCGCGGACTGCGCGGCCACCGCGCGGTGTTACAGGGCACGGCGCGGTGTCGCGGGACGCACCGCGAGGATCGGACGAGGGAGACGCATGGCGCAGTCGGCGGGTTCGGGGCGGACCGTCATCCTGACCGTGGACGATGACCCGGGGGTGTCCCGAGCCGTCGCCCGCGACCTGCGGCGTCGCTACGGTGACGCGTATCGGATCGTGCGGGCCGAGTCCGGCGAGGCCGCTCTGGAGGCCCTGCGCGAACTCAAGCTCCGCGGCGACCAGGTGGCGGTGGTCCTGGCCGACTACCGCATGCCGCGGATGAACGGCATCGAGTTCCTGGAGCGGGCCATCGACGTCTACCCGGGGGCGCGGCGCGTCCTGCTGACCGCGTACGCGGACACCAACGCGGCGATCGACGCGATCAACCTCGTCGACCTCGACCACTACCTCCTCAAGCCCTGGGACCCGCCCGAGGAGAAGCTGTACCCCGTCATGGACGACCTGCTGGAGGCCTGGCGGAACGACGGCCAGCGGCCGGTGGACACGGCCAAGGTCGTCGGCCACCGGTGGTCGGCACGGTCGTCGGACGTGCGGGAGTTCCTCGCCCGCAACCAGGTGCCCTACCGCTGGTACTCGTCGGACGAGCCGGAGGGCAGGCGACTGCTGAGCGCCGCCGGGCACGGCGCGGAACGGCTTCCGCTGGTGATCGCCCCGGACGGGACGGCGCTGGCGGAACCCGGGGACCCCGAGCTCGCGTCGCTGGTGGGGCTGGCCACGACACCGGCGGAGGAGTTCTACGACCTCGTGGTGATCGGCGGCGGCCCGGCCGGGCTCGGCGCGGCCGTCTACGGCGCGTCCGAGGGGCTGCGGACCGTCCTGGTGGAGCGCTCCGCCACCGGCGGGCAGGCCGGGCAGAGCTCGCGGATCGAGAACTACCTCGGCTTCCCCGACGGTGTGTCCGGCGCGCAGCTCACCGACCGGGCCAGACGGCAGGCCGCGAAGTTCGGCGCGGAGATCCTCAGCGCGCGTGAGGTGTCGGGCCTGGAGGTGAACGGGGCCTCGCGCACCGTGCGCTTCTCGGACGGCTCCGCGATCGCCGCGCACAGCGTCCTCCTGGCGACGGGCGTGTCCTACCGGCAGCTGGACGCGCCGGGGCTCGCCGAGCTGACCGGGCGCGGGGTCTTCTACGGTTCCGCGCTCACCGAGGCCCCCTCCTGCCACGGCCACGAGGTGTACATCGTCGGCGGCGCCAACTCCGCCGGGCAGGCCGCCATGTACCTGTCCCGGGGGGCGAGGTCGGTCACCCTCCTGGTGCGCGGGCCCTCGCTGGAGGCGTCGATGTCGCACTACCTGATCCAGCAGATCGAGGGCGCGCCAAACATCCACGTCCGCACCGGCGCGGTCGTCGAGGCGGCGCACGGGACCGACCACCTGGAACAGCTCACCCTGCGCGACGTGAAGAGCGGATCCACCGAACTCGTCGACACGCAGTGGCTGTTCGCGTTCATCGGCGCGGCCCCGCGCACCGACTGGCTGGAGGGCACCGTCGCCAAGGACGAGCGCGGGTTCATCCTGGCCGGGCCGGACCTGAGCGTCGACGGCCGTCCGCCGGGGGGCTGGCGGCTGGACCGGCCGCCGTACCACCTGGAGACCAGCGTGCCGGGGGTGTTCGTGGCGGGCGACGCCCGCGCGGAGTCCGCCAAGCGGGTCGCCTCCGCCGTCGGCGAGGGCGCCATGGCCGTGATGCTCGTCCACCGCTACCTGGAGCAGTCATGACCGAGCGGCCGACGCGCTGCGACCAGGACGAGCTGAGCACGCTCTTCCTGTTCGAGAAGCTCTCCGACGAACAACTGGAGCGGCTGTGCCGCGAGGGCCGGGTGGAGGTGTTCGAGCCGGGCCACGTCTACCGCGAGGGCGATCCGGCCACCTGCTTCTACGTGCTCCTGGAGGGCACGGTGGCGCTCTCCCGCCGGGTCGGCCCCGACGACGTGGAGACCGTCCGCACCTCGCACCGGGGGGCGTACGCGGGCGCCATGCAGGCCTACCTCAGCGGCGCCGAGGACCAGCGCTACCGGGGCTCCCTGCGCGTCACGGAGCCCACGCGGTTCTTCGTCCTGCCCGCCGAGACCTTCGCCGAGATCATGCGGGACTGGTTCCCGATGGCCGTCCACCTGCTGGAGGGGATGTTCTACGGAACCCAGAACTCCCAGCAGAAGGTCAACGAGCGGGAACGTCTCCTGGCTCTCGGTTCCCTGTCCGCGGGGCTGACCCACGAGCTCAACAACCCCGCGGCCGCCGCCGTGCGGGCCACGTCGGCGCTGCGCGAACGGGTGGCCGGGATGCGGCACAAGCTGGGGAAGCTCACGGCGGGCCCGTACTCGCGCGAGACCCTGGACGTGCTCGTCGACATCCAGGAGCGCACGGCCGAACGGGTGTCGAAGGCCGAGCCGCTCAGCGCGTTGGAGGCCGCCGACCGTGAGGACGCCCTCGCCGACTGGCTCGACGAGCACGGGGTCGCGGACGGGTGGGACCTGGCGGCGACGTTCGTGCAGGCCGGACTCGACGCCGACTGGTTGGACCGGGTGGCGGCGGCCATAGACGAACAGGCCCTGGAAGGCGCCGTCCGCTGGCTCGGCTACACGGTCGAGACCGAGCTCCTGATGAACGAGATCGAGGACTCCACCACCCGCATCTCACACCTGGTGGACACCGCCAAGCAGTACTCGCAGCTCGACCGCGCGCCCTTCCAGGTGACCGACGTGCACGAACTGCTGGACAGCACGCTCGTGATGCTCTCCAGGAAGATCGGCTCCGGGATCCAGGTGGTCAAGGAGTACGACCGGGGCCTGCCGAGGATCCCGGTCTACCCGGGTGAGCTGAACCAGGTGTGGACCAACCTGATCGACAACGCCGTCTCGGCGATGGACGGCGAGGGAACGCTGACCGTGCGCACCGAACGCGACGGCGAGCAGCTGCTGGTCGAGTTCGGGGACACCGGGACGGGGGTGGATCCGGAGATCCGCGACCGGATCTTCGTCCCCTTCTTCACCACCAAGCCGGTGGGCGAGGGAACGGGGCTCGGGCTCGACATCTCGTGGCGGATCGTCGTCAACAAGCACCACGGGAGCCTCCAGGTGCAGTCCGTGCCGGGCGACACCCGCTTCCAGGTGCGCCTGCCGCTGACGGCGCCGAGGGAGGCGACGGACGCGTAGCGGCGTGTGAAGTGCGACCCGAATCGCAACCCTGGAACGACAATGGCGCCCCTCACGGAGAGAAGCGCCAGTTCAGAAGGGGTAGGCCCCCAGGGGCTCGAGTCCTGAACCCACGGATGAAGAGTCCGCGTGTGCGGGAGTGATTCGTGGTGGTATGCCCCGGTTCGTCCAGCATGATCGGGGTCCGTCATGCCACTGGAGACCGTGGGAGACCACCCCGTGCCACCGGGTTCTAGAACACCGGAGCCACAACGGAGCCAATTCGGCCCCTCGCGAGGTGCGGATCAAGTCCGCTGGTGACTCGGGGTGCGCCCTGACGAGGCCGCTTCCGCCTCGTGTCTCGTGCCGTCCCTTCTCCTTCTCCTTCTCCTTCTCCTTCTCCTGAACCAGGATGACCGGCGACCCTGCCGCTGCACCTCATCGAACAGGATGAACACGAGAACCGCCCGGTGCGAGCGTTGACCGAATCCGGCCAAGCCGAACAACCTGAGGCATCGTTGAGCTGCGCCGACCCTGAGTGGGCAGAGCTGGACACACGGAACAGTGACGACATTTCACCCCACGCTCTGCCATAATCGAAAACCGCCCGTGACGACGGCATCACTATGCCGCACCCCTGAGTGGTGCCGTCGGGACACGAAAACCTCCCCCACCACCCCCAAGCTCGCCTGCCTCCCTCACCCGATGAACGGAGACGTCGTGTCCGGATGGAACATCCAGGTCCCCGAGGTCAGCGGCGTGCTCAACCAGGTGCACGGGCACATCGGCGACGAGGACGCCACCACCGGTCTGACCGGGAACATGACGGACCTGGGAGGGTGCCTGGAGGAGGTGTCCACCCACGCCGCCAGCGCCCCCATCGGCATCGCCCTGGCCGAGTTCGCCGAACACTACTTCGGCGTCCTGGGCGAGGCGGTCGGGCTCGGAGCCAGCGCCGTGAGCGGTGCGAGCGAGGCCACCCTGTACTACGTGGAGGGCAACCACGCGATGGCCGCCCAGGCCCAGGCCAACGCCGGCCAGATCCCCGACTGAACCCCCAACCCCTCCCCCATCACCCCCTTTTTCTGTTGGGAGTCATGTTCTCCTCCTCCTTCACCTACCTCGGCGTGGGCGAGTTCGACCCCTGCGTGGTCAACGGCCCGATCCTTCCCTCCGCCGTGCCCATCCCCAGGGTCGACCCCGACGAGCTCGAGGCCGCCGCCGGGCGTCTGCGCACCGTGGGCGAGGCCATCGCCCAGTCCGGCATCGACATCACCTCCACCTGGGCCGGGCTGGAGGGCATCTACACCGCCCCCGAGTCGGGCGAGCTGTTGTCGGTCATCGACCCGGTCGGATCGGACACCGCAGCGACCCAGGAGGCCGTGACCGGAGCGGCCGACGCCCTGACCACCTTCGCCGAGACCGCGCGGCCCTTGAAGGAGGAGCTGATCCGCCTGCAGGGGAAGGCGGTCGAGTTGTGGGAGGAGGTCGACGGCGACCAGGAGTGGTCCGACGACGACGATCTGCGCGAGCGCAACAACTACCTCAACAACCGCATCGCCCAGGCCGTGTTCGAGTTCCAAACGGCCGAACGGACGTGCGCCAACGCCATCGGGGCCAGCTACGGCGGCACCTACTTCCGCGGAGTCAGCGACCTGTCCGCCGCGGACCCCGGTCAGACCTCTGACGGCCGGGACGGGGCCTACTACGGCACGTTCACCGCGCAGGTCGACGCGGACAACCCCTGGGGCGCCCCGGCCCAGGCGAGCACACCCTGGTACGAGGACGTGTGGGCCGGCGTCGCGGACGCCGCGGTGGGGGTGGTGACCGGGACGGCGACCGCCCTGGGCCTGCGAGACGCCGACGGCGAGGCCGTCTACCCCTTGTCTCCGGAGAACTTCGCCAACATCGGAGCGGAGCTGGAGAACTCGCTGGTCGGGTTGGGGAACCTGTCGGGGTTCTTCGTCGACGGCGACTTCCGTGCGCCGGGCTCGGCCGATGACTGGTACGCCACCGCCCGGGGGCCCTGGATCGAGGCGTTCGAGGCCGTGGTTCCGATCAGCGAGTGGGAGGACCGGCCCGGGTACGTGATCGCCACCGGAGCGGTCAACGTCGGCTCCGCGGCCTTCGGGCTCGGAGCGATCAAGGTCGGCAACGATCTTCTCGGAGGGGCCGCCCGCTCAGGCGATGTGGACGTCGACGTGGACGCGGGGTCGGGCAACCCGGCCTCGACGGACAGCGGCCCGACGGTGGGGCCGTTCGAGGTCTCCCACGGACCGGACGGTGCCTCAACGCCGGTGGGTGGCGACCTGTCACCATCCCTGGAGGGCGGCAGCGCCCAGGAGCTGGGCCGGATGGACACAGCCCTGGCAGAACTCAACGACACGGCCGAAGGCTTCAGCACACCAGCTTCGGACGGTGTGTCCGCACCGGTCGACACACCAGAAGCGGCCGCCTCACCCGACAGCACGACCTTCGCGGACTCTTCCAGCGAGGCCGCCTCGACCGCCGAGGAGGGTTCCTTCTCGTCTGATGCCACCGCTCCTGTCAGCGACGCTTCCACCACTTCGCAGGATCCCACGGTCCAGGAGGTCCAGGACGCCCAGGTCCTGGCGGAGATGCTCCGGGAGGACCCGGCCCTGGCCGAGGCCATGTCCCCGGAGCTGGCCGAGGAGTTCCGTGCCCTGGACCCGGACTCGCCCTGGCAGGCCAGCGCGGTCCGGCAACCGGAGATGGCGATGGCCGGAGGCGGATCTGACACACCCAACACCACCATCACCAACAGCACCGGGGACATCAGAACCGGTGGCGGTGGCACCGTCCACGACACGCCCGTCAACGGGGATTCGACAAGCGGTAGCCACGTCAACGGTCTGGGGGACGGCCCGTCGACCATCGACCAAGCCGGTGGGCACGGCCCAACGCCCAGTGGATCGGACCGGTTGGGAGGCTCCGACGACCCGTCCGACCTGGACGGCGAAACTCCCCTGGACCCGAATCGGCGGGACGCCTACACGAGAGTCGTCAGGACCCAGGAGGTCATCCGGGTACTCGGGCTGAACGAGAACACCAAGTGGTCGGAGTTCGCCTCTGGATTCACCGACCTCATCAACAGGCGCCCTGACCTGTTCAACGAGTTCTACGACCGCAGTGGATCCAGGCGCAGTATCGGGATCCAGATCAGTGGTCACACGATCCCTCAGATCACCAGTCCGACGGGAAGCCCTCCATGGTTTCTCAAGGACTCCATCGCCCCGCCTGACAGGCCCGACTACCTCACGGAAGGTGACAAGATCACCGTCCGTGCGGACCCTGACGACCCGAGCGTCAGCCACTTGCACGACCTGGCCAACGAACGCCGTGAGGCGATCGAGGCTGACCGAGCCGCCGAACAGATCCTTCGGGACAGGAGAGACCGGTACCCCGAGGGCCACCAGGAGATCATCGACGCCGAGAACGACCACTCCCCGAAGCACGCCCGCATGACTACGGCCAGTGAGGACTTCGGTGAGGCTCTCGCGGAAGCCGCAACGCGGGAGCAGTTCGACGGCCAGCACACTGTGACGTTGAACGACGGCACGGAGGTGGAGCTGCCCAGGTTGTCGGAGGACGCACCCGTCGTGCACTCGACCAGGCCCACGAACGGGAACCACCAGTTCGACCAGATCTGGCGGACCGAGGACGGCGGTATCGTCATCGTGGAAGCCAAGAGCAGCACGGGAACCGCGCTTGGCGAGCGCACCGTCTCGGATGCCAACGGGGACCTGAGACGGGTCTCCCAAGGATCACGGGAGTACCTCGAGGACGTTCTCGTGGAGATGCGCGGGCGCGGCCGAAGGGACGCAAACCTCGACGACAACGAACTGACCCTCGCCGACGAGATCCAGGACGCCCTCGACAATGACAAGCTGTACTACGTGGAGGTCAAGGGGATACCCGACGGAAACCGGTATGGCGGATACACCTTCGGCCTGTTCGACATCTCCGACTAGGGGGACACGTGACCACCATCGTTTCTCGGCATGATGTGACCAGCCCGGTGTACGCGGCGCACGCGGAACGCTTCCCCGCGGAGAGGTCCCGGCAGGTCGCCCGGTTGGAGAAGACCGCGAAGTCCGCCCCTTCGGTCCTGAGCTCCATCTACGTGGACGCGAGGATCAGCCTGGTCCTGGATCCGGAGGCCGTCCAGCTGCAGACCTGGCAGGCCTGGGTGGTGTCTATGCAGGTGGCGCACGCCCTGTTCGCCGTCTCCACGGCCTCGAAGGGGACCGACGTCGAGTGCGTGATCGATCAGAAGCCCCGGCATCTGACCGCCACTGGTCCCCGCTACTACACCAACGCGAGTAACTGGACGCAGGCCTTCTTCCTCGCTGTGACCTGCCGCGAGGACCGACGCTGGCGGGAACTCTGTCAGATCCCCGTCGACCTGCTGCGTGAGGCCGGACAGAGCAAGGGCACCCGGTACAACCCCTACACCTACCACTGGGTGGCGGCGCTCCAGGCGTTCATGACGAACCGGCCAGGCCTGGTGGACGAGCTCACCGCCGCGATGGAGATGTCCGACCCTCGGCAAGTGGAGTTCGGCGACCCGGAAGCGCTGAACAAGCTCGTCTTCCCCCAGATGGAGGCGTTCTTGAAGTTCGCTCAGGGAGACCCTGCCGGGTTCAACGAGTCCCTCGCCAACGGGCTGCGGCTGTTCCGCGACTACCACACCACCAACGAGGAACGGGCCCAGAACATCGACGGCACAGTGCCGCTCGGCCTGCTGGCCTTGGCCTGCATGGCCTACGACAGGAGTTTCCACGAGCCCGCCTTCCGGCTGGAAGTCGAGTCCGACTACCTGCCCAAGCACATCGTCGAGCGCTCCTGGTACGGCGAGTTCCCGACCTGACCCTCGGCCACCCCTCAGAACCGAAGTCGCCTCGGTCGCTGTCAGTCGCCATTGGCGAGGTCGTAGAGTGCGATGCCCTGGTCGAGGAGGAAGTCGGGCAACACATCCATCGACCTGTCGCTCGACCCCGGGGCCGCCGCCCTCACCACCCCTGCCAGGCCGTCTTGGTACCAGATCATCTCCAATCCTATGGTGCCATCGATGACTCCTCCCATTTCCCAGGGCCTGGCGGTTGATTCGCCGTTCGGAATGAGTTCTGAGTCATAGTCATAGTCGCATTCGGTGAACGGGCAGAAAAGCCAACTGTCAAGGTCGGAGGGGGTCACGGAGATCGACAAGGTCGCATAAGCGGGCGACGTACTGTCGCGAACGCTGGCCCTGCAGGCTGCGTCGTCTTCTCGGATTTCGGTGACTTCCCATTCCGGGCCGAATGCGGCAGCGAGGCCTTCGGCGTCGAGGACCTCGCAGAGTGCCGCCGCGGTCGGAACGGACAGTGTCGGCGCTGCCGGTTCGGCATCGTTCTCATCGACCTGGGAGGTGGGGGAACGGTCATCGTTCTCGCCGGTCGGTGGATCGTCATTGGAGGAGAGGGCGATCCAGAGCGGAATGGCCAGCAGCATGGCCGCCGCGGCTGCTGCGGCGGTGAGGACGGGTTTACCGAAACGGTATCGCGGCGGAACGGGATCGCCAAGGGTGGGCGGGAGAACATGGGTCGGGCCTTCGTCGACGAGGGTCGCCTGCTGATCGACCGTGTCGATGAAGGCGTTCACCTCGATGCGCTGCCGCTCGACGAAGGACGTGACTGAGGCTGGGGGCGACCCCGCCACAGTCTCGAGTCCGGTGAGGAGCTCGGTGAGAGCCTCCAGCGTGGGACGGTCGGCTGGGTTCTTGGCCAGGCACCGGCTGACGGGGACGCGCAGGGAATCGGGGAGTGCGTCGAGGTCGGGTTGTTCGTATACGACCTTGTAGAGGACCTGCGGGATGGAGGGGCCGTCGAAGGGGGTGCGGCCGGTGGCGGCGGCGGCCAGGAGACAGCCGAGGCCGAAGATGTCGGATCGCTCGGTGAGAGGCTTGGACTGGGCTTGCTCGGGGGACATGTAGCCGGGAGAGCCGACGACGCCGCCGGTCTGGGTGAGGGCGACACTGGTGGAATAGTCGATGGCGCGTGAGATCCCGAAGTCCAAGAGCTTGGCCCCGGTGGGGGTCAGGATGACATTGGAGGGTTTGAGGTCTCGGTGAACGAGTCCCGCGCCATGGATTGCCGTCAGTGCCGCCGCGAGGTCGATGCCGAGGCGACGGACAAATTTCTCGGGAAGCGGTCCATTGTCCTGGATATATTGGATCAATGTGGGACCGGGAATGAACTCGGATACCAGCCAGGGTTGTTCGGCGTCGGTGTCAGCGTCGACAAGGCGGACGGTGTGCGGACTTTCGACACGGCGAGCAGTCGCCACCTCCAGGGCAAAGCGCTGGCGGAACCCCGCGTCTTTCGCAAGATGCGGCAGTACTCGTTTGACCGCCAAACGTTGTCCATCTGGTCCGATCGCGAGATAAACATGCCCCATGCCGCCCTCACCCAGCGACGCGAAAAGTCGGTACGGTCCAACTCGGCGAGGATCTTTGTCGGTGAGTGCGAACACGGCTCACTCCTGGCATCATCGACTCGGGCAAGAACGTGTATTCGGCAGAATGATAGATACCTGTTGTCACAAAAGAGCATCGGTTCAAGGGCAGGGGCTGGTACTCCAGTTGCAGGTCCGTTTTGTCATGATTCTCGGACTGAACTGTCTCTGAGCGGCAGCTCCTCGCCCTGGGCGAAGGACTCCTCTGCCAGCGTCCGACACCGCCACCAGCCCGGCCAGTGGCGCCAACTCCTCCATCGCCAGGAGCCCGTGCGCGGTGGCCAGCACTCGGGAGCGCGCATGGAGCCATTTCGAGGCCCCGGACACACGAAAACCCCGGGCCGAGCAGCGTTCATTTGCGCTCTGACCTGGGGTTTTTCGGGGTAGGCCCCCAGGGGCTCGAACCCTGAACCCACGGATTAAAAGTCCGTTGCTCTGCCAATTGAGCTAGGGGCCCGCGCAGCATCCCTGTCTACCAGGGAGGATGCACACCCCGGGCAGTCTACCGGAGTGGCACGACGGTTGCACAGCGGAGGATTGCGACCATCGACCCCTCGGAGGACCCTGTGAATCTGCTGCTGTCGCACATGGACTCGTGGGCCCTGGACCTCCAGGCCCGCAACCGAGCCGAGACCACCATCTCCCGCTACCGCGACACCATCCTCTTGTTCTCCGACTGGCAGGCCGAGCACGAGCGCCGCCTCGCGGCGAGCGCCGTCCGCCCCAGCCACGTCCGCGACTTCCTCCGCCACCGCCAGGCCACCACGTCGCCCGGGACCGCGGCCATCGACTTCCGCAACCTCCGCGCGTACTTCAACTGGCTGGTCAAGGAGGAAGAGCTCGACCACGGCGAGAACCCCATGATCAAGGTCGGCGCGCCGAAGGTCCCCGAGAAGGACATCCCCGTCCTGGAGGCCGACGACATCAAGGCCCTGGTGAAGGCCACTGCGGGCCGCAGCTTCGAGAACCGCCGCGACCGCGCGATCATCCTCACTCTGCTCGACAACGGTGTCCGCGCCGGCGGCCTGGTCGGACTGAGGTACGCCCCCCACGATGACGAAGCCAACGACGTCCTCCTCGACCGCGGCCAGCTCCGGGTCATCCTCAAAGGGGGACGTCAGACGTTCATCCCCATCGGCCCAGCGACCGCCGCCGCGATCGACCGGTACCTTCGCGAGCGCGCCAAGCACAAGCTGAGCCACCGCAAGGAGCTGTGGTTGAGCCCGAAGGGACGCCTCACCGACTCCGGGGTGCGCCAGATGCTCACGCGCCGCGCGAAGGCGGCCGGGATCGCGCACGTGCACCCGCACCTGTTCCGCCACACCGCCGCCCACCTGCTCAAGGAGGCGGGGTTGACCGAGGAGGAGCTGATGGCGGTCTGCGGGTGGGAGTCAGCGGCGATGGCCAAACGGTACGGGCGCTCGGCCGCTGCGGCGCGGGCGCGCGCGGCGCACCGCAGGGTGTCCCCATCAGACCGGTTCGCGTGAGCAGGCACCGGTAGCGGCTGCCGTCCACGGCGAGCTGTGATCGGACCGTGAAGACGCCCCGGCCGCCACGGCCGGGGCGTCTGTGTGCGCGGGTCAGCTGGCCTCCGCCAGCGGCGAGGTGGACGGGATGGATGAGAACGGGACGAGAAGTCCGGCGACCTCCAGGCACCGGATGCCTCGGTAGTCGACTGGAGCGTCCCCGTGGCCCCAGTAGCCGGTGCCGTCCTCCGGGACCTCGTCCCAGGACTCGAAGCCCCAGATGTTCAGGATCAGGTCTTCCGGCTCCCCGGTCAGGCTGTGCCTGTAGCCGCGGATCACTCGCTGGAAGGTCGATCCCTCCCAGAGCCGGAAGAGGTATCCCCATGGCTCGGGGTAGAGCCAGTAGCCCTCTTCGGGCGGGTGCCCGTCGTCGATGATCATCGAGACCAGGGGGCCCCTGGGGTTGGGTCGGTAGATGAACGGCTTGGGTGCGTCAGGTGCGGAGTCGTCGTGCATCGGTATCTCCTGCCACGGTCACGCGTGATCCGTGTACGGATAGGGCACGAGGAGTCCGGCGACTTCGAGGCACCGGATCGCCTGGTAGTTGACGTACTCCTCACCAGAGCCCCAGAACCCGCTGCCGTCATCGGGGATCTGGTCCCACGACCAGAGCCCGTAGACCTTCAAGCACAGGTCGTAGGGCTCCCCAGTGACATGTCGCTTGCCCCCTCGGACGACGCGACCGAAGGTGGAACCCTCCCAGAAGCGGAACAGGTATCCGCGGGAGGTCGTGTAGAGCCAGTAGCCCTCAGCGGGCGGGTCCCCGTCGTCGATGATGATCGACAGGGCGGGGTCGTTGGGTCCGGGCCGGTAGATGAACGGCCTGTGTGCATCAGGCCTGGAGGTGGGTGGGAGACCGGAGTCCTCCGGGTCGAGCGGCCCGTCGGGCTCCGGTGGGGGTGGGGTGGGCATCGTTGATCCCCCTTGCATGCCGCGATGTGATCTACGCCACAGTGGCGAGCGGGAATCATCATGATACGAGGACAAGCTGGGAAAATCCACGATCCGGCCAACCGAAGTTCGGGATTCGGTCAGCCTTCCTCCTCCTTGAGGCGGCGGCGCCCCTGCTCTTCGAGGAAGGCTCGGCCGGCGTGCACCATCACGCCGAGCATCTGGTGGGTGAGGGAGGCCCGGTCTGCGTCGGTCAGCCCATGCAGACCCGCCACGCTGTCGGTGTCGAGGGGGATCATCATCTGCTGCTGCGGCTCGCCGGGGGTGCTGACGGTCAGCCACAGCTGCTGACCGCCTTGGGGGGTCGTGGTGATGTAGGCGCCGGCGCCCTGCTCCTCCAGCCGGAGGGGGCGCCCGCCGGACAGAATCGTGTTGACCGAGCCGGGGGCCCACTGCAAGCCCTTCTCGATGGCCTTGCGGGTCTTCATCTGGATCTTTCCGACGCCGGTTCGGACGCGCCGGAGGGTCTCGTCGTTGGTGCCGCCGATCTCGGCGATCTCGGTCCACTCCAGCCCGAGCTCCTCTTGGCGCTCTTCCATGTAGCGGCGTAGCGCCACGCGTTCGGGCGGCTGCTCAGAGGTCATGAGGGTCACCTTACCGCGCGGAACCCATACGGAACCCATACGGAACCCGTCTGTAGCCACCCAACAAGCAAAATGTGGCCCAGCTGAATCACGTATCCCCAGGTCATAGGGTTCTACGTGGTTCAATGTGGATCGAGAGAACAAAAAAGGGGTTCTTTCGGGGTTCTATGTGGGTCCATATGGGTTAGTATGGGATCATGGAACGCAGGTTCGATCGGATCCGATTCCACACCGTCCGACGCAACAGGGCTCTGACCCTGGAGGACATAGCACAGCGCACAGGCCTCTCCCTGGGTGGGCTGAAGAAGATCAGCCGCGGCGCCCGAGAGCCCGGCCTCCACACCTACGGACTCCTGATCAGCTGCCTGGACCTCGACGACGGAGATCTGTGGATCGACAGTGAGGCGGCACAGACCACCTCCCCGGCCACCAGTGCGGAGGTGGCGTGATGGCCCACCCCGATCCCAAGCGGCGCAAGCAGATCGCCTCCATGGCGGCGAACATCTCGTGGGCGCGTACCCCCGTCCGGTCCGAGCGCATCGCCCCAGCCAACCGCGCCCGCGAGGAGGGCTGGGAGAAGAAGGTCGACCCGGAGGGCGTGATGCGCCCGGACGACCGAGCCAAGGCTGCGCAGAACGCCCGCCACGCCCACTACCAACGCATCAGCCGACTCGGTGTCGAAGCGCGCCGCCGCAAGCGAGCCGCCTAGACCCACCCACGAAAAACGCCCCGGCCGGATGCGACCCGGCCAGGGGCGAAGGCCCCAACACACCTAGGAGATCAGGGCCATGACCAGGATAAGCATCCGCGATGTCTCCGAGACCACCCTCGCCGACCTGGAAGACCTGGCGGCCGAGACCGAGCGGTCCGCCGCGCAGCACCGCGCCGAAGCCGCCGACCACACCCGGTCCGCCGACCAGTCCATCGAAGCTGCCGCGACTTGCGACCGGCGCGCGCACGAGCTGCGCACCATCATCGCGACCGCCCGGGGCGAGGAGCTGCCGGAGGTCGACACCACCCGCCTGCGGTCCCTGGCCGCCCGTGCCGTCGCCCACCTGACCGAGCGCTACCCCGACCTGCCCCAGCCGGAGGAGTGGCAGGTCAGCGTCAACGGGGTGCGCGGCCGGTTCTGGGATGACGACGGTATGGCCTGTCTGCGGGAGTGGGCGAAGGTCCTGTCGGTCCCTTGCGAGGCGGGCGTCCGCGTCCCGGGCCGCGTGCACTACCAGATCACCGCCATGGTCCACGGAGTCCGGGTCCGGTTGGTCACTGACGGCCCCACCGACACCGACGAGCAGCCCGCCGCGAGCGAGCCGACCGCCGACACCGAGGCGGCCTGACATGTCCCCGCGCATCCGCATCCGGCCCCGGCCACGCCGCCGAGCCGAGAACACCGAACCGGAGCCCGCACAGGCACCGGCCGCCGTCCCCCCGCGGACCAGCTCCGTGACCGCTGACGCCGACACGGTGCTCGCCCTGATCGAGGAGGCGCTGTCGTGATCCGCCACTCCCACAACCCCGAGGCCGCCGTCGGCGACCAGGTCGACGCGCACGTGCGCGGCCGGGTCGACGGCATCCACCCGGACGGCCGCCTCCTGATCAAGTACGCGACCCGCAACGGCTCGCACGCCTGGCTGACCGTCGACCCCGCCGCCGACGGGATCGGTGTGTCCGTCGCCGACGCCCAGACGAGGGAGTCCTGATGAGCACCACCCGCACTCGGTCGCGCGCGGCCGAGACCGCCGACCGGATCGCCGCCGCACGCGCCTGGTGGCCGCTCGGCACCCACGTCCGCCACCTCGACACCGGCGCGCAGGGGGTCATCACCCTGGACCACCCCGACCGGGTGCCGTGCGGCACCACGGGGATGCCGGACGCCGCCGCCTGGTCGGTGCTCCCGTCCGCGCCGGTGCGCGGCAAGGACGCCCGCCGACCCGGGTACGGCATCGCCGTCCACGTCGCATTCCGCGACGGCGGCTCCACCTGGACCGCGTGGATCCGCACCGACTACCTGCGGCGCGTGCGCCGCACCAGGGGTGGTGCGTGATGGGCACCCGAGGATTCTTCGGCACCGTCGCCGGGGGACGCGAAGCGATCTCCTACGTGCACTGGGCCGCTCACCCCGAAGGGCTCGGACTCGACGTGCTCCGGTGGCTGCGCACCGCTGATGTGGAGTCCGCCCGCGCCAGGGCCGCCCGGATGCGGGTGGTCGCGCCCGACACACAGCCGAGCTTGGCCGACATCGAGAAGTACCTGCCGCACGCCGACCTGACCGTCAGCACCCAGTCCTTGGAGGACTGGTACGCGCTGCTGCGGGGAACCCAGGGCGACCCCGACGCGATCCTGTCGGCCGGGATCGTCGAAGACGCTTCCGAGTTCCCACTGGACAGCTTGTGGTGCGAGTGGAGGTGCCTGGTCGACTTCGACGCCGCGGTCCTAGAGACCTACGTCGGGTACCAGTGCCAGCCGCACGACCGGGGCCGGTTTGCCCGCCGCCGTGCCGTGCACGCCGCCCACGGCTACTACCCGTTGGCGCGCGGTGCGACGTTCCCGCTCTCCGCTCTTCCCGACGATGAGGCGTTCCTCAATGCCTGCGAGGGGGTGTGACCGATGGAGTACCTGGTCATCGACACCAGCGAGCAGGGCACGTGGATGAGCTACGACCGTGACCTTGACCTGAAGGTCGAGGTGGGGCCGGAAAGCGCTGACCGTGTGACGCTCGGAGCGACGTGGTCCGCTGCCGCGTGGGTCAACGACCGGGGGCGCCAGCTCCCCGAGACGTACCCGCGCAACGTGTTCGGGTCCTGCCTCCTGGCCGCGATGGGAGCGCCCCGACACCCGTATGCGGGTCCCATCCTCATCACCGGGTGGGACCCCGTGGACGAGATCGTCGACCTGATCGCCGTGGACCGTGTCGAGAACGCGATCGACACGTTGCGCTACGCGCTCGGCATCGACCCCGACCCCGACGGGGTCATCCATGGGAGTAAGTGGGCCAAGGCGATGCGCCAGTACGCCGAGAAGGTGCGCATCGCGCCGACACCGACCCTGCGGATCATCTCCGGGGGTACACGATGACGGCCCCACCGATCCCCGTTCACCTGGCGCACCGGCTGACCGTCGGAGGGCGGGCCGTCCCCTGGGTGTCCCTGGAAACCGACCGGGGCCACCACCTCGGTCAGGTCGACGACGCCAAGAGGGCCCGCGCCATCATCGACCGGCGCTGCCAGATCTGCGGGGAGCCGCTGAACCCGGCCCGGTACGTGCTGTTCGGCCGCGAGACCGACCGCACCCGGGGCTACGTGGTCGAACCGGCCATGCACCCCGAGTGCGCCGCCTACACCGCGAAGGCGTGCCCGATGCTCGCCGGGGACCTGGACCACTACCGCAGGACCCCGCTCGACGTGTCCGACCGCACCTCCCCGGACGGGTATCCGCTGGCACCCGCCCCGGACAACGGGCACCGCGCGGGCAAGCCGTCTGAGCCCTACCTCCAGGTGTGGGCCGACGGCTCCGACTACCGGGCCGGTCTCTGCGACGAAGGCGTGGTGCTGGCCTGGCCCGCCCGCCCACTGCGGGTGCGCCTCATCGCGACCGGCCCTGACCGTGCCGCCCTCGACCTGATGAAGGGCACCTCATGACCACGAACCGGACGTCAACGTCACCCCGCGCGCGTGTGGCTGGCGCGCAGGGAGCCAAGGGCGGAGAGGGCCCCCAGGGGGGTGGCCCGAAGACCCGCCCTGCGTCCGCCCCTGCGGCCGGGCCGGAGGCACCCCTGGCTCACGCCTCCGGCCTGGCCGCCCCACACGTCGAAGCAGGCCCCCAGGACCTGACCGACCACCAGATCGACGTGCTGTTCCGACCGATCGACCCTGCCCGTGTCCGGGTCCATCGGGGCAACGCCCACCTCCAGGGGTGGGACGTGCGCAGGAGCCTGACCCGCATCTTCGGGTTCGGAGGCTGGTCGACGCAGACGCTGGAGGCGACCTGCATCCGCGACCTGGTTCGGACGGTCCCGCCGACCGAGACGACCGAGGGCGGGGTGCGCTACTGGGCGACCTACCGGGCTCAGGTGCGTCTCATCGTCCGCGCCCTCGACGGCCGCGTACTCGGTTTCTGGGACGACGGCGCAGTCGAGGAGGCATCCAAGCAGGTCACCCACGGTGCAGCACACGACCTCGCGCTCAAGGCCGCGCTCACCGGCGGACTCAAGCGCGCCGCCGTCAACCTCGGTGACCAGCTCGGGCTCAGCCTGTACCGCAAGGGCCCCGACGACCTCAAGGCGCAGGCGTCCGTCATCTGGTCGATGGCGCACCCGCCCAAGGACATGGAGATCACCCATCAGACCGGTCCTGTGGACGTCCCCAGCAACGAGGAGGACGCCCTCCTCGTGGACACCCTGCTCCGCGACATCTCCGAAGCCACGGACCACGCGACGCTCAACGCGATCTCGCGTCGCGTGAACGAGGAGGCGCGCGCCGGGCTCGCCCCCGAGTGGGTTGACCAGTTGCAGGCAGCGGGCAAGCAGCGCCTCGCGGCGATCACCCGCGATCCCGGCTCGGGGCAGATCGCCGCCGCGCAGGATGCAGCAGCCGAGGCCCCGCAGACCACCGACCACCGAGGAGGTCGCCGTGCCTGACCTGTCCCACCCCGCGCGCGTGGCCGCGCTCCGTGTCCTGTCCGACCGGGTCGAAGCCGAGTACACGACTGCCCGCAGCGAAGCCGAGATCTACTTCAAGGAGCTGCGCACCAGCATGGGCGTCAAGAGCATCGACGTGCTCATGCCGTCCGGGGAATCCGCCGGGTCCCTGACCATCGGCGGGCCGCGCCGGAAGGTCACCTGGCACCAGGAGGCACTCGTCGACCTGGTCGACCGGGTTGCTCCGGCCGAGCTGGTTGAGGAGATCGACCCGGCCGCGCTGGATGACGCCGACCTGCTCGCCGTCATCCGTGAGACCCGCCCCGACCTGCTCCGCCGTACCGTCCGCAATGCCTTCCTGAGGAAGCTCGACGAGGCCCTCACCGACGACGGCACTCTCACCGACCGCAGCACCGGCGAGATGGTCAAGGTCGCCGACGTCGACTACAGGCCCGTCACCGGCGCGTTCTCGTTCACCCCGAGCAGCGGGGCAGAGGAGGCCGTCCTGGAGGCCTGGCACCGCGGCGAGCTGGCCGGAGTCGGCACTTCCCTGGTGCCCGCCATCGAGGCAACCACCGCCGCACCGGACGACGCCAACGACGGCGGCGAGACCGCCGCGTTCGGCCCGATGCCGACGGGGGATGTGTCATGACCAGCTTCGCCATCACGCTCGGCGCCGGGCTTGCGTGCGGCATCGCCATCGGGTTCGCCTTCACCTGGCTGATCATGGGCCGCCGCGCCGACGCCACCCAGATCGCCCTGTTCCAGCAGCGACGGCACAACACCACTCTCCGCGAGCTCAACACCAAGCTGTCCCAGCAGTGCGGCCACTGCGGAACCTCGCGCGCCCTGTCCGCCCCCTCGAAGGCGGTGGACCAGTGAGGCACGTCTACTGCTCCCGCTACAGCTGCGACGAGCCCGCCGAGGTGCGGGTCACCTGCCCCGCCACCCGCCAGGACTACGTGCTGTGCAGCGGCCACCGAGCGCAGGTGCGCACCGAACTCCGCGACCGCTTCGGCGACTCCGCAGCCATCCACGAGACCCCGCTGATCGAGCACCTTCAGGAGGTGGTGTGAGTGCGCACCATCCAGGACCTGGTCGCAACCGCCGAAACCGCGATCGCCGTGCGCGCCGCACGAGTGCGCCGCCGCATCCTGCACACCGCCGTGATCGAGGACATGCCCGGCCACCCCGAGCACATCCGGGACCTGGTCAGCGACGATCAGGACGCCTTCGACGACATCATCTTCGAGTTCGTCGCAGAAGCTGACCCGTGCGCCCGCACCGTGTTTGCCCTCTCCCAGAAGGCGGGGTGGTGACCGTGGCCCTCGAATTCCAGATCCACAACGCCGCTGCGGCCCGCCGTCCTGCTCTGGACGTGGACACGATCAACCGGGGCCGCCACGCCCTGCACATCTCCCATGCCGAACGGGACCGCCAGATCGAGGAGGCCGAGCGCAGCCTCGCGGGGATCATGGTGCGCCGCCTCACCAACCGGCACCACTGCGCGTCGGCGTGCGGATGCCCGACGCTGTGCCCGCCCGGCGCACACGGCACCTGCGACCACCCTGACCACGACGACGACATGAACCTGGCCCGGACGTCGCTGGAGGCGCTCGGACTCGAATGGGCACTGGAGACACCCGTCCTGCCTGAGCAGCCCGTCGGCCGCGAGCCCACACCACCACCGACGATCGAGCGACCCGAACCGCTCATCCCGGCGTCCCTCCGGCGCGACACCGTCCCGGCACAGGATGCCCCGGTCGAACACCCCCCGGCCGCGCCGGAGCCGAAGCCGGAACCGCGCCGCGCACCGCCGCAGACCGCCGCCCGTCCGGCCACACCCAAGACGCCCAAGCGCACCACCAAGGCACCACGCGCGAAGGCCACGCCCCCTGCACCGACCCGCCGCCGGGTCCCGATCGCGTGCGGGACCCGACAGGGCTACCAGCGGCACCTGCGCCGCAAGGAAGACCCGTGCGAGCCCTGTCGGCACGCCAACCGCCAGAAGCCTCAGAAGGCCACCCCCGACGCCCCGGCGCGGCCCCGTAAACCCATCAAGCACGGCACACCGGCCGGATACAGCCAGCACCGGTACCGCGGCGAACAGCCCTGCGCCGACTGCACCCGCGCCGCCAGCGCCGCCCAGCGCGCCCGGCGCGAGAAGAAGAGGAGCACCTGATGATCAAGAGGCTCACACTGAACGTCGACCACGTCGGCCGCGGGAAAGTCGAGCTCGACGGAGACGACATCAGCAACGTGGTCCGCGCCGTCACCGTGGCTGCCGAAGTAGGTCAGCTCACCGAAGTCACGCTCGGGCTGAAGCTCCGCGAAAGCGCAGTGGTCGACACCGACGCGGTCATCACCGTCCCCGACGAGACCCGGGACGCCCTCATCCACCTGGGGTGGATGCCGCCGGACGTGGCCCACGACCAGCTCGTGCAGCTCGGCTGGACCCCGCCCGCCGAGAACGGGAGCGTGTCATGACCCCTGTGACCACCCTCATGCACAACGTCCCGATCACGAGCCCCACCTCTGTCGGCGAGTCGGTGACCGCCGTGGAGCTGATCTACGACGCGGACCGCCCCTACGAGGTGACCATGGTGGTCACCAGCCCCGGGCACGACTCCGGGTGCTCCTGCCCACCCGTGAGGGTGACGTGGATCTTCGCGCGAGACCTGCTTGGGTGCGCGGCCGCCATGACCCAAGAAGGGACGGGACACGGGGACGTCCGTGTCGCCAAGGGAAACGGCCCCACCCTGAACATCACCCTGCGGTCCCCGGCCGGTCAGGCGACGCTGGCCCTGCCGATCTGGCAGGTCGCCCAGTGGCTCACCCGGGTGTACACGCTCGTGCCGAAGGGCGCCGAGCACCTTCACCAGCAGGGCGACGTGGACGCCGAGCTCGCCGAGATCCTCGCCGGGGGTGCGTCATGAGCACCAGCAGCACCCTCCGAGTCGTTGGCCTGGATCTGTCCATCTCCGCGACCGGCGTCGCCTGGGACACCGGGGCCCCCGACATCATCGGCTCCGACCGTGACGGCGACACCCGACTCCTCGACATCCGCAACGCCGTGCGCACCGTCGTCGGTGGCTGCCCACCCGGCACACGCGGCATGAACCGGTGGGTGGACCTGGTCGTGCTCGAAGAAGTCCCCCCGGTCCGCGCCAACTCCATCGCCAAGCTCGGCATGGTGCACGGCGTCGTCCGCGCCCTGCTGATCGAGGTGGGCATCCCCTACGCGCTGGTGCCACCCGCCAGCCTGAAGAAGTACGCGACCGGCCGGGGAGGCGCGGGCAAGCCGGACATGCGCATGGCGTTGTTCAAGCGCACTGGCACCGACCTGCGCGACGACAACATGGTCGACGCCGCGTGGCTCCGCCACATGGGCTTGGACGCACTCGGCCACCCAGAGCTGACGCTCCCACAAGCCCACCGTGCTGCCCTCGACAAGATCGCGTGGCCCGAGGCGGCGCGATGAGGAACCTTCACGATCACGCATGGCGCACACGCGCCGAGTGCCGGGGATTGCCGCTCTGGTTGTTCTACGGGTTCGACGACGGCGGACGCCCCGACCACACCGCGAGCTGCGAGCAGATCGCCCTTCGGATCTGCCAGCGGTGCCCGGTCGCTGCGGAGTGCCTGGACGACGAGCTCCGCCACGTGAACCAGTACGGGATTCGAGGTGGTATGACCGCCGAGGAGCGCCGGTCCGAGCGTCGCCGTCGGAAGCGTCGTGCCCGCCAGGTGCGGGAGGTGGCTGCGTGACCACGACCCACGATCCGGCGCTCGTCGAAGGCCTGCGCGTTGCGGTGCCGCTCCACATCCTCCAGCTCACGGGGCACTCCCGTGCGGAGCTGTTGGTCGTCTGCTCGAACACCGGCCGCGAGACAGGCCACAAGGGCGACGGCTTGCAGTTCCTCGCGAAGTCGTCCGGCGGCCGACGTACCGCCGCGCAGGCGTTCAACGCTCTGGCTCGGGGCTTGGCCGCCGCTACCCACCTCAACGGCGCGGTTGACGCCTACGGACTGCACTGGTGCACCCGCGACCATGACGGATGCCCGCGCCGTCCCGACCCGGCTAGCGGTATGAGGCCCATGTCCTACCAGGAGATGAAGGACCGGGCCGCCCGGCTCCTCGACGACTTCGAGGCCCTGCTCGGACCCACCCACACCGCAGAGCAGGAACGGCTCACGGTCGACGCCGTCCTACAGGCCCGGCCGTCCCTCGCCTCTGGTCGCGTGGAGGTCGACGGCGAGACCACCACCGTCACCTACACCTATGCCCACGGCGCACCGGAGCGCGATCTGATCGACGCCGCGCTGCACGAGCGCGGGCATCCGCCCCTGCGGTGGGTCCGCGACTGGCTCACCGAGTGGGTCATCTGGCTCGACGAGGACAGGCCCGAGCGGACACACCGCTACCCGGGCGGGCTGTCCCACATCACCCTGACCGGCCACCTCGGAGGCCAGCCGCTCACTATCCGCGCCGTACCCGCACCCAAGGAGGGACCCGTGTCCGTACCGCACCCGTTGATCACGCAGCTCAAGGCGGCACGCAAGGAGGCCAAGCTGTCTGCCCGAGCTGTAGCTGCTCGGACGGGATACAGCGAGGCCACTGTCTACGCCTGGGAGCACGGGCAGTCCGTCCCCAACGCGGACACGCTCACCGACTACGCCCACGTGCTCGGTTACCAGGTCGTCCTGGTGCCGCTCGACCCGGACACCGAGGAGGCTGCCTGATGAAGCTCAAGATCGACTCGAAGGTGTCCCCGGCTGCCGAGCGCGCGCTGGAACCCTACGTCACCAAGCTCTACGACACTCCAGGCCTGCGACTGATGGCGGTCGCGGAGATCAAGCCCGAGGACCGCAACGCGCCGCCACCGGACAGCGAAGCCGGGCTGTGGGTGAAGGCCCGCATCTCCGCGCTGGAGATCGCCTCCACCGACCAGGAGGCCGCCCTCCGCGAAGCCCAGCGGGCGCTGTACCTCCAGCGCACCGCCCACGGGACGCTCGACGAGGACGGCGAGATGCAGCTCGACGAGCGCACCCTCGAACTCACCGGCGGCCTGCTCAACGCCATCGAGGCCGCCCGATTGACCGCAGTCCTGCGCCACTGGGCCGCCTACGCCCGCCGCGTGAACCGCACCGAACAGCTCACCCTGTCGGAGATCCGCCACGAGCTCGACACCGTGGCCACCGGCCTGACCGCCGCCCTCGACCACGCACGCGACGACGGCGACGAGGAGCAGGACGGATGAACACCATGAAATCCCAGGTCAGGCAGGACCACCGCATCACCCTCGGCATCACCAGCACCCACGGCCGCCGCATCGGCACGCTCTACCCGGACGGGTCCGCGGTCGTGTCCCTCACCATCGGCGACCGACCCGCCGAACTCCACCTCGACCGCGACCAGCGGACCGAGCTGATCGGCGCCCTCCTGCAACCCGTCGAGGTGGCGGTGCCGAGCGAGACCGACCCCGACACGCATGAGATCCGGGTGATGCCGCCGTACCACCGCCCCGGAGCTCACCGGCGGATGCAGGACACCCGGCCTGGGTCGGACGGGAGGGAGGAGGCCACTGATGGCTAAGGCCGTTCGCCCCAAGCCCACCCACATGACCGTCTGCGACATCTGCGACGAAGAGATCCCCGACGGCGAGCCCGGCGAGGTTGGTTCCCTCACCCACGGGTTCATCGCCCACCGGGTCGAGATGCCCAGTACGACGTGGGCGCGGCTGTTCTGGCCGCCCGCGGGCCGCGATCGCCGCATCGGCTGGGAGCAGAGGCAGAAGCCGGAGAACCGGCCGCGCCGCTACGACTTCCACGCCGACTGCATCCTGCGGCTCGTCGAGGACGCGATCAAGGCCCGCACCACAGAGAGGAGCCCGGAGTGAAGTCCCCGCACCGCCGCTGGTCCCCGACCTGGGGACAGGCCATCCTCGCCGGGATCTGCTCGTTCCTGGTGACCCTCGCCCTCATCCAGGTCCTGCTCGACCAGGCCGGACCCGTCGACCTGCTCCTGGTGGTGACCCGATGACCAGAACCGATCACGCCGACGCCGCCCGGGAGCTCCTCGCCGTGTCCGGGTACTACACCGCCGCCGACGCCGCGACCGCCGAGCGCACCGAGCACGCAGCCCGGCTGATCGCCGCAGCCCAGGTGCACGCCACCCTCGCGCTCGTCGCCCACCCCATGGACATCAGTGCCCTGGCCGGAGGAGTCGGAGTTCCCGTAGGAGCCGCCCAGCAGGCGGCCGACTGACCACCCAGCTCCGCGCCCGCCGCGTGACACCGACTCCGCGGCGGGCGCGGCCCAACCAGAGAGGAGGAGGCCCGGTGTCCGACGACCTGATCCTGACCGAGTCGCGCACCCTGCGCAGCAAGCACGCCGACCGCGTCGAGGTCCTCGACAAGGTCAAGGCGCTCACGCTCATGCCCCGCACGATGTACGCGACGATCGAGCAGACCGCCACCTACTACGAGGTCCACCCGGACGCTGTTGAGAAGGCCATCCGCGTCAACCGTGAGGAGCTGGACGCCGACGGTCTCCAGGTCCTGACCGGCGCCCGACTCTCCGCCTTCAAGGCGGAGAGTGGGCTCCGCACTCGGGCCGCCTCTCTGACCCTGCTGCCGCGCCGGGCCATCCTCCGCGTCGGCATGCTGCTGCGCGACTCTTACGTCGCCCGCCAGGTTCGAACTCACCTGCTCACCGCCGAGCGCACCCCGGCTGTGGCCGTCCCGCAGACCTACGCCCAAGCACTCCGAGCTGCGGCTGACGCTGAGGAGGCCCGCGAGCGCGTGCAGGCGGAGCTGGCCGTCGCCCTGCCGAAGGCCGAGTCCTGGGAGTACCTGGCCAGCAGCGAGGGTGACCTGTCCGTCGCCGATGCCGCCAAGGTGCTCTCACGCGACCCCGCGATCTCCATGGGCCGCGACCGGCTATTCGATCACATCGCTGCCGAGGGCTGGGTGTTCCGCGCCAAGGGCGACGGCCGGTGGCGCGCGTACCAGTCCGCCGTGGACACCGGCCGTCTCACCGAGCTGCCGCAGACCTACACCCACCCCAAGACCGAGGAGCGGGTCGTGGGAACTCCCCAGATCCGCATCACCATCAAGGGTTTGCACGAGCTGCACAGGCGCCTCGGCGCGGTCCGCCAGCTCGCGTTGCCCGCATCAGGGAGCGACGCCGCATGACCAGCACCAAACGCCCCACACCGGAACGCAGCGTCCGCGAGTGGCACACCGACGAGTACCACCGCCTCGCCAACGACGCCGAGCACCTGGCAGACCGGGCGAACCACTTCACCTACGGGGACGGGGGAGATCCGACCACCGGCGCGGCCCTGGCCGCCGAAGCGCAGGCCCGCGCCACCCTCGCCTTGGCCGCCGCCCTCATGGCGACCGCGCCGACGACCACGGAGCGCACCGCGGCCACCTTCGTCACACTAACGATCCACGTCCACGGCTCCAGCCAGGCCAACCTGAGCGAGGCCGTCGCCCAGGTGCAGCGCAGCACCCCGCGAACGCAGGCCTGAACCACCAGAACGAAGGGGGGCCGCCGCGGATGACCTGGTTCAAGGTAGACGACTCGTTCCACTCCCACCCCAAGGTGCTGGCGACCTCGGCCGCTGCTCTGGGCCTGTGGGTCGTCGCTGGGGCCTGGTCGAGCGCGAACCTGACCGAAGGGTTCGTGCCAGACCACGCCTTGCCGCGACTGATCCCGGGCTCGGAGCCGCTGGCGAAGGAGCTGGTGTCCACAGGGCTGTGGACGCGAACGAAGGGCGGATACCGGTTCCACGACTTCGCGGACTACAACCCGACCCGATCGGAGGCGATCGCCGCACGCGATCGACAGTCATCGGGGGGAGCGATCGGTAACCACCGCCGCTGGCACGAGCAGCGAGGCGTCACAGACTCCTCATGCCGCTACTGCCAGCAGAAACACCCATCGGACGCCGAATCAGGAAGCGATCGGGTACCCGATCGGTCCACCGATTCGGGGGCGAGTCGCCCGACCCGGCCCGACCCGGGCCCCTCTGATGGTGCAGGTACCCAGGACCCCTCTACGTCTGCTGGGGGTGCAGGGGGGAGCGCCGACGCTGACGCGTCCGGCCAGACAGACGACACGACCAAGAAGAAGCGCACGGACCGAGGGACCCGGGTGCCCGAGGACTTCACCCCGACCGAGGAGATGAAGGCCTGGGCACGTGAGAACGCTCCCACCTGCGGGATGCGCGACCACGAGGCCTTCATGGACTTCTGGCTCTCCGTGCCCGGCGCCAAGGCCCGAAAAGTCGACTGGGTGCGCACTTGGAAGAACTGGATGCGCAGGGAGCACGACAAGAGGGCCGCCCCGCCGACGCCCCGCCGCGCCCCGCAGCAGCGCACCACCACCACCGACAAGGTCAACGGCTGGCTCGCGCTCGCCGACAACCCGACCGCCACCGACGTGCTGGAACTGGAGGGAACCGAATGGCACACGACCGGCACAAGCACAAACGGCCTCGGCGCATGAGCGATCAGCAGATGCTCATGGTTCTGGCCAAGGCCTCAGGGTTCGACGGCCGCCACCCCGACAAGGCCGTAGCCGCCGCCTGGCTGGAAGCCATCGGCGACCTGCCCTTCGAGGACACCCTGGAAGCCGTCGTCGAGCACTACGCGACGTCCACCGACTGGCTCAAGCCTGGCCACCTGCGGGCGATCGTGGAGCGCACCCGCGCCGAGCGCCTACGCAGCGTCGACCGGATGATCCCTCCGGCCGACCCGGACGCCGCTGACTACTCCGCCCAGCTCCAGCGCATGCTGGCCGCCGTCGCCGACGGCCGCACCGTTACCAAGGCCCTCGCCGCCGGGGCGCGCCCGATCCCAGCCCAACCCAGCGCGGAGTACGTCGCCGCCCGCGGACCCGACTACGTGCGCCGCCGTACCGCCCTGGCTGTGCCCTGCCCCGTGGAGGGGTGCCGCATGGACGTGGGCCGCCCCTGCCGTGTGTTCGGCGCGGGCCGCCGCGACTTGCCGACCGGCTACCACCCGGGCCGCCTGGAGGCCGCCCGCGCCGTCCTCGACCAGGAGGTGAGAGGGACGTGACCACCCGAGAGCAGGCCCGCGATGAAGCCGTTGCGCTCATCGCCCGTCGCCTGACCGAGCTACTCGGTCAGCCCGCCGCAGACCGGCCCGACCCGGAGGTGTGGGCCGCCGCTCTACTGACCGAGCTGGCGGGGTTCGGATGGCGGCCGACCGCGGCCCGGCCGGAACCGTGGCAGCCCCGGCCGGAGCGCACTCCGGCCACCGCGACGCAGGTGCACGCCTACGCCGACCACATCCGCCGCCAGCTCACCCGAGAGGGGGAGGCGTGATCAACCACCGCAGTGAAGCCGAACGACACATCGCCGAGGCCCGCCAGGAGATCGACCCGGCCCGAGGCCAGATGCAGGCCCAACTCGCCACCGCCGCAGCTGTGCTCGCTCTGGTCGACGCGGTCGCTGACCTCCGCCGCCCGTGTCCCTGCGAGACCGACGCCTACGACGACTGGCCCATGGATCCACCGGCCCGGCGCGTCGACACCATCCGCCGACCCGACCTCTTCGGAGAGTGCCCATGACCGCCTTGGACGACCAGCGTTCGCCCCGGCTGCGCTTCGAGCTGCGACACCAGCTCAACGTCGGCGACACCTTGACCGTGCCCGGCGCCGACGGCGACCCGCTCACCGTGACCGCTACCGCCTTGCCGCTGGTGTGGCACGTCCGCGACGTCGGAGCGATGCGCGTCGAGGTGATGGAGATGATCTTCAACTGGCGCGTCACCATCGCCTTCACCCGCCACCCGCTAGTCCTCGAAGGTGGCTGGTGCTACTTCGGCCGCTCCTGGGACGTCTTCGAGCGCGCCGTCCGGGCCGCGCACGCCTTCGACCCTGCCTCCCAGCACGCACCGGTGGGGTTCGACAAGGAGGCCTTGGCCTGGTTGGGGGGCGGTGCCCGATGAGCTCAACTTCACTGCCCACCGCCGACGCCCGCGCGGCCTTGAACGCGCTCGTCGGATGCCGGGCGCGTGTCATCGTCACCCGTGGCCCCTGGGGCATGACCGAGGTCATCGAGGGTGAGCTGTTCTCCGAGGAGGGCCTGTACGGCGTCCACGACGCCATCACCCGCTACCCCGGCGTGGACGTTCACGTGGACCACCGCCACCTGGTCTCTGTCGAGGAGGCTGCCCCCCGGCCCGCGTCCTACCGGGACGGTGTCCGCGACGCCCTCAACGCCGCTGCCCGCGAAGTCGAACGCGCCGACGGCAGCAGCCCGCAGACCCTCGCCACAGCCATCCGCATGATGGGCACCGCCGGGGAGCTCGCCCAGGACGGGCCCATACAGGTGGACGCCGGAGACCGCGACGACCTGCGCGAACGGATCGTCACCGTCGTCCACAACGTCCTGGACCGCCCGAACGGAATGGCCTACCGGGGGGCGCTCCCCGCGGCCTTGCTCCCCCTGATCGAGCAGGAGGCTCACACTCGGGACGCTCGTATTCGCGAGCTGGAGGAGGAGCTGGATCGCTTGCGTACCCGCCAGGAGTACGCCACGAGCGACTGGATCCGCCCTGCCGGACTCGACGAGGTCCTCGACGCTTTCGAGCACGACCATCGGCCCTGGCCGCAGGTCCCCCAGGTGCGTAACGAACCGATCGCGGGACACATCCGCCACATCATCAGCCTGTTGGCCGGAGACATCACCCGGGTCGCACTGGAGCAGGCCGACCACCAGATGCGCCTCGACGCTGACCGCGCCCAAGAGGGCGCGGAGGAGACGCCACCCGTCTCGGAAGGCGGAAGCCGATGAAGATTGACGTGTACCCCGTGGCAGTCCTCGACGACCTCCTGTGCGCCTACCGCTGGGCGCGCCACGCGGGCCGGTACAGCGAGGCGCTCTCCCGCCTGCGCTACAGCGCCCGATGCGTCATCGAGCAGGCCCGCGCCGGTCGCTGGCGGGCGGTCCGCAGAGCGTTCAGCGGCTACCTCGCCGAGCCCACCCCCTTCCCTCCCGGTCTCACCCGGTGCGGTGCCGGGTGGACTCGCGCACGGGCGGAACGGGACCTGTACCGGCGGATGCGCACGGCAGGCATCCGGTGACCCCGGACGAGGCGCGGTGGGTGCGCGACCACGTGATCGCCGGACGCAGGTTCGCGCCGGGCTGGCCGGGCTGGTGCCCGTGCTCGTGCCCCTGCCGCTGGGGCCGGTGCGAGAACTGCCGGGAGCAGCACACCGACGTCCCGCAGCCCCAACCGGAAACCCTTCTGGCCGCAGTACCTGTGTGGATCGTCGGCCACGCCTGCCGGACGGTCTGCCGGTGCTGGCCGTGCACCTCCCGCCGCATGCCCTCACCGATGCCCCTGGTCGAGGCCGACCAGGTGATCGAGCAGGTCCACCGGCCCCGCCTCGGCCGCCGGACCCTCCAACCGAACTACATGGGGCAGAACTCGTGCCTGCACCTGGCCTCGCCGGTCTGCGACGGCTGCTCCCGCAGCTACCACCGCGGCTGCTCGGGCTGGTCATGGCCCCGCCTGCACGAGACGTGGATCCGCGACAGCGACGGCTCCGACATCTACTGGCGCGAGGACACACCCCACCTGGTGTGGAACCCGCCCCGACGCTGCGCGTGCTCCTGCTCCGCTGCCCGCCCCGCGGCACCCGCGGCGACGCTCCCACCCGCCCGATCGTCCCGGCCGACACCAGCTCCGACCCAGAACCCTGCACCCGAGCAGCCCGCCCTCTTCGACCTGGAGGCGATGTGAACGCGATCCAGCTCCGCGACCACCTCAACGAGATCATCGCTGACGGCTACGGCCAGTGGCCTGTCCTGGCGACCGACATCGACCCGGACGGCACCGGGCTGGTCTACGAACCGGTCGAGGTCGACGCCCTCGTAGGCGACGACGGCGAGTGGGTCGGCATGGACCTCCGTCTCGCCGACACGGGAGGGGTCTGATGGCCACCCTCGACGACGCCCTCACACAGCTCGGCTCCGCTTACGGCCTCCACGAGGTCGCCCGCGCCGCCGCTCGCCTGGCCGCCGGCCACGACCTCGACGTCCACGGCGTCCGCATCGCCCCGGCCGAGCGCCGCGTGTGGGTCGACGGCACCGAGGTGCACCTGACCCCGCACGAGTACGACCTCCTCCTCTACCTGGCCGCCCGCGCCGGGACCGCCGTCACCCGCCCAGAGCTCCTCCGCGAGGTCTGGAAGTACAAGTTCCCCGTGGAGTCCAAGGTCATCAACGTGGCCATCGGCCACCTGCGCGCCAAGCTCGGCGAGAGCGGCCAGCACCCCCGCAGGATCATCACAGTCGACTCCGTCGGCTACCGGTTCGACCCCGGGGAGGTGTGATGGAGCGCACCTACTACGACCCCGGAGGTCGCGACTGGCTGTGGTGGCGAAACGACCCGACGCCACGAAACCCACGCTCTGAGGACGAGATCCGCCACGGCTACACCCTCGCCGACATCGAGGAACAGGCCCGGTGGGCCGCCGCATCCAGCCACTTCCCTTCCGCGGACTTCGGCGAGCGCTACCGTGCCGCCTACGACGCCATCCTCGACACCCTCCTCACCGAGCAGGACCCGCCCTCACCCACCTACCTGCGACAGATGGGTCGACGCGGAGTCGACGACGTCATCGGAGCCACACTTCGCCACCGCGGCGCTGGCCGGTGGGCTGACGACGGCCATCGTCCCGTCGGCTTCGAGCGGTACTGGTGGTTCGCCGCCCGCCACACGCCCAGCCCCGAAGACCGGGTCGTCGACGCCCAGACAGTCGCACAGATCTGGCCGCTCCTGGTGCCCCGCCAGAGGCGAGCCCTGTGGGCGCTCTCCATCACCGGCGACTACCAGCAGGCCGCCGACCTGCTCGGCATCAAGTACCAGAGCCTCGCCCACAACGTCCGCACCGCACGGATCGCCTTCCTGGAGCTGTGGCACGAAGGCGAAACACCCTCCCGGCTGTGGATGCGCGACCGGCGCATGTGGCGACGCGACGTCACCCACGTCGCCGAACACCGCCCCACCACCGTGCGGTTCCGGGCAGCCCAACGCCGGAGGGCCGCCCGATGAGCCCGAAGAACACCATCATCGTCGCAGCCCAACAGCTCGCCGACACCGCCACCGGGCACGGCGCCGACTGGGAGTGGGTCAAACAGGCCCTCATGCGCCAGGCCGCCAACCTCGGATCGGCGCGTCGCAACCTGCGCATGCCCTGGCCGCTACCTCCCGGAGCCGATGTGCCCGCCGACGCCGCCGAAGGATCGGCCCGCCTGCTCACGGACATGGACCTCGACTTCACCGACATGGGTGCGATCGGATCCCTGTACGAGACCCTCCTCGAACACGACCTGGTCGATGGCCGGGTCGTCCGCTCCCCGGACCCGCACCGGCGCGCCCAGGGCAGCTGGTACACGCCCCCCGAGCTCGCCGCGGGCATGTGCCAGTTCACCCTCGGGGCCGCGCTCAGCCAAGCCGACGAGCACAACCCCGGTATCGGGGCCGACGCCGTCCTCGCCATCAACGCCTACGACCCCGCATGCGGCGCCGGCGTGTTCCTCGTCGCAGCAGCCCGGTGGCTGACCACCACCTACACGGCCCGAGGCGGCGACGCAGACACAGCGCTGCCGCTGGTACTCACCGAGTGCATCTTCGGCGTCGACATCGACCGCGTGGCCGTCGACCTCACGAGGACCGCCCTGTGGTGGGAGATCGACGGCCGGGCCCCGATCACGTTCATGGACGACCACGTCATCGTCGGCAACACCCTGGCTGGGGACGAACCCCCGGCCCTGGCCGAGCGGTACCCGCCCCGCAGCCAAGAGTCCCTTCTCGCGGGAGGTGCTTGATGAGCGCGACGTGCCGCATCTGCCACCTGGCCAAGAAGGACCACGGCCCTGACCGCGACGGTCGCGTGTACGCCGACATCTTCGGCTGGCACACCTTCGCCGGTGACCGCGACCAGCAAACCGGAACCCCGCCGCCCGGCGCCAGCCAGCACCCCACCGCCGCCGCTGGGCGCGCCACACCGCCACGCCCGCGCCCCTGGTGGGGGAGCTGGCGTCACCTGATCGGAGGAACCCGATGAACACCGACCCCTACCTCGCTCCCGGGGCGCGGATCAGCGAACCCGCACCCGAGCCGCCGCCCCCGCCGCCCGGCCCGGCCGGTGCGTCGCAGCCGCACAGCGACGGCCCGACGCTCACGGTCGTCGAGGGCCTGGTGATCCGCCCCGGCGACACCCTCATCGTTCGCGTCGCCAACAGCGAAGAGCCCAAGGCGGCCCGGCAGTTCGCGCGCGACCTCAAGAAGAACCTGCCCGGCGTCAAGATCCTCGTCGTCGGTGCCGAACAGCTCGCCGTGTATCGCGCCAGCGAGCAGCCTGAGGAGGCGGCTGCGTCATGAGCACGATCGCTGTCGGCGACCAGGTCACCATCACCGAACCCGGGGCCGACCCCTACGACGCGGAGATCCTCGCAGTCGGGCCCGGCCCGGACGGCACCGAGATCCGTATCCGCGCTCATCTGCCGTACGAGACCCGCGTGCGGCTCCGGCCCGGCGTGCGCATCACCCGGGCGCACCACCAGGAGGACACCCGGTGAGCACACACCAGGAGATCACCGAACAGCTGCGCGAGCTCGACTCCGCCGACGAGGCAGAGATCAGCCGCCGCCTCAACGCCGCGATGGAATCCGACATCTGGCACCACCGATACGACGCGATGCGCTGGGAGTCCGGTGCCGACCTCGACGCATCCGGACTGCCCACCGATGACCGGCCAGACGACGAGGAGGTCACCGATGAGTGACCTGCACGCCCGCGTGTTCAACGCCATTACTCGTGCCGCAGACGACCGCGACCGGTTCCTCGCCCTCTCCGACCGCGAGCACATCACCGCCGCAGTACTCGCCGAGCTGGGCGGCCACCGGGAGGAGCCCACCACGTGGGTGACAACAGCTCCGACAACGCACCCGGCTGAGGACAGGCGTGCCCTGCGGGACCGCATCGCGGCCGCCACCGAGACCAAGATCAGGCAGCACCCCATGCCGCCCACCAACCCGTGGGACCCACCCGGGACGGCCGCCTTCTGGGGGCGCTCGTTCACCGACCTCGCCGACGCCGTGATGGAGGCCGTGGACGCCGAGATCGAACGTCAGCGCGGCACCTTCCTCCAGACTGTCGCCGACGCCCTGCACACCGACATGGAGCAGTTCTTCGCCGAATACCCGAAGGAACCGCACAACTCGCCCTACGTCCTTGGCCGCAAGGACGCCGAGCGCCTGGTTCGGGAGATGTCTGAAGAGCACCGAGGAGAGGTGGCCTGAGTGCCGCGCATCGCCCTCACCCTCCGAACACCCGATCTCCCGCAGCGCCTGTGGTACCGGCGCCTCGGAATGAACCCACCGGAGGCCGTCGCCGAGAGCGGACCACGCTCGGCAAAGTGGGTGCGGCTGCTGCCCTACGCATGGCGTCGCCTTCACCACGCCTACGCCACCACCCACGGGTACTACTGGCTGCCGTGCTTGCTGTGCGGGCGCGAGTACGGCGGCCACGAGTCCGGTGACACCATCCCCAACCCCCTCAAGGGCGAAGGCTGGGGAATCTCCATCTGCTCACAGTGCACGATCGCCCGACACCGCGGAGGTGGCAATGCCCAAGGTTGAGGACACAGGCCGCACCCTCGCCGCGGTCGGCGCCGCGATCCGCCGCGCCGAGGACCTGCACTGGACCGACCCCGGTTTCCTGGAGTGGGAGCGCGAGCAGGTCGGCCCCGTCCGATGGCACACGATCCTCGTGGAACGGAACCAGATGTGCACCTGCTGGGAACCGGGCCCGGGCGCCTACGACGAGGACGACGGCCACGAGATCCGACCCATGATCCAGGACGTCGCCCTTGACCGGCCGTGCGTCTCCATGCGCATCAAGGCTCACGACTACGCCCATGGGGTCGTCACGTCAGGACCGGTCATGGTCGGCCCAGAGCCCGATGTCGTCCCGTTCGACGCCCCCTCGCCAGATTGGGCGGAGGCGCTCATCGAGGTGGCTGTGGCGTACCACCGCACTATCGAAACCCAGGTCAACCGCACGATGGAGGCGCTCCAGCCCGCCTTCGAGCAGGCCCGGGACGCTGTGGGATCCGCCTATCGACAGTTCCGGGCGAACCACTGGACCTTGTGCCCGCGCCCACCGCAGAATCCCAACCCGAAGGCGTGGGTCGCCTTCACCGGCCAACCCGCCCGGGAGCCCCGCCGAAACCATCGCCGCGGCCCCGACCCACAGCAGCTGTCCGCGACCATCACTCCACGACGCGCTGGGAGACGACCGTGAACGACCACCCGATGAACCTGAAGCAGTCGGCCATCGCCTGCCACGAGTACTTCATCAGCCTCAAGCAGGCCGGGTTCACCCGCATGGAGGCCCTGTACCTGGTCGCGTGCGCGATGTCGGACGGGCCGCGCCCTCCCAAGGACGAGGGAGGGCACTCGTGACCATCTTGTTGATCATCGCCACCGTCCTGGTCTGCTACTTCGGGACCGGCTGGCACCTGGCCAAACGCGGTATGCCTCGCGCGTGGGCGGCCTTCACCGCCGGGCCCCAACACCGGCCGCGCCGCACACACCGCAACGACCCCAACCCGCGGCACCCATCCGTCCACCGCGCCCCGAACCGAGCAGGAAGGCGACCATGACCGGCTGGTATACCGGCTCCTGCGCCGGAGCCGCAACAGCGTTCGGTGTTGTCTACCTGTACGCCCAAGACGTCCTTGCCTGGCCGTGGCTGCTCGTCACGAGCCCCATGGTGATCCTTGGCGGCATCGTCGGCTTGGTCACTCAACTACTCGTCGAGCGACTCAGAGGTTACCGATGACCGACTGCCCAGGACTCTGCAACCGTCGGGCCCGCCAGGCCCGGTACGCCTACGAGGACACCATCACCGCGTGGCGGACCGCGCTCGACGACTGGGAGGCCGCCGACCCCGCCACCCGAGGCGATCGGCCCACGCCGCCCGAGGAGCCCGACATCGACTGGGTGTCCGGCGATCCCGTGTGGTGCCGCCGGTGCCGCGGCGCGATCCGCGTCGCGCTCGCCGACTTGGAGAACCTCGCCGCCCTGGTCGCCGCCGAAGCCGACGGGCACCGGGGCCGCGCCGACGACTCCGACAAGGTCCGCACCACAAAGTCCGCGCCGTCCCCGTCCCCGGCGGCCGACCACCTCGACGAGCTGTACGGGTTCCTCGCCACCACGGAGGCCGACTGGCGGGAGGCCCGCGGGTACGGGCCCCGACCGGAGAGGTCCCGCGGGGCGGCTGCCCGCTCCATCGTCATCGCCTGGCTGCTGGAACGGCTGGACGACATCCTCAACCACCCCGGCAGCGTCCAGTTCGGGCTCGGTGTGCTCCGGTGGCAGCGCGTCCTCCAGCACCTGGCAAAGGCCCGACCTCCCGGCCGCCGGAAGGCCACCCCTTGCCCGCGGTGCGACCGCCGCACCCTGATCTGGGAGGAGGATCGTGAGCTGGTTCGGTGTGAGAACTCCGGCTGCAACCGGGTCATGACCTCTACCGAATACGACGCTCACGTCGAGGAGCAGGCAGGAAGGATGGCGTCATGAAGGTCTACCTCGCCACCGCAGGCGAATACTCCGACTTCCGAGTCCAGGCGGTGTTCGCCAACCGCCCTGACGCGGAAGCCCACGAACTCGCCGACGACGTCATGGAGTACGAGGTCCATGAAGGCCCTATCGAAGTCCGCACCTGGCACGAGCTGCGCTGGCACTCCTGGCAGGAGGACCGCGAAGTCTGCCCCGGCGTCGAAGTGGGCAACCCCGTCGAGTACACCCGGAGGCACCCCTTCGACCACAACCCGAAGAGGGTCACCCACGAATGGAACCGATTCGGCAAGGCCCACCCCGGGGACTGGCTCGTACTGGTCGTCGAAGGGTGGGACCTGGCAGCCGTCGGCAAGGTGTTCTCTGAGCAGCGCACACAGTACGAGGCGACGCGTCCTCAGGAGGGACAGGCATGAGCAACTTGTGGATCCGCATCGACGACGCCGACACCGTCACCAAGAACCGGGCCCTCCACGCCCTGAACAGCGCCGGCTTGGAGGTCGCCGACGCCTGGCTCGGCACACCCGACCTCACCCACGAGATCGAGACGCGGCTCGGCCACCGCCGCGACTGGGCAGGCGTCACCCTCGGCGGAGCCATCGCCGCCGGGTTCGGCGCCGGCGCGTGGGCGTTGTGGAACCTCGGAGGCTGGTGGATCGCGGCGGCCATCGTGTGCACGGCTATCGCCCTGTTCGGCGTCGTCGGGTTCTTCGCCGACCTCCAGAAGAAACCCCGGAAGGAGGACGAGGCAGCATGACCGAACCCACCGTCACCCTGTTCAGCTTTGGTCTGCTCTCGAAATGGGGCTTCGGAGACGGCGATACGCCCGACGAGTGGCTGGACTACCTCGACGAGCACGGAATCGACTGGGACGACGCCCAGTGGCCGCTCGCCGCCCTAGTCCGTCGCTACCTGCTCCCGGAGCTGGCCAAGCACCACACCATCGAGGTGTACGAGATCGAGACCATCCACAACCCGATCAGAGCGAGCAGGGTAGACGGCATCGAGATCGACCCGCTCGCTGCGGACGACGAAGTCGAGCTGATCCCCGCGTCGGTCGACGTCCCGCTCTCCGAAGCGCTCCGGATCGCCCAGCTCGCACCCAAGGAGACCAGCTCATGAGCGGCAACCCCAGCCCTGAACTGTTCGCCCGGGGCGGTGTCATCCCCACCGGCACTGTCCGTGTGGAGATCCGCCCCGTCGAGCACATCGTGAAGCCCGACCCATCAGGGGCGTGGCTGTGCGCCCGCCCCGATCACGAGGGCGTCGGGTACGAATGTGAGGACTCCTGGTGGAACCCCGAGACACGGGCGTGGCAAACGATAGGGGAGGTCAGGTCATGATGATCGTCGATTTCCTCAACGCGCGCATCAACGAGGACGAGCAGGCGGCGCGCGCTGCGACCCCGGCGCCGTGGTCAGTGCACCTTCAGGGCGACGCAGCCGTCGTCAGCCCCGGTGTGGCCATGGACCGCGAAGAAGGCGGAGTCAGCGCCCAGGACGCCACCCACATGGTCCGCCATGATCCCGCCCGGGTGCTGCGGGAGATCGAAGCGAAACGGGGTCTGATCGCCAGTGCACTCGCCGAGAAGCACGTCGTGGTCGAGGACTCCTGGTACACCTGCCCAGCCGCCACCGAAGAGAACGACGGGGGTGAGTGCGGCAACGATGACATGGCCGACGGCCCGTGTGAGTGCGGTCGTGACGCCCGCGTGGACCGGCTGTTCCGCCAGCTCGCCGCCGTCTATACCGACCACCCCGACTACCAGGAGGAATGGCGACCGTGACCGAACTACCGCCACTGAAGTTCGAGGCACCCGACTGGCCATTCCACCAGCAGTCAGAACACGTTCGTGAAAGAGGACAGGTGGGTGTGCACGCTGCTGGCCGATCATTCAGGTGCACACTGCTTCGAGCTGGAGGGTAACGAGCCGTTCGGGTGAGGAGAATCTCCGGGTAGTCTTCCCCGCTGGCATGAGGAGGACACGATGCTCGACCACCCTGACCCGCGCCACCGCTGGTACACCAAGGCCGAGGCCGCTGAGGAAGCCGGGGTGTCCGTGCGCACCATCAACCGGTGGATCGCCGCCGGACAGCTCACCCTCCGGCTCGGCCACGTCAACGCCAACGCGCTGTTCGAGGCCGAGGCGCGTCAGCGGGCCCGCCGGAACCGTGGCCGCCCCGGCGCCCGCTTGCCCGCTTGACCTTGCGTGTCCTACTCTGATCTCAGAGTCGCACGCATGTACCCAACGCCCGGAGGTCCGCCCCGGGCGTTTGTCGTACCCGGCACCGTGTTGGTTGCGTCCCCTTCGCCGGGTACCTGCCCCGCCCTCACCTCATCCTGGGGGCGGACTCCCTGAGGGCGGGGCACTCCCACGCCACGGGCACCCAGTTGCCCAGGGGCCGGCCAACACCACCGGGCACAGGGGCCCCTCAGGGGCCAGACCCCCACGCCGGGAACCCACGCCCCCACACAGGGCACCCCCACATACCGGCCACCTCCCGCACGCACGCCCGCGGCCAACCCCTCCCCACGCGTTGGCCCCGCGCCACCCACAGCCCATCGAGCACACCCAGACACGAGGTGAGACATGACCTCCCTCGACTACAGGCGCGGACGCAGCGGCCGACCACTCGCCCGCGCCAAGGCCCGACTCAAGCGCGAAGGCTCGCACGTGTGCTGGTGGTGTGGCCACGCGATCGACATGCAGCTCAGCCAGCTCGACCCGAACCACCGCGACGCTTGGACCCTGGACCACGCCATACCGCTCAGCCACGGTGGTGACCCCCTCGACCCTGGCAACCACCGTGAGGCTCACCGCAGGTGTAACTCCTCGCGTGGCAACCGCACCGGACCCACACCCCGGCAGAAGACCAACAGCCGCCCCTGGTAGTCCAACCCCACCCAGGTGGGTCCGCACCCGCCGGGGTCGGTAGGGGCGCACTCGGGGCCAGGGTCGGACACCGGCGGGCGGTTACCCCTGGTGATCCCGGGGGGTGGGGGTGTGACTGGTTGTCACTATGGCTGACCCCGCCGCCCTACGGGACCGCTTTTCTCTCCGCGAAAAATCCCCGAGGAGGTGGGCGCGATGAGCCTGCCGGAGGTCGTGTCCACCGGGGACCGTCAGGCGTCGCTGGAGGCCCTGCGCAACGAGCTCGCCCGGCGCCTGCCGAGGGCGTCGGACCGGGAGGCGGCCCCGTTGGCGACGCAGCTGCGGCTGGTCCTGGCCGAGCTCGATGCGATGAAGAGCGGAGAGGCGGGAGACGTTGTCGACGACCTCGCCGCCCGCCGGGCTGCTCGGCGTGCAGACGCCTCAGATCAGGGTGGTGCCACCGGCTCCGAGTAGCGCCGGATCCGACGCGATCGACATCGCCGCCTCCTGCGGTCTGGTCCTCGACCCGTGGCAGAAGCTGGTGTTGGAGGACGCGCTCGGCGAACGCCCGGACGGCCAGTGGGCGGCAGGTGAGGTCGGGCTCATCGTGGCCCGACAGAACGGCAAGGGATCCATCCTGGAGGCGATGGAGCTCGCCGGGTTGTTCCTGTGGGGCGAAGAGCTCCTCATCCACAGTGCCCACGAGTTCCGCACCGCCAAGGAGGCGTTCCGCCGGTTGGTGGCGCTCATCGACCGCAACCCGTCGCTGAAGGCCCGGGTGAAGGCGGTCTCCTACTCCAAGGGTGAGGAGGGGATCGAGCTCAGGGACGGCCACCGGATCCGCTTCACGACCAGGACCGGCGGCGGGGGCCGCGGCTTGACCGCCGACCGGGTGATCCTGGATGAGGCGTACAACCTGTCCGACGATCACATGGCGGCGCTGCTGCCGACCCTGTCGGCCCGCCCGAACCCGCAGATCGTGTACACCACGTCGGCGCCGGACAAGGACCTGGCACCCTGTGACGCGATCGCGAACGTGCGCCGGCGCGCCCTGGACGGAGACCACGACCGGCTCGCGTACTTCGAGTGGTCCGCCGACGTCCACACCGAGTGGTGCCCGCCCGACTGCGACGAGCACGACGACCCGAAAGACCCGGGCACGTGGGCCAAGGCCAACCCAGGGCTCGGGATTCGGCTGAGCGAGGAGAAGATCCTCGGACAGCTCAAGGCGCTGTCGGCGCGCGGGTTCGGGCGCGAGGTGCTGAGCGTGGGCAACTACCCCACCACCGGCACAGGCTGGCAGGTCATCGGCGAGGAGGCATGGGGTGCGCTCGCCGAGACGGAGTCGATGCCGAACAACCCGGTGTGCTTCAGCTTGGACATCAACCCCGAGCGGTCCATGGGCGCGATCGGTGTCGCTGGCATCCGGTCGGACGGCCTCTACCACGTGGAGGTCGTCGACCACCTTCCCGGGGTCACGTGGATGGTGCCGCGCACCGTCCAGCTGGTGAAGAAGTGGCGGCCCGCCTGCGTGGTGGTCGGCAACTTCGGTCCTGCCGCGGCGCTGATCCCCGACCTGGAAGCCCAGGGCGTGAAGGTCATCAAGGCGTCCATGGGCGAGCGCGGCGCGGCGGCCGGCGGTTTCGTGGACGGGTGCGTGCGCCCGGCGAGCGCACCCCCGTCGTGGAGGTCGTCGATCCGCCACCTCGGCCAGGGCTCGCTCACCGCGGCGGTGTCCGCCGCCACCCGCCAGAAGCTCGGCAAGGATGGCGCGTTCGTGTGGAGCCGCAACTCCATGTCGGCTGACATCTGTCCGCTGGTCGCGGTGAGCCAGGCCCTGTGGGGCTTCCGCAAGTTCGGCACCAAGAAGCGCAAACCGAAGATGGCCGTCGTGTGAGGAGACCCCCTGTGGCGCCAGCAGTACCCGAGCACACGTCCCGCATGGAGCTGATCTCCGCTGAGGCCCGGCAGATCCGGTTCGGCCGCGGCCTGCTCGCCGCAGTCGGCGCGCTCATCTACGGAACGGGGTGGGCGCTGTCGAAGGTCACCCTCGGCGCGGCGTGGACGGTGGCGGCGTTCCGCCTCGGCTGGCGCGAGGCGCGTGAGTAGACGTGGGCCTCCTGGATCGGATCGCCGCCGAACGAATCCGCACCCGCGACGTAGGGCGTAAGGCCCGCGGACGCAAGAGCTTCACCGAGCCGCCGTTCTGGTCGTTGGACCCGTTCCGGTCGGCGTTCGTCTCCTCCCTGCCCGACCAGGAGCAGGTCGAGAACGACTTCGAGGGCTACGTCGAGGCCGCGTTCAAGGCGTCCGGGCCGGTGTTCTCGTGCATGGTGGCCCGGCAGATGGTGTTCTCCGAGGCGCGGTTCCAGTGGCGGCGCATCGTCAACGGCCGGCCCCAGGACCTGTTCGGCTCCCCCGAGCTGGCGATCCTGGAGCACCCGTGGCCGTCGGGGACGACCGGCGAACTCCTCGCGCACGCGATCCAGGATGTCGACTTGGCGGGCAACGCGTTCTTCACGGTCACCGACGACAACGGCCGGTTCGGCCGCGCGGCCGCCGGGCCCGGCCGCCGCGCGGTGCGCATGCGTCCCGACTGGATGACGATCATCATCGTGTCGCGGTCGGGCGACCCGTGGGCCATCGACAACCGGGTCGGCGGATTCCTGTACCGGCCCCGGATGAACGGCACGAACCGCGACGGGACGGCCGCGGTGACCGAGACGCTGCTCATGCCCGACCAGGTCGCGCACTTCTCCCCGATCCCCGACCCGGTGGCCCGGTACCGGGGCATGTCGTGGCTGACCCCGGTGCTGCGGGACATCGGCGCGGACAAGGCGTCGACCCGGCACAAGGACCGGTTCTTCGCCAACGGCGCGAACCCCTCCATGGTCGTGAAGTTCGACAAGGAGGTGTCCGAGGACGCCTTCGACGAATTCGTCGAGACGTTCAAGGCCACCCACCAGGGCGCGGAGAACGCCTACAAGACGCTGTTCCTCATGGGCGGCGCGGACGTCACCCCGCTCACCATGGACTTCAGGCAGCTGGAGTTCTCCCAGACGGTCGGTAAGGGCGAGTCCCGGATCGCTTCGGCCGCCGGGGTCCCCCCGTCCTGGGTGGGTTTCTCCGAGGGTCTGCAAGGGTCCTCGCTCAACCAGGGCAACTTCTCCGCCGCGCGCCGCCGGTTCGCTGATGGCACCGTCCGTCCCCTGTGGCGCGGCGTCTCCGCGAGCTTGCAGACCCTGGTCACCCCTCCCGACGACGGCGCGACCCTCTGGTACGACGACCGCGACATCGCGTTCCTGCGTGAAGACGAGCAGGACCAGGCGGAGGTCGTGCGCACCGAGATGAACGCGATCGACGCCGGAGTCAAGGCCGGCTTCGGTCCCGACGACGTCGTGCGGGCCGTGGCCAACAGGGACGTCACCCAGCTGATCGGCAGCCACACCGGCCTGGTCAGCGTGCAGATGCAGCCACCCATGGCAGCAAGTGAACCCACATCGGGCGAGCCGCCCGCGACCTCGGAAGAGGAGGACTGATGGACGTCAAGACCCTCCGCGGGGTCGAGATCAAGGACGCGGACAAGGGCATCGTGCAGGCCGTGTTCTCGACGTTCGACATGATCGACCACGACGGGGACGTGACCCTGCCCGGGGCGATCACCGACGGCGCCCCAGTACGGATCAGCTCCTACAACCACACCTCGTGGGGAGGCGCCCTGCCCGTCGGCAAGGGCGTGGTGCGGGTGCGCGACAACACCGCGGTCCTGGAAGGCCAGTTCTTCATGGGCACCACCCACGGCCGCGACACGTTCGAGACGGTCAAGCAGATGGGCGCCCTCCAGGAGTGGAGCTACGGGTTCGACATCGAGGACGCCGAACCGGGCGAGCGCGACGGCCAGCGGGTGCGGCTGCTCAGGCGGCTGAAGGTCCACGAGGTCAGCCCCGTCCTCCTCGGTGCGGGTATCGGCACCCGCACCCTGGCCACCAAGTCCCGGACCGGCGAGGGTCGTGTGCCCGCCGTGAAGGGGTCGGTGCCCGCGCACGAGACCGCTGTGGCCACCACCTCCTGGGATGCGGCGGCCACCGAGCGACGGCTGCCCGAGGACGCCCGCCCTTCGCACCTGCGCACCGTGTACGCGTGGGTGGACCCCGATGGCGACCCCGAGGCCAAGTCCAGCTACGGCTTCCCGCACCACCACGGCATCGACGGGCCCGCGAACCTGCGCGCGTGCCTGTCCTGGATCGCCGTCCTCAACGGAGCCCGCGACGGTACCGACCTGTCGGACGCCGACCGCAAGGCCGTCTACGACCACCTGGCCGCACACGTGCGTGATGCGGACCGGGAACCCCCGGAGCTGCGGGACCGCAGCGCCGGGCCCACCAAGAACCAGACCCTCAACGAGGAACTGGTCGAAGCCCTCGCCTACACGTCGGGGGTCATCGAAAGCGCGTCCAGGGTGGTCGCCCTGCGTGCTGAGAAGGGCAAGACGCTCAGCCGGGGCAACACCGAACTCCTGGACTGGATCGGCGACGACCTCAAGCAGCTTCAGGCCCTGCTCACCACCCCACCCGCGGGCACGGTCAGCGACGAGGAACTCGCCTCGACCTTCCTGGCCGGTCTGGCCCGCTTGCACGAAGGAGTGACGCGATGACGGCGACACTGGACGCCGGTGAGCGGATCATCGAGTTCCCCGCGCTGACCGAGGCGAAGAGCGCCTTGAACGCCAAGCGCGACGAGCTCGCGAAGATCTTCACCGAGGCCGGGCCCGACTACGACATGGCCAAGGTGAAGTCGATCTCCGGCGACACCCAGGCCAAGGTCGAGCACATCCGGGCCCTGAACGTCGAGATCGACGAGCGCAAGACCAAGGTCGACGAGCTCATGGTGGTGGCCCGCGCCGCCGCCCAGGCCAAGGAACACGGCGGGTCGGCCGAGCCGGGCAGCGAACCGGACGGCCGCAAGGGCGCCGAGGACGGCCTGCACTTCAAGGACGGCCGCCGTAAGAACCTCGGGGAGATCATCACCGAGTCCAAGGCGTGGAAGAACTACGAGCGCGGCTCGGACTCCGGTCCGGTCGCCACCCTCAACATCGACCTGAAGACCCTATTCGAGACGGGCGCCGGGTGGGACCCCGAGACCACCCGCACCGGCCGTGTCGAGATGTTCCCGACCCGGCCTGCACCGCACGTGGTCGACTTCATCCCGCAGACCACGACCACCCAGGCCGCGGTCGTGTTCATGGAGGAGACGACCTTCACCAACGCGGCGGCAGAGACCGCGGAGGGTTCGTCGTACCCGGAGGGTGCGCTGGCTCTGACCGAGCGGTCGCACAGTGTCCGCAAGGTCGCGGTGTTTTTGCCCGTGACCGACGAGCAGTTCGAGGACGAGCCCCGCTCGCGGGACTACGTCAACAACCGGTTGCCGTTCATGCTCCGCCAGCGGCTCGACTCCCAGGTGTTGCTCGGCACCGGGATCGCACCGAACCTGCTGGGCACCGAGAACGTCTCCGGCATCCAGTCGCAGGCGCTCGGCGCGGACCCGATCACCGACGCCGTCTACAAGGCGATGCGGCTCGTCCGCGAGGACGGGTTCGCCGAGCCCAGCGTGGTGTACGCGCGGCCCTCCCACTGGGAGTCGGTGCGCCTGCTCAAGACCGCCGACGGCCAGTACATCTGGGGCCACCCCAGCATGCCGGGCCCGATGACGATCTGGGGTGTGCCCGTCGTGGAGACCACGGCCGCGCCCGCCACCAAGATCCTGCTGGGGGACTACGCCAACTTCTCGGAGCTGGCGATCCGCCGCGGCATCGACGTGCAGGTGTCCAACAGCCACTCGACGTTCTTCGTCGACGGCAAGCTGGCCATCCGGGCGGACCTGCGGGCCGCGATGATCCACCACCGGCCCAAGGCGTTCGCCGAGGTGACCGGGCTGTAAGCCGAGACCTGTCGCGGGGAGGACCACGCTCGTGGTCCTCCCCGCGGTGAGGAGTGAAGATGTCCGTCATTCCCGGCACGAGGAAGCTCGGTTCCAGCCAGTTCCTCGGCCTTCCCAAGCCCGCCGTGGGCTTCTACGACTTCGACGTGGACGGCGGCGCCGTGTCCACCATCCCGCTGCGAGGCGACACGATCCCCTCGGGCGCGATCATCGTGGACTCGCTGCTCCAGGTCGACACCGTGCTGGCCGGAGGAACCGGCACCGACGACGTGTCCATCGACGTGGAGTCCGCCGGTGACATCCAGGCGGCGGGCGACCGCACGGCCGCCCCGTGGGACTCCACGGGAGCGAAGCGGGGTTCGTTGACGGCGACGTCGGCGCCGGTGGCCACGACCGCTGAACGGTCGATCGCCTTCACCATCGCCGGGAGCGCCCTGACCGCGGGCGCCTTCCGGGCCGTCGTCTGGTACGTGGAGCTGGTCTGATGGCTCTGGTGTACGAGAGGGCCAAGGACCCCGACGCGAGCAAGGGCATGGTCACCGTCGAACGGCGCCTGTACCTGACCGAGGACGGCGAGCGGGTGGTGCCGGACGGGCACCCTGCGGCGCGGTGGCTGTGGGCCACCCCGGGCAGTCGGGTCAGTCGCGCCGACGCCGAACGGCTCGGTGCGCTCACCCCGGAGCCGGAGGCCCGCCAGGAGAAGAAGCCCTCCCAGGAGGAGGGGAACAAGCCGACCGGGGCGAAGCGTCGCCAGCCCCGCACGAACAAGGCCCGGCAGGGCTCCGCCGACAAGGCAGCCGACACCGGCTCCTCTGACGAGGACGACCAGGCCACCACCAGCGGATCCCGATGGTGAGCTGTGGCTGACACCGGTGCGGTCGCGGATCCGGCGTTCGCGTTGAGCGACAGGGGCTGACTGATGGCGCTCGGCGACGACTACGCCACACTGTCGGAGCTGAAGGACTGGTTCCGTCCGACGATCGTCGACACCGCTGACGACGACCGGCTCACAGCCGCGTTGACGGCCGCCAGCCGCGGGGTGGAGAAGTTCTGCCGCCGCCAGTTCAACCAGACCGCGACCGCGACGGCCCGCCGCTACCGGCCCACCTCGGCCGCGCTGGTGATGGTGGACGACTTCCACACCATCACCGACCTGGTGGTCGAAACCGACACCACCGGGGACGGCACGTTCGACACCACGTGGACGAGCGCCGACTACGAACTGGAGCCGCTCGACGGCCTCCAGGACGGTGTCGAAGGGTGGCCGTTCTGGCGGGTGCGCGCCGTCAGCGACCGGGCGTTCCCGGCAGGGCGCCGCACCACGGTGCGCGTCACTGCCCAATGGGGGTGGGCGGCCGTCCCCGACCCGGTGGCGGAGGCGACCCTGGTGACGGCCGCCGACCTGTTCAAGATGTCGGACGCCCCCTTCGGCGTCCACGGGTCCGACGACTTCGGGCTGATCCGGGTGCGCGAGAACTACCGTGCGCTGACACTGCTCGCCCCGTACCGGAAGACGACGACGAGGATCGCGTGATGGACGTCTACCGTGAGCGCGCCGCCCTGGTCGCCCACCTGACCGCCCGGTATCCGGCGGTGATCTCCTACAACGACACCGACGAACCCGACTGGCCCGTGATCTACGTGACCTCACCGGTCGGGCAGCTGTCCTGGCACCTGGCACCCGCTGACCTGGATCTGTTCGGCCACGTGCCCACGGTCGCGGCGGATGACGCGCGGGCGGCCTGGGACGGCCACACCACCACCGAGAAGTACGCGCGGCTGGCGAAGCTGGCCGCCGGAGAGGGTGCCTGATGGCGTCGGTGACCAAGGTTCGCACCGTTCTGGCCAACCGGCTGCGCACGATCGAGGGGCTGAGGGTGAGCGAACGGTGGACCGGGTCGATCACCCCGCCAGCCGCCGTGGTGATTCCCGGGGTGCCCTCCTCGGGGGGTGTCCCCGCGGTCCGCTACGACCAGGCGTTCCGCAACGGCCTGGTCGAGATGAACTTCACCGTCAAGGTGATGGTGTCCACCGGCCACGACGACGCCGCCCAGGCCGCGCTGGACGCCTACCTCGCCGACGAGGACGAAAGGTCGGTCAAGGCCGCGATCGACGCGGGGATGACCGACCTGGTCCTGGACGGCGAGGTGGTGGCGTCCTCGGCGCGCGTGTCCCAGGTGGACCACTACGGGCTGGTCGGTTGGGGCGGCCTCGACTACCTCGGCGCGGACCTGCGTGTCGAGGTCAAAGCAGTGTGACCGGAGGGACTCATGGCACTGATCACGACGCAGAACATCACCACGGCGGGGACGGCGCCGACCTTCGCCGCCGCTGCGGTCGGGGACACCACGGAGACAGGCAGCACCCACTTCCTGGTGGTCAAGAACGGCGACGTCAGCTCCAAGACGGTGACGATCACCGGGCAGCCCACGCTGGAGTCCGGCGACACCTACCCGGACAAGCAGTACACCGTCAACGCCTCGGATGAGGTCTGGGTGCCGTTGCTGAGCGTGTACCGCAACGAGAACAACCAGGCGGAGCTCGTCTACTCCGACACCACATCGGTGACGCGCGCGGTGGTGAAGCTCTGATGCCGCCCCGTCCCCGCCGGCGTCCGCGCCCGGCCCCGCCCCCGCCGCCCCCACTCCGCTACGGCACCTACACGGTGATCGGCCCGCACGCCGTGCTCGGCAAGCGGCGCGGCGAGCAGGTGGAACTGGAGGTACAGCACGCGGCCCGGCTCAGGGCCGCCGGGCACGTGGAGCCCACACCGGCCCCGGAGCCCGATCCGCCGCCGAAGAAGACAGCGAAGAAGCCCGACAAGCCCCGGCAGGCGCCGGGGCTTTCTGCTGCCCAGGACTCGGCCGGTCGGCCGGACGAAGTGAAGGAGTAGGCGAATGGCTACGCCGATCGTGCTGAAGAACTGCCGGATCGAGATCGACGGCGTCGACCTGTCGGACGGGTCGAACCAGGTCACGGTCAACATGACCAAGAACGAGGTCGACACCACCTCGTTCGGGTCTGGAGGACGGCGCCGTGCCCACGGCCTGTCCGACGACAGCTTCGAGATCCAGTTCATGCAGGACTACAGCGCCGCCAGTGTGAACGCGACCTTGTCGCCGCTCCAGCGCAACGAAACCGAGTTCACGGTGAGGGTGCGCCCGACCTCGGACCCGGTGTCGGCCACCAACCCGGAGTACGAGGGGACGTGCATCCTGCTGGAGTACACGCCGCTCACCGGCGCGCCGGGCGAGCTGTCGGAGAACAGCGTGACGTTCCCGGCCCAGGGCAGCATCGCCGAGAACACGGTCTGAGGATGGCTCGGCGCTCGGACCGGCCCCCGCTCGACGTCGAGATCCAGCTCGGCCGCGAGGTCGCCCGGGTCGCGGCCCAACTCCGGCAGATCGACGCCAAGTTGCCCACCAAGCTCCGCTCGGAGCTGCGCAAGGCCGCGAAGGTCGGTGTGCAGCGGGTCAAGCGGGAGGCCAAGGGCCTGCCCTCGGCGGGCAAGCGGGGCGGTACCGCCAAGCACCCGCACAAGCCCAAGCAGCTGCGCCGCACGGTCGCCCGCGGAGTGCGCGCCCGCGCCAGCACGAAGATGGGCATGCGCATCATCACCGCGATGCCCGACGCCGAGCAGTCGGTCATCCCCCGCGGGTTGGACTCCCGGACCCGCCACAGGGACGGCGGCTGGCGGCACCCCATCTTCCCCCGCAAGGGCACCGACCGCGCCGACTGGCGGTGGGTGGACCAGAAGGGCGGCAGCTGGTTCATGGAGCCGCTCGGCGAGATGCAGCCCGAGGTCCAGGCGAACCTGCGCAAGGTCTTGGACGACGCCGCCGCGCAGGTTGCCGCTGCGGGCGGATGAGACGTGGGGCGGTCCGGGTGTCTCGGGTCCTCGGGCCGTCCCACCACCACACCTGACCCGAGACCAGTGAGAAGGAGACCCGAGATGGCAAGCAAGCAGCCGGCACGCCAGCCGGTCCGGCCGAAGGAGATCGACTACGCGGCTACGGACGCCGCGGACGCGGCCGAGGAGGAGGCCACCGGGACACGACAGGTGTTCCAGCTCCCGCTCGGTGACGACGAGATGCTGGAGCTCGTGCTGCCGCGCAAGTGGAAGCGGTTCAAGTTCCTGCGCAAGATGTCGCAGGGCGACATGTGGGGCGCGATCGAAACCGTCGGGTTCTCCCCCGCACAGCTCGACCGGCTGGAGGACGCCGAAGTCACCGAGGAGGAGTTCGAGGCCGCAGTCAAGCGGCTCGGCGAGACCCTGACGGGAAAGTCCTCAGCCTCGGAGCGCTCTGGGAGCTGATTCCCGAGGAGCTGCTCGCCCTCGCGGTGCTCGTCACCGAGCACTCCGAGGACGTCGAGGCCGACCTCGCCCGCTACTACCCGCGCACCGAGGACCAGCTCGCCGCTTTCCTGTCCGGGGACATGAGCATCCGCCGCCTGCACGTGCTCGTGTCCCGTCTCCCCCGAGGGTCAGCGACCGGCGCGGCCCGCGCCGGAGGCCGAGCCCACGCCGAGTGGACGGACCAGGTGGAGCTGGCGGCCCAACTGCTGGAGGAGCTCCGGCGGTTGCGCCTGAACTTCATGCAGGCCAACACGCCTGAGACGAAGCAGCACACGCTGCCGCGCGACATCGAGCACGTCTCGCGTCCGCAGGACGACACATCTGGATAGAGGCCCTGAGGGGGGTGGCGCACCATGGCCGCCGTCACCTCCCTGGGCTTCAACATCTTCAGCAAGTGGACGTCCAAGGGTGTCAAGGACGCCATCCGGGACATCGACGGGTTCTCGGGGAAGATGCAGGCCGTCGGCCAGAGGATGGTCGGCGTCGGGTCGACGCTGTCGGCGACGGTGACCGCGCCGATCGTCGGGGTCGGGGCCGCTGTCCTGGCGACGGCCAGCGACTTCGAGGCGAGCATGCAGCGGGTCGCCGCGGTGTCCGGGGCGACCGGCGCCGAGTTCGAGGAACTCAAGGACCTCGCCAAGGAACTCGGTTCGACGACGCAGTTCTCTGCGTCGGAGGCCGCCGACGGCATGCAGTTCCTCGCCATGGCGGGGTTCGACGCCGCAGAGACCATGGAGGCCCTGCCGGGTGTGCTCAACCTGGCCGCTGCGGGCGCGGTGGACCTAGGCACTGCCGCCGACGTTGCCAGCAACATTTTGTCCGGCTACGGGATGCAGACCTCTGAGGTCTCACGGCTCAACGACGTGCTGGCCAAGACCTTCACGAGCACGAACACCGACCTGACGATGCTCGGTGAGTCGTTCAAACACGTGGGCCCGGTCGCCGCCAGCGCCGGGCTGGAGTTCGAGGAAGTCTCCGCAGCGATCGGCCTGCTCGGCAACGCAGGCATCCAGGGCAGCGAGGCCGGCACCGCGCTGCGGGGTGCGATCGCCAACCTGCTCTCCCCCACCGAACAGATCGCCACCACCCTGTCCGACCTGGGCGTGTCCGTCCTGGACTCCAACGGTGAACTGCGCTCCCTCACCGACATCCTCGGCCAGCTGGAAGGCGCCGGGGCATCCACCGCAGACATGTTCGACATCTTCGGGGTCGAAGGAGGGCCGGCCCTGCAGGCCCTCCTCTCCCAGGGCTCAGGAGCACTGTCGGACCTGACGGACAACCTCCGCCAGGCGGGCGGGACCGCCAGCAGCATCGCCGCCACCCAGATGGAGGGGTTCAACGGCGGCGTCAAGGAACTCCAGTCCGCGATCGAAGGGCTGGCGATCGCGATCGCCGAGTCCGGACTGCTGGCCTGGGCCACCGAACTCGTGGGTGTCGTCACCGGGTGGATCCAATCGTTCTCCCAGGCCAACCCGATGCTGTTCCGGATCGGTGTGGTCATCGGCATCGTCGCCGCGGTGGTCGGCCCGCTGATCGTCATGATCGGTGCGCTCGTCGCGTCGATCGGCGCGATCGGCGCCGTCCTGACCCCTGTGGTCGGCATCGTGGTCGCCGTCGTCGCCGGGCTGGTCGCCCTCGGTGCTGCCGTGTGGATGGCCTGGCAAAGATCCGAGACCTTCCGGTCAGCAGTGATGGCCACCTGGGACGGCATCAAGTCCGGGTGGAACGCGCTGTGGGAAGGCGTCCTCAAGCCTGGGCTCGACGCGCTGGTGGCCTGGTGGACAGCGACCTGGCCGACTATCAAAGAAACCGCGATCTCCACATGGTCGGCCATCACGGAATGGTTCCAGGGCATTATGCCCAAGCTGCGGGAGATCTTCGGTCAGCTCGTCGAAATCGTCATGGGCGTGGTCGGCTGGATCCAGGGGATCTGGGAAATCCACGGCGGCTGGATCAGCGCGGTCGTGAGCGGCCTGTGGACGTTCGTCGTCGGTATTTTCCGGGGTGCCTTCACTCTAATCGTCACGATCATTAAAGCGGCCTGGCAGATCATCTCCGGCGTTTTCTCCGGCGCCCTCACAGTGATCTCGGGGATCCTTGATATTTTCATCGGTCTTTTCACTGGCGATTGGCGTCGAATGTGGGAAGGCGTCAAAAAGATATTCAGCGGCCTGTGGACAGCCGTCGTCGCGATTTTCCAAGGCGCCGTCACCCTGGTCAAGGGCATCCTGCGAGCCCTGTACCAGGCGATCATCCAACCGATTGTTGACCTGTACCAGCGGATCGTCGGAAACTCGATCATCCCGGATCTGGTCAACGGGGTGATCAGCTGGTTCACCTCCCTGCGCGACCGGGCCGCAGCGCTGTTCGAGATGATCAAGAACTGGATCATCTCCCGTGTCCTCGGCCTGGCCAAGAGGGCGATTTCGGCGGCCGTCAACCTGCACCTGCGGATCGTCGCGGCCTTTGTCGCCTTGCGCGCCAGCGCCGTCGCAGTGTTCACCGGATTGCGCGATCGGGCACGGTCGATCTGGGACACCATTCGTAGCTGGCTCACCAGCAGGGCCACCCAGTTGCGCGACCGCGTCGTGTCCGCTGTCCGATCGCTCAAGGACAGGGTGATCGATTCCTTCGAGCGCGCGAAGGACGGTGTCAAAAAAGCCTGGGACAAACTGAAATCGGTTGCGAAGGCTCCCGTCAAATTCGTGGTGAACACCGTTTTCAACAACGGTCTTCGGAAGTTGTGGAATAAAGTTGCCGACAAGGTTCCCGGCATCAGCCGGATTGGCCGGGTGACCCTTCGCGGATTCCGGCGCGGCGGTGTCATCCCGGGTTTCCAGGCCGCCAAGCGTGACGACGTACTTACCCCCATGCGCCGCGGTGAGGGCGTCCTGGTTCCCGAGGTCGTCAGGGGCTTGGGGCCCAGGTTCGTTCACTGGCTCAACGCCGTCGGCAACAGCGGCGGGGTCACCGCAGTGCGGCGCCTGAGCGAGCGCACCAGCATGCTCGGGCTCGGCCAGGCCCCCCGGGACGGCCTGCCGCGATTCTCCCGCGGCGTCGGGTTCGCTCGCGGCGGCATCCTCGGGTCAGTCTCGAACTTCCTCAGCGACGCCTGGGACACCATCGTCGGCAAGGTCAAGGAGACCGCGACCGCGCCGATCAACGCGCTCCGCGACCAGCTCAAGGACCGGTTCGGCACCAAGCAGGACTTCCAAGGTCTGCCGTATCACGCCTTCCGACTGATCCGCGAGAAGGTGCTCGACCGGTTCGGCCGCGCCGACCGCGACCACGCCGCCTCCCTCGTCGGAGGAGCGGCCGGGTGGGTCGGTCTGGAATCGGCCTCCGCGCGGTTGCAGCGGGCGGCCCGGTTCGCGCGAGCACAGCGCGGCAAGCCGTACGTGTGGGGCGGGGTCGGCCCCGGCGGATACGACTGCTCAGGCTTCACCTCGGTGATCGAACGGGTCATCCGCGGCCAGTCGCCCAGGCACGCGCGCATGCACACCACCCACAGCTTCGGGTCTACGGCACCCCCTGGGTGGGTGCGCAGTCTCCAGTCCCCGTGGATGGTCGGCGTCACCCACTCCGGCGTCGGTCACATGAGCGGAACGTTGATGGGTGTCAACGTCGAGTCGCGAGGATCGCGCGGCGTCGTCGTGGGCACCTCCGCTCGCGGTGCCCGCAACCCGCTGTACACCGCGACCTACGGTTTCCGGCCCGTCATGGGCGACACCACCGCGGGGAACCGCGGCCGGGCGACGATCGCCGACCGTGGCGCGCGACTGGCCCCTGGCCTCAACCTGCTCGACAACCGGCTGGGTAGGGCCGAGCCGCTCAAGCGCGCCGACTACGACCCGGCTCCGCGTGAGCTGCACCTGCACTTCCACGGGCCGGTGACCAGCCGCCGTCAGGCGGAGGACATGGTCGTGGCGGCGCTCGCGGACGCCGAGCACAAGGGCCGGGTCGCGCGCGGGACGGTGAGGGCGCGCCGATGATCCCGAGCTACGAGTTCCTGGTCGACTGGGACGGCGACGGCGGCCTGGACCTGGGTGAGTTCGAGGCCGGACTGGACTCCTGGGTCGGCTACCCAGACCCGCCGGTGCCGCCGGATCCGACCCCGGCCAGCATCCGGTCGGTGTCCTCAGCGGAGTCGGCGTCCGCGTCCTTCTCGGTAACTAAGCCCGCTGGCGCCGTCGCGGGCGACATCCTCGTGGCGTTCCAGGCCTCCAACCTCGGTGACTCCGCAGACCTGGGCGCTCCAACCGGCGGCGCAACGTGGCAGCAGCTCGGCAGCACGCTGACCGGCGGCACTGGCCAGTTGCATACGAAGGTGTGGTGGAAGGAGGCCAGTGGCAGCGAGCCCGCCAGCTACGGGTTCACCCAGGCGTCCGGCGCGGACGGGTGCGTGGCCATCGCCGCCGTCCAGGGAGGGGACGCCGCGGTCACGCCGGTCGTCGGTACGTTCTCGCCGTTCTCCGATGACACCGAGATCCCGACCCCGGGCGTGACGCCGACCAACGCGGACGATGTTGAGTTGCGGTGGGTGTCGGCGCAGTACACCACCCCGCCGCCGGAGACCCTGGTCAAGACCTACGACGCGACCTGGTCCGCGTCCTGGTACGGATTCGGGAAGAGGTCCACGGAGCGTCTCTACCAGGGCGACTCGCAATTGGGGGACGGCACCGGCGATCAGTATGGGAAGGCCGGTTTCGACTACACGACGATCCAGTCCGACCTCGCGGGCTCGACGATCGACCGCGTCGAGCTGCGGATGAGCAATGAACACTCCTGGTACAACTCGGGGCTAACCGCCCGGTTCGGGAGCCACAACAACGCAACGGAGCCCGCTGGATCGTCGAGCACGGACGGCACATTCAACCGGTCGAGCCACTCGTGGACGAAGGGTCAGACCACCTACGTCGACCTGCCCACCGCGATCGGTGAAGAGCTGCGGGACAACACGACCAAGGGGATCACGACCGGCCGCACCAACGCGGGCAACCGGAACGACTACGGGTACTGGCGGGGCGCCGATGCCTCCTCCTCCCAGAAGCCGCGGCTGCGGATCACGTACACGACTGCCGGCAGTCAGCCGGTCGACATCGACGCGCCAAACGGGTTCGTCCAGCGCAGCGACCAGTCCTCGAACGACTTCTGTGCAGGCAGTCTCGCCACACGCCAGCTGACCACCGGCGCCGCGACCGCGACGCACACATTCACCGCCAACGCCGAGTACGTCCACGCCCACGGCCTGACGGTCTCCGTCGCCTCGGTTCAGCCGACGCCGGATCCGGACCTGTCGCCGACCCTGTCGGCCTCGCAGCTCCAAGCCCGGACCGGCCGCGGATCCCTGCGAGCGCAGTGGACGGACACCAGCCCGGAGCAGTCCGCTCGCAGGGTGCTCACCTCCCTGCGCGACGGACGCTCCTACGACCTGTCGGCGTGGGTGTACGTCCCCTCCGGGGCGCCGCCGGTCCGATTGGGTGTGCTCGGGGTCGGCTGGTCCGCTCCCTCCACAGCCACTGACCAGTGGGAGCGGCTGGCCTTCACGTTCACCGCGCACGCTGCGTCCTACACGGCGATCATCGTGCCCGACTTCGAGGAGGCACTGACCTCCGGATTCGAGTCTGCGTCGGAGATATCCAACGACGGCGGCGACATCGCCACCCACTGGGTGCCGGGCGGCGGCGGGCCGCCCGTGCTCGCCCACTCCACCGCTAGGGCGTTCCAGGGGTCCGGGTCGCTGCTCATCGGCTGGGACACCGCGACCGCGGGCACGTTCCCCCAGTCGCAACGCGACGCGGCAGGGATGACGACCTCCGCAGAGTACGAGTTCTCGGCGTGGGTGTGGGTGCCCTCCGGCAGCCCCGCCATCAACCTGTTCGCCGAAGGCGTGTTCGGCGACGCCTCCACGGTCACCGGCCAGTGGGAGCGCATCACCTGCCAGTTCAGTGCGAGTGGCACGACCGTCAACCTCAAGGTCTTGCCGGTCGGCGACACGACCTCAGGCGAGCAGGTGTGGGTCGACCAGATCTCAGTGGTCCGCACCGACCAGTCCGCGGGCGCGAGCGCGGGCGATGAGGTGTACGTCGACTCGGTGCAGATGCTCGGGCCCGGCGAGGACATCACCGATCGTGTGCTCGGCGTGCGCACCCAGGTGGACATCACCCGCGGCCGGGACCAGGCTCGCAATCTCGCAGCGATCTCGCCAGGTCAGACCGGGCTGGAGCTGGACAACCGGTCGCGTGACTACACCGTCGACAACCCGAACTCGCCGCTGGGCGGGATCCTCGGTTCAGGCAAGCCGGTGGCCATTCGGGCCACCTGGCAGGGCACGGTCTACCCGCTCTACCACGGGTTCCTGGACGACTACGAGATCGACCCTGGCCGCGAGTCTCGGTCGGTCCACCTGACGGCGCTGGACACGCTGGGGCGCCTCCGGGGCGTTGACCTGTCCACGGCGCTGTACCCCTCGCTGAGCACGGGCGAAGCGGTCGGGGTCATCCTTGATGAGATCGGATGGCCCGCCGACAAGCGGGCCATCGACGCCGGCGCGACCACGTTGAAGTGGTGGTGGGTGGAAGGCGAGGACGCCTTCGACGCCCTGGCCGCGGTCGTGGAGGCCGAAGGACCCTCCGCGCTGGCGATGGTGTCACCGTTCGGCGACTTTGTGTTCCGTGGCCGACACCACCGGCTTCTGCGCTCCGCGTCGCTGAACGTGCAGGCGACGTTCCGGGACACCGGAGGCGAGCCCGAGTTCTCCGCGCCCGTGAGCTATGACGTCGGGTGGCGCGATCTGGTCAACACCATCGACGTCGCGGTCGAGGAACGCGAGCCGGTCGCTCGCACGGTCGTGTGGGAGGACGAGGGGATCCTGAACCTGGCCGCTGGGGAGACGCGGAACATCCGTGTGCAGGCAGACGAACCCTTCACTGGCGCGGTCACCCCGGTTCTCGGTGTCCGGCTGATCTCCGCAGCCTACGAACGGGTCACCCCCGAGGAGCACGACTTCGTCGTCCAAGCCGGAGAGGTCGAGGTCAGCCTCTCGCGCACGAGCGGCCAGTCGACGCAGATCCAGCTCAAGGCCGGGCCGGTCGGCGCGACCATCAGCGGCCTTCGCCTTCGGGCCTACCCGGTGCCTGCTGTGCGCACCGTGCAGGTCCGCGCCGAGGACACGGAGTCGGTCGCCGATCATGGCCCGCGCTCCTACGACGGCGACCTGGGGCTGGCCGGAGTCCACGACGTGACCGCGATCGCCCAGCTCATCCTCGGGCAGCGGTCCCGGCGCCTGCCGATCATGTCGATCACCGTCGTCGGCGCAGGCCACTCCGATCGGATGACGCAGATCCTCGCGCGCGACGTCTCCGACCGGATCCACCTGATCGAGGCCGAGACGTTCACGTCGCACGATCACTACATCGAGCGGATCGAGCACTCGATCCGCGACGTCGGACACGACCACCAGGTCACGATCGGGTGCGAACGCGTGCGCGAACAGTACGCGTCGGTGTTCACCTTCGACGACAACGATCGCGGTTTCGACGAGGGGGTGTTCGGGTTGGACGGCTTGGACAATCCGAGCACCGTGTTCGTGCTCGACACCTCGAATCTGGATGAAGGGTTGCTGGGACATTGAAGCCGTTCAGCGCGGTGAACTCGTGGACGCGCGGCCACCGGCCAGAGCCGGGCCCGGACGAATCGCCGCAGTCGACACAAGGCCCGGTCACTGCTGTGCCTGTCCGGGCCTACGTCAACCACTCCAGGTGGGTGGCCGACTGCGTGCGGCTCTACTGCGGCGGCGCCGAGCTGCTCCGCCCCGGACAGTCCGTGGTGTGGTGCTCCAACTGCACGTTGGTCGCACCGGTGGAGTGGCCGGGCGACCCGCAGGCGATCTGGGACGAGCTCATGACGCGGCCCGTCCCGCAGACCCGCAACTGGTACCCGCGCGACCACGAGGTTGCGGTGCGCCACGGGATCCCGCACGGACAGACGGTGGCTGACCTGCGCGAGGAGGCCGCCGCGCACGCCCATGAGCTCATGCCGGGAGGGGCGCCCGCAGGCCTGGAGGGGGGCACGTCGTGGCGTGGTCTGCTCCGCTGACGGCGGTGGCGGGAGCTGGGCTCAGCGCGGCCCAGTGGAACGCCTCGGTGCGCGACAACCTGAACGAGAGCGCTCCAGCGCTCGCCACCACGGCGGGCGGCTACTTCGTCGCGACCGGGACCAACGCGATCGCGCAGCGTCTGCCCGCGGTCGACATCGTCGACACCAGTACGGAGTCCACGGCCTCCACGTCGTACACCGACCTGACCACGTTCGGCCCGTCGGTCACGGTCGAGTGCGGCCCCATGGCGCTGGTCGGGCTCTCCTGCTGGATCGACAACGATGGCACCACGAGCGCCTCCTACGCCTCCTGGGAGATCAGCGGTGACCACACCCAAGCCGTCTCCGATGACTGGAGCCTGCAACGCGACGGCGTGACCGCCGTCAACGGGATCCGGATCGGTGTCACACACCTGCACACCGGGCTGACCGCCGGAACGCTGACGTTCACGGCGAAGTACAAGGCAGGCTCCGGAACGGCGTCGTTCCTCCGCCGTGAACTGTGGGTGCTTCCGCTGTGAGGGAGATCTGACATGGCGTGGACCGCACCGAAAACGTTTGTCCCCAACACTGTTCTCACCGCTGCGGAACTGAATATCCATCTGCGCGACAATTTGCTGGAGACGGCTCCGGCCCACGCGAGCCAGCCCGGCGCGTATTTCGCCACCGCGTCCGAGGGCCGCATCGTCGAACGCGTGCCCGTCCGGCTCACCATCAGCGACGAGGGCACCACCACGTCCACGAGTTTCACCGACCTGGACGGCACTGTGGTCGGGCCGAGCGTCACCGTGACGTCCAACGAGGGCGCCCTCGTGTGCTGGGGGGTCGAATCTTGGAACGATGGCGGCGGGACGACGCGAACCACGGTCGACGTCTCCGGGGCGACGAATATCGCCGGGAATGACAGCCGGGCCATCACTAACATGTCCGGCGCAAACAACCGCCTGCAGGCAAGCCATGTTGTTTACTACTCCGATCTCAATCCGGGCAGCAACACATTCGAGATGAAATACAGGGTGAGCTCGGGGACAGGTTCCTTCAGCCGACGCCGAATTGTCGTTTTCCCCTATTAGCCATCGAGGACATCCCGTGACTGTCACACCGTCTGACGCGATCAGCCAGATCGCGGACGCGGAAGCCCGAGCGATCTTCCTCCCGCACGAGTGGGTGACGATCTCCCCCGACGGAGCCGGCGGGTACACCGTCACCGGCGTCGGGTGGAGCAGCGAACCCGTCGCCGCGGCCGACACCCAGGCCGCGAGCGCCGCGGTCGACTCGCGGATGCTCACCGAACTGTCCACCGTGCGCGTCACCCGGTGGCTGCACGGCGAGGAACAGCTCCGCGCCCTGGCCGTCACCCCAGCGGCATACCGGTAGCCCTCTACCCCCGAGGAGGCCTTCGTGGCCACACAATGCAAGCTGCTCACCGACACGCACCAGCTGATCCAGCCCCAGACCTGGACCACCATCAGGTTCGACCAGGTGCTGCGCAACGACAACGGCATGTACCAGGGAACAGGCGATGTCGCCGACCCCGAGTCCGCGCTGATCGAACCGTCCGCAGACGGGGACTTCCTGTGGTTCCGGAAGGTGCACTGGGCCTCGATCTCCACCGCGGACTGCGATCCGGAGGTGCAGTTCATCGAGCGGTTCGTGCGCGACCCCTACACTGCCCCGGACTCCACCGGCGGGGACGACACCGACGACACGGCCGGCCAGGAGTTCAACGTCGGCGCCTGGGCGTTTCGGGGGCGCGCGGGGCAGCCGGTGGCCGTGGAGGTGTGGCACAACCACAGCTCGCCCGTGCCTGTGGTCCATGCCCAGTTCGTCGCGATGACCTGGGACTACTAGGCCGCGCCATGACCGCACCTGAGCGCGAGACCAGAGATCTGCTGATCGAGATCAAGACCATGCTCGGCGTGGTCGTCAGTCGCGGCGAGGATCACGAGTCCCGCATTCGCGAGATCGAACAGACCGCGGTCACGGTGGAGCAGCTTCGACGCGAGCGTGCGGAGGCCGACGCCCGCACCAAGCGCTTCCTCCAGTGGGCCGGGCTCATCGTCGGCGGGCTCACATTGATCATCCCGACGGTGGTGTCCGTTCTGATCGCCCTCGTCGCCAGCTGACCCCGCACCCGTATTCGACCCGGCCGACGCGCCGGGTTTTTCCATGACCCGAGGAGGTCACCGTGCCCGTCATCGACATCATCCGGCGCGTCGGCGCCGCGCTCGTCACCAACTACGACCGGCTCCGCCACCTGGCGCGCTACCGGCGCAACCCAGCCCTGTACGTGGCCGTCGGCGCTGTCCTCGCGCTGGTCGCCGTCAAGCTGGTGGACGGTGACGTCACCTGGCAGGAGGCGCTCACCGAGGACTTCGTCACCTACCTGATCGTCCTGGCCGGAGGTGTGCTCACCCGGTTGCAGGTGTGGGCGCCGGAGACGGTGGAGGACCTGGAGGCCGCACACGAGGCCGAGGCACTCGACCACTACGACGTCGGCTTCGACCCCGCGCTGCTGGCGCCGGAGGCCGACGGCGGGGAGGGCTGAGCCGTGGCGCTCGTGATCGAGTCGGCGGCCACGGTCGGCATCCCGTCCTCGATCGGTTCCTCCGGCCGCCCCCGCTCGGGCGAGACCGTCCACTTCAACGGCGGTCCGCTCGTGCGCCTTGCGCACACCACCTGCCGGGCTCAGGTGCGGAGCATGCACTCCTACCATCGGAGCAGGGGGTGGGCTGGGATCGGCTACCACCTGCTGATCTGCCACCACGGCGTAGTTCTGACCGGCCGCGGCATCCGCAAGATCGGCGCGCACGCGCCCGGCGCCAACTCGACGCACGTCGGGATCCAGTTCATGCTCGGCGGCTCGCAGACCCCGACGGCGAAGCAGCTCGCCGCGTTCGTCGAGTTGCTGGCGTGGCTGGCCGCGCGCGGAGTGCGCACGTCGATCACTGGGCACCGGGACTGGAACTCAACCGACTGCCCCGGCGAACCCCTGTACGCGCGGGTGCGCTCCGGAGACTGGGGTGGCGGCGGCGAGTCACCAGCCCCGCCGGCCTTCGAGTACTGGGAGGTCGGCGACCTGAAGGTGCCGACCGGAGACCCGGCCCTCTACCGGGGGATGACCGGCACCCCGGTCCGGCGGCTCCAGGAGGCGCTCGCCACCTGGCGGCCCGGCATCCTCCCCGAGTACGGGGCCGACGGGCGGTTCGGCGGCGAGACCGAGGAAGCCGTCCGCGAGTTCCAGCGGGTCCGCGGCATCTCCCGGGACGGCGTCTACGGCACCGAGTCCGCGGGGGAGCTCCGGCGTGCGCTGACCGAGGCCGACCCGGCGCCGGTGCCGCCGCCCCGGCCGCCCGAGGACCCTGACCCGGCGCCCGCGCCGCCGCCCGACTGGCTTGAGGAGGCCATCATGTCCTTGCCCACCCTTCGCCAGGGCGCGACCGGTCCCGCCGTCGGCAAGCTCCAGGCGCTCCTGGCCGCGGCCGGGTACCCTCCAGCGAACTCGTTCAACGGCCGCGGCGAGCCGGACGGGCGGTTCGGTGCTGGCACCGCCGTGGCGCTCGGCCGGTTCCAGGTCGCCCGCCGGGTGCGCAACTCGGTGACGGGCGGCCGCGGCGACCAGATCGCCGGACGTCACACATGGGAGGCGCTCATCCGGGACTGACCCAGGCTCAGCGCAAGGCCCGGCCCCCGCGGGGGCCGGGCCTCTTTCCTGTGCCCGGGGTCTACGCGTCGTCCTCCATGGGCAGTTCGATGTCCCCGACGGAGGAGCCGAGGGCATCGTGGAGCTTCCGGTACAGGTCGGGCAGTTCAGCGTAGGTCGGCTCCAGCATGTGGACCGTCGCCAACCCCTCCTCGTGGGCGTAGGCAAGGCTCGGCGCTGTCCTGACGCCGGTCATGACCACGGTGTCCCCGTCGAGGGTGACGGTGAAGGCCTCCTTGGGCTCGCTCTCCTTGTGCCCGTGTCGGATCCAGTGGTCCCAGGCCAGCTCCACACTGGCGATGAGTGCGGGGAGGTGCTCGGCGGGCAGGGACACGCCGTCGCCCCGGACGGTGAACCGGCCGGGCCCGTCCATCTCCGCGATGTCGTCGCTGACGTAGACGGACTCTCTGCGCATCTCGACCCCCCAGCCATTCATGGCGGGGGTCGGCTCCTGAATGGTTCCCATGGTGTCCTTTCTATCGGCCGCCACGGCGGCGCGCCGGGCGTTCTGGATGCGAGGTTCGAAGTTCAGGCCAGGACGCGGACGCCTGACGGATCGCGCCCTCTGACGCGCCCCGCTGCTCGGTGTCTGGGCGGCGGGGTTCCGTCGTGTGTCGGAGTTGTGTGTCGACCGCGGCCAGGCGGTGAAGCAGTCGGGCCCGCTCGGCGAGCAGGGTGCGCCGTGTGGTCCTGCGGCGGCGGGCGCGTGCGGCCTGGACCATGACGCCGATCGCAATACGGCGGGCGAGGGAGGCATAGGAGATCACCCATCGTCCGGCGCGCCGGACGGCCCGGACGGCCCCTATGCGGCACCAGGCGCGGATGGTGGCGGGAGTGGCGTCGGCGAGGCGGGCGGCGGCTTCGGTGGTGAGCTCCATGTCGACCCCAAAACTTAGCTACGCGAACCGTAGCAATACGGGCTGATCTGGGATATCATTAAAACATAGCTACACAAGACGTAGCAAGGTTTTCGAGAGAGGTCGCATTATGGCACACGAACTGGAAAGGTTCTCCGACGGCTCCGCCTCCTTCGTCAGCGCTCGCACCGACGCCTGGCACCGCCTCGGCACCGTCCTGCCGGACGTCTTCGACGCCGACACTGCACTGCGCACCGCCCGCCTCGACCGGTGGAACGTCCACACCAGCCCGCTGTCCATCACCGAGAACGGCACACCGCTCGTCGTCCCTGACGCCTACGCCACCGTCCGCACCCACCCCGAGACCGGCCGCCCCGACGCCCTCGGCGTCGTCAAGGGCCGGTACCGCCCGATCCAGAACGAGGAACTCACCGAGGTCCTCGACTTCATCACCGACACCTCCGGGGCCCACTTCGAGACCGCCGGGTCCCTGCGCGAGGGGCGCGAGGTCTTTGTGACCATGCGGCTCCCCGAGACCATGAGGGTCGCCGGAACCGATGAGCTGGACTTGTACGTGGCCGCGCTCAACGCCCACGACGGCAGCGCCGCGATGCGGTTGCTCGTCTCGCCGGTGCGGATCGTGTGCGCCAACACCCAGGCCGCCGCGCTGGAAGGTGCCCAGTCGGTGTACGCCATCCGGCACACCTCCGGCGCACGGGGCCGTATCACCGCTGCCCGTGAGGCGCTGGGGATGACCTTCGCCTACCTGGACGAGTTCCAGGCCGAGGCCGAGCGCATGCTCGACCAGCAGATGAACGACGGGGCGTTCATGGACATCGTCGGCCGCGAGCTGTGGCCGCTGGCCAAGGACGCCACCGACCGGCAGATCACCAACCGGGCCCGGATTCTCACGGACGTCCACCAGCTGTTCACCGACGCCCCGACCCAGGACAACATCCGGGGCACCGCGTGGGCCGGATACCAGTCGGTCGTGGAGTACCTCGACCACGTCGCACCGGTCCGGGGCAAGGATGGTGACGCCGCGACCACCGCGCGCGCCGAACGGGTCCTTGTTCAGCCCGCCGTCGTGAACCTGAAGACCCGAGCGTTCGACGCCTTCCGTCTCGCCGCCTGATCAACGACGGGCCCCGGTATCCAGCCGGGGCCCGGGAAGGAGTCCATGATGTCCCGCGCCGACTGGGACGACCCCGACGAGTTCACGGCGATGATGGCCGAGTGGAAGCGCCGCGCGGCCGAGCGTCGGGCCCGTGCCCTGATCTGTCACCGGATGACGTCCACCGCCTACCGCTACCGTCTGCGCCGCAGCGACCAGGCGGACGAGCCGCACGCGCTGATCGGTTCCACCCGCGCTCAGATCGAGGACCTGATCCGGGCGTGCGGACACGAGCACCTCACCGAGGCCGCCATGGCGGTCCTGGACCTGCACGCCCCGGATGAGGAAGGCGAATGCGGGGGCTGTTGCAACCCCGACGGCGGGGTGGCCTACCTGTGGCCCTGCCCCACCACGCTGTTCCTGCTCACGCAGGTACCCGGGGGAGGGTCCGTGGAGATGCACGCCGCCGAACTGCGAACGGAGCCATGGTGATGACCGTCCACGTCGACTACCCCGCGCGCCGTGTCCTCCAGGTCGACGTCGAGCTCGCGGACCGGTTCACCGACACGTGGGCCGAAGCCGACCTCGTCGGCCTGATCGGCCCGCAGCTCTCCTGCTCGGAGACCGAGGACCTCGCCTCCGTGCTCACCGTGTTCGGTGCGCCCGGCACCGCCGAGGGCTGGCTGAAGTCCCACGCCCGCAGCGACGAGGACGGCGACCTGCACACCGACCTGAGGGAAGCCGGGCTCGACGCGTTCGGGCCGAGAGAAGAAGAGGGGGCGTGACGATGAGCACCGCAGCCGAGCGCGACCGCATGACCGAGCTGGCGCTCACCGAGTGGGAGACCGTCGCCGAACTCCTCGCGGCACGAGGCGAGACCTGGCCGGACACCGACGTCACCCGTTGGGGGCCCGGCCTGGCGATGGCGATGGAGCGCGTCAAGGCGCTCGCCGACGCCTGCAAGGTGATCGGAGCCAGAGAGGCGTCCGATGTCGGCCGCCTCGCCGACCTCTACGAGGCGCGGACGCGCTCGTAGAATGGAAGCCTCGCCGCGCGCGGACGGTGCGACCTCCCCGCGCCGCTGGCGAGATGACGCCCCGGGGACCTGGGTGTGACAACCCCCCGGGGCGTCGCCCTGTGAGCGGGGCGCGGACGCGAGGCGACCAGCGCCGGGGCGCAGACGCCACAAGATCAGGGCCCCGGCCCTCCTTCGTCGGGCCGGGGTTGCGCGCGACCTTGGGTCGGGATGGCCGCTCCTCCGTCACACCCACTCCGCACCTACGGAGGTCGCATCATGGACGACAAGAAGCCCACCCTCAGCCGCCGAGCCCTCACCGTGCTGCACATCTGCCTGGCCGGGATCGGCTACCACCTCGTCGCCGTCCTCGTCGTTGAGCACCTGATCCACTGAGCCCTCATCCGCCCCCGGCTCCGCCGGGGGCTTCTTCGTGGCTCAGTGGGGTGCTCACCTCCTCGGGGCTCCGAGGTGGGCCGCTCCCGTCTGGCGGCAGACGTGCGGACGCACGGCTCAGGCACGTCGGCCTTCGGGTGGGCGTCGTCCACGACGCACCCTCCTCCGGCACGTCGCGGTGTGCCGTCGCACGCTATCCCGACCCGGCGGTCGCGCGCGTTCTCCGACCGCGCGCACACCTGTATCGTCACTACAGTGAGCGTAAGTTACCTGGGACTCGACGACCTACCCGGCTACCTCTACGAGCAGCACGGGATCACCGGAGCGATCGGCACCCCGCTGACACGGGGCACCGTGGCGGTCTACCACCGTGGGGCCGAGAAACGGCGCCGTGACGGCGCGCCGCGCCCCGGCGACTTCCCGCCGCCCGACCGGAAGTACGGCCGGTCCCCGGTGTGGCTGCCCGAGACGATCGACCAGTGGGTGGAGAACCGGCCCGGCCGCGGGGCCGGCGGCGGCCGACCGCCGAAGCAAACGTAGAGGCCGCCCGCACCATGGTTTCACGCGGCGCGGGCGGCCCGCCTGGCAGGGGAGCACCACAGTATGCGGCGCGCACGCTGAGCGGAAGGGACGCACTCGCGTCAATCGAGGAAGTGCACCGGGAGGTGCGCCCCGGCCTGTGTGAGCCGTTCGATCCGTTGCCGGAGCACCTCCGGGTCGGGAGCGTCCGTGATGTCCAGCTCAACAGCCCGCAGCATCGCCGCATCATCCTCCGGCAGGATCCCGTCGAGCGCACGCGCGGGAATCACGGCGGACATGGCGAGCGGCCCGCCCTGCCCGGACCCACGCGCCCGGGTGATGGCCTGGGTGGTGTACCAGGCGACCCGGCCAGCGGCGCGCGGGTACTCCGCCAGTGCGGGGACCGCGCGCACGAGGTCAGGCTCCACCAGGCGGCACACCCACGCCGCTATGCGGCGCGGGTAGTGGCTCGTGGCCGGGTGCGGCGGGTGGCTGATGTGCTCCACCCGCCCATTGTCACAGGTCAGTGCTGGTCGAGGTCGATTTCGAGGTACGCCGCAAGTAGCTGGACACCCAGGGGGTCGAGGCTGAGGACGTACTCGGTGATGCGGGCGCGCTCTTCATCGGTGAACGGGACGTCGTCGTCAGGGTCCATGTCTGAGGTGTGCCCGCGCCCGGTGGCCGCGACCAGTTATCCACAGGGCCCGTGCGCTCCTGCCCACGCGCCGGTGGGCGGAGATGAGCCGGGCCTGCTTCCAGCCAGGCCCGGCCCGTGCACCCGCTCTGTCGGGTGCGGCCCGGGGCGCAAGGGGGTGAGTTCGCCCTGGGAGGTTGGGCCGTGCGCCGGACAGAGACGTTGTCCGGCGCACGGTGTGAAGGTTGGGCCCACCGGGGAGCAGCCCGGTGGGCCCTGAGCCCAGGCCCCTCACCTCCTGGGCTAGCCGGGGCGGCTGGCTAGGACGGGGTGGCCAGATCCGCAGCGGTTGTCAGAGCCACAGCGACCCGCCTGTCCGCGCCCGTCACTACCAGGAGTGCCCCTACGGCGCGCGCCCCGGCCGGGGACAACTCCAGGTGGGGTTCCTGTGCGGCGGGGATCTCAGTGGCCACGATCGGCGCGCCGGGCTCCCCGCCCGGCGCATCGGTGCGCTGCACCTTCACCATCACACCGAAGTCGTTGAACACCGTGTGCTCGTGTCGGCTGTGCGGCTCGACTACCCGACACCACGGTGGACAGCTGGCTTTCATGCAGTCGTTCTCCTCGGGTGGCCGCGCCCCTGATGGACGGAGGTGTCGGGGCGCGGCCGGTCTACAGGTCGGCCAGACGGGCTTGCTCGGCAAGCAGGTGGTCCAAATCGTCCCAGGTCGAAGCCTCGATTCGGTTCACCATGCCGCGTGACTTCTGGTAATCGGTGAGCTCGGGCAGACACATTCGGCGCTGCGCAAGCAGGCCGCCGTCGACCACGGCGATGACCCACCGCCCGCGGATGGCGTCGGCCACTCGGGCCTTGCTCCGCCAGGCCTGCGTACCCATCACGCCACCTCCCGCCGCGGGCCGGGGATCGTGGCCGAGTGCAGCATGTCGGTCGCGGTCTCCACGTCGCCGGAGTTCAGAGCAGCCTCGATCGCGATCACCACTGCGATCGCGTTCGCCTGGATCACCACCATGTGCGTCACCTGGGCCTCAGTCGTCGACCCCGAGGGCACCTGAAGAGCGGAGCGGATGGTGTCGAGGAAGTCCTCGATCGCCAGGTCCATCACCGGGCCCACCTCCCCGGACTGGGGACGTGCTCGCCGTGGTGACCGTAGGGCTGGCCGCAGGGGTGTCCGCGTGGCCGGGCGTCACAGCTGTGAGTCGCCACCCACCGGATGGCATCTGCCGCGCGCCCCACATCGGGCCCGTCGTGGCCAGCTCCCACGACCGTGTACCAGCGGCCGGACTCGTGCTGTCCCACACGGCCGAGGACGCCGTCGGTCGAGGAGTCGACGACCAGCCAGTGGGCGGGCAGGTCGGCGTAGTCTCCGGTGGCCGTCAGGTCGACGAGCTCGGGGACGGGCCGGACTCGCACGTGGTGTCGAGTGCGGGCTGCGACCGCGCGGGCCAGGACGGCGTGGACGGCCCTCAGTTCGGGCTCGTCGGCGGTGGCGTCGAGCGGCTGGATGAGAGCCGCGCCGACCATGTCGGCCAGGGTGCGGGCGTTCACCGGACCACCGCCGTCACGGTCGTCGGGACGCTCCGCACGATTGGGATGGCACCGGTGGCGACAGTGGCCTCGGCGTGCGGCAGTTCGCGGAGGAAGGGGCGGATGCGGCTACTGCGTCGGCGTCGGCGGTTCACACTCCCACCCCCGCGAGCTCCCGCCAGGCGCGACCGGCGATGGCCAGATCCTCCAGGTCGACGGGCGGGGCTTTGAAGGACGGCTCGTAGCTCGCGGCGTCAGGGGCGAGGAGGTCATGGTTCTCCTGGATGGTGGGCCGTCCGGCGCGGCGGCGCTCGACCTCCAGGAAGTAGGGGCGCACGAGCGGGGGGTCGTCCACCACCACGGGCGCGGGCACCGGGGGCGAGGCCGGAGCCGGGACGGTGGGCTCCTGCCGAAGGGCCGGGGGCCGCGGGATCGGGTGGCCGCCGTCGGGCGAGGCAGCCCGGAGGTTCGAGCGGACGTGGCGGCCACGAGGTGGGGTCCACAGTGCTCGCCACAGCGTTCGCAGGTATCGCATGCGCGACTCCTCAGTGAGTGCGATTGGTCAGACCGCGCTTGTTCTGGTGTCTCCATCATGGCCTTGATCTCCTAAACTTTCAATACAAAGATTAGGATTGCTGTGATCGGCGTCTCCAAAGTTTCGCGAAACGGGTGATCTACCATCAGCACGGGACGACGAAAAGCCAGGAAGACCAAGGGAGCGCGCGCTGTGGCGGACCAGTACAGCCCGACGGTGAGGCGGCGCCGTCTTTCTGCCGAATTGAGACGTTTGCGCGAGGAGTCTGGCCTGACGGCCAAGCAGGTCGGCGATCGCCTGGGTTGGTCGGGTGGACGGCTGACCAACATGGAGCAGAACAAGTGGAAGCGACCGGACCCGGTGATCATCCGAGCGCTGGCGACCCTCTACGGGGCTACTCCTGAGGTGGCGGAGGGGCTGGTCCTGCTGGCGCGGCAGTCCCGAGAGAAGGGTTGGTGGACTCGCTACGGCGACGTGTTCACTGACGCCTACGTGGGCTTCGAGGCTGAAGCGTCGGCCATCAGCACGTACCAGTCGATGGTCGTGCACGGGCTTCTTCAGACTAAGGAGTACGCTGCGGCCTCAACCAAGATCGGAAAGTCTCGAGAGCCAGCGACCATCGAACGCATCGTCCAGGCCCGACTGGAGCGGCAGGAGATCCTCGACCAGGACGATCCGCCCAAGCTGTGGTGCGTGCTGGACGAGTCCGTCCTGCTGCGCCCGGCAGGAGACAAGAAGGTGATGCGGGATCAGATCGCCAAGCTGATCGACCTCGTGGAAACCGCGGATCACATCAAGATCCAGCTTCTGCCGCTGGACATCGGCCTGCATCCCGGGACTGCCGGGAGCTTCACGATCCTGGACTACGCCAACCCTCTCGACCAGTCCATCGCCTACATCGAGACCCGCACTGACGGCCTCTACCTGGAGGAGGGAGAGGAAGTCCAGGTGCACAGGGACGCCTGGGACGACATCCGGGTCATGGCGTGGCACCCTGACGCGAGTGCTGACCTCATGGGCCAGATCCTCAAGAAGTACGAGTAATAGGAAACCGACGTGTACCAGACAGACCAGAACAACGTGACCTTCCGCAAGTCGTCCTACAGCGCAACCCAGAACGACTGCGTAGAGATCGCCGACCTCCCCAGTGGCGCCGCCGTTCGGGACACGCAACACCGCGAGCTCGGACATCTGACGTTCGCGGACGCGCGCGAGTGGCAGGCCTTCCTCTCCAGCGCCAAGTCGTAGAGACGACAGCGAGGGGCCCCAGTGACCAAACCGGGGCCCCTCGCTGTGTACCAGAACGCTCCCAACTGTACCGGGCGGGGGTGACCGCGGCCAGCGCCTGAACGGTCCTGAACGATTCTGGACACATCCGGCTGGCCTGACCTCCGAAAAGGAATCAGGGTCGAGCACATGCGGTGTTGACCAGATCGCGCAGCTCATCGGCGTGGGCGTCCCCGGCGAAGGGACGTGCTTCGACGCTCACTTCTCGTAGTCGGTCCACCACACGTGTGGAGGCCAGGTCGGGGAGCAGTTCGAGGGCGGTCCGGGTCTTGGCGAGTGCGGCCTCGGTTTCTCTTTGCACCAGGAGAGCTCGGGCCAAGCCGATGTGGTCGAAGGCCAGGCTTCTGTGGCGCTCGACCGGTCGGGCCTGGATCGCCTGCTCCATCATCCACACCGACAGGGTTGCGTGGGCGGGATCGCTCACGCGCGCGACGATCTGGTGACACACCCCGATCGTGGCGTAGTACTCGCCGGTGTCGAAGAACCGCACCCACGACGGCTCCTCCACCGTGTCGCTGTCGCCGAACGCCAGCTCGGCCTGGTGGGCCGAGCGCGCGAACTCGTCGGGGTGCCCCATCATCGCGTGCGCGCGGGCTTCCAGGCTGTGCAGGACAGCCCGCACGGTCGGGGTGGCGACGCGGCGTACCCCGTAGAGCGCCAGGTGCACCAGCTCCAGCGCGTCGTCGGGGTGCTCGAGGTGGCTGGCCTGGCGCGCCATGCAGTTGAGGATGTGCGCCCCCAGGTGGGCGGTACCGGCCTCCTTCGCCGCGCGCAGCGCCAGGAGGAAGTAGTGCTGGGCGCTGGAGTGCAACCCCACGTCGTGGCACATCCACCCGGCCACTCCAGCCAGGTCGCCGACGGCGGTGAACAGGCGGCGGCCGACCTCGTCGGTGTAGGAGGCGTTGGCCAGCATGTCGGTGACCCCGGCCAGCTGGCCGATGACGGCCTGACGGGCCGTACCTCCGCCGTGGAGATTGTCCAAGGAACGCAGGCTCTGAGTGAGGGCTTCGAGCCGGCTCACGTCGGAGTGGCCGAGGCGTCGGGTGCCTCGGGCGTGTGCTGGGTGTACGGGCAGGCTCGCCCAGGGGCGTACCCCTTCCAGTAGCTCGTTGCCGTGAAGGAGCTGGCCGGAAGCGGGGCTGGTCTCTCCGCGCATGATGTCGCTGCGAGTCAACGCGGCCAGCTCACCGGTCAGGACGTGAGCATTCCAGGTGCGCTCAGACAGGGGCAGCGCGCCGTCCTCGCCGAGACCGATGTCGCTCAAGGTCAGGTGCTGGCCGGTGTGCTCGGTGAGGATGTTCAGCAGGAGTTCGGGGACGGGGTCCCGTGGGCGTTCCCCCTGCTTCCAAGCACGCACACGGCGGGCGTCCGGATAGACCTGCGTCTGTCCGCGATCGCGCGCCAGGTCCCGCACCTTGGCGGCGAGCTGGGTGTGGTTGAGGCCACTGGAGTCGATCCAATGGGCGAGGCGCTGGTTGGGGGAGCGTGGGCTCACGCCTGATCCTTCGTCGTCCGTGCGTGTGCAGTACCCCGAGCCTAAGCAGCCCAGGGCGGCCCCGCCAGGGTTTACGAATTCGCCCACCTATTCGCCTCCCCCCGGTCGGGCGGTGCGCCCACCCCGCGCCCGTCACACCCCCGGGTACGCGACCGGGGCTTCGCCCGGCCACGCCCACTTCCTCCAGGCGGCCCCGCCGGGGTGCCCTAGAGGAGAACCCGGCCCTCGGGCTGATCGCTCTCGCACCCGTCGGAGGATGACGATGCCGACCAGCACCATGACCATGCCACCCTCTCCCGCCGTCCATGTTCCCGACCGGACTGCCGACCTGACCGCGGCCACGCGCGCGGCCACCGAACTCCTGGCCGCGCTGGGGGTGCCCGCCACCACCGAGGGCACCCGGCGCACCCCCGAACGGATGGCCCAAGCCCTGCTGGAGCTGCTCACCCCCCAGCCCTTCGACATGACGACGTTCCCCGCCGAGGGGTACCGGCAGATGGTCCTGGTGCGCAGCATCCCGTTCACGTCGGTGTGCGAACACCACATGTTGGCGTTCCACGGAACCGCGTGCCTGGCCTACATCCCCGGCGAGCGCATGCTCGGCCTGTCCAAGCTGGCGCGGGTGGTGGAGCTGTTCGCGCGCCGCCCTCAGGTGCAGGAGCGGATGACCCAGCAGATCGCCGACTTCCTCCAGGACCACCTGGCCCCCGAAGGGGTCGGCGCGATCGTGCGGGCCGAGCACACCTGCATGACCCTGCGCGGTGCCCAGGCCGTGGGCAGCGCCACGGTCACCAGCGCCCTGCACGGCCGACTGCTCAACGACGCCCGCGCCCGGGATGAGTTCATCGCGCTGACGGGGGTGCGGGCCTGATGACGACGACTCGGATCAGTGTTCAGGGCCCCTACTTCGGCGCCGCGCACGCCGGACTCCACCGGGGGCGGTTCGAGGCCCTGCACGGGCACACCTTCACCTGCCGTCTGGAGTTGGTCGGGTCCTTGGACGGCGGGGGGATGGTCGCGGACTTCACCCCGGTGCGCCGGGCCCTCGCCCAGGTCGTCGAACCGCTGCACCGCCGCACCCTGATGCCCGACCGTGCCCCCGATCCGGTGCGGCACTTCGAGGACGAGGGGATGTGCGTCTTCGACGACGGGCACCGCCGGTTCGCCTTCCCGGTTCAGGACGTGGTGCTGCTGCCGGTGGCCAACACCTCCACCGAGCTGATCGCCCGCTACCTGTTGGACCAACTCCGCCCGGTTCTGGAGGGCGTGGAGAGCGCCGAGCTGGTGCTGGCCGAGTCCCCCGGCGCTCAGGCCGTGGCCACCTACACCCCCGGAGGCAGTAGTGACTGAGCACCCGCGGATCCTCATGGTGGCCCACCTGGGCCTGGCGGTGGAGGCGGCCCTGCACGGGGCGACGCCCGCCCCGGCCCCGGCCGGTGCGTGGGAGCGGTGGTGGGTGGCCTACCGACTGGCCCGGTCCGCCCGCCACCTGGGGTGGACGGCCCCCGCCGCCAGCGGATCGTGCGCAACCTGTTGCGCCGACGCCGCCCGTCTGTCGCAGGCCGACCCACCCCACCACACCGACCACCTCACCGAGGTCTGCGACCAGGGGTGCCTGCGCCGGTGGGCCGCCGCGATCCGGTCGGGCGGTTCCAACCCGGGCACGCCGTGGCCGTCGACCCGGCTGGCCCTGGCCGTGATCAAGCCGGGTGCCCCCGCAGGGATCGCCCGCGACGTGGCCGACCACTACCGCGTCCTGCACCAGGTCGAGCGCACCCTGTCGGTGGCCGACGTGCGCCGCCTGTACCCCGAGGCCTACGGCGCGGAGTTCGTCGCCGCACGGGACGCCTACCTGACCAGCGGCCCCGTGCGGGTGCTGGTCCTGCTCGCCGAGACGGACCCGGTGGACGCGACCGCCCTCAAGCACACGATCCGTGCCCGCTACGGGGCCGACCGGCTGCGCAACCACCTGCACATCGCCGACAACCCCGGCGAGACCTACATCGACATCGCTCACCTGGTGGGGCCGAAGGGCTTGACTGACCTGTATGGCACCTACGAACTCGACGGCGCCGACGAGCGCCTGGCGCATCACCGGGCTCTTCTGGGACTCACAGCAACCTCGACTGGTGGCCTCCGCCCCCGCACAACCTGACCGGCCCCTGACCCTGTCTCCCGGCCAGCAGCTCCATGTCGGTGTCCAGGGCCCGCGCCTGTGTGTGGGCCGCTGGGACCCCGAGCTCGACCACCGCATCATCTGCCACACCCGCATCCCCCACGACGGCGGCGACACCCAGTGCGCCGGGTGCGCCGCACGCGACCGGGGCCGACTGCTGGCCCGCGACGCCTACACCGACGACCGCACCTACCTGCTCTACCTGGCGTGGCTTGGCCCCGGCCTGGTCAAGGTCGGCTTGACTGCGGCCGAACGCGGCCACCGGAGGCTCCTGGAACAGGGGGCGCTGGCCTTCACCGAGCTCGGCCGCGGCCCGCTGCCCGCGGTGCGCGCCGCCGAACGCGCGATCGGCGAGAGCGGGTGGGCCACCGAGCGGGTGCGCCACCAACGCAAGCTCCACGCCCTGTGGGACACGCGGTGCTTCACCGACGGCGCCGCGACCCTGAAGACGGCCCGCGAACACATCATCGACGCCCACCTGACCGACCGCATCCAGCCCGGCCCGGACACCATGCACGACAACACCGCCGCGTTCGGACTCACCGCCCCGCTCCCGGACACCTACCTCACCCTCACCGGCCTGGCCGACCCCGCGGGGCTGGCCGTGCAGGTCCGCGCCATCTGGGGGCGGTCGCTCATCACCACCGACCCGGCCACCTCCCAGACACTGGTGATCGACACCCGCCTCCTGGCCGGATACCACCTGGGCCCGGCCCCCGCCCGCTCCGAGGGCCTGACCACGCGCACCCACACCCGTCCCCCTGGAGACGACCGTGACCAGTTCACCCTCTTCTGACCGCCGCCCCGGGCGCCTGTTGGTGCTCGAAGGGATGCCCGGCGCGGGCAAGACCACCGCCGCCACCCACCTGAACGGGCGCCTGCCGGTGGTCGCCGAGTACACCACCCCCAGCGGGAGGCCACTCGGCCACGACCAACATCCGAACCCGCACCAGGACCAGGCACACCAGGACAACTGGCTGATCAAGGCCACCCTGTGCGCCCGCTACCTGGCCGCCAACCCCCTGGTGGCGTGCGACCGCGACTGGCTCACCGCTCTGGCCTTCGCCTACAGCCACCCCGACCAGGCGCTGTTCCCCGAACGCTGCGCCTGGGCCTGGGAACACCTGCGAGCCCAGCGGCTCCACGTGGCCACCACCTACGCCGTGCTCCACGTGGACACCGCCACCAGCCTGACCCGCCGCCAGAACCGGCTGCGCCCCGATCACCCCTGGTCCACCGTCCAGGGGCTGGACCGGCTGGCCGAGTTCTACCGCGAACCGGCCAGCGCGATCCACGCCACCCACCCGGCGCTGGCCTTGGCCTTGAACCAGGCGCGGTTCGTCCACATGGATGGCCACCAACCGCCCGAGGCCGTGCTGGAGCAGATCACCGCGAACCTGGAGCGGGTGTGATGGGCGGCCTGGCGGTCCTACTGCACGACGGGTTCTACGGGTGCGGCACCGGTGCCGGCCACTCCAACCGGGCGCTCCTCCAGGTGCTCATCCACCGCTACCCGCACGCCCGCCTCCGGCTCATGCCGGTCCACGTGTCTTCGACCAGCACCGAGTACAACCCCTCCTGGCACCAGGACACGCAGTCGCTCCTGGCTGACGTCGACGTGCTGGTCACGCCCATCGACAACGGCACCGGCGGAACCAGCCGGTTCGGTGACCTGGCGTGCTTCCAACGCGCCAGCGCGCACGCCGCCCGCCAGCTCAACACCCTGCCCGCGCACGAGCGGCCCGACCTGGTCATCGCCATCGACACCCCCTTCCACGGGCTGCCGCCCCTGCTGGAGGAGGACCTCGTCGGGCGCACCCTGCTGCTGCCGCGCTCCACCGGCCGCCTGCACGGCCCACACGACCGGGCGCGCATCCGCTGGGAGCAGGAAGGGTTTGCCCACCTGGCCGAACGGGGCGGGTATCTGGCCGCGATCTCCGCACACATGCGCACCCACCTGGAGGACGACTACGCGCTGCCGACCACGCAGATCATCGACCTGCCCAACGGGCTCCTGCCCACACCCGACCCCACCGGGCGCGCCCCCGAACTGCCGCCTGCGGCCCGCGACGGGTTCATACTCGCGATGGGCAGGGCCACCCCGTACAAGGGGTTCGAGGATCTCCTGGAAGCCGTGGCCCTCCTCGGCCGGGAGGGTGTGCACGTGCCGCACCTGCTGTTGGCCGCGGTGACCGAAACGCTCACACCGACCCCCTACCAACGGCACCTGGAACGCCGCGCCCACGAAATCGGGGCGGACGCCACGGTGTGGACCCGCTTCGATCCGGCGCTACGCGGCCTGTACGCCCACCCGGCCCTGCGCGCGCTCGTGGTGCCCTCGCGCGCCGAACCCTTCGGGCGGATCCCATTGGAAGCCTTCGCCGCCGGGGCGGCCCCGGTCGTGTCCACCACCGCCGGAGGCCTGGTTGATTTAGTGGCCGAGGGCGTCACCGGGTTCACCGCACCCGCACGCGACCCTGCCCGTCTGGCCGAGGCGCTTCACCGCGGCCTGGTCCTGACGCCGCTACAGCGCGCGGCCATGGTCTCAGCGGGCCGCGCCTTCGCGGAGGCGCTCGACTACGACCGCACCGTCACCACAGCACTGGAGGCGCTGGCTCCCTGGCTGAGTGCTCAGTCGGTGTAGACGGCGGCTGGAGAGCCCACCGGCAGCCCCCACCGCTGTTCGGCCGTCACGGCGGCACACTTGACCTGGCCATCCACCGAAGGCCCCCACCCCAGCAGATCCACCGCCTCCGGGAACGGGCACAACCGACGAACGTGCACCCGGCCCTTGTCAGGGTCGGGCGCGCGCTCCCCCAGCGTGTCCAGACGGGCGGCCATCCGGAGCTGCGCGTAGGGCTCCTGGCTCGGTCGGTGCACCGACTGGTAACCGAGGTAGACCGGATCGGTGATCGTCACCTGGACCTCTTCCCACACCTCCCGGACGAGCGTGGCCACCCTGTCCCCGCCGTCCTCGAGCTCGGGTGTGCCGCCCGGGAGGTTCCACACCCCGTCATCGCACAGCACGACCACCCGGCCCTGGGAGTCGAAGATGTAGGCGTACACCTGCGTGATCTGCTGCGTTTCGGGCGGTGGGGACGCTTCGTGCCAGACGTAGGACACCTTGTTCGTCTCACTCATGGCAGGAGACCCTAGCGGGATTCACCAACCAAGGTGCGTGACATCCCGGACAGCTCTCAGTCGCACAGGTACACCTGCGCGTGACCGACGAGCTCGGTCGCCACATCAGCGATCGGGCCGTCCTCAACTTGGAGGGACTGCACGACCTCGGTCGGCGCCATCCCTGCCTCGATGTCGTCGCACACGGCGTACCCGAGCTCGAGGTTGTCCTCGTCGCCGAACCCGCGGATACCGGAGCCGGCCGCGGCGGCGTCCTCGTACAGGGAGTCGAGGAACGTCTGCTCCCCCTCGGTGGTGTCACCGTCGTCGGTATCGGTGTCCGCCGGCCCCTGGTCCGAGTCGGACTCTTCGACCTCCGGCGCCGGGGTCGAGGCGGCAGGTTCGGGTTCGACGTCGTCGAGGAGGCCGGCGGCCTGCATGATGCCGCCGATGCCGACGAGGCCGAGAACGACGACTCCGGCGATGATCCACGTGTTCCGGCTGGAGGAGGGGGCGCTCATCTTGGTCTCCGTGAGGTCGGGGGAGCGGGGAGAAGCGGAGCGGGCGCTGATGCGACGGTAGCGCCCCCGGCGACGACCTGTCACCGAATTCGCCCGACAGGATTTCAGAGCGTGAAATCCGTTGCTCTCGACAGGGAGAAATCACAGACACGGATCAGTAGCACGACGGTTGATGGTAAAGTCGCGTTCCAGCTGGTCAACCGCGTGTAGCACGACGGTCGAGAAAAGCGGGATTAAAAGTCCGTTGCTCTGCCAATTGAGCTAGGGGCCCGCGATCCGCCTCGGGCCCTCGGGCCCGGCGCTCGCCGGAGACCACTCTACCGCAGCAGCACGGGATCCGGGCGGCTGACCCGGACGGCGGGACGGGGGCCGCTCGCCGCCTCCAGCGGCGAGCGGCCCCCGTCCGGGCAGGGTGTCGGCGGCGCCCGGGCGACACGGGCGCGGGGGTCACTCGACGGTCTCGTACCGCTCCATGGGGTCGTACTGCTCGCCGGTCACCGGGTTGGTGGCCAGCCCGGTGGCGGGGTCGTAGTTGACGTCCATCCCGAGCTCGGGGTCGTAGTACAGCCCCGTGTCCGGGTTGCGCGGCAGGCCGACCTCGGGGTCGATCTCCCAACCGGTCGTCGGGTCGACGCTCGGAATGGCGGGGGACGGTTCCTCCGACGGTTCCGGAGAGGGTGTCGCCTCGGGCGACTCCTCCGCCGGGGCCGTCTCCTCGGCGAGGACCTCGCCGCGGCCGGGCTGCGACTCGGCCCCGCCCTGCGGGCTGAGCACGCCGAAGCTGACCAGGGTCAGGATGAGGATGCCCAGGCCCACGCGGTAGTAGACGAACGGCATGAAGCTGTGCGTGGAGATGAACTTCATCAGCCAGGCGATCACGGCGAACCCGACGGCACCCGCGATGACCGTGCCCACGATGGTGGCCAGCCAACCCGCGTACTCGTTGCCGCCGATGTCGGTGAGCTTGTACACACCCGCTCCGAACACGGCGGGCAGGGCGAGCAGGAAGGAGTACTCCGCGGCGTCCTTGCGGTTGAAGCCCAGGAGCATCCCACCGGTGATGGTTCCGCCGGAACGCGACACACCCGGGATGAGCGCGAGGGCCTGGAAGAGTCCGAAGGTCAGGCCCCGGCTGATGGTGAGGTCCTCGAGGCTGCGGTACTTGCGCGAGTAGCGGTCCACGATGCCGAGGATGACGCCGAAGACGATGAGGGTGAGCGCGATCAGGCGCAGGTCACGGAAGACGCTGTCGATCTGTTCCTCGAACAGCAGGCCGAGGACGACGATGGGGATCGAGCCGATGATGACGTACCAGCCCATGCGCGCGTTGATGTCCGCGCGCAGCTCCCGGTTGACCAGGGACCTGAACCACGTGGACAGGATCGCCCAGATCCGTTTCCTGAAGTAGATCACCACGGCGATCTCGGTGCCGATCTGGCTGACCGCGGTGAAGGCCGCGCCCGGATCGGGCCAGCCGAAGAGCGCCGAGACCACGCGCAGGTGGCCGCTGGAGGAGATGGGCAGGAACTCGGTGAGCCCTTGGACCAGGCCGAGGACGATTGCTTCGAAGAGGGACACGGAGGGGTCTGCTCCTGGGTGTTTCTGCTCCGGTCCGGGTCGCTGGTGGCAACGTCGAAGGGGCCGGGCGCGTTCGGTGGGACAAGGGGGACAACGGGCAGCTTACTGAGGTTCCCGGTCCACATGTCGACGTGTGCGCCCACCTCGACCCTTCGAGTTCGGGCCGCGCCCCCTGTGGCCGAGGGGGCACGCCGAGCCGTCCGCCTTCTTTGCGCTCCCCCGGCCGATTGGTCTACTCGGAACCGTCAACCCAGCCGACGAGGAGAGCACACCATGGCAGTCGTCCCCGAGGACCGGCAGGACATCCTCACCAAGCGCGCGTTCGGGCACGTGGCCACGATCGGCCCGCAGGGCGAGCCCCATTCGAGCCCCGTCTGGCTCGACTGGGACGGGGAGTTCCTGAAGTTCAGCCAGACCAGGTCCCGACAGAAGCTCCGCAACCTCGACCGCGACAACCGCGTCGCGATCTCCGTCGTCGATCCCGACGACCCGTACCGCTACGTCGAGGTGCGCGGGGTCGTGGACCGGGTCGAGGACGACGCCGACCTCGCCTTCATCAACTCCCTGGCCCGGAAGTACCTCGACGAGGCGGTCTACCCCTGGCACCGCCCCACCGACGAGAGGGTGGTCGTGTACGTCCGGCCCCTGCACACGACGAAGATGTAGCCAGCCGCGCACGGATCGACGGCTCCGCCCTCGGGCGGGGCCGTCTTCCGTTGCACGGGGTGAAACAATACACATTGAGAAAGCTTGCACGGCATGCAACTATTGACCGTGCACGGGGAGGACATCATGGGGCTGCGCGAACGAAAGAAGCAGGCAACGCGCCGCGCCCTTCAGGAGGCGGCCGCCAGGCTCACTCTTGAGCGCGGACTGGAGCACGTCACCGTCGAGGAGATCGCGGCCGAGGCCGACGTCTCCACACGCACGTTCTTCAACTACTTCGCGACCAAGGAGGAAGCCCTCCTCGGTGACGTTCCGTCGGCTCCCGACGAGGAGGCCCGGAGGATCTTCGCCGAGGGAGGTCCCACCGGTGGGTTCGTCGACGACCTCATCACCCTGCTGACCGCGTCCCTCATCAGCGCGGAGGGCCTCGCCGCGCACCGCGAAGCCATGCGCCTGCGCAAACAGCTCATGGAACGCGAACCCCAGCTGCTGCCCGGCATGCTCGCCCGCTTCCACAACATGGAACAGGAACTCTCCCGGGCCGTCGCCGAGCGGACGGGCGCCTCACCGGAGGACGCGCGACCGCAGCTGGTCGCCGCGACCGCCATGGCCGTGACGCGGCACACCGTGAAGTGCCTCCACTTCGCGGAGGGGGAGGGCGTCGCGGACGTGCGCGCCGTGCTGCGCGACGCGTTCCGCCACGTCGGCGACGCCTACTCACCGCCCAACGACTGACGCGGAGCCATACCGTCCCAGGGACCTCCCGGGGATCGTTCTCGAACGGAGTTCCATGCCTTCCACACAAGCAGGGCCCGAGGAGGGCGTCAGCCGCTCACGGCTGCGCTGGATCCTTCTCGCGATCATCCTGACCATCCTCCTGGCCTCGCTGGACCAGACGATCGTGGCCACGGCGCTGCCCACGATCGTCGGTGAGCTGCACGGCCTGGAGCAGCTCTCGTGGGTGGTCACCGCGTACATGCTCGCGGCCACGGTCGGCATGCCCATCTACGGCAAGGCCGGGGACCTCTTCGGCCGCCGCCACGTGTACGTCTTCGCCATCGCGGTGTTCCTCCTCGGCTCCGTCCTGGCCGGGCTCGCCCAGAACATGCCGCAGCTCATCGCCTTCCGCGCCCTCCAGGGCATCGGCGGCGGCGGTCTCATGATCAGCGCGCAGGCGATCATCGCCGACGTCGTCTCCCCGCGCGAGCGCGGCAAGTACATGGGGATCATCGGCGCCGTGTTCGGTGTCTCCGCGATCGCCGGTCCGCTGCTGGGCGGGTTCTTCACCGACCACCTGGACTGGCGCTGGATCTTCTACATCAACCTGCCGCTCGGCGCGATCGCCCTGGTCACCGCGGCCACGATGATCCGCCTGCCCCAGCCGACGGGCCCGCGGCCCAGGCTGGACTACCTGGGAACCATCCTGCTGGCGACGACGAGTGTGTGCCTGGTCCTGCTCACCAGCTGGGCCGGGACCACCTACGACTGGGGCAGCCCGCAGATCCTGGGACTGGCGGCGGGCGCGGTCCTGGCGGCCGTCCTGTTCGTCCTGGTGGAGCGGCGCGCGGCCGAGCCGATCATCCCGCTGCGGCTCTTCGCCGACCGCAACTTCGTGCTCACCGCCCTCGTCGGCGTCACCGTGGGCATCGCGATGTTCTCCACGGTCTCCTACCTGCCCACGTTCCTCCAGATGGTCAACGGCGCCACCGCCACCGAGTCGGGGCTGCTCATGCTCCCGATGGTGTTCGGCATGCTCACCAGCACCATCACCACCGGACGGCTGATCAGCGCGACCGGACGCTACAAGCACTGGCCGATCATCGGCACCGCCGTCATCGCGGTGGGCCTGGTACTGCTCTCCCGGATGGACGCGGACACGCCGTACCTCTACAACGGCCTCGGCATGCTGGTGCTGGGGCTGGGCGTCGGCATGGTGATGCAGAACCTCGTGCTCATCGTGCAGAACTCGGCGCCCCGGAGCGACCTGGGCTCGGCGACCTCGGCGAACAACTACTTCCGCCAGATCGGCGCGTCCTTCGGCATCGCGGTGTTCGGTTCGATCTTCGTCTCCCGCCTCAACGAGCGGATGGCCGACCTCCCGGGCGGAGGTCTGGCGTTCGAGGGCGGCGAGGCCGGGATCAGCTCCATGACCCCGGAGATGCTCCAGGGCCTGCCCGATCCCGTGCGCGAGTTCGTCGTGGAGGCGTTCGCCGGGGCGCTCCCGCCGATCTTCCTCTTCGCCGTGCCCATCGTGCTGGTCGGCTTCGCGCTCACCTGGTTCATCCAGGAACACCCGCTCGCCACGACCGTCGGGGAGCGGGAGCGGGCCGAGCCGGAGAAGGACACCGCCCCGGCCGCCTGAACCGAGGGACCCCGGACCACGGCGGCGGATTCCAGGGACCGCCGCACCCGGGGGAGGGCACGGCCCCGCGCCGCGATCGGCGCGGGGCCGTGTGCGCCCGGGGGACCGGGTGCGGGGTCAGGCTCCCTCTTCCCGCCCCAACGCGCTGGTGGCCATGGTGGTCAGCCGGTTGAGCGTGGTGTTGAGCTGCTGGAGCTCCTCCAGGCTGAGCCCGAGCTTCTCCATCATGTGCATGGGGATCGCCTCGGCCCGGGCGCGCAGGTCCCGTCCCGCGCGGGTGAGGCCGACGGTCAGGCGCCGCTCGTCCTCGGGGAGGCGTTCGCGCAGGATCAGGCCCGCGGACTCCAGCCTCTTCAACAGGGGCGACAGGGTCGCGGAGTCGAGTTCGAGCAGGTCGGCGAGTTCGCGGACGGACAGCGGAGCGAACTGCCACAGCGCCAGCATCACCAGGTACTGCGGATGGGTGAGCCCGAGGGGCGACAGGACCGGCCGGTAGAGCGCGATGACCGTGCGCGAGGCGACGGCCAGGGAGAAGCACACCTGGTGTTCGAGGGCCAGCGGGTTGTCGAGCCCTGAGCTGTTCTCGGCCAAGGGGCCACCTCGATGTGTCGACGTCTGACCGTATGCGATGATCCTACTGTCAATTCGTGCACTAATCCTTTGTGCACTAATTGTTAGTGCGCCATAACAAGAGGACGCCGCGTGGACGATCCGCCCGTCCGCCGACACCACCCCAGGGAGGGTCACCCATGACCGTCGTAGCCGCCCCCGACACCGACGCCCGCCAGGAGGCCGGGCCGCCGGGCGCCCTCGTCGTCCGGTGGCTGACCTCGACCGACCACAAGGTCATCGGGTACATGTACCTGGGCGCCGCGTTCGCCTTCTTCCTCGTGGGCGGCGTCATGGCGCTCCTCATGCGGGCCGAGCTGCTGTTCCCGCACCTGCAGTTCATGTCCAACGAGCAGTTCAACCAGCTGTTCACCATGCACGGCACGATCATGCTGTTCTCGTTCGCCACGCCCCTGTTCGCGGGGTTCGGCAACGTCCTCGTGCCGCTCCAGATCGGGGCGCCCGACGTGGCGTTCCCCCGGCTCAACCTGCTGGCGTTCTACCTCTTCGTCTTCGGCAGCCTCATCACACTGGCGGGCTTCCTCACCCCCGGCGGCGCGGCCAGCTTCGGCTGGTTCGCCTACACGCCGCTGTCCGACGCGGTGCGCTCGCCTGGCCTGGGCGGCGACCTGTGGATCATGGGCCTGGTACTCAGCGGCCTGGCGTCGATCCTCGGCGCGGTCAACTTCATCACCACCGTGGTGTGCATGCGCGCGCCCGGCATGACGATGTTCCGCCTGCCCCTGTTCACCTGGAACGTCGTGCTCACCAGCGTCCTGGTGCTCATCGCCTTCCCGGTCCTGGCCGCGGCCCTGATCGCCCTGGGCGCGGACCGCATGCTGGGCACCTCGGTGTTCGCCCCCGAGCACGGCGGCGCCATCCTCTGGCAGCACCTGTTCTGGTTCTTCGGCCACCCGGAGGTCTACATCCTGGCCCTGCCCTTCTTCGGGGTGGCCTCGGAGATCCTGCCGGTGTTCAGCCGCAAGCCGATCTTCGGTTACAAGAGCCTGGTGGGCGCGACCATCGCCATCACCGGCCTGTCGGTGACGGTGTGGGCGCACCACATGTTCCCGACCGGCGCGGTGCTGCTGCCGTTCTTCTCGTTCATGACCTTCCTCATCGCGGTCCCGACCGGTGTGAAGTTCTTCAACTGGATCGGCACGATGTGGCGCGGGCAGCTCAGCTTCGAGACGCCCATGCTGTTCACCGTCGGCTTCCTGACCACCTTCCTCTTCGGCGGTCTGACCGGTGTGCTGCTGGCCTCCCCGCCGATCGACTTCCACGTCCACGACTCCTACTTCGTCGTGGCCCACTTCCACTACGTGCTCTTCGGCACGGTCGTGTTCGGCATGTTCGCGGGCTTCTACTTCTGGTGGCCCAAGTTCACCGGGCGGATGCTCGACGAGCGGCTCGGCAAGGTCCACTTCTGGCTGCTGTTCCTGGGCTTCCACGGCACGTTCCTCGTGCAGCACTGGCTCGGCGCGATGGGCTTCCCCCGCCGCTACGCCGACTACCTGCCCGACGACGGCTTCACCCAGCTGAACCAGATCTCGTCGGTCTCGTCGTTCGTGCTGGGCGCCTCGACGCTGATCTTCTTCTGGAACGTCTACGTCACCGCGAAGAAGGCGCCGAAGGTGACCGTCGACGACCCGTGGGGCCACGGCTGCTCCCTGGAGTGGGCGACGTCCTGCCCGCCGCCGCGACACAACTTCACGTCGCTGCCGCGGATCCGGTCCGAGCGTCCGGCGTTCGACGTCAACCACCCGCACGCCAGGGCCTGAGCCCGGCGGAGGACACGGGGAGGGGCGGGGATCCAGCACGGTCGGGATCGCCGCCCCTCCCCCGTTCAGGCCTACCCGTCGGCGTGCCGCAGCCGGCCGTCGGCGTCCGGCAGGTAGCGGACGCGTCGGCCCAGGTGGGGCAGCTCGATTCCACGCCCCCTCCGGACGACGTCCGGTTCGCGCGCGCTCACCCTGCGCCCGTCGAACGGTCCCCCGTGAAGTTCGACGGGGTGCTCCCGGACCGCGCCGCGGCCGTGCGGGCGCGTGGCGAGGGCCCACGCGCAGAGCAGGGCTCCGCCGCAGAGCAGCATCCCCACCCCGGGGTGCGCGCCCAGACTCAGGGCGACCGAGACGAGGGCGCCACCGCCCAACAGGGAGAACACGGTGGTCGCGCCCGTGCGGCGGGCGACCGGTGGGGGCATGTCTCCTCCTACCCGGGCGGTCGGCGCGACGGAGGCGACGGCCACACCGCCGTCGGTGGCGCGCCACCGCCCAACTTTTATTAGTGGACTAATTATTAGTGTACTAACTAAATGTCTGACGGCCGCTGCGCCCCGCCTCCCCCGTGAGTGTGCTCCACGCCTCAGGAACGACACGCGCCCCCGCGGCCGTCCAAGACGGTGCGGGGGCGCGTCGGCGCCCCCACCCCTCCCCTCTCGGGGGGCTCCGGGGGATGTCAGGGGCGGCCCAGGGCTGTCCCCGATGGGAAACGTCGTCGGCGACCGGCAGGCTGGAGATATGAACGGAAAACTCCAAGGACGTCTCGTCCGCAGTGACTCCGACCGCCTGCTCACCGGCGTCTGCGGCGGTATCGCCGCCTTCCTCGGTATCGACTCCACGATCGTCCGCGTCGCCTTCGCGGCCTTCGCCCTGCTGGGCGGCGGCGTGTTCGTGTACATCCTCGCGTGGCTGCTCATGCCGGCCGAGAGCGAGAGCCACTCCTTGTTGGAACAGATCATCCGCAACTTCCAGGGAAAGCCGAGCGTGAACTGATGTGGACCCTTCGAGCCCAGCCGGGCTGGCAGCGCCGCGAGCTGAGGACCCAGCGCGAGGACCGGGAGGCCGAGGAGACCCGCGAGCCCGCCACCGCGTGCGGAGCCGAGCAGTAGGATCCGGACCCGCCGGTCGCGACGTCACCACGCGGCTCGTCCGGATGCGCGTGCCACCCATGTCGCCGGAGCGCGTTACCATCCGATCTACCCCCGGAAAATCCTGACTCGTCCGGGAGGTCCGCCGTGAGCACGTACCGCACCCGACGATCAAGGTCCCCCTCACCGTGAGCGCAACCTCCTCCGTCGCCCTGCCGGCCTCCGCCATGGATCTGGCCCCGGCCGATCCCCGACGCATCGGCCCCTACCGCACACTCGCGCGTCTGGGCGCGGGCGGGATGGGGATCGTGTACGCGGCGACGTCGGACTCCGACACCGAGCCGGTGGCGGTCAAGCTCATCCACACCGAGTACTCCGCCGACCAGGAGTTCCGAGCCCGCTTCGCCCGCGAGGTCGACCTCCTGGGCCGGGTCGGCGGCGCCTGCGCGGTCCCGCTCCTGGCCTCCGACACCGGTGCCGACCGCCCCTGGCTGGCCACGCCCCTGGTGCGCGGCCTGACCCTGGGCGCCCACATCCGCAAGCACGGACCGCTCGACGAACACCTCCTGCGCGGCCTGGCCGCGGGGGTGGCCGAGGCCCTGGCGCAGATCCACGCCTCGGGGATCGCCCACCGCGACCTCAAACCGACCAACATCATCCTCGCGCCGGACGGGCCGAGGGTGCTCGACTTCGGGGTGGCGCGGGCGATCGACCAGACGGCGTTGACCCGCACCGGGACGGTGGCCGGGTCGCCCGGGTGGATCAGTCCCGACCAGTACCGGGGCGAGCCGATCTCCACCGGTGACGACGTGTTCGCCTGGGGCGCCCTGGTGGCGTACGCGGCGACCGGGCGCCCACCGTTCGGCACGGGCAACCCGGCCGTGGTCGCACACCGGGTGATGAGCGGCGAGCCGGATCTGGAGGGTTTCCAGGGCCCCCTCGCCGATCTGGCCCGGCGGGCGCTGGCCAAGCACGCGGCGGATCGGCCGACTGCCCTGGAGGCGGTCTCGGGGGTGATCCAGGCCGGTGTGCCGGACCGCGCGATCGCCCCGATCACCGACCCGGCCACCGCGGCGGACGCCGTGGCCGCCCTGCTCGACCGCGACTGGCGCGGGATCCGGGCGGGCGCCGAGCGGACGGTGGAGCTCCCGGCGGCCTCCGACGGCGCGGCCGGGCGGACCCTCCGCCTGGTGGGGGCGGCGGTCGGCGGGCTGGTCCTCCTGGCCGGGCTCGCCCTCGGCGGGGTGGCGCTGGCCCAGAACTGGGACTCGCTGCCGATGGCCGCCTGGCTGACCGGCGGGGAGGAGGCCGAGCCCAGCCCCGAGGCGGAGCTGGCCGAGGCGCGCCGCCCCGGCCCGGTCGCGGAGGAGCCCACCGAGGAGCCCTCCGGGGAGGCCTCGCCCTCCCCCTCCCCCGAACCCTCCCCGTCGGAGGAACCGGAGGAGCCGTCACCGGAGCCCGCCGCTCCCGAGGAGAGCACCGCCCCCGAACCCGAGGAGCCGGCCACCGTGGCCATCACGGTGTACAACGCCGAGGAGCCGTGCCGTGCCCCGCGCTCCGCGGAGTGCTCGTTGGGACTGGCGCACAACCCGTACGGCGTGTACTCCGATCCGGGCAACCGCGCCGGGGCCGTCTGGCACGACGACCGGCTGGACGCGGCGTGCGTGGTCGGGGACGGCAGAACAGTCACCGACGAGAGCGGGTACAGCTCCACCCGCTGGTACAAGGTCACCACGGCCGACGGCGTGACGGGCTGGCTGCCCGGGGCGCGCACCCGTGACGGGGGCCAGGTCCGCACCTGCGGGACCCACGAGGTCTGACGCCCGAGGACACCGCCGCAGCGGACGAACGACGGCGGCGCGCCCGGGATTCGGGTCGGCGAACCGTCCGCGGCGTGTTTCGGCGCACCGCGCGGAGTGTCGCGGAACTCCTCCACCACCTCTCACCCACAGCCTCCACGCGACTACTTTTCGTGTGATCGGGGGCGGGGTATACCGGCCGCGTTCGGTTCTCCTCGCAGTTCGGGCGGCTCGCATGACCCATGGACACGCCTTCCCGCCGATGACCACCGTCGGCCCCGACGACAAGCGCTACCCGGCGCTCGCCCGCGGCTTCAACCAACGCTGGATCGCGCGTCCCGACTACGTCCGCCTGGTCGGCTCCCCCGCCGGCGCCGTCCGAGCCCTCTCCGAGGCGGTCAACCAACGCCCCGCCGATCCCACCCGCACCCGGATCACCGTGCGCTCCGGCGGGCACTGCTACGAGGACTTCGTCTCCGGCGACGACGTCCGGGTCATCCTCGACGTCAGCCCCATGTGCGGCGTCTACCACGATCCCGACCTCGAAGCGGACTGCGTGGAGGCCGGCGCCACCAACTGGCACGTCTACAGCCACCTCTACCCGATCACCGGCCGAGCGCTCCCCGGCGGCTCCTGCTACTCCGTCGGGACCGGCGGCCACGTCACCGGCGGCGGCTTCGGGCTGCTGTCCCGCCAGTTCGGCCTCACCGTCGACTACCTCTACGCCGTGGAGGTGGCGGTCGTCCGCCCCAACCGCACGGTCGACCTCGTCCTGGCCACCCGCGACGACCCCGGGACCGACCTCCGGGACCTGCTGTGGGCGCACACCGGAGGCGGCGGCGGGAACTTCGGTCTGGTCACCCGCTTCTGGTTCCGGGACCTCCCCCGACCGCCCAGGAACGTCCGCCTGGCCGCCCTGTCCTGGAAGTGGTCGAAGTTCGACAAAGCCGAGTTCGGCAAGCTGCTCACGGCCTACGGACAGTACTTCCGCGACCACCAGGACCCCGACGAGGCGTCCGGGAAGCTGTTCGCGATGCTCAAGCTCAACCACGTGAGCAACGGGGAGATCGGCCTGCTCGCCCAGATCGACGACGACGATCCCGGCGGCGAGGAGGCACTGGCCTGCTTCCTCGACACGGTCGACGGCGCGATCAAGCCCAGGTCGGGTCAGATGAGCGCCCCCATGGGCGAGCACCCGCCGGTCCGGGACATGCACACCCCGCGCGTGCTGCCCTGGCTCACCGCCACCCAGGCGCTCAACGGCTCGGGCGCGAACCGGTGCGGCAAGTACAAGTCGGCCTACATGCGCAAGCCCTTCACCACCGCCCAGATCGACGAGATGTGGGCCTACCTGGGCAACGTCCACTACAAGGACTACGTCAACGGGGAGGCGCTCATCCAGATCGACTCCTACGGCTCCGCGATCAACCAGCCGCCCAGGGACACGGCGGTGCCCCAGCGCGACTCGATCATGAAGATGCAGTACCAGGTGTACTGGAAGCGCACCGAGTCCGAGGGCGCGATCAAGCGGCACGAGGCGTGGATCCGCGACATCTACCGCAAGACGTTCGCCACGAGCGGCGGGGTCCCCGCGATCAACGACCTGACCGACGGCTGCTACATCAACTACCCCGACGCCGATCTCGGCAGCCGTGAGTGGAACGCCTCCGACGACACGTGGCACACGCTCTACTACAAGGGCGCCTACACCCGGTTGCAGCAGGTCAAGAGGTGCTGGGACCCGCTCGACGTGTTCCGCCACCGGCAGTCGGTCCGGCTGCCCAAGGCCCGGCAGGACGGAGCCGGCTCCTAGGGGATCCCGGTCACGCCAGTCGGTCGACTGATGCTGTGGGAGACCGCCGATCCCTAACGTCGTCCCCATGAACGCGACGAACGAAGGAACGTACCTGGTCACCGGTGCCACGGGCAGGGTCGGGGGCCAGGCGGTACGACAGCTGCTCGACGCCGGGGCGACCAACGTGCGCGCGCTGGTGCGCGACCCGTCGGCGGCCCGCCTGCCCACGGGAGTGGAGCTGGTCAGGGGCGACCTGTCCGACCCGGACTCCCTGGACGCGGCGCTCGACGGCGTGACCCGCGTGTTCCTGGTCTGGCCCACCCTCCAGGCCGACGCCGTCGCCCCGCAGGTCCTGGCCCGGATCACCGAACGCGTCCGTCGGGTGGTCTACCTGTCCTCGACGGGAGCGAGCGACGCCGAGCCCAAGGACCCCGTCAACCGGTCGCACGCGCGGATCGAACGCATCCTGCGCGAGTCGGGAGTGGAGTGGACCTTCGTGCGGGGCGGGGGCTTCGCGGGCAACGACCTGGCCTGGGCCGAGGAGGTGCGCACCCGGGGCGTGGTCCGCGAGGCGTTCGCGGGCTGGCGCAGATCGGTCGTCCACGAGACCGACCTCGCGGCCGTCGGCGTCCGCGCGCTGACCACCGACGACCACGTCGGCGCGGTGTTCGCGGTCACCGGCCCGGAGGCCCTGAGCCAGGCCGAGCGGGTGCGGATCATCGGCGAGGTCACCGGTCTGGACCCGCGTTTCGAGGAGCAGACCCCCGAGGAGGCGCGCGAGGCCTTCCGCGCCTGGCTGCCGGAGGACGCGGTCGAGGACACGATGACCGCGATGGCGGCGACGACGCGCGTTCCCGAGCCGGTCACCGCGGACGTCGCCGAGGTGCTCGGCCGTCCGGCGCTCCCCTACCGGCGGTGGGTGGCCGACCACCTGGCGGACTTCCTCCCCGAGGACGGCCCCGGCGGCGGCGTGCCGTAGCTTGGGGGCGTGCTGCGGGGACGGGACGGGGAGACGGCGAGGATCGACGCGATCGTCGCCGACGCCCGCTCCGGTCGCGGCGGCGCGCTCGTCCTCAGGGGCGAGGCCGGGATCGGCAAGTCGGCGCTGCTGGAGTACGCCCGGTCCAGGGCGACCGGCATGCGCGTGCTGCGCGGAGCCGGGGTCGAGGCGGAGAGCGAGCTGCCCTACGCGGGTCTGCACCTGCTGCTGGGACGGGCCGTGGAACGTGCGGAGACGCTGCCCGGTCCCCAGGCGAGAGCGCTGCGCGGCGCGCTCGGGTCGGCCGACGACGGCGAGCCGAACCGGTTCCTGGTCGGGCTCGCGGTCCTGACCCTGCTGGCCGACCTGGCGGAGACCGAGCCCGTGCTCTGCCTGGTCGACGACGCGCACTGGCTGGACCAGGCCTCGGCCGGGGCGCTGCTGTTCGCGGCCCGGCGACTGGAGGCGGAGCGGGTCGCCGTCCTCATGGCGGTCCGGGAGCCGCACGCGCCCCAGCTCGCCACACCCCACGTCGACGAGCTCCCCGTCCGGCGGCTCCCCCGCGCGGACGCCGAGGAACTGCTGCGGGAGCGCGCGGTCCTCCCGCGCCGGGAGAGGGAACGCGTGCTGGCCGAGGCCGCCGGAAACCCGCTGGCGCTGCTGACGCTGTCGGACACCCGGGGCGACGACGGCACGGGAGCGCGGTTCGGCGAACTCGGCCGGGTCCAGAACGCCTTCGCCGAGCGGGTCGCGGCCCTGCCCGAGCCGACGCGCGCGCTGGTCCTGGTCGCCGCGGCCGACGACTCCGGCGAGATCGCCGCCGTGCTCCGCGCCGCCGCGGACCTGGGCGCCCGAGGGGAAGACCTGCGACCCGCCGAGGACGAGGGGCTGCTCCGCGTCCGCGAGGGACGGGTGGAGTTCGGCCACCCGCTGGTCCGGTCGGCCGTCTACCAGGGGGCAACCTCGGACGCGCGCGCCGCCGCGCACCGGGCGCTGGCGACGGTGTTCGCGTCGCGCCCCGAGACCGCCGACCGTCGTGCCTGGCACCTGGCGGCGGCGTCCGCCGCACCCGACGAGCGCGTCGCCGCCCTCCTGGTGGAGACCGCCGAACGCGCGCGGACACGCGGCGGGCTCTCGGCCGTGTCGGCCGCCTACGAACGCGCCGCCGCGCTGAGCCCCGACCCCGGGGACCGGAGTCGCCGCACGGTGGCCGCCGCCGAAGCGGCCGTCGACGCGGGGGACCTCGCCCGCGCGGCCGGCCTGGTCTCCCGGGTCGACCCGTACCGCGGGGATCTGGCGGAGCGCGCCGCCGTCGCGCGGCTGCACGCGCGCCTCGCCGTGGCTGACGGGAAGGCGGACGAGGCCCATCGGATCCTGTTCGGCACCGTCCTGGCCTCCGGGGGCGCTGAACCTGCGGGTGCGGGTTCCGCCGGTGGTGCCGCGGAGACCGGGGCGCTGTTGGTCGACGCCGTTCGGGCGGCCTGGGTCGCCAACGACTTCGACTGCGTGGCGGGCATCGGCGCGTACGCCGCCCGCTTCCCCGAGGGGGCTCCGGCCCGGACCCTGGCCAGGGCGGCGCTCGCGACCAACCGGCTCGACCACGGGCACGTCGCCGAGGGCGTCCGCGAACTGCGTTCCCTCCTCGCCGAGCCCTCACCGGCCGCCGAGGCGCCACGCGACCGCGTGACCCGCGCCCGGCTGCACCTGGCCGCGGGCGACCTCCACGGCGCCCACCGGCTGGCCACCGACCTCGAACGCGAATGCCGCCACCAGGGCGCGATGGCGGTCCTGCCGGGGGTCCAGGTGGTGCTCGCGCACACCCAGACCCTCCTCGGCCGCCTGCGCGACGCGCGCGCCACTCTCGCCGACGGCCTCCGGAACGCGGCGGAGACCTGCCAGGACCACGCCCGTGTGGAACTCCTGTCGGCGGGGGCCCGGATCGCCGCCCTCCAGGGGGACGACGATCGCTGCCGCGCGCTGGCCGCCGAACCCCTGGAACTCGGCACGGCCCCCGCCTGCGCGCAGGCCGCCGCCGCGCTCAGTCTGCTCGACCTCGGACGGGGCCGCTACGAGGAGGCCGTGGTCAGGATGGAGGCGGTCGTGGCGGGCGATCGCCCCATGGGTGTCGTCGGCAGCCTCCCCGTCCTGGTCGAGGCGGCGTTCCGCCTGGGGCGGCCGGACCGGGCCGCCGACGCGGCCGACCGGTACGCCCTCTGGGCGGAGGCGACCCGGCAGCCCTGGGCACGGGCGGTGGCGCTGCGGTGCCGAGCCCTGCTCGACGGCTCCGGGGCGGACTTCCAGAGGGCGCTGGAGCTGGACGCCCTCCCCTTCGACCGGGCGCTGACCCGGCTGCTCTACGGGGAGTGGCTGCGCCGCCGTCGACGGATGACCGAGGCCAGGCGGCACCTGCGCACGGCGTCAGAGGACTTCCTCCGGTGGCGGGCCGAGCCGTGGGCGGCGCGCGCCCGCGCCGAGCTGCGGGCGACGGGGGAGATCCGCGCGACCGACCCCCTCGCGCGGGACGGCGCGGAGGAGCTGTTGGACCGGCTCACGCCGCAGGAGCTCCAGGTGGTCCGGCTGGCCGCCACCGGCCTGAGCAACCGGGAGATCGGCGCGCGGCTGTTCCTGAGCCCGCGCACCGTCGGCCACCACCTGTACAAGGCCTACCCGAAGCTCGGCGTGGCCTCGCGGACCGAACTGGGCGCGCTGGGGCTGCACCGCGAACCGCCGGAGCGGCACGGCGACGAGCGGGCCCCGACCGGGTGACCGGGCCGCTCGGCGGACGGGGGTCACTCCCGGTCGCCCAGGAGGCCGAACAGCAGGTCCCGGTTCCCCGGCAGGGGGCCTCCGGGGGCCACTCGTCCCAGTGGCCCGTCAGCGTGCCGAGCAGGTACCGCAGGTGGCCGTCCCGGTCGGGCAGCGGCGCGATCCCGCTCGAAGATCCGTTCTCGCTCATGTGGAGGGACGCTGGTAGCCGGGTACGACGGGTTCGCCCGTCACCGCGGACGGAGCTCGCCGGGCGACGGAACACCTAGGCGCCCTGCGGCTCCCTCTCCTTCGCTGCTCGCCCGTCCCCGGACTCGTCGGTCGGGACCTCGGCGCCGGTCGTCTCCCCGCCGAGGCCTTCCAACCGCACACCCCGCAGCGCCCACAGGACGACGAGCCCCACCGGGATCAGCACCGCCGCCGTGAACCCGTACCCCGTCTGCACCGCGACCGTGAACGCCGACCGCGCCGCCTCCAGCAGCTCGGCGCCGATCGCGCCGGGCAGCGTCTGCGCGACCGCCGTCGCGCCGCCGACGCTCTCCCCCGCCGCCTCCACCGCGTCGGCCGGGACCTCCTCCAGCCCCGCGCCGTCCAGCAGCCGCCGGTAGACCACGGCGGCGAGGCTGCCCAGGAAGGCGAGGCTGAGCGCGTTGCCGAAGCCGCCCGCGACATCGCCCATCGCGGCGGCCGACCCCGCCTTCCTCAGCGGCGCCGACGCGATGATGAGGTTGTAGCTCAGCGTGAACAGCGGTCCCAGCGCCAACTGGATCACCACCGCCGCCACGACGATCCCCGGCAGCGTCCCGCCGCCGACGAACCACACCATGGCGACGGCCCCGGCCCCCGCGAGCAGCAGCGCGAACCCCATGACGAACCCCGGCCGCGCCCACCGGTTCAGGACGGTCGGCAGCAGACCGCCGACGATCGAGCCCAGGGCGGGGGCGATCAGCAGGAGGCCCGCCCGTCCCGGCGACATCCCCTCGACCGCCTGCAGGTACTGGGCCAGCAGCATGTCGGCCCCACCCGCGCCCAGCAGCATCAACAGCATGGCCACCAGGGACACCGAGAACGCGGGCGTCGAGAACAACCGCAGGTCGAGAAGGGGTTCCGGCACGCGCAACTGCCGCCGCACGAACAACGCCCCGAGCGCCAGCCCCGCCGCGACGCAGACCAGGTAGGGCCACATCGGGGCGCCGGACCCGCTGGCCATGTCGTCGGCCATCTCCTGGAGCCCGAAGATCACCGCGATGACGGCCAGCACCGAGAACACCACGCCCAGCAGGTCCAGGCGCTGCGTCCGCTCCCCCTCCACACGCGGCAGCAGCGGGGCGAACAGCAGCAGGAGCACCGCCACGGGGACGTTGATGAGGAACACCGAGCCCCAGGAGAAGTACTCCAGGAGCACGCCGCCCAGCGGCGGTCCGATCGCCATCCCCGCCGAGAACGAGCTCATGACCACGGCGATGGCGGCGGAGAACTGACGCGTGTCGGGGAACATCACCCGCAGCAGGGAGGTGATGCTCGGCAGCAGGGAGGCCGCCGCCATCCCCATCACCGCCCGCGTCGCGATGAGCATGAGCGGATCGAAGGACAGCGCCGCGACCAGGGAGGACACGCCGTACACCGCCACCCCGACCGTGAGCAGCCGCCGGTGGCCCATCCGCGGTCCCAGCCACCCCATGGTGAGCACCACGCCGACCTGGAGGAACGAGGCCACGTGCAGGATCCACAGCAGCTGTGTGCTGCTGGGGGCCAGGTCCGCGGCGATGGCTGGCAGCGCCAGGAACAGGACGGTCATGTCCGTGGCCGACATGAGCAGCGGCAACGTCAGCACCGCGAGGCCCAGCCACGCACGCCAGGTCGCGGTTCGGGGGATGTCGGTCGCCACGTCGTTCTCCCATGTGTCGGAGGGGTCCCAGCGCCCCGACCGTAAGACCTCAACCATGGTTTCGATCAACGCGGATGAACGCGATGTGACGAGCGTCACGCGACTCTGCGCGACGAGACGAGACGAAGTCCCAGGAAATTCTCGCCGAGAGTGAGCACAAGGGCACAAGCCCCGTGTCTCACGGGTTCCCGTGCATTATCGTCTCGTCACATGGGGCACACACCGAGACATGCGCTGATGGACACCAAGGACCGTACAGGTCCCCCCGAACCGCACGCGACACTGTCCGCCTACTTCGGGACGCCGCTCGCCCCCCGGGAGTTCACCCTCCCCGACGGCGTGAGAGTGGGCGTGGACTGCGCGGACGACACCCCCACGACCGTGCTCGGACAGTGTTACATCCACTGGGGACAGATCAAGTCGAACCAGCGCAACAAGGTCATCGCCGACGCCTTCAAGCTCGCCTGGCTCCGGAACACCGGCTTCCCCGACGCGCGAGCCGTCCTGGCCCTGAGCACACCCTTCACCCGCCTGCTGGGACGCGGCGCCTGGCTGCCCGCCGCGCTCGCCGCGCACCGGATCGAGGTGCTCCTGGTGGACGAGGGGCAGAACGTACAGCGTATGGATATCGTCCCGTGACCGCTTCTTCATAATTCATCCATTTTTTATCCCTACCTTTGACGGGTCAACGATCTCCGCGGGCCGTCGACGATCCTGCTTCCGCCCGCTCTCCGTCGAAGTCTCCGGTTCCGTACCGGAGGAGTCTTGTCTGGAGGGTGTCCCGTGGGCTCATCCCATGTGGTCGCGCTGGTAGGTAATCCCCGCTCGGGCTCTCGCACCGCCCGCGCCGCGGAGCACCTCGCTCGTCTGCTCTCGGCCGCGATCCGGTCCGACGCACCGGTCACGACCGTCGACCTGTCGGCCTACGGCCCCGCCGTGCTCGACCCCCGCGCCGCCGACGTCGACTCCGCCGTCGACACCGTGCGCTCCGCCGACCTGCTCGTCGTGGCCAGCCCCGTCTACAAGGGCACGTTCACCGGCCTGCTCAAGTCCTTCCTGGACCGCATGCCGCCCGAGGCGCTGCGCGGCACCGTCTGCGTCCCCCTCATGGTCGGCGCGTCCGACGCGCACTCGTCGGCCCCCGAGGCGTCCCTGCGCCCGGTCCTGGTCGAGCTGTCCGCCATCTGCCCCACCCCCGCGCTGTACCTCAAGGAGGCCGTGCTCGGGGAACTGGGCAGTGACACCGACCCCGCGCTGCGCTGGTACGACCGGCACGCGCGGACGCTCTCCTCGGTCATCGACGCACTCCCGGTACGCACGTGATCCGGCAGGCTCCACCGTCCCCCGGCTCGGCCGCCGCCCCCTTCTCCGCGGCGGCCGAGCGCACGTGTTCGTCCCCTGAGGAGCAGGCTTGACCTTCCCCCAACCCGGCCCGCACGCGGCCGACGCCCACCGCGACCCCTCCGCCTTCCGCGACGGCCTCGCCCGCATGGCCACGTCCGTCTGCGTGATCACCACCGAGGTCGGATCCGGCCGCCACGGCTTCACCGCCAACAGCGTCGTCTCCGTGTCCGCCGATCCGCCGCTGATCGGGGTCTTCCTGGCGACCTCCGCCGAGTGCCACGACGCGTTCGCCCACGCACGCACCCTCGCCGTGAACGTCCTCGCCGACGGACAGGAGCACCTCTCCACCCTCTTCGCCACCCGGGGCGCCGACAAGTTCGGCTCGGCCGAGTTCGTCCGCGGCGACCTGGGCGCCCCGGTTCTGCCCGGCGCCGCCGTCATCCTGGAAGGTAGCGTGCACGCACGACACTCCGCCGGGGACCACACGATGTTCCTCGTCGACGTCGCCCGCGTCCGGGCCGGGGACACCACCCCCCTCGTCTACCAGGGGCGCCGCTTCCGAAGGTTGGCCGCCGCGTGACCAGAGAACGCATCGAGGTCCGTGGGCTCACCAAGACCTACGAGGGCGGTGACCCGCACCGGCCCACCCTCGACCGGATCGACCTCGACGTCCCCCGGGGACAGTTCGTCAGCCTCATCGGCCCCAGCGGCTGCGGCAAGTCGACCCTCGTGCGCGTCATCGCCGGGTTGGAGGACTACGACGAGGGCGGTGTGACGGTCTTCGACGCCACGCCCCGCCAGATGTGCGCGGCCAAGGCCGTGGGCTTCGTCCCCCAGACCCCCGCGCTCCTGCCGTGGCTGAACGTGCGGCGCAACGTGTCCCTGCCCGCCCGGGTCAACCGCAGGGCCGGGAGGGGCAACGAGCACCCGGACGAGCTGCTGACGATGGTCGGGCTGGAGGACGCCGCCCGCAAGTACCCGCACGAGCTGTCCGGCGGCATGCGGCAGCGGGTCGCCATCGCGCGCGCGTTCGGGACCCGCCCCGACCTGCTGCTCATGGACGAACCCTTCTCCGCGCTGGACGAGTTCACCCGCGAGGCGCTCCAGTGGCACCTGCTGCGTCTGTGGGAGCACATGTCGACGACGGTCCTGTTCGTCACCCACTCGGTCCGGGAGGCGGTCACGCTCTCCGACCGGATCGTGGTCATGTCCGCCCGCCCCGGCCGCGTGCACGAGGTGATCCCCGTCGACCTCCCCCGACCGCGCGGCGACGAGGTGACCGGTCCCCGCGGGCGCGCCCTGGAGGACCGCGTCCGCGCCTCGCTGCTCGGCGCCTGGGAGAGCGGCGCCGCCCCCGACGACCTGATCCCGCAGTGACGGGAGGAGAGAACGTGGCCACCGTCAGCAGAGCGGCGGGCGTCGATCGCCGCGCCGCGCCCGAACACCCGCCCGCCTCCCGACGGCCCCGGAGGCGTCGCGGGCGCCGATCCCCGCTGTCCCCGCGCGTGTGGCTGCCCACCGTCGTCGCGGTCGCGCTGGTCGGCGTGGGGTGGTCGTGGGTCGCCGCCGAGCACCCCTACGTCCTTCCCGCGCTGTCCGAGGTCGGCGAGACCCTGGTCTCCGACCCCGTGCTCTTCGTGGAGAACGCCTGGTCCACGCTCCAGATCGCGCTGCTCGGCGTGGCCTGGGGCGCGGGGACGGCGTTCGTCCTGGCCCTGCTGATGTCGGAGATCCCCGTCCTGCGCCGGGCGATCATGCCGCTCGCCGTCGTCCTGAACGTCACCCCGGTCGTCGCCCTGGCGCCCGCCCTGGTGGTGGCGTTCGGGTTCGGCATGACCCCCAAGGTCATCGTCACGGCGATCGTCACCGTCTTCCCCGTGCTGATCAACGTCACCACCGGCCTGCGTTCGGTCCCGGGTCCGGCGCTGCACGTGTTCAGGACGCTGCACGCCTCCCGACTGGAGGTGCTGCTGAAGCTGCGCCTGCCCAGCAGCCTCCCCTTCGCCCTGGCCGCGCTCCGCGTGGTCCTCCCGCTGTCCATCGTGGGCGCGGTCGTCGCCGAGTTCGTCGCGGCCGGGTCCTCCAGCGGGCTCGGGACGATGATCCGCAACGCGGCGGCCAACGCCCAGCTGCCCCATGTGTACGCGGCCATCGCCTGCCTGGCGACGATGGGCGTGCTCATGCTCGCTCTCACCACCCTCCTCGAGCGCAGACTCCTGTTCTGGCACGAGTCTCAACAGAGAAATCCCTCATGATCGGAGCTGTCCGCATGTCTACCCCCATCGACCCTCCCCGGCCCCGGTACCTACGCGCAGCGGCCTCGGCGGCGGCGGCATCCGCCGTCCTGCTGGTCTCGGCGTGCGGCGGGGGACAGGAGGGCGAGGCTCCCGCGGCCGCGGCCATCATCGACGACGAGCGGTGCGCGGCCAACGAGGCCGCCGGAACGATCACCTACGTCACCGGTTACCAGTACCAGGCGTCGGTCAGCATCCTGGAGGCGATCGCCGCCGACGCGCTCGGGTACTTCGCCTCCGTGTGCCTGGACGTGGAGATCCAGCCCGGCAGCGGTGACACGATCGGCAACGCCCAGCTGGTCGCCGCGGGCACCGCGCAGTTCACCTCGCTGGGCAACGAGGCCGAGATCCTCCAGGCGAACGCGTCCGACATCGGCGTCATGGGCATCGCCACCTACGGGCACGTGCCCATCGCGACACTGCTGACCGGACCGGACATCGAGGCGCTCGGCGACCTGGAGGGCTCCACGCTCGGCCACAAGGGCATGCTGCCCGCCCCCCTGGAGGCCATGCTGGCCGCCGAGGACGTGAACCTCGACGAGATCGAGCAGGTCGAGGTCGGCTACGACCCCAGCGTCCTGCCGCGCGACCAGGTCCAGGCGCTGACCGCGTTCCGCTCCAACGAGCCGTTCCTCCTGGAGGGCATGGACGAGGAGTTCACCGAGTGGCGGCCCGAGGAGTACGGCGTCGTCGGCTCCTTCGGCGTCATGGCGACCTCGCCGGAGTTCGCCGAGGAGAACCCGACCGTGGTCGAGGACTTCCTGCGCGCGCTGTCGCGTGCCTTCTCCTACTGCGTGGAGAGCGAGAACGGCGAGGAGTGCGTCGGGTACGCGGCCGAGTTGAGTGACTCGGGCTACGACGTCGAGCACAACCTCCGCGTCTGGCAGACCGAGAGCGACCTGGCCACGGGCACGACCCGGGAGAACGCCCCGGTCGGGTTCATCGACCTCGACGCGACCGAGGCCGAGGGCCAGACGCTCGTGGACGCGGGCCAGCTCGACGAGCTGCCGGATCTGGAGCCCCTCTTCGAGCCCAGCTACCTGGAGGGCGTCCACACCAACGGCGAGGTGACCTGGCCCGCCGAGGGGCAGTGAAAGCACGGAAGTGACCAAGGAGTCTGAAGGAATGACTGAACCAGGCGCGACGGCACCCACGGAGTACGGTCTCTTCCTGCCGATCGGCAACGGCGGGTGGATCATCTCCGAGACCGCCCCGCACCCCGAGGCGAGCTACGAGTACAACCGCCGCGCCGCCGTCCTGGCGGAGGAGAACGGCTTCGACTTCATCATGTCGATGGGCAAGTGGCGCGGCTACGACGGCGCCACCGACCACTGGGGCCGGACCCTGGAGTCCATGACCATGATGTCGGGGCTCGCCGAGGCCACGGAGCGGGTGAAGGTGTGGTCGACCGTCCACACCAACCTGTTCCACCCGGCCCTGACCGCGAAGATGTTCACCACCCTCCAGGAGATCAGCGGCGGCAGGGCCGGGCTGAACATCGTGGTCGGCTCCTACGTGGACGAGTTCGCGCAGATGGGCCTGTGGCGTGAGGAGCTGTCGCACGCCGACCGGTACCGGTTCACCGAGGAGTGGACCACACTGGTCAAGCGGCTGTGGACCGAGGACTCGGTGACCTTCGACGGTGAGTTCCACCGTCTGGAGGACTGCCGGTCGCGTCCGCACCCCGACCCGGTGCCGACGCTGATCAGCGCGGGCCGTTCCGAGACCGGCCTGAACTTCCAGGCGCGGCACTGCGACGGGTCGTTCCTGACCGCGTCGACCCTGGAGGGCCTGCGCGACGCCAGCCGCGACGTGCGCGAGCGGGCGGAGGCGCTGGGTCGGCGGATCAGGACGTACTCGATGCTGACCGTCGTGATGGACGAGACCGACGCGGCCGCCGAGGCCCGCCGTGGGAAGTACGGGCGGGGCGCGGACATCGACGCGATCGTCAACATGAAGCGCTCGTGGGGTCTGCCCGCCGACAAGGCGCTCTCCCTCACCGCCGAGAAGCCGGAGGACGAGGCGTTCCAGACGCCGTTCGTCGTCGGCTCGCCGGACACGGTGACCGAGCGGATCCAGGAGATCGTCGGGTTCGCCGAACTGGACGGGTTGATGCTGATCTTCCCGGACTACCACGCGGATCTGGCGGCGTTCGGCGAGGCGGTCATGCCGCGCCTGCGCCCCGACGTCGTCACGGCCACGAGCCGCTGACCGGCACCGCTCCCCCACCCCCGTACCGGGGTGCGGGGAGCGGGGGCCGCCGTCACACCACGGCGGCCCCCACCACCCGCCCCGGACGCGTCGTGACGAGTGCCACATCACCACGGGTGACGATCGGGAGCGTACCCCGACGTGCCCCTAGCCCACAGTGACCAGCGCGCCAAACCCCCTATACCACCGTGGTTTTGGTCCACTAAAGTCCTGATTCATGCGGCACACACCCCACACTGAGCAGGAGTGCTCTCTGGGCTGAACCACCACAGCCATCCCCCTTTTCGTCACCGTCCGTACACATGGTGGCCATGCCCGACCGCCCGGTCGTCGGCACCCCACCTCCCCCAGCCCCGGCCCCGCTGCGGGTCGACGCGAGCCCCGTCCACTACGGCGCGCGATCGACCACACACTCTGAAGCACGTCCTGTCGTGTGCCGCACCTGTTTCCGCCCCGGGGGCGCGTGCCCCCGACACGAAGGAGTGACCGGCCATGTCCACCCCCCACCCCCCTACCCCGCGGCGGCGGTCGCGCTTCGGCTCCGCGGCCGCGGTCTCGGTCCTGTTCCTGAGCGCCGCGTGCGGCGGCGCCCAGGAGGACGAGGAGCCCGAGTCGGCCGCCGTCATCAACGACGAGCGGTGCGCTACCAACGAGGCCGCGGGCACGGTCACCTACCTCACCGGCTACCGGTATCAGGCCTCGGTGAGCATCCTGGAGGCCGTCGCGGCCGACGCGCTCGGCTACTTCAACGACGTGTGCCTCGACATCGAGATCGTTCCGGGCACCGGTGACACCTTCGGCAACGCCGAGTCGGTGGAGAACGGCGAGGCGGAGTTCACCTCGATGGGCAACGAGGGGGAGATCCTCCAGGCCCACGAACGGGGAATCGACGTGATCGGTGTCGCCACCTACGGGCACGTGCCGATCGCGACGCTGCTGACCGGACCGGACGTGGAGCGGCTCAGCGACCTGGAGGGCGTCACCCTCGGGCACAAGGGCGCCCTGCCGCCGCCCATCGCGGCCATGCTCGTCTCCGAGGGCGTGGACCTGGACTCCATCGACCTGGTGCAGGTCGGCTACGACCCCTCCGTCCTGGTCGAGGAGGAGGTCGGCGCCCTGACGGCGTACCGGTCCAACGAGCCGTTCCTGCTGGACGCGATGGACGCGCGGTTCATCGAATGGCTGCCCGGCCAGTACGGCGTGGTCGGGTCGTTCGGTGTGATGGCCACCAACGCCGAGTACGCGGAGGCCAACCCGACGGTCGTCGAGGACTTCCTACGGGCGCTCTCGTACGCGTTCGAGTACTGCCGGGACAACGTCACCGAGTGCGTGGAGTTCGCGGCGGAGTTGGAGGACGAGCAGGAGTACGACGTCGAGCACAACGCGCGCATCTGGCAGGAGGAGTACGAGCTGGTCAGCACCTACACGGTGGAGGGCGACCCGCTCGGCAGCATCGACCTCATCCGCACGGAGGACGAGGCGAACGTCCTGTTGGAGAACGGCCAGCTGGAGGAGATCCCCGAGCTGGAGCCGCTGTTCGAGCCCCGCTTCCTGGAGTCGGTCCACCCGGCCGGCGAGGTGAGCTGGCCCCGCGAGGAGTAGCGGCCCCGCACGGGTCCCGCGCATCCGATCCGCCGTCGCCCCGGGAGGGTGGCGGCGGATCGTTCTGTGTACGCGTACTCACTCCTTCTGTCACCCGTGTCGGCATAATGCACGCGACGAGACGGCACGGAACACGCCGACGCACGAGCCGACACGGGAAGCGATGGATGAAGTTCGAGCTGGTAGATCCCCCCGAAGGGTCACATGAGCCCGCACCCGAGCCCCCGCACCGGCCACATCCGACCGACGCGACCCGCCCTGCGGGGAACGTGGTTCCCGTCACGTCGCTGGCTCGCATGCGCGACCGGTCAGGCAACCATCTGAAGGCGCTCTCCCAGGTCATCGCCTCGATCCAGCCCTCCCTGACCCGGATGAACGCCCGCATCGCCCAGGTCGAGCGCGAACAGGCCGAAAGCGGCCACACGTGCGGCGACCCGCCGGACGACTTCCGCCCCGACCGCTTCTCTCCCCGCCGCCCCTCCGCCGCACCCCAGGAGTCGCCGTGACCGGATGGAACATCGACGCCCCCGGAGTCGGCGGCGTCCTGAACACGGTCCTCACCCACCTCGGCGACGGCGAGGGCAGCGGCCTGGACGGGGCCGTCGGCAGGGCCCAGGACGGGATCGTCGACGCCGCGTCGAGTGCCGTCAGCGCGCCCGTGGAGGCCGAACTCTTCAACCTCCTCGAACACCTGGGCGCGCTGTCCGGGGAGATGTTCGCCCGCGCCGGCTCGGCGTTCGAGGGCTGCGCGAACGCCGTGGACGCCTATCTCGTCGGCAACCACGAGATGGCCGAGGAGGCCCAGCGCAACGCCGGCCGGATCGACGAGTCGGACCTGTCGCCGAACGTGTGACCCCGCCCCTCCCCCAGTGACATGGAGCCCCCGTGCCCCCCGTTGACGTCAGCCAGCCCAGTCCCGACACCAGGTTCCAGCAGCCCGTCGACCCCGACCCACTGACGCTCGTCTATCCCCCGGCGATCCCCATCCCCGGGACCGCACCGGAGTCCCTTCAGGCCGCCGCGGCCGACATCGGCGCCGCGGCCTCGGAGATCTCGCAGGGCGGGAACGACGTCAGGACCACGTGGCAGGGGCTGCAACCGCACTACTCTGCCCCCGAGGCCGAGGACCTGTTCGCCGTCATGGACGTCGTCGCCGAGAAGGGGGACACGATCCAGGACGACCTGGCGGACGCGGTCAGCGCCCTGGAGGAGTTCGCCGAGGCCGCCGAGACGGCCAAGAGCCAGCTGAGGGAGCTCAGGGACAGTTCCTGGGAGTTCTACGAGGAGAACAAGGACGACGAGTACTGGCACCTCAATCTTCGGAAACTCGGTGAGAACAGGGCGCTGAAGCTCGCCGTCAACCGGGTGTGGGCCAGATTCCAGGAAGCCGAACGTGACTGCGCCAACCGGATCGTCGCCGTGCACGGCGGTGACACCACCTACACGGCGGCGAGCGCGGAGGAGCCCGGGGCGAACGAGATCGTCCACGGCATCGATCCGGACGACGTCCCCGACACCGCGTACGACCTGACGTCGTTCGGGGACTGGCAGCGGGTGTGGGATGACGCGAACCACATCGCCCGCGACTCCGCCAAGCCCTGGCCCCTGGACTGGGCCGCCGACACCTACTACGCGAACTGGGACAACTTCGGCGGCGGGATGGTCTGGGACATGGCGGTGTCCTCGGTCGCCACGACCGGGCTGTGGCGCGAGGGCAGCGGATGGGCGGGGACTCCCGGCGAGGCGTGGGACAACGCGATCCAGCACCAGAAGGAGCGGTTCCAGGGGCTGGGCGCCCTGGCGGGGGTCTACGGCGAGGACGGGTGGATGAACCCGTTCTCCGGCCCCGACACGTGGAACTGGGACGGCGACACGTGGCGGGACAACGCCGGTGCGGCCTGGACCGAGGTCGCACATGGCTTCCTCCCGTGGCGGGAGTGGGACGACCGCCCCGCGTACACGGTGTACACGGGTGCGGGCAACCTCGCGCTGACCGTGGTGGCCTTCCCGGTCCGGGGCGGAACGATCCTGGCCCGGCTGGGCAGTGGCGACTTCCTCGACGGCGGCCGCGTGCCCAACGACCTGTCACCGGGGGACCTCCCGACCCACTGGGGAAACGGCGCGGCGAGCCGGATCGACTTCGACCTGTCGGAGCACCTCACGCGCGGCGGTGGGGGTTACGCGGGGGTGACCTCGTCGATCGGCGAGCTTCTGCGGGGTCTGGGCGCGGACTTCGAGGCCCGGTTCGGGGATCTCGGCGACGGTGCCCCGAACCGGGACCTCCACCACGACGGCACAGCCACGGGATCGCGGTCTCCAGAGGTTCTCCCACCCGCCACGACGGGAGATCGGACGGACGTCGCGGACTCGTCCTCGGACCGGGCGGAGGACGACGAGCAGATCGAGCGTCAGGCGAGCGACCTCGTCACCGAGGTCGATGGGCGGTACCGCGACGAACTCAACGGTAGTCAGGGTGAAAGTAACCCCCGCACCCCCGATCGCGCATCTTCCAAACCGAATACCACTCACGAGATAGATCGGATTGGCGCCAAGACCCCCACAAGCCACACTGACAACTACGGACATCGCACTGACCCAAGCCAGTCGTCACAAAGCCAAGGAGGCGTTCACCAAGACGAACCCGACACAGAGGACCTGGAAACAGCCCGGGGAGACACTCCAGAATCTCTGGATCCCTCGCATGACGACCCATGGGAAGAATCCCTCGATAATCGGCAGGACTTCCCCTACAGCATCCCTGAAGACATGCCAGCCGATCTGGTTTCAGAGGTAAGCGACACCGTTTCCCTCCTCGAATCGGTACACAGGTTTCCAGAGAATATGCGCACAGTCAGATTCGAAACCGGGCCATTGCCTCCCGGAGTTCTCGGTAGATATGAGATGCGAACGCGAACGATCACATTTGACCCTGCCGCACCCAGGCTCCGCGAGAACTTGATCCATGAGATCGGCCACGCACTCGATCATTTGGCCTCTCCGAACCCTGGCGTCGCGTCAGCCGTGCCCAAGACGACACAGATGCGGGACTGGCGCAGGGCCGTGGTGGAGTCCTGGTCGTATCACCAACTGGACGCTGAGCCGAGCACCAGGTACCAGAGCTACTTGTTGCGCAACACCGAGATGTGGGCCCGCTCCTACACCCAGTGGGTTGCCGAACGTTCGGGGGACGCCCGGCTGCGGGACGAGCTCCGGCAGCATCTTTCGGGACCAGCGCCGAGCAGGTATCGTCAGTGGGAAGACGAGGAGTTCCAGCCGATCGCAGAGGCGATTGACAAGGTAATCGAAGAAGATTGGGGACTGCAGTGATTGCTATCGTCAACGACCCGGAGAACTACACCCTCGATGAACTGGTCCAGATGTACATGGACGAAGGATTCGACGAGGAGAGTGCTCACGTTTATGCAGACATTCTAAAGAACCCCATCGAGGAAGAGACCAACTAACTCCGAAGACTAGTGAAAACGATCTCAAAGGCGACCCAGACTACCTCGGCGACCGCATCCGAGATCGTCGAATTCTAACGCAGGGCAAGTCAGAAAGACATAGAGTAACGGCTCCCAGAGCACACCTTCCCACACTTTCCACAACTCAATTGAGAGCCCGAAGACGACGACGCATCAAGATCTCCGAATCCACCAGCAACGAAGCCTCCGGGATGAATCTGGGAAACTTTACTCGCACCGAGGAAAACATTCCTGAATGACTTCGGGTGAAGATTCGACGAACCGAGTGTGAGGCCTGAGGACCGTCACCCTCCAGCCGCCCCCAGGTAGTTCAACTGCGCCCGCACCAGGTCCATCGCGCGTCGGGCCTCCGACACTCCGCCGGGAACGGGGCACCAGACCGCCCGGTGCTCCCCCTCTCCCAGCCGGGTGCCTGCCATGGGCCCCGCCACCGCCTTCTCCTCCCCGACCCGGCCCACCCCGTCCGGACCGAGGGCCATGCCCACCGGGACGGCCAGCCCGTGCCAACGGGGCTCGTACGTCACGTCGGACCGCCCGCGCATCCTGCGCACCTGGAGCACGCTCAGCAGATCCTGGGCGGCGAGCGCCTCCACCAGTCCGGGCAGCGCGTCGATCGGCAGGTCCGCCTCGTCCTCGAAGCCCACCACCATGGAGACCCGCTCCGTGGCCCGCTCCCCGTCCCACGCCACACGCACACTCCCCGCGCACGGGTGTCCGACCCCCTGGGGCCCCGAGAAGTGCGCCACCGTCGGTCTGGGCACGCGGTGCCGCGCCAGCCGGATCAGGCGCTCCGGCTCCCACGCCGCGAGCGCGGGCTCGTGCGGTCCCCACCCGGCGGGTGAGCACCCGGCCAGATGTTCCGTGACCGCCTCGACCGCCTGCCCCAAGGGCGGCGCGAACTCCTCCCGGTGGTGCACCGACAGGTCCAGCACGAGCTGGGACCCCAGAGGCGCGGCGTCGAGGAACCCCTCCGGCGGCGCCACCGACCCCTCACCCCGCACGGGCACGTAGCCGTTCTCCTCGTCCCAGTGCAGGGGAAGCCCGCTGACTCCGTCGAAGTGGGTGCCGTCCTCCGCGCGGACGACCCACCTGGCCATCGACGACGTGACCAGCGTGCGCAGGGCGAAGGTGAGCCGTGCCGACGGCGGTGTGAGGATCTGGAGTCCCGTGCCCCGGGCCCAGGACATCGCGTCGGAGATCCACGAGGACAGCGGGACGACGTCGCGGTCCTGGGCGATCACGACCGCCGTGGACGCGGTGCGTTCGGCCGCCGGGTGCTCGGTCTCCCGCCACTCGGAGAAATCCGCGGGACCGGATGTCCACACGGTGCCGCCCGACCTCAGGGCCAGGGCGTCGGCCACGCGGTGCGCCGCCTCCCGCCCCGCGTCGTCCGGTCGGGCCCGCACCTCCACCCACCAGCACGGATCCGGCAGACCGATGGCCGCGTCCGGGCCGAGCAGGCGCACGACCTCGTCCCGTGCCTCCACCAGCTGCGCGCGCTCGACGGAGGCCAGGACGCGCCGGTCCGCGTCGCGGATCTGGAGGATGCCGCCGTCGTGCAGGGGACGGACCCAGTGGTCGGGGCCCGCGTCCTTCAGGGCATGCGCGATCAACCGCAGGTCGGGGTCCCTCGCCGACAACGCCACGACGTCATAACTCACCGGTTCTCTCCCAGCGTCGGTCGGTCACGTCCCGCCGGGAAGCATAGACACGACGCGCACGGGCAGGTCTTTCGACCGTCCTGTCGGAGGCGGGGGCCAGAGTGGGGCCGACGGCACCGGACGAAGGCGGGGAACCGCATGGCGATCACGAACGAGCGGATGGCGGGACACGAGTTCCTGCGGGCGATGTACGCGGACGGCTACTATCCGGACCACGTGGTGGACCAGGGCAGGGACATCCTGGTGCGCCTGTGCGAACGGATCGAGGCGGAGCGGCCCGCGGACCTGGCGGCGCTGTACGCGCTCACGCACGCCGCGACGGACGGGTTCAACGCCCTGGAGGCGGAGTTCGGGGCCGCGGGCAGCGAGATCGAGACCGTCGCGCGCGAGGCGATCGCCGAGGAGTTCTGGCTCGTGGCGTCGGCCTACGGGTTCGCGGGCGCCGACGTGGAGGAACTGATCGCCACCCGGGAGTGGTGACGGCGACCCGCCGTTCGCGGGTCGGTCGCCGCGACGGCCGACGACCGCGCCCGGTCCCTCACCTCCTCCGCCGCTCGCGGAGCGGGGCGCCCGCCGCGTGCATGTGGACGAGTGCCTCGACGTGCGAGCGCACGAATCCCGTCTCGTGGTACGGCACGCCGATCCGCTCGCAGTACGCGCGCACGATGGGCTGGGCCCGCCGCAGGTGGGGGCTGGGCATGCTCGGGAACAGGTGGTGCTCGATCTGGTAGTTCAGACCGCCCAGGGCGATGTCGGTGAACCACCCGCCCCGGACGTTGCGCGAGGTCAGCACCTGCTTGCGCAGGAAGTCGAGCTTCTCGCCCCTCTTCAGCGTGGGCATGCCTTTGTGGTTGGGGGCGAAGATGCAGCCGAGGTAGACGCCGAACAGCCCTTGGTGGACCGCGACGAACGCCAGCGCCTGGCGCGGCTCCAGCACGGTGAGCACCACCGCGAGGTAGAGCACGAAGTGGGCACCGAGCAGGACGCCCTCCAGGAGGCGATGTCTGGTGCTGGGCCGGAACAGCGCGCGCACGCTGCCCACGTGCAGGTTGAGGCCCTCCAGCGTGAGGAGCGGGTAGAAGAGGAACGCCTGCCACCGGCCGAGGAAGGCGGGCATCCCCCGGGCCGCTCGCGCCTGGTCCTGTGACCACACCAGGAGTTCGGGTTGGACGTCGGGGTCGAGCTCCTCGTGGTTGGGGTTGGCGTGGTGCCGGGTGTGCTTGTCCTGCCACCAGCCGTACCCGAGACCGATGCCGAGGTTGCCGACGATACGGCCGACGAACTCGCTGGGGCCGCGCCTCCGCAGGATCTGGCGGTGCGCGAGTTCGTGGGAGACCAGGCCGACCTGACCGAACACCACCGCCATCGCCACCGCCGTGGTGAGCTGCCACCACGAGTCGCCGACGAGGACGAACACCGCCCACGCACCGGCGTAGGCCAGACCGATGAGCGCCAGCCGCACCCCGAAGTACACCGGGGTGCGGTCCATGAGACCCGCGGCCTGGATGAGCCTGGACAGTTCGGCGAAGTCGCTGCCGCCGCCGGGGTTCCCGGGCGTCGGAGCGGTTCGCGCACCGGTGAGGGGCATGGGAGGTCTCCCTGGGGTGACGGGTGCCGCGTGTCCCTCGACGCTAGGCGGGCAGGGACGACCGCCGCCATGGCGCTCACAGGTGGATGCATGGGGGTGCGGGCACCCGTGCGCCGCCGCCTCCAGGCACCTCGTACCGGCGGGTCACCTACCCCTCGGTATCCCGGACCCGGTCGTGCCACCCGACGGATCCGCCGCGCTCCGGGGCCGTCAGTCGAGCTCGCGCAGGAGTTCGGCGACGCGTTCGGGCCTCTCGTGCAGGGCGAGATGCCCGGCGCCCTCCAGCACGCGCACGTCCGTGCCGAGCAGGCGGCGGGCGGGCCCGTGCAGCCGGGCCGGGGAGAAGAAGGTGTCGTCGGAGCCCGTGGCCACGAGTCGGGGCACGTCCGACCACGGCCGCAGGCACTCCATCGTCAGCGGACCGGGGGCGAGGCTGGTCCGGCAGTGCCGCGCGACCAGGGTCATCCACGGGGCCAGCGGGTGCACACCCGCGCTGACGTGCTCGGGTCCGCTCATGGAGTTGAGCAGCCGGGTGCTCTTGCTGTCACGCGGCCCGATCATCCACGGCAGGACCGCGCGCATCACCTCGGGGGTCAGCCCGGCCGCGGTGAGCCCCGCGGGACACACGAGCATCAGCGCTTTGGTGAGCGCGGACGGTTTGGCCGCCAGGGCGATCGCCGCGCCGAGGGAGTGCCCCAGCACGATCACCGGCTCGTCGGTCAGCTGGGGCAGCACCTCGTCCAGCCAGGATCCGTAGGCGGCGGTGCGCGGCGACCGGGGGCGGACGCCGCAGCTGAGGCCGGGCTGACCGGGGACGTCGACGGAGATGACGGCCCGGTCCCGGGCCAGGACGCGCAGCGGCTCGACGGAGCTGGCGGTGTTGAAGTTGGTGCCGTTGAGGACGACGACGGTGGTGCCCGTGCCGGTCGCCCCCGCCGCGGCGCGGAACGCCCGCGTGGTGCCGAGTTCGGAGGTGACCACGGGGAGCGGAACGAGCCCGGTCCACCGCGAGATCTCGTCCTCACACCAGGTGCGCACGGTCCGCGCACCGGATTCGGATCGGTAGACGTGCGCGCCACGCACGTGGGAGTCGAGCATCAGCCGCCTGGCTTCCAGATAGGGGTGTTCAACGCCGACCAGTCTTCCCGGCACTCCATCTTCGGACTGTACGCGGGTGACGCGCATCACGCCAGACCCGTCGCGTCCGGCCGCACCAGCCCTGACGCCCGGGTCACGGAGGCGGACCACGCCGCTCGACCCGACCACCCATGCTAACCCTGGCCCCCCGGTGACCAGGGATCGCGACCGCGACCGCCACCGCTCCGGACCCACGGAGCACGAATGGGACACGCGTCACATTTCTCGTGTCCGGAACACGAACATCAAAGCGCCGCATTCGGGTAGGAGTTCCCGTCGTCGGCGCAATCCCGCCGAGCACACCCCCGAGGGAGCGCGCGCCAGTGGTGGACGTCACCGAGGAACCCACGGGCCGCGCGCCCGAATCGTTGACATATGATGCCTGGTGCCTGTTATCGCAGGACCTGATGTCCATCGTGTAGTCACCGGGACTCCAGGCAGGGACACGACTGGGCCGACAACCAACCAACCCGTTGGTCCCAGTCACCGAAGGCGGTTCCGCCGCCGCGCTCCCCGCCCTCCCGATGACGGCACGACCGCCCGTGCGTGCACCCGACCGAATCGGGTCCAGCGCGGACACATGCCCTCTGGGCTGGACATCCACCCAAGGGTCCGTGAACATGGGCGGGGCGCCGAGCGCCTGAGGTGTGCCGGGAAGACTGGTCGGCGAGTCCCTGTCGAGTCACGTCCTGGAGCGTCGCACATGAGCATCGACCCGATCGAGCACCCCACTCCCTCGAGCCCCCTGCTCAGCCGGTTCGCGGACACTCTGCGCAGCGACAGCGTCGGCGGCTTCATCCTCATCGGCGCGGCCCTGCTGGCACTCCTGTGGATCAACTCGCCGTTCGGCGAGGCCTACGAACACCTGCGCGAGATCCGGTTCGGACCCGAGTCGCTGCACCTGAACCTCACCCTGGAGACGTGGGCGGCGGACGGGCTCCTCGCGATCTTCTTCTTCGTCGTCGGCAACGAGCTCAAGCAGGAGTTCGTCAACGGCGAGCTACGCAACCCACGGCGCGCCATGCTGCCGATCATCGCCGCCATCTGCGGCATGGTCATCCCCGCCGCGATCTACGTCGCGGTCAACTTCTCCACGCCGGAGACCATGTCGGGCTGGGGCATCCCGATGGCCACGGACATCGCCTTCGCCGTGGCGATCCTCGCCGTCGTCGGCCGCTGGCTGCCCCCGGCGCTGCGCACCTTCCTGCTGACCCTGGCGATCGTGGACGACCTGGGCGCCGTCATCGTCATCGCCGTCTTCTACACCGCCGAGATCCACTTCGGCTCCCTGGCCCTGTCCGGCGTCGGCCTCGCGGTCTTCTGGTACCTCCAGCGCGGCAGGGGCCTGGCCGCCAAGCTCAACGCCTCCGCGATCCCGAACTGGCTCGTCTACGTGCCGCTGGCCGTGGTCATCTGGGTCCTCATGCACGAGAGCGGCGTCCACGCCACGATCGCCGGTGTGGCCATGGGTCTGCTCATGCGCACCTCCAAGCAGCCCGGTGAGCACCACGACCCGAGCCACGGCGTCGAGCAGCTTCTGCGCCCCTGGTCCGCCGGTCTGGCGCTGCCGATCTTCGCCTTCTTCTCCGCCGGTGTCGCCTTCGACAGCATGGGCGCCGTGTTCACCGACCGCGCCGCGCTCGGCATCATCCTCGGCCTCGTGGTCGGCAAGGTGGTCGGCATCGTCGGCGGCTCCTGGGTCATGACCAAGCTGACCGCCGCCGAGCTCAACCCCAGCCTGCGGTGGATCGACCTCGTCGGCATGTCGCAGCTCGCGGGGATCGGCTTCACCGTGTCCCTGCTCATCACGGAGCTGTCCTTCGCGGGTGCGCCCGAACACCTCACCCACGCCAAGTCGGGCGTGCTCATCGCGTCGCTCATCGCGACCGTGCTCGCCGTGGTCATCCTGGGCACCCGCAATCGGCACTACCGTGCGCAGGCCGCGGTCTCACCGTCGGAGGCGGAGAAGAGCTCCTGACCCCGCTCCCCTGACAGACGACGGCACGGCGGACGACAGGACGGCCCCTCGCACCGGAACCTCCGGGGCGGGGGGCCGTCGGCCGTTCGTCGCGTCATACCGGGACCAGGTGCACGTCATCGGCGCCGATCGCGTCCACGTAGGCGGTGATGTCGCCGGGATCACTGGTGAAGACCACGGCGCTGCGGTGCCGCACGGCCGTCCAGGCGACGAGGGCGTCCACCGCGTCCGGACGCTTCTTCGCCGGAAGGACCGCCATGCCCAGCACCGCGCCGACACGCCGCCAGTCGGTGACGTCGGGAGGGGTCGCACACGCGATGCACTCCGCCTGTCCCGCGCTCGTGGGACGCAGCGCGGCCGGAGACGAGCGGGCCTGGGGTACCGTGCACTCCTTCAGGACCGCACTCATGGCATGCACCGTCGCCGGATCCGGACGCCACTCCTGGGCCAGCACGGGACCGGGGACCACGGGTCGGTGCGAGGCCCGCAGCAGCCCCCGATGCATCTGGACCGCCGTGGGCTTGCGTGCCGCGAGTGCGATGAGCATGCCCGTGTCATAGACGGGCACACGGGTGCTCACGCGACCTCGCCCCGCTTCCGGGCGTGGGCTTCACCGCTCCCGTAGACCAGGTGCATCGCCTCGTCGACCGCGCGGCGCTCATCCGTGCTCAGGGAGTCGTCACCCGTCTCTTCGGCGGGCTGGTACTGATCGGCCCGTCCCTCGGCGTCGGCGATCAACGCGTCGACGCCCGCGAACCCCGCCTCCGCCGCGTCGGTTTCGGCCATCTGGCGGATGGCCGCGTTCACCAGGTAGGACGACACGTCCATACCCGCGCGGTCCGCGTGCGATCTGACGCGCTCCGCCTCGTCCGGATCAAGGCTGATACTGATGCGCACCTTGGCCATGCCGACAGCGTAATACGAGTATTACCCCATGTCCATCCCCGCTTGCCCAGGTCACGACACTCTCCGCGAAGGCGTGCCCCCTCGCGCCCGGCGACGCGAGGGGGCACGCGCGCGGCTCAGTCCTTCAGGGACGCCCGGTAGGCCAGCCACCCGCCGTGGCGGCTGATGTCCTCGGCCCCCTCCACGGCCGAGGCCTGACAGCCGAACCCGACCACCGACCGGCCGTCGGCCAGCGTGACCGACCCCAGCGTCATCGGCGCGGGCAGCGCGGCCAGAAACGCGCCCAGCCCCGCCGGGGAGATCCGCCAGACCTCGCAGCGCACCGCGGCCCCGGCCTCGGTCACCCGCTGGAGTCCCGGTTTGGGCGGCGTGGTGGCCAGCGCGAACAGCCGGTAGTCGGCGCTGGTCCGGGTCTCCTCGACGAACCGCGCCCCCAGGTCGGTGAGCTGGTGGTTCAGCGGCTGCCCGCGCAGGTGCGCGCCGAACACGGCCAGTTCCACGCCCGGTTCCGGGTAGGCCTCGCCGGGATCGTCGTCGGTCAGCACCGCCGCCAGGTCCAGGCCCGCCTGGTCGTCGAAGGCGTCACTGACCAGGGTCACCCCGAACGCGTGCCCGTCCGCCGTCCCGGCGGGAACCGCGACCGCCGCCAGGTCCAGCAGGTTGACGAAGTTCGTGTACGTCCCGAGGCGCGAGTTCTCCCCGACCGGGTCCGCCGCGACCTCCGCCAGGGTCGGGTGGCCGACCGTGGTGGGTAGCAGCAGTGCGTCGAACCCGGCGAGCAGTGCGCGGGCGGTCGACCGGTAGGCGGCCAGCCGGTGCTGGTCGGCGGCCAGCGCGTGCGCGGGCAGACCGGCGGCGGCCAGGATGATCCCGGACACCGTGGGGTCGGCCGACTCCGGCCCGCCCGCCAGGAAGTCCCCCACGGCGGCGTAGCGTTCGGCGACCAGCGCGCCGTCGTACAGCAGCCGTGCCGCCTCCAGCAGGGGTGCCACGTCCACGGCCGCGACCTCCACGCCCGCCGCGCGCAGGGTGTCGGCGGCGGCGTCGAAGGCGGAGCGTTCGCCGTCGCTCAGCACCGCGATCCCGTCAGCGGTCGGGACGCCCACCCGCGCGGGGTCGCGCGGGGCGAGGCGCACGTCGGACGGCCAGTCGCGGCTGTACGGGTCGCCCGCGTCGGGTCCGGTCATCACCCTCAGCGCGGCCGTTCCCGTCGCCAGGTCGCGGGCGAACACGGTGACGCAGTCGTAGGGCCTGGCCGCCGGCACCACGCCGGTCGCGGGCACGAGGCCGAGCGTCGGCTTGATCCCGACGATCCCGTGCAGCGCCGCCGGGACCCGCCCCGACCCGGCCGTGTCGGTGCCGAGGGCGACGTCCGCGATCCCCAGCGCGACCGCGACCGCCGACCCCGAACTCGATCCGCCGGAGATCCGCTCCGGGTCGAACGCGTTGCGCACCGCCCCGTACGGGCTGCGCGTGCCGACCAGCCCCGTGGCGAACTGGTCCAGGTTGGTCTTGCCGAGCACGAGCGCGCCCGCCTCCACCAGCCGCTGGACGGCGGTCGCGCTCGCCTCCGGGGTGTACGCGAACTCCGGGCAGGCCGCCGTGGTCGGCAGCCCCGCCACGTCGATGTTGTCCTTGACCGCGACGACCGTCCCCGCCAGCGGCAGGTCCTCCCCGGCCGAGAGCCGGTCCTCGACCGCCTTCGCCTCCACCAGCAGGTCCGCTTCGGGGCGCAGGGTGATCCAGACCTCGGGCCGACCAGCCTCGGCGATCCTCCGGTAGGCGTCGTGGACGCGTGCGGTGGGGGTGGGCATCAGGAGGCTCCTCCTTGCGTGATGACGGCCATGGCGCGCCCCGGGTCGAGGTGCTGCCCCGGTGCGACCAGGATGTCGGAGACCGTACCCGCGCGGGGCGCCCGGACCACGACCTCCAGCTTCATCGCCTCCAGCCGGACGATCGGCTGCCCCTCCTCGACCGTGTCGCCGGGGCGGACGTCGACCTTCCAGACGGACGCGGACAGCGGGGACTCGACCAGGGCGGCGCCGGGCGGCGGGTCGACCCGGTCGGGGTCGGCCGCGGGCTCCGGTTCGGGCCGGTCCTCGAACTCGCCCGCCGCCTCCCACGCCTGGCGCTCGGCCTCGAAGGCCGCCGCCTGGCGGTCGCGGAAGGCGCGGACGGAGTCGGCGTGGTCGGCGAGGAAGCGCTCGTGGTCGGCGAGGACGAACTCACCGTCGGCGATCTCCAGCTCGTGCCGTCCGGCGAGCAGGTCGGCCCGGATGTCCAGCAGCTCCTCGTGCCCGACCGGGTACCAGCTGACGCGGTCGAAGAACCGCAGCAGCCACGGGGTTCCGGGCTCGAAGGGGCCGTACTGGCGCAGCCCCGACCAGATCGGCACCGTCCGGCCGATGAGCTGGTAGCCGCCGGGGCTCTCCATCCCGTACACGCACAGGTAGGCCCCGCCGATGCCGACCCCGGCCTCCGGGGTCCAGGTGCGCGCCGGGCTGTACTTGGTGGTGACCAGCCGGTGGCGCGGGTCGAGCGGGGTGGCGGCGGGCGCGCCCAGGTAGACGTCGCCCAGCCCCAGGACCAGGTAGGAGGCGTCGAAGACGATGTCGCGCACCTGGTCGACGGTGTCGAGGCCGTTGATGCGGCGGATGAACTCGATGTTGTCGGGGTTCCAGGGGGCGTCGTCGCGCACACCGGTCCGGTAGCGGCTGATCGCCTCGTGGATCGACGGGTCGTCGAAGGACATCGGCAGGCGCAGGGTCCGGCTCGGCACCCGCAGCCGCGAGGTGGGCGGCAGCTGGCCCTCGATCTCCTGGAGGAGGTCGAGCAGGGTGCGCAGCGGCAGCACCCCGGGGTCGGTGTGCAGGTGCAGCGAGCGCACACCCGGTGTGGTGTCGACGATGCCGCGCGGGGCCGCCTCGTCGAGCGCGGCCATGAGGGCGTGGACGCGCATGCGCAGGCCCAGGTCCAGCACCATCGGCCCGTACTCGACCAGGATGTTGTCGTGGCCGCCGCGGCGGTAGGTGACCTCGGGGGCCCCGTCGGTGGCGGGCAGCCGCGCGAGCACCCCGTCGTCGCCGTCGGAGCCGGTCGCGCGCAGGAGCGGCGCGGCCGTGGGAACGTCGTGCAGCTTCTCGGCCGCGGCCTCGGTCACGGGGTGGAAGCGCACGGTGTCACCGGGGCGGAGCTGGCCGACCTTCCACCGGGAGCCGGTGACCACGGTGACGGGGCAGACGAACCCGCCGAGGCTCGGGCCGTCCGGTCCCAGCAGCACGGGGGTGTCGCCGGAGAGGTTGACGGCGCCGACGGAGTAGGCGGTGTCGTGCACGTTGGACGGGTGCAGACCGGCCTGGCCGCCGTCGGGTCGGGCCCAGCCCTGCTTGGGTCCGGAGAGGCGGACGCCGTTGCGGGCGGACTGGGGGTGCACCTTCCAGGCGGTGGTGTAGAAGTCGGCGAGGCCCTCGCGGGTGAGGAACTCGGGGGCGGCGTGCGGCCCCTCGGAGACCTCGATGTCCCAGTGGGACGAGGTGCCCTCGCCCGCCTCCGCCGGGGCGGAGAAGTCCGGGCGGTCCGCCTCCGGGACGGGTCGCGGTGTGACCGGGGTGACCGGGGTGCCTGACGCGGCCGGGGCAGAGAGCATGCCAGCCGTCGCGGGTGTGGCGGATGTACCCGACGTGATGGGCACGGCGCCCTCGGGGCGCCCGTGGGCCGGAGCCTTCGGCCGGAGCACGTCCCCCAGCCGTAGCGCGCGTCCGCTGTGGCCGCCGTACTCCCCGGCGGTGAACGTGGCCGCGCTGCCCAGGTAGTCGGGCACGTCCAACCCGCCGCGGACCAGCACGTAGGTGCGCATGCCGGGTCCGCGCGCGACCCCGACGTCGAGCACGCCGCCCGCCGGGACCCCGACCGGCTCCCACTGCGGCACCGGCTCGCCGTCGACCGTGACCTCGGCGGGGGCTCCGGTGACGCACACGGTCGCGGCGGCGCTGAACCGGAGCGCGGGTCCCTCGATCGTGCACTCCAGGCCGGGCGCCCCCTCGGGGTTGCCCAGGGCGGTGTTGCCCAGCCGCAGCGACAGGTCGTCCATCGCCCCCGACGGCGGCACGCCCACCTGCCAGTACCCGACTCGACCGGGCCAGTCCTGCACGGTGGTGAGCGTTCCGGCGCGCTCGACCTCGATGCGCGGTTCCGGGTCGCCGACCGTCCCGCAGGTGGCCGTGGTGTGGTCGACGGCGCGCACCCGCGGGTGGTCGGCGAGGGCGCGCAGGAGGCCGAGGTTGGTCTGGAGGCCGTCGATCCGCACCTCGGCCAGGGCTCGGCCGAGCCGGTCGAGGGCGTCGGCCCGGTCCTCGCCCCGGACGATGACCTTGGCGAGCATGGGGTCGTAGTCGCTGGTGACACGCTGGCCGGTCTCGACCCAGCCGTCGACGCGCACCCCCGCGGGAACCTCGACCCGGGTGAGCAGGCCGGAGCTGGGGCGGAAGTCGTGCGCGGGGTCCTCGGCGTAGACGCGGGCCTCGACGGCGTGGCCGGTGCGGTCGGGCCCCTCGGGGGGAACGTCGGCGAGGACGTCCTCGCCCCGGGCCAGGCGCAGCATCCAGGCGACGAGGTCGACGCCGGTGATCTCCTCGGTGACCGGGTGTTCGACCTGGAGCCGGGTGTTGACCTCCAGGAAGGAGGCCGCACCGCGCTCGACGTCGTAGACGAACTCCACCGTCCCCGCGCTGCGGTAGGACACACCGGCGCACAGGGCGCGGGCGGTGCGGTGGAGTTCGGCGCGCAGGGCGTCGGGCAGACCGGGGGCGGGCGCCTCCTCGACGACCTTCTGGTTGCGGCGCTGGAGGGAGCAGTCCCGGTCCCCGAGGGTGACGACGCGGCCCCGGCCGTCGCCGAAGACCTGCACCTCGATGTGGCGGGCGCGGGAGACGAAGCGTTCGACGAACACCCCTCCCCCGCCGAAGTGCGTCTGCGCCATCCGGCTGACCTGGTCGAACGCGGCGCGCAACGCGGCCTCGTCGTGGCAGGGGCGCAGCCCGATCCCACCGCCGCCGGAGGTCGACTTGAGGATCACGGGGTAGCCGATGCGCGCGGCGGCCCCGACGGCCTCGTCGGCGTCGCCGAGGGGGTCGCTGCCCGCGACCATGGGCAGCCCGGCCGCGGCGGCGGCCTTGCGCGCGGTGTGCTTGTCGCCGAACTCCTCCAGGTGGCGGGCCTCGGGGCCGACGAACACCAGTCCCGCGTCCTCGACGGCGTGGGCGAAGGCGGCGCTCTCGGAGAGGAATCCGTAGCCGGGGTGGACGGCCCCGGCGCCGGTGGCGGCGGCCGCGGCCAGGACGCGGTCGATGTCGAGGTAGCTCTCGGCGGCGGAGGCGGGGCCGAGGCGGACGGCCTCGTCCGCGAGCCGGGTGTGCGGGGCGCCCGCGTCGGCGTCGGAGTAGACGGCGACGGTGCGCAGGCCGAGGGACGCGGCGGAGCGGATGATGCGGCAGGCGATCTCGCCGCGGTTGGCGACGAGCACGGAGTCGAACACGCTGTTTCTCCTTCTCTCCCAGGTCAGAGCGCCAGGGGGAGGTTCGCGGTCACAGGATGTCGGAGTGGAGCGCCATCTGGGTCAGGGCGCGCTGGGCGCGTTCGAGGACGACCTCCATGGAGGCGCCCACGTGGTCGTGCATGGCGCGGTAGGCGGAGTCCAGTTCGCGGGCGATGAGGTGCTCGACGATCTGGATGTGCTCGGTGATGGTGGAGGTGATCCGGTCCTCGGTGAGGAAGTCGTACATGCGCACGCGGCGGATGCGCTGGTTGACGGAGACGAGGGACTCGGTGAGGGCGCGGTTGCCGGAGGCCTGGGAGAGGGCGGCGTGGTACTCCTCGTCGCGGAGGACGAACGAGGGGTCGGGGGCGGGGGGATCGGCGCGCAGCTTCTCCCAGCGCTCCAGCTCGGCGGTGAGGATCTCGGGGTCGTGCACGACGGTGGGGTCCTCGATGGCACGGGCGATGCCGCGCAGTTCGAGGGTGACCCGGAGTTCGTAGAGGTCGCGGAGTTCGGCGAGGTTGGGGACGGTGGCGTAGAAGCCGTTCTCGCGCCGCTCGACGAGGCCGTCCGAGTGCAGGCGGGCGAGGGCCTCGCGGACGGGGGTTCGGGAGACGCCGAAGCGTTCGGCGAGGCGGACCTCGCCCAGGCGGGTGTGGGGGGCGATCCGCCCGCTCAGGACCTCCTCGCGCATGAGGGCGTAGACCCGGTCCCGACGCGAGGTGGCCGTGCCGCCGGTCTCCTGGTCGGGCCGTGTATACATCGGTGTGTCCATGGGGCCCGACGGTAGGAAGGCCGTGTTTCGGGGGCCCTGTCGCTCCGTGAAGCCTGCGTTTCCCCGCGTTTCGCCGTGTTTCACGCCTGGTCGGGCGGGGCGGTCGCGGTTGAGGGGGGGTCGGGTGGGGGTCCTTCCCGGGGCATGGCATATTACGAGACGAATAGTTCCGAAACTGATCGTTCCACAAAGGAGTCGTCATGACCTCCACGAGCTCCGAGGGCGCCGCCGCTCTCGGCACCGCCGCTCCGCTGCGCCCGGTCGTGATCGCCGGATGGTGTGTCACGGTCCTCGGTGTCGCCCACACCGTGATCGGCCTCCTCCTGACCACGACCCACGTCCCCGGCTGGTTCACCGGCACGCTGTGGGCCGTCGGCGGGAGCCTGGCCGCGCCGCCCCCGTCGCTGGGGGCGTTCTGGCTGACCGTCGGCTCCTTCGGGGTGCCGCTGGCCACGCTGGGCCTGGTGATCCGGTGGATGGGGCTGCGGGCGATCGTCCCTCCGACCTTCGTCGCGTGGACGCTCGGCGTCTGGTGCACGGTGGCCGGCGCGATGTTCCCCTCGCCCTTCCCCCTGCTCTGGATTCCCGCCGTCCTGTTGATCGTCAAGGCGAGGCGCGCGGCCCGGGCGGGCGACGGACCCGGGCGGGCGGAGGCGGCGCTCTGATGGTGGGACGCCCCAGGGACGCAAGGGTCGACCAGGCCATCCTGGCCGCGACCAGGGAGGTGCTCGCCGAGCAGGGCTACTCCCGGCTCACGGTGGACGCCGTCGCGGCGGCGGCCGGGGTGGGCAAGGCGGCCATCTACCGCCGGTACGCCTCCAAGCACGAGCTGGTCTTCGCCGCCGCCGTCCACGGCGTGGACCTGGAGCCGCCGCCCGACGGGGGGTCGCTCACCGCCGACCTGACCGCGCTCGTCTGGGAGATCCTGGACTCGCTGAGCACCCCGACCGCCCGGGCCGCCGCCCCCGGTCTCATCTCGGACTTCCTGAGCGATCCGGCCCTGGCCGACCGGTTCGAGGAGACCTTCCTCGCCCGGGAGCGGGCGTGTGTCGGGGCCGCCCTGGACCGGGCGGTGGCGCGAGGCGAGATCGAGGCGCCGCCGGAGCGCGACCTGGCCCACTCACTGATCCTCGGGCCGGTGTTCGCGTGGCTGTACATCTTCCGACGCCAGGAGCGGGAGTCCTTCGCCCGCGACCTGGTCGTCCGCGTGGAGGCCGCGCTGCGGCACACCCCGTCCTAGGGGGCCGCGGATCCCTCCGCGCCCTCGGCCGCCTTGGCGCGCTTGTGGGTGACGGAGAGGCGGAACCCGAACGCCGCCAACGCGGTGAGCGGCAGCCAGACGGCCAGCACCGCCCAGAGGTTCTCGCCCAGGCCGCTCACCAGGACCAGGGAGAACAGCCCGAGGAAGAACACCGTGACGGAGAGGCTCAGCGTCGCGCCCATCCCGTCGGTCGGCTCGGGTTCGTGGAGGCGGGCCAGCCGCCACAGGCCCGTGGCCGCCAGGAGGAGGCCGGTGGGGACGGTCACCAGCGCGCCGATGAGGACCCGCGTGCGCATGTCGGCCGGGGCGTCCCTGCTCTCCTGGATCTCGTCCCCGAACGCGATCTCGGTCAGCTCGCCGCGCCAGACGGTACCGGTGACCCGGTCTCCCACGTCGAGCCGGTGGACGACGGGGCCCCGGTCGCCGTAGGAGGACTCCCACGTGCCGCCGCTCGCGTCCGTCAGGACCGTGGTGTACGACGGGCTCCTGGTGCCGCGGTCGTCCAGGTGGACGTCGGTCACGGTGAACTCCTCCGCCCACAGGCAGTCGGAGGGACCGGTCGGAGCCGACGGGCACGGCTCCGCCGCCCGGTAGGCCTCCAGGTCGACGGTGCCGTCCGGGGCGACGGCGGCGACCGCGAGGGTGGGCAGCGCGACGATCCCGAGACCGAGCAGCAGCGTGAGGAAGCTCGTGAGGCCGTTGCGCAGGAGCCGGTGGGTCATGTCCTTATTGTCCAATTCGCGAAGTTCGGCGGCGCACCGCCCCGCTCCCCCTCAGACGGATTCCCGTGCTCCCGCGTTGCACGGCCCCGGGCGACCGCGCTCACACGGCGACCGTGGCCCAGCCGCGGCGCGCACACGAAGGGGCCGTGCACGGTGGTCGCCGTGCACGGCCCTGGGAGTGGGCGGCCTGGTCCGGACGGTCCGGGAGTAGGGAGGGGGGTGCCGTCGGACCAGGCCGCCCCTCGGGCCGGGGCGTCCCGGCGGACTGGGTGATCCGGTGGGGCGGATCACCCCGGGACGCGCGCCCGACCCCTTGGGGAGAGAGCTTCGAACGCCCCTACAGCGGGATCCCCAGCGCCCACCCGGCGAGCGCGTACATCCCCAGCAGGATGATGAAGAGCGCCGCGAGGTTGAGGAGCACGCCGCCGCGCATCATCTGGTTGATGTTCACGTAGCCCGACCCGAAGGCGATGGCGTTGGGCGGTGTGGCGACCGGCAGCATGAACGCCATCGACGCGGCCAGGACCGCCGGGACCACCAGGACGAGGACGTCGACGTCGAGTCCGGTGGCGACACCGCCGAGGACGGGCAGGAAGGTCGACGTGGTGGCGGTGTTGCTCGTGAGCTCGGTGAGCATGAGCACGATCGCGGTCACGCACAGGACGAGCACCCAGATCGGCACCCCGCCGAGCGCGGAGACCTGACCGCCGATCCACGCGCTCAGGCCGGACGCGGTGAACTGGCCGGAGATCGCGATACCGCCGCCGAACAGCAGCAGGATGCCCCACGGCAGCTTGACCGCGGTGTCCCAGTCCAGCAGTCGCGTGGTCCGGTCGGCCGGGATGAGGAAGAGCGCGATCGCCACGGCCATGGCGACGACCGGGTCGGTGATGCTGCCGAGCCACGGCAGCGCGCCGCCGACGACCTCGTTCTTGGCCAGCATCGGCACGAAGATCCAGGCCAGCGCCGCCGTGACGAACACGGCCAGGACCAGCTTCTCCGGCCGCGAGACGGGACCCATCGCGCGCAGCTCCTCGCGGATCAGGTCCTGGGCGCCCTCCACGCGCTTGACGCCGGGCCGGAAGATCAGCCGGGCCAGCAGGATCCAGGCGAGGAAGAGGAAGGCGGCGGCGATCGGGAGGCCGACCATCATCCACTGGCCGAACCCGATGGTGATGTCGTGGAACTCGGACAGGTACGCGACCATCAGCACGTTGGGCGGGGTGCCGATCAGCGTGGCGACGGAGCCGATCGAGGCGGCGTAGGCGATGCCGAGCATGAGCGCGGTCGCGAAGTTCGCGTCCGTTCTCCCGCCCCGGAACTGCGTGATCAGGGCGATGACCGACAGACCGACCGGCAGCATCATCACGGTCGTGGCCGTGTTGGAGACCCACATCGAGATGAACGCGGTCGCCACCATGAACCCGCCGATGAGTCCGACGGTGTTGGAGCCGACCTTGGACACGATGGTGAGCGCGATGCGCTTGTGCAGGTTCCACCGCTGCATGGCCAGGGCCAGCATGAACCCGCCCATGAACAGGAAGATGGTCGGAGAGCCGTAGGACGGCGCGACGTCGCCCACGGCCGCACCGTCGACGAGGATCGGGAAGGCCACCAGGGGCAGCAGCGAGGTGACGGGGATCGGGATGGCCTCGGTCGCCCACCAGGTCGCGATGAACACGGTGATGGCCGCGACCATCCGGCCGTTGACCGCGAGGTCGCCCATGCCCGCTCCGTCGGGCAGCGGCAACGGCATGTCGGGCAGCAGGAAGTAGGTCAGCAGTCCGAGCACCGGACCGAGGACCAGCCCGATCCTGCGCGGAAGGGGGTTGACGTCGCGGTTGCCGCTGGCGCGGTCCTTGTCTGGGGAGACGGAGCCCTGGGGAGCGGATTCCTTGGGGAAGGGCACGCTGACGCGTGCGCCGACACCGGGGTCGTCGGTGGCCATGGTGTTCCTCCTGTGCGGGTGGGGGTGTGGCTGTCGGTGCTGTGCACCCGCCGGGCGAAACCTGGAGCGACGGCGTTGTGGCCCGGAGGTTTCCCCGTGATGTCACGAACCTGATGCAGTGATGGTGGTCACGTGGGTGGGTGACCTGCAATCCACGTGGGGGAGAGTTGGGATTCCCCTGACATTGCGGCACTCTGGGCACCCGATCGCGCACACGTCGTCACCGGGGCGCTGACGTGTGCCCGCCCCGCTCGTTGCTCCGCTGCGTCTAGGCTGCGGATATGCGAGTGAGAGGACCGGACCGGCGGAGCGTGCTGGTCGGCGCGGCGGCCGCCGCCGTCGGCGGGCTCACCGCGTGTGGGCGCGGGGGCGTGCCCGCACCTCCGGAGCTGGTGATCGCGACCGGGCCGCCCGGCGCGGTGTTCCGGGAGATCGGCGGGGCGTTCGCCGAGGTCCTGGGCGAGCGGATGCCGGAGACCGACGTCAGGTCCGTGGAGAGCGGCGCCTCCCTGGACAACCTGCGGCTGCTCGCGTCCGGTCAGGCTCAGCTGGGGCTGGCCAGTCTGGACCTGGTGACGGCGGAGGAGATGACCGAGGACGAGGACCTGTCCGCGATCGGCCGCGTCTACGACAGTTTCCTGCACCTGCTGGTCATGGCGGACTCACCGGTGCGGGAACTCGCCGACCTGGAGGGGCTGCGCGTGTCGCTCGGCGCCCCCGACTCCGGCACCGAGTTCACGACCACGCGGCTCGCCGAGGCCTACGGGCTGACCATGGACGCCGCCCTGCTGAACCAGGCCGACTCCGCCGACCTGCTGAGCCGGGGCGAGCTCGACGCGATGCTCTCGCTGACCGGGATCCCGACCCCGGCCATCGCGAGCCTGGCGCTGCGCCGCACCGTGCGCCTGATCGATCTGAGCGAAGCCGCCGACGTCCTGGCCGCCATCGACCCCGAGGCGTACTTCCCCGCCTCGATCCCCGCCACCACCTACGAGGGCGTGCCCACGACGCCGACCGTGTCCATCCCCAACCTGCTCCTGTGCCGGAACGACCTCGACGAGGATCTCGCCTACCTGGTCACCGACACCCTGTTCACCCGCTCCGCACGGCTGACGGCCACCCGCCCGGAGGCGGCCCAGATCAACGTTCGTACCGGGATCTCGACCGGGGACGTCCCCCTGCACCCGGGGGCCGAGCGCTGGTTCCGCGACAACAAGCCGATCTGACCGCGCGCGGGCCCGTCACCGCCGCGTTGGGCTCGATCGTCCCGCGCACGGGCTCCGGTCCGGACGGACGCTACTCCGGCGACGCCGCCGGAAGCGCGAGCACCGCGCCGAAGCCGGGCCGGTCCCCCGCCGTCAGACCCTCCTCCAGCAGGAGTTCCCCGCCCGCCTCCCGGGCCAGGTCGGCGACGATCGCCAGCCCCATCCCGGTGCCCTCCACGTTCTGGTGCCGCGACGACCGCCAGAACCGGTCCACGGCCGACCGCCGCTCCTCCTCCGTCAGTCCGACGCCGTCGTCGAACACCCCGATCCGCACCCGGTCCCCCTTCCCGGTCCCGGCGCGCTCGGCCTCGGCCCGCACCTCGATCCGCGTTCCCCCCGACAGCCGGAGCGCGTTGCTGACCAGCTCGTCCAGGATGCTGCCCAGACCGCCCGCCGGAGCCTGCACCCACATCCCCTCCGGCACGTCCGTGACCAGGGCGAACCCACGTGCCTCGCACAGCGCCCGCCACCGGTCCACGCGCGTGCCCAGCACCTCCGCCAGCTCGACCGTCTCCGTTCCCGTCACGCTCTCCAGACGGGTGGCGGCCAGCAGCGAGTTCAGCATGCGGTGCATGTGCGTGGCCTCGTCGATCGCGACCTCGTGCGCCTCACGCGCCTCGGGGCCGCTCAGGTGCGGAGCGAGGTTCTCCACCGCCAGCCGCAGGCTCGCCAGGGGGTTGCGCAGCTGGTGGGAGGCCTCGGAGACGAACACGCGCTGTCGGTCCAGAGCACGCCGCACCACCTCCACCATCGTGTTGAACGACTCCGTCAGCCGCCGCAGCTCGGGCGGGCCGCCCGCGGCGTCGACGTGGACGTCGAGGTCGCCCGAGGCCATCGCGGTGGTGGCGGCGTCGAGGCGGCGGATCGGGCGCAGCACCCACCGGGACAGCGGCAGCACCGAGGCGGTCAGCAGCGCCAGCGGCACCAGGCTGGCCAGGGCGATCCAGCCCCACGCGGTGAGCACGTCCGAGGCCAGCCGCTCCGACGGCGCGACCAGGACGACCACGCCGACGACCTCGCTGTCCCGGCCGATGGGTTCGGCGACGACCATCGGTTCGCTCGTCCACGGCCAGACCGCGCCGGGCGGCTCCGGGCGCGCGCCCGCCATGGCGGCGGTGATGCCCGTCCGCGTGGTCACGCCCGCGATCACGTCCTCCAGGCGCTCGACACTGCCCGAACCGCCGACCACCTGTCCGTCCGGGGCGACGATCGCGACCGGGACGCCGTACAGGTACTCGTAGCGGGCCATCTCCTGGGCGAGGGCGTCGCGCCGGTCGGTCTCCAGCGCCGTCCTGGCCAGGGCGGCGAACCGGCCCGCGTCCGCCAGGAGGTCGACGTACACGTGCTGGGTGCGCTGCTGGGCGATCACGCCGCCGATGGGCACGGCGACCGCCGCGACCAGGACGAACACGGCCGGGAGGAGCAGGGTGATCAGGCGGCGGAACACGGTGTCACGCCTGGTCGAGCAGGTAGCCGACGCCCCGCACGGTGCGGATGCGCACCGCCGAGCCGAGTTTGGCGCGCAGCGAGGCGATGTGGGTGTCCAACGTGCGCGACGACGCCTCCCAGGACGCGCCCCAGACCTGGTCGAGGATCTGGTCGCGGGCGACGACCGACGGGGAGCGCGACGCCAGCAGGGCGAGGATGTCGAACTCCTTGCGGGTGAGGTGCAGCTCGCGATCGCCCATGCGGGCCTCGCGGGTGCCCGGGTCCAGGGTCAGCGGGCCGACGTCGACGGCCGGTTCGGTGTCCGTCGCCTCGGCGCGCGCGACCCGGGTGCGGCGCAGGACGGCGTCGATGCGGGCGAGGAGTTCGGCGACGCCGAAGGGCTTGACCACGTAGTCGTCCGCGCCCGCCCGCAGGCCGCGGACCCGTTCGCGCTCCTCGCCCCGGGCGGTCACGGCGATGATGGCCGTCTGCGGGCGCTGCCTCAGGCGGCGGAGGAGGTCGATGCCGTCGGCGTCGGGGAGGCCGAGGTCGAGCAGGACGACGTCGGCGGGCGCGGCCGACAGAGCGCGTTCGGCCGTGGCGACCCGCTGGACGTCGAAGGAGGCCGATCGCAGCGCGGTGACCAGTCCGCGCGCGACCCGGTCGTCGTCCTCGACCACGAGTATGCGCATGTCCTGGATGTTAGGCGCTGGCGGCGGCGTCGTGTCCGAACAGGCCGGGCAGGGCGCGGAGGGAGTCGATCAGCCGGTGGATGTCGGCGGCCTCCTCGGTCGCGCCGATGCTCAGGGCGAGGCGGTGCACCTCCGCCAGGGACGCCACGGCGTCGGAGATCGGGAAGGGGTCGCCGGACACCTGGGCGACGTCCGGGCGGCGCTCGATCAACGCCCGTACCGCCCGGGTGAGCTCGCGCGGGCCGTCGTCGTCGGGCATGGGGTCCCAGTCGGGGTCGGGGAGCGGCGTGCGGGCCGGGGGCGTCAGGTCGATCCGCGCGCGGTGGCGGTGGGGCAGGGGCGGGCGGTCGGCCTGTGCGTGCGGGGGCATGGGCGGCTTCCTGGGTCTGTGGCCGGGGGCTCTCGGAGGAGGCGGCGGCGGAAGTCTGATGCGACGGGTCAGTTCCGTGCCGCGGGGGTCAACGGGCACGGGCTGTGGAACATGGGGTTGACGGAGGTCCAGGCGCATCCGGCGACCGGACAGCGCCAGTAGGACGCGGGGTGCGTGCGGGCGATGGCCGACTGCGCACGTCGGATCTGCTGGTCCAGGTCCTCCGGCGATGTGGCGTGGATGGGTTCGACGTCGGCGTCGCCCTGGTAGAAGGCGAAGTACCGGCGTGCCCCGGGAGCCCACATGACCCACCACAGGCGGCGGTGTCGTTCGTGCAGCCGTTCGGCGGCGCGATACTGCTCATAGTCATCGCTCACGTGCCAGGCCACCGTGTTCACCGTGCTCCCTTGCGTCCCACTTTCGGGGATATGCGTGAATGCACGAGGGATTCCGTTCGTGCAGGTCATACCGTTGTTTTCAGGAAGCCTGCCAACACTTCAGACCATGGGTCTAGGGTTATCGAGCAAGTCGATCTCATTCGAATGGCTCGCGATGAGATTCGATTCCCCTGCGATACCAGCGGTGAGGCAGCGATGAAGACCGACCCCGCGAAGCTCCGATTCGGCGCCCTGCTACGCAAGTACCGCAACCGAGCTGGGATGACGCAGCAGGAGCTGGCCAGAGCGGCGGCGGTATCACAGAGCGCGGTGAGCGAACTGGAGACCGGGGCGAAAGGGACGACTCGTGACTATGTCGCGCGTCTGGACGCCGCGCTTATCGCTCGTGGGGTCCTCGTCAACTCCTGGGACGCGTACTTCTCTCCGAACGGGACGATCAACTACTTCAAGGAGATCGCGGAGCGCGAGCTGAACGCCCCGGAGATCCGCGAATACGGCTTGGGGCTCATCCCGGGCCTGGTCCAGACGGAGTGCTACGCCCGAACCTTCACCCAGTTGGGCTCGCCGTTCGCCACTCCCAAAGAGGTTGATGCGATGGTGCTGACACGTATGCGGCGGCAGGAGATCCTGGATCGCCCACACCCTCCCGTCCTCACTGTTCTTCTGGACGAGAGCACCATCATGCGTACGTTCAGCGACCCCGCAGTGATGCGCGCGCAGATCAACCGCCTGATCACGCTCTCCTACCGACCACGCGTCACCATCCAGGTGGTGCCAATGATGGCTGAGGGACACCTTGGTCTGGAGGGGTCCTTTAAGCTGATGACCGTTTCCGGCGGTGAGGAGCTCGCCTACATCGAGGGTCATGCGACAGGGTTGACCATCAAGGAGCCCCGGCTCGTTCAGTCCTACAAGCGGCTGTTCGGCGAACTTCAGGGAGCCGCGCTCACTGTCCCCGACTCCCGAGCACGGATGGCAGAGATTCGAGGAGAAGTCCCATGATGAGCGAGCACTGGGCCAAGTCCAGCTATAGCAACCGAGAAGGCGGCAACTGCGTGGAAGCGCGCTGCATCATGGACGGGTGGACCAAGTCCAGCTACAGCAACGGCAAGGGCGGCGAATGTGTGGAGGCTCGCGGCGTCCTGGCGGTCTCGACTATCGCCGTACGCGACACCCAGAACCGTGACCTCGGCTCCCTCTGCTTCCCCGGCGGGGAGTGGACCGCCCTGCTCGACACCCTCAGGCAGCGCGGCTAGCAGCGGATCTCAGGGGCGGCGCATCCCGGCGGGAGTGCCGCCCCTTTCCCATGCCCGCGACCCGCTGGCACGCGGCGGGGGCACCAGGGCCCCGGAGTTCTCGCGGTTCAGATCCATACGGGCTGGGTTCGGGTGATGCCGTGCAGGGCGAGGATCTTGTCCGGGTTGGTGTGGGCTC
>NZ_JBFAME010000009.1:2169-300342 GCF_040660275.1 Nocardiopsis sp. NPDC049922 | reverse complement strand
GGTGCTCGACCGCATCAACCGCACGGGCACCACCGTGGTGATGGCGACGCACGACGCCGCCATCGTCGACTCGATGCGCAAGCGCGTCATCGAACTGGAAGAGGGCCTCGTGGTGCGTGACCAGACACGCGGCGTCTACGGCCAGGCGTACTGACCTCTGGCGCGCCCGCCGCCGGGTCGCCGATCACCGCTGCGAGGACACCGGCGCGGCGAAGCTTCCAAGGATGGACCTGTAACAGATCATGCGAGCACAATTCGTTCTCTCCGAGACCTGGATCGGCCTGCGCCGTAACCTGACGATGACGGTCGCCGTCATCACGACGGTGGCCATCTCCCTCGCCCTGTTCGGTGGCGGTCTGCTGGTCAACCAGCAGGTGACGGAGATGCGCAACTTCTGGGACCAGCGGATCACGCTGACCGTGTACATGTGCAACGACATCTCCCCGGCCGAGGCCTGCCGGGAGAACGGCGCCGCCACCGAGGAGGAGCGCAACGAGCTCCAGTCGGACCTGGAGGGCATGTCGCAGGTCGAGAGCGTCGAGTACATGTCGGCCGCCGAGGCGTTCGAGGACTTCCAACAGCGCATCGGCTCCACGAACGAGGCGCTCGCCAACGCCGCCCAGGAGGGCGACATCCCGGACAACTTCCGGGTGCAGCTCACCGACCCGAACCACTACGACACCGTGCGCGACGCGGTCTCCGGCGCCCCGGGCGTGGACAGCGTCTCCAACGACCAGAGCGTGCTGGAGGACTTCTTCGGCCTGCTCGACGGCCTCAAGTGGGCCGCGCTGGTGGTCGCGGGCGTGCAGCTGGCCGCCGCGGCGCTGCTGATCGGCAACACGATCCGCCTGTCCGCGTACAGCCGCCGCCGGGAGACGGGCATCATGCGGCTGGTCGGCGCGTCGAACTTCTACATCCAGCTGCCGTTCCTCCTGGAGGGCGCGATCGCCGGTCTCATCGGCGGTCTGATCGCGTCCGGGTTCATCGTGGCCACCCGGTTCACGCTGCTCACCCAGATCGAGGAGTGGTTCCAGTTCGACATCGCGCTGGACACCGGCGCGCTGCTCTACGTCATCGGGGTGTCGATCATCCTCGGTGTGCTGCTGTGCACCATCACCTCGTTCCTCACCCTGCGCCGCTACCTGAAGATCTGACCCGACGGTCGTCGGAAGGGGGCGCGCGGGGTACGGGGGCCGTGTGCCCCCTGACCGTATGAAGGGAATCCACTGTGGCACGGGAGACCGGTCGCAAGCCCATCGCGCAGAATCGGCGTGCCCGGCACGACTACCACATCGACGAGACCTACGAGGCGGGCCTGGTGCTCACCGGGACCGAGGTCAAGTCACTCCGTGAGGGCCGGGCGTCGCTCGTCGACGGGTTCGCGCACATCAACAACGGTGAGGTGTGGCTGGAGAACGTCCACATCCCCGAGTACTCCCAGGGGACGTGGACCAACCACGCGGCCCGCCGATCCCGTAAGCTACTCCTGCACCGCTCGGAGATCGCCCGGCTCATCGGCAAGACCCGTGAGCCCGGACACACACTGGTGCCGCTGTCGCTGTACTTCAGCGACGGACGGGCCAAGGTCGAGATCGCTCTGGCCCGCGGTAAGCGTCAGTACGACAAGCGCCACGACATCGCCGAGCGCGAAGCGAAGCGGGACATGGAACGCGCGCTTCGCCGCCGTCGATGAGGCGCCCGAAAGGAACACACACGGTGTCCCCCCGTCCCCTCGGCCGCGTCGCGGCCGCCGGAAGCGGCGTGGTCATGGCCCTCACCCTGGCCGCGTGCACACCCAATCCCAGCCCCGAGGTGGCCGTCCGCTCCTTCCTTCTGGCCTGGCAGAACGGGGACCACGAGACGGCCGCCGCGTACACCACCGGTGACCCCGGTGAGGTGGCGGCCACGCTGGTCGACGTGCACGAGCAGTTGGACCTGGCGAGCCTGAGCTTCGGCCTGGGGCAGATCGAGCGCGGGGACGGCTCCGCGACCGCCGAGTTCGACGTCACCGCCGACCTCGGCATCGGCGACCCCACCTGGAACTACACCGGCCGTATGCCGCTGGAGTGGGGCCCGGACGGGTGGCGGATCACCTGGTCGCCGTCCGTGGTCCACCCCGATCTGGGCGAGGGCGAGCGGCTGGCGGTCAGCTACGAGATCCAGGAACGCGGCCAGATCCTCGACCGCGAGGGCGAGGCCCTGGTCACGACCGAGAGCGTGACCGCCTTCGGGGTGTACCCGGGGCGGATGGAGGACGCCGAGGCGGGCGTCACCGAACTCGCCGAACTCCTCGACGAGGACCCCGGCCCGCTGCTCGACCGCGTGCGCTCGGCGCCGCCCGAGCAGTTCCAGCCGCTCGTGCTGATGCGTGACGCCAACGTGGGCCAGGCCCTGCTCGGCCAGGTCGCGGCGATCCCCGGAGCGGACACCCAGGCGGTCGAGATCAACCTGACGCCCTCGGTGGCCCCGGCCGTGCTGGGCGAGGTCGCCGGGACGGCGGAGCACCGGGTGTCGTCCCGGGTGCCCGGCCCGTACCAGGCGGGCGACACCGTGGGCCTCAACGGCCTCCAGAACATCTTCCAGAACGAGCTGGCGGGGTCGGCCACCACGCAGGTGGTCTCCCTGGACGCCGACGGCCAGATCACGGACGTCCTGGAGTCCTGGCGGGGCGACCTCAGCGGCGGGATCGCCACCACGCTCGACGCCGGGATCCAGCGGTCGGCGGAGGCCGCGCTGGAGACCATGCCGGGCAACGGGTACCTGGTCGCGGTCGACGTGGGCAGCGGTGACGTGCTCGCGGCGGCGGCGCGGCAGTCGGACGGGACCGGCGGCACCACCGACGACGCGGCCCTGACCGGTTCCTACGCCCCCGGCGGCGTGTTCACCATCGTGTCCGCCCTGGCCGCGCTGGAGTCGGGCGCGGTGACGCCGGAGGCCGAGATGCCGTGCGGCTACCAGACCGAGATCGGCGGGCAGACCTTCACCAACCCGGACAACGGCGCGCTGCAGGTGGACCCGACGCTGGCTCGCAACCTGGCGTTCCAGTGCACCGTCGGCTTCGCGGACCTGAGCGAGGAGGTGGGCGCCGAGGCGCTCGCCGACACCGCCGGGCGTCTGGGCCTGGACACGGAGTGGCAGTTGGCGCTGCCCGCCAACCCCGGTCGGATGGACATCGGGGACGGCGCGGCCGACCTGGCCATGGCGATGAACGGAGACCAGGGCGTGCGGGTCAGCCCGCTGTCCATGGCGCTCATCGCCGCGGCGGTGGCCGACGGGACCTGGAACGCGCCGTCGCTGGTCCGTGAGGAGGGCCCCACCCCGATCGCGCCGACCGAGCTGGACCAGGCCGACGTGGAGGTGGTCCGCGAGGGAATGCGCCAGGCGGTCGTCCAGCGGATGTCGCTGCTGAACGGGTACGGCGAGGAGGTGCTCGGACAGGCCGCCCGGACCGAGCAGGACGGGACGGCGCTGCACTGGTTCGTCGGCTACCAGGGCGACGTGGCCTTCGCGGTGCTGGCCGAGGTGGACCCGGCGGTGACCCTGGTCAACCAGCACGCGGTGAGTTCGGCGGCGTCCTTCCTGAACTACCTGGCCAACGGCGCGCCCGAGCCCGTCGCCACCACGCCGACCGACGGCACGGGCGGAGTCGGCCAGGGCGCCGTCGGGACCGAGGGCGCGGGCACGACCGCGGCCACGACGGGCGAGACCACGGGACAGACGGGCTTCTGACCGGACCCGCGAGCGGGCCGGACCGATCCGACGCGAACGGTCCTCCGGGGCAACCCCCCGGAGGACCGTTCGCGTCTTCCCCTATGACTGGGGCCGCGACAGGGGGTGGCGGCTCAGCCAAGGAGACAGGACCTCATCTCGGGGGAGGCTCTGTCGGTTCCCAAGGTCGGCCCGACCCTGCCGACCGCCCCCGCGGGCAGCGTCGACCTGTCTTGCGTCCGCGCCCGCGGGGGTTTCTCCCTGTCCGGAGGGTGCGGACCCGGCGGGAATCCGCTTGGTACCCGCGTCGTTGTACCGGTAGAGTGAAGCACAGCGAGCGCGCGTCGCTCGCGTGTCGGCCACCCGGCGACGGGGGGCTTTGACAACTGCACAGGGGGTGATCGGTTTCGACTTCGGTAGTCGTTCCAGGGGAAGCGGGTCGAGGGTTGCGTATGTGACCTCGCAAATCCTGCATTCGCGTAAATTCAAGTGCCAATAAGAAGCACTCCGAGTTCGCTCTCGCTGCCTAAGCGATAGTGACTCTGTCGCCCTGAGCTCGTCATCGGCCCAGGTAGCGGCATCAGCTAGATGACTTACCACCCGGATCAGGCCACGGGGCCCGGGTGGGACACCTTCGTGGCTGGGCCTGTCAGCGATGTGTCCGTGCAAGCGCTGGGGTCGAGTAGAACGGCATCGCGGACTGCACCCGGAGAAGCCCTGGCTCGGTGCTGAAGGACGCGGGTTCGATTCCCGCCACCTCCACTCGTCGACGGGACGGCTCCGCTCGCAAGCTGCGCTTGCTCGCGGGGTCGTCTCGTCGTTTTTTCTGGGGGGCGACCCCCGGGGAACACCGTCATGAGAACGCCTCTGACCAGTGGGAGCACCCACAGGCCGGGGGCGTTTCGTGCTTCATGTCCGTGTTTCAGGATGTCTGAATCAGATGACTTCGATGTCGGCTGACGTCTGTGCACCGCGCTTGACGCGTTCGTCGGCGGTGATGAGTGGGACACCGAGATCCTCGGCCAGCGCGACATAGGCCGCGTCGTATCCGCTCAGGTTGGCTGACAGCTCGCGCATACGGGGCCACAGGTGATGCAAGCCGTTTCGGACGATGGTGAGCCGCCGGTAGGACTCCATGGCACGGTCACGGTCACCGGGAGCGAGCTTGGGTTTGCCTCCACGAGTGCCCTTCGACAGAGATAGGAGAACGGAAGCCACCTCCCAGTCGACGAGAGAGGGCGCGGCCAGTTCCTCGGGGCCCAATCGCTCCCGTGCGGCGCGGCCCGCGTCTTCCGTGCTGGTCAGTGCATTGACCAGGACTGAGGCGTCCACGATGATCACAGGTCCCCCCGAGCGTCGTTGACGGCCTCGGTGATGTCCTCGCGAGTCAACTGGGCGCCGATCGCGTTGCTGCTTTCCTCGAATACTTGGGCGTTGGCGCGCGTGATGTTGACGGGATGCAGGGTGATGGTGCCGTCCTCGTCCTTCGTCACCTCATAGTAGGGTTCCGTGGCGACCTTCTCACCCAGGGTGACGCGGCCTCTGCTTCCAGTCTTGACGAGCTCCATGTCGCCTCCTCTGTTTCCCAGTGTGGGCAATGCCCACAGTACCAAACGGGGTCCTTTGTGGGAGTTCTCCGACTCTGACTCTGGCGATGCGGACTGTCCCGGGCCAGAGTCCGTCCACGGCAGCACGCGACTTCGCGCTCAGGAACGTCCCCGCAGTGCGGCCGCGAGGCGGGCGCGGGCGTCGATCATGGAGGGCCCGTACCAGGTCAGGGCGCGGCCGTCCACGCACACCGTCGGCAGGTCGGGGAAGGCCTCGGGGCCGTCGTCGGGGCCGAACCGGTAGGGCTCGTCGGGCAGGACGACGAGGTCCGGCGCGGCCGTCGCGATGGCGTCCGGCGTGACCCTCGGGTAGCGGCCCTCCGCGTCGGCGAACACGTTCACCGCGCCGAGCCGGGCCAGGACGTCGCCGGAGAAGGTGTCGCCGCCGATGACCATCCAGGGGTTCCGCCAGATCGGGACCGCCACGCGCGGGCCCCGCTCCGGGGCGGGCGCGCCCCACACGGCCTCCGCCTCCGCCAGCCAGCCGGGTGCGGGCGGCCCGCAGACCTCGGTGAGGAGGCGGCGCAGCGAGACGAACGCGCCCGCGACCGTGCGCACGTCGGTCACCCACACGGCGACCCCCGCCTCGCGCAGGGCGAGCACGTGCCGTTCCCGGTTCTCCTCCCGGTTGGCGACCACCACGTCCGGGGCCAGCTCGACGATGCGCCGGACGTGCGGGTTCTTGGTGCCGCGGACCCGTTCGACGGCGAGGTCGGCGGGGTGCGTGCACCAGACGGTGGCCGCGACGAGCAGGTCCGGCGCGGTGCGGGCGATCGCCTCGGTCAGGGACGGGACGAGCGACACCACGGTCTCCACCCGGTCCGGCAGGCGGACCGGGTGGCCGAGGTCGTCGATCGGTGTGCGCACGCCTGGTTCCTACCCGGGCGAGCCCGAGGCGCTCATGCCGGACCCGCCTGAGGCGGCGGAGTCGTCAGCCCTGCACGAAGGCGCGGGCGAGCGCGTCCGCCTCGGCGTACGTGGGCAGGCCGTCCCGCACCGGCAGGTCCTCGGCCACGGCCAGGGCGGTGGCCACCGTCGCCTGGAGGGCCGCCCTGAACAGCAGCGATCCGCAGCTGACGCGGCGCACGCCCAGGTCGGCGAGGGTCCGCAGGGACGGGCCGCCGGGGGAGTGGAGGATGTTGAGCGGCACGTCCAGGGTGTCGACGAGCGCGGCGATCGTCTCCTCGTCGCGCAACCCGGGGACGAACACCCCGTCGGCGCCGGCCTCCTGGTAGGCGGTCACGCGCGCGGTCGTCCGCTCCTCGTTCCCCGACAGCCAGTGCGTGTCGGTCCGGGCGTTGACGAACAGGTCGGGCGCCGCCCGCTTGACGGCGCGGATCACGGCGCACTGGTGTTCGGGGTCGGCGAGCCCTCCGTCGGGCCGCCCGTCCTCGATGTTGACCCCGACGACCCCCGACTCCACGAGTTCACGGGCGAGCGCGGCCACCTCGTCGGGGTCCTCGCTGAACCCGCCCTCGACGTCCACGCTGACCAGCGCGTCCAGACGGGCCAGGCTGAGAGCGAGCGCCACCGTCTCCGCCCGGGTGTCGCCCTCGGCGTCCGACTTTCCGGCCGCCGAGGCGACGCCGAGGCTGGTCGTCCCCACGGCGCGGAACCCGGCGGTGACCAGGGCGGCGGCCGAGGCGTGGTCCCAGGCGTTGGGCAGCACCAGGGGCGCGCCGGTGCGGTGCAGGTCGCGGAACTTCGCGTAGGCGTTCATCGGTTCTCCGTAGATGGTCGGTCGGCCCGGGAGGGCCGGGTTCGGCTAGCCCTCCAGGAGGGCGTCGAGCACACCGCACGCCAGTGCCGTGGCACTGGCCGAGGCGGGGCAGGGGCGGCGGCCGTGCCCGAAGGTGAGATGCCCGGGCGTCGGGTCGTCGAGGGCGGGGCGGTCGGGGTCGGGGAACACGGTCGGATCCCGGTTGGCGGCGGCGAAGTCGAGCACGACCTCGGTGCCCTCCGCCACCGGACGACCTGCGAGGACGGCCCCGGGCAGGGCACGACGGCGGGTTCCCGGGACCGGGGACGTGAGCCGGAGCGCCTCGGCCACGAGGACCTCGGTCGCGGGGAGGCCGGGGCCGGAGAGGCCGGACTCGTCGACCATGGCCAGTGCGCCGCGGATCAGCCCGGCGGTTCCCTCACAGGACTGGACGAGCAGCGCGACGCGCTGGGCGACCTCCTCCGGGTCGCCGCCGGGCAGCAGGGCGACCAGGGTCCCCACCGCGTTGTCGGCCGGGGCGGTCGCGTCGGCGGGCGCGCCCGCCAGGTAGACCGCCGCCACCGTGCGGGTGGCCGGGACGATCGGGGCGAGGGAACCCGGAAGGACACCGAGGCCTACGGCGAGGACCTCGACGGGAACGTAGGGGGCGGCCTCGGCGGGCACCTCGCGTGCGCGGGTCCGGGCGCTCGCCCGCAGGTCGGCGGGGTCGAGACGGGAGAGGAGACCCTCGACGACCGCGCGGCGGCGGTCGTGGTCGGCGCCCTCGGAGAACCGGACGGTGGTCCGCCGCAGCCAGCCCAGACCGCCGACGGGGCGGGGGTCCTCCGGGACGGCGGGTACCGCGAACCGGGGGTCGGCGAGGACCGCGCGGACCCCCGCGTGGTCGCGGACGTGGAGTGGAGGCGTCATGCCGAGACCCTACGGCCGGAACGTTTCGGCGGTCACCGAAACGTCGCGACCGCGGGTCCGAGGCGGCGTCCCCCGTCTACGCCGCGCCGTCGGCCGTCCACCGGCCCCGGTACATGACCCCCTCGACCGCCAGGTCCTCGGACAGGAGCACGAGGTCGGCGTGGCCTCCGATCTCGATCCGGCCCACGCCGTCCAGCCCCAACGCCGCCGCCGGGACCGAGGAGGCCGACCGCACCGCCGCGGGCGCCCCCACGCCGAGATCGCGCACCGTGTTGCGCACCGCCTGGGGCAGCACGATGGTGCTGGAGGCGATCGCGCCCGTGTCCACCAGGCGGGCCTCGCCCCCGCTGACCCGCACGCGCAGGTCGCCCAGGGTGTACTCGCCGTCGCCCAGGCCGGTCGCCGACATCGCGTCCGTCACCAGCGACACCCGTGCGGCCCCGGCGGCGTCGAACACCAGCCGCGCCGCGCCCGGGTGGACGTGCACGTTGTCCGTGATCAGCTCGACCGTCACCCGTTCGTCGCGCAACGAGGCGGCGATCGGACCCGGGTCGCGGTGCCCCAGCGGCCGCATCGCGTTGTACAGGTGGGTGGCGACGGTCGCTCCCGCGTCGAAGGCGGCCAGGGTCTGCTCATAGGTGGCCTCGGTGTGGCCGACGGCGGCCACGACACCCGAGGACACCGCCGCCCGGATGAGCTCCAACGCGCCCGGGAGTTCGGGGGCCACCGTGATCATGCGGACGTGGCCCCGTCCGGCCTTGAGCCAGCGGTCGAACTCGGAGGTGTCGGGGTCGCGCAGCAGCTCCGGGTCGTGCGCCCCGCACCTGGACCGGGCGATGAACGGGCCCTCCAGGTAGATCCCCGCCAACTCGCCCGTCTCGCACAGCTCCGCCAACGCCGACACCTGGCGCAGGGTGGCCTCCGGCGAGGCCGCCACCAGCCCGCCCACGAGCGACGTCACGCCCCGCGCCCGGTTGAACGCGACGATCTCCCGCGCCCCCTCCGGATCGGCGTCGGGGAACGCGTGTCCGGCGCCGCCGTGGATGTGGGTGTCGACCAGACCGGGGGCGACCCAGCCCCCGCCGACGTCGCGGGTCGGCCCGGTCGGAGGCGTACCGGTGCCGAGTGCGGCCACGCGGCCGTCCTCGACCCGCAGCCAGCCGTCGTGGACGCCGTCGGGTGTGACGACCCGCGCGTGCGTGAGCGTGAGGGAGGTGTGCATTCGGGCTCTCTCTGGGTCTCGAAAGGGCGGGACGCGGCCTGTGTGTCGCAAATTACACCGGGCTCCCGACGCGGTTCGGCACGGGGTCCGGCGGCCCCCCGCCGCGTTCGGCATCCCCGGCGGAGCTGGGAAATCCTGATCCGTGGGACGGTCTGTCCACGACGTGGACGCCCTGATCCGGGGTGTCCGAGCGGTGACGGAAGGGTCGACACGCATTGACGATAGCGGTCGGCGCGCCGCATCATGGGTGCATGTCCGCCGGTGAGCTGCTTGTCCAGCGCCTGCACGTCGATCTCCGACAGCAGGCGAGCGCGCTCTGTCGTAGCTAGCGCTGAGCGGGGCCCGCGCCCCGCGCCACGGGTGTACCCCGTGCCCTCCGTGCCCTCGCAGACACCGGACACTCAGCTCTCCCAGCTTCTGGGTCCCGGGCCGTATCCCGGCCCGACGAGCACCCCTGCCAGGCCCGCACACCACGTCCCGGACGACGGCGTCCGCGCCTGGTGTCGGTAGGGGAACGACGTCTCCTCCGGTGTCGACCAACGAACACCGCCTCTGACGCTTCCTCCGGTCGAACCCGGCTGGCTCTGACCGAACCCAGGAGTTCCGCATGACCCGCATCACCGTGCTCGTCGCCGCACCGCAGTCCCGTTCCTCCGTCCGCGCCGCCGCTCTGGACGCGGCCGCCGAGATCTCCTCCCGCGTGGGCGTCGACGCCCGCCCCGCCGTGGTCGACCTCGCCGAGATCGGCCCCGACCTGCTCACCGACTCCGCCGCCTCCGTCGACGCCGCCCTGGAGCGCGTGCGTGAGAGCGACGTCCTCCTAGTCGCCTCCCCGCAGGTGCACGGCACCTACACCGGCCTGCTCAAGGTCTTCCTGGACCGACTGCCGGAGCTGGGTCTGGGCCACACCGTCGCGGTGCCGCTGGCGGTCGTCGAGGACCTGCGCAACAGCCGCGGGATCGAGGAGGACCTGCGCGTCCTGCTCGCCGACCTGGGCGCCTGGGTGGCCGAGCCCGGCCTGGTGCTGTCCGCCGACGAGACCGACCGGCCCGGCGGCGTAGTGCGGGCGTGGGCCGACGTCGCCGCGCCCGGCCTGCGTGAGGCCGTGGCCGTCGCCGCCTGAGCACGGAGCCCGATCGGGTTCTGGGCCTCGGCTCCGATCCGGGCCGCGCGGGGGCGCGGCCCGGATCGCCGCGTTTCGGGCCCGGACCGCTCAGGTGCGGCCGACGTCGTTCGGGCGCGGTGCGGACCGCTCAGCCGCGGGCGTGCGGACCCGCCGCCGGGGCGACGGGACCGGCGGCCCGACGACGGCTGGTGTCGGCCTCGGCGCTGGCCACGTTCCCGCGCACCAGGACGACCACGACCAGGGTCAGCGTGAATCCGCCGATCCGCAGGGCCAGGGTCACGGGGTCCTCGGGCAGGCTCTCGCCGAAGAGGATCGTCCCCGCCACGACCATGAACACGTTGCCGACCACGTTCGACACGGGGGCGGTGATCGAGGCGCGCGAGCGCTGCAACGAGGTCTGGAACAGCACGATCCCCACCGCCCAGCCGAGCGCGTACAGGTAGGGGAACGGGGAGGTCAGTGCGGGCAGGACGGCCGCCACCACGCCGTGCTCGGCGAGCAGCCCGCCCAGTCCCTTGCCCTGGAGCCCGGCGCTGCCCTGGGCCAGCCCCGCCGCCGCGCCCATCGCCGCGGCCGACACGTACCTGCCCCCGCGTCCGACGGCGCCCATCACCGCCACGCACGCGACCACGGTCACCAGGCTGACGGCGACCAGGACCGGGGTGTTCGCGGAGGTGCCCGTCTCACCGCCGTCGGCGATGGACAGGGTGAGCAGGCCGAGCGCCACCGGCATGACGCCGAGCGCGACGTACTCGCCCCGGGTGATGCGCTCACCCGTGAGCAGCGTCGCGACCAGGAGCGTGGCCGCCACGCCCGCCGCGAAGGCCGGTTGGGCGACCGACACCGGCGCCAGGCCCAGGGACACGATCAGGCCCACGCTGCCCAGCGCGGCGAACACGCAGCCGAACACCCAGCGCGGGTTGCCCAGCAGGACGCGGGCCAGGTGGAGCGGGCGGTGGACGGAGATCGACTCCGATCCGTGCAGGGCGCGCTGTTCGACGGACAGGCCGACGGTGTAGACCACGGCGGACGTCAGCGCGACCAGGAGTCCGATCACGGCGGGGCCCTTCGGTCGGGACTACGTGCGGACTCGCAATGTATAACAAGTTCTAGTCCGTGCGTCACCAGGGGCTCTCTCGGAGGGTCGGGTCACGATCGGCGTACTACCCTGTTGAAGAGCCCCCCGTCCTCGTGTGACCGGCCGTGAAGGGGGGAACCGTCCGTGGTGGGTGAGAACCGGTTCCGGATCCATCCGCACGACGCCGCAGCGAGGAATGGGGCACGGTGCAGGACCCAGACGAGCCCGAGAGGGACGCGCGTGAGGCCGAGCCGGAGGCCGGGGGCACGGACGGCGCGCCGGACCGCTGGCGCTTCCTCGTCGACCGGGCCGCGCACGCCCTCCACCGCTTCGACCGCCTCCTGCCCGTGTCGTGGCGGGAACGCCCCTCGCGCTTCGAACCCGGACCGCTCGGACTGCTCGGCGTCATGCTCGCCGCCATGGCCGTCACCCTCCTGCTCCTCCAGACCGGCTCCGGCGGCGCGGGAGCGGCGCAGGGCGGCGAGGAAGGGCCCGTGGAGGTGCCCGGTCCACCCGAGGGGCGGCTCCGGATCATGGTGGCGGGCGGCTCGCTGACCCAGGGCAGCAGCGGGGACCACACCTGGCGGTACCGCCTGTGGCGCCACCTGGGGGAGTCCGGGGTCGACGCGGACTTCGTCGGGCCCCACGACGACGTGTACCGGCTCGCGGACGGCGGGTTCGGCGGCCGCGAGTACGCCGACCCCGACTTCGACACCGACCACGCGGCCCGCTGGGGCGCCACGGCCCGCGACCTCGCCGACGAGATCGCCCGCGTGGCGGCCGAGCACGAACCCCAGTACCTCCTGCTCCTGGCCGGGATGGAGGACATCCTGGGCGGTGGGAACGCCGACCACGCCCTGGAGGGGGTCGGCGGGACCGTCTCGACCGTGCGGGTCGCGCTGGGGGAGGTGCGCTTCGTCGTCGGGGAGCTCCCGGCCGTCGCGGGGACCGGGGACGACGCCAGGGTCAACCGGGAGATCGAGCGGTTCAACATGGGCGTGGTCGACCTCGCCCAGCAGCTCACCTCCGAGACCTCGCCCGTGGTCGTGGCCCGGGTGGCCGCCGGCTACGAGCCCACCCGCGACAACTGGGACGACGTGCATCCCAACGCCAGGGGGGAGGTGCGGATCGCCGCGGCGTTCGCCGACGCGCTCGCCGAGCCGCTCGGGGTGGGGGAGGACTACCCGAGGCCGCTGCCGAGCGTGGCGGTCGGGCCGCGGACCGCCCCCGAACCGGAGGCCGAGGAGTCGGCGGAGGGGCTGGTGCTGAGCTGGGACGCCGCGGGCGGTGCGACCGACTACCGGGTGGTCCAGCGCAGGGTGGACCCGGACCCCGACGAGGCGGTCGTGCTGCCCGCCGAGGTCGAGACGGACGGGGACCGCCGGCGGGTGCTGATCGGGGCGCTGTTGAGCGGGGCCCGGTACGAGTTCGTCGTGCGCCAGTACAAGGGGCGGGACGAAGGTGTGCGGTCCGCGCCCCTGAGCCTGGTGTGGAACTCCGATCCCCCCGCCGCCCCGACCGGTGTGCGCGTGGCCGACGGCGGGGCGGCGGTGCGGTGGGACGCGGTCGGGGACGCCACGCACTACGAGGTGTGGGTGCGCGCGCTGGCCTGCTCGCCGAGCGACGACTCCCGGTCGCCCGGGTACGGGGACGACGGGGAGGAGCCGTCGGGGCGACCGGACGACGACGCCCCGGCGCCGAGCGAGCCGGATCCCGTGCCGAGGGCCACGCCGACCCCGACGCCGGAACCCGAGCCGACCACGGATCCCGAGCCGACTCCTGAGCCGATCCCCGACCCGGGACCGACGACGCCTCCGCCGCCCCAGGCGACGGAGTGCGCTCCGGTCGACGACCGGGGGCCCGACAGCGGCCAGGGGTGGTACCCCCAGGGGCCGACGGGGTCGGAGCCGCGCTGGACGGTGACCGTGGACGGGCCCTACGAGGTCGTGGTGCGGTCGCACCGGGACTACGTGGCGGGCGGTTACTCCGGGGCCGTCGAGCTGCGGGGCGGGTGAGTCCGGTGCGCTGGTTCGATCGGCTGCTGCCGTGGGCGGTGGGCGTGCTCGCCGGTGTCGTGGCGCTGGGCCCGGCGCTGGGGCGCGGGTACGTGCTGCGCTACGACATGGTCTTCGTCCCCGACCCGTCGCTGACGACCGTCCTGCGCGGCGCCGACGGCTTTCCGCGGGCGATCCCGAGCGATGCCGTCGTCGCCGCGCTGTCGGCGTTCGTGCCGGGGGACGTGGTGCAGGCGGTGGCGCTGTTGGCCGTGTTCACCGTGGGGGCGGCGGGGGCGGCCCGGCTGCTGTGGGGGTCGTTGGGGCGAGGCGGGGACCAGGAGGGGCCCGAGGGTGCCGGTCCCGACAGGGGAGGCGCGCCGAGCGCACGGGGGAGCGATCCCGGTGGTTCGGGTGCGCCGGGTGCTTCCGGTGGCTCGGGGTACCCGGGTGAACCGGCTGGCCCTCGTGGGGAGCCTGAGACCCGTGGCGGATCCGGTGTCCCGGCCGCCGTGCGCGTGGCGTCGGCGGCGGCGGGGATCGCGTACGTCTGGAACCCCTTCGTCGCCGAACGCCTCCTGCTCGGCCAGTGGGCGATGCTGCTGGGATACGCGGGCCTCCCGTGGGTCGTGGGCGCCGTGGTGCGTCTGGGGTCGACCCGGCGCGCCACCGGGTTCGCCGGACTCCTGTGCTCCCTGATCCCCGCCGCCGTGGGCGGATTCTCCTCGGTGGTCCTCACCGCGCTCACCGCCGGTCCCGTGGCGCTCGCCCGGCGCGGCCGAGCCGTCACCACGGCCCTCGTCCTCCTCGCCCTGGTCCTGGTCTCGCTGCCGTGGCTGCTGCCTTCGCTGGCCAGCGGGGCGGGGACCGATCCGGCGGGCGTGTCGGCGTTCGCCGCGAGGCCCGACACGCCCTTCGGCGCGGCCGGGTCGCTGCTGCTCCTGGGCGGCGTGTGGAACTCCGGCGCCGTACCGGTGGGCTACGGCGAGCCGGTGACGGCGTCCCTGCGCCTGGCACTGTGCCTGGTGGCGCTCACGGGATGGGTGTGGTGGCTGCGCCGGATGAGACCGGCGTTCGGGGCCGGGCTGTCGGCCGCCGCGGTGCTCGGCTTCGCGATCGCCCTGCTCGGCACCACCGGGGCGGGCCAGGCGGTGCTGGAGTGGCTGATCGGACTCTGGCCCGGTTTCGGCCCGCTGCGCGACGGCCAGCTCTACGTGGCCCCCCTCGCGCTGGTCCAGGCACTGGGGTTCGGGGCCGCCCTGTGGTGGCTGGCCCGGCCCCGATCGGAGGCGCCGACCGGTCGTCCGGGACCCGTTGTGCGCGGTGGGAACACTGTGCCGCGCGAGACCCCTGTGAATTCTGATGATCGTGCGGTGCCTGGGCCTGGTCGGTCGCAGGAGTCCCCCAGGACGGCGGATCGGTCCATATGGCGGTTGGGGGCCGCGGTGTTCCTGGCGCTCCTGCCGCTCGTGGTGCTGCCGGGACTGGTGTGGGGCGCGGGCGGTCGGCTCGTGCCGGTGGACTACCCCCGGGAGTGGATCGAGGCCCGGCGGGCGGTGGCCGCTGACGCGAGTCCGGGGGCGGTCCTCGTGCTGCCCTGGAGCGCCTACCGGGGGCTGGACTGGGCGGGGGAGCGGGTGGTCGTCCTGGATCCGGCGACCAAGCTCTTCGACCGGCGCACCCTGTGGAACGACGACCTGCGGGTCGGGACCGCGGACGGCGGCACGGTCGTGGTGACCGGAGAGGACGCCCGGGCGCGCGAGGCCGCCGCGGCCCTGGAGATCGACCCCGGGACCGGGCTGCCCCGCGTCGACGACGTGGCCGGGGTCCTCGGCGGGCTCGGCGTGCGGTACGTGATGGTCTCCGCTCCTATCGATAACGCGTTCTTGTTGCAGGCCGAGGGGCTGTCCCCGGTGGTCGAGGGGGCTGGGGCGGCCCTGTACCGGGTCGACGATCAGCACGTAAAACCCGATAAAGCTGACGGATCGGGGTTGGAAGTTACCGGGGGGTTAGTTACAGTTGGGGCAATCGTCTGGTCTGTAGCTAGATCAGGTTCTAGTCTCGTTCTCCAGCGTTCCGGTTTCAGAGCGAGGCCGGGCGCGCGGAAGGAGATCCCCAAGTGATCAAGGTAATCGCCGCCTGCGTGATCGGCGCGGCTCTGGCGGGCGGGGCCACCGTGGTGGCCACCAACGTCGCCACCGAGTCGACCGCGACCGCGGAACCGGTGAACGAAACCCTCTACAACTACGGCGACCGCTAGGTCGTCGCCGTCGGAGAGGCTCGGGGCGCCCCGTTCCCAGCGGGGTGTCCCACTCCCCGCACTCCCCGGCCGGGTCGGTCCCGGCCACCCCACCTGACGTCCGGTCGACGGGCTTGGTCGGCATGCCCTTCCCTCCCGTGATCGCCCAGCGAACACGCGTCGACACCGTGAGTGTTCGACGCGGCGCTCCGGCCGGACACCGCGCGGAAGGAGAACGTGTGGTCATCGAGAAGGCCCACCACAGGGTGGGACCCGGCGTGCCCAGGCGGCCCCTCCCCGCTGTCGCGACGGCCCCGGCGGCGGCCGCCGGACCCGCCGCCTCCCCGACGGAGCCCACCACGCAGCCCGACCTCGGCCCGCGCCTGGACGGCGTGCGCCTGGTGATGATCAACTGGCGCGACCCCTGGCAGTCCACGGCGGGCGGCGCCGAGGAGTACGCCTGGCGGATCAGCCGCCACCTGGCCGAACGCGGCGCCATCGTCACCTTCCTCACCAGCCGCGAACCCCACCAGGCCCGCGTGGAGACCCGCGACGGCATCGTCATCCGCCGCATGGGCGGCCGCTTCACCGTCTACCCCCGCGTCATGGCCTGGCTGGCCCTGTGGCGGCGCGAGTACCACCTGGCCTTCGACTGCATGAACGGGATCCCCTTCCTCTCCCGTCTCGTCCTGCGCCGCCGCACCAGAGTGGTCAGCGTCGTCCACCACGTCCACGACCTCCAGTTCAACGCCTACTTCCCCGCCCCGCTCGCCTGGTTCGGACGCTTCATGGAGTCGGCCGTCGCCTCGCGCGTCTACCGCCGCTGCACCACGGTGACCGTCTCCGAGTCCTCCCGCGCCGCCATGCGCGACAAGCTCGGCTGGCGCGCGCCGATCGAGGTCGTCCACAACGGCGGACTCCCCGCCCCCGAGGACCCGCGCGACCCCGGGCGGGCGTCCGCCTTCGACCCCACGCGCCCCGCCGTCGTGAGCCTGGGCCGACTCGTCGTCCAAAAGCGCGTCTCCCGCGTCGTCGACCTGGCCACCGCGCTCCACGACGCGTACCCCGAGCTGAGCGTGCACATCGTCGGCCGCGGCCCCGAGGGCGAGCACCTGGCCGAGCAGGTCGAGCGCGACGGCCTCCACGACCGCGTCCACCTGCACGGCTTCCTCCCCGAAGCGGACAAGAACGCCGTTCTGGCCGCCTGCGACCTGCACGTCACCGCCTCCCGGTTCGAGGGCTGGGGCCTGACCGTCATCGAGGCGGCCAGGCTCGGGATCCCCACCGTGGCCTACGATGTGGACGGACTTCGCGATTCGGTCCGGGACGGCGAGACCGGCTGGCTGGTGCGCGAGGGCGAGGACCTGACCGACGTGGTCTCCCGGGCGCTCAAGGAGCTGTCCGACCCCCGACGCGCCGAGGAGGTCCGCCGGGCCTGCCGCGCGTGGGCCGCGCAGTTCACCTGGGAGGCCAGCGGCGCACGGATGACCCGTCTCGTCGCCGCCGAACTCGGCCTGGCCGAGGACCCCGCGGGCGACGGGACCGAGAGGGAAGCAGGGAATTGACTTCGGCGGAATCCACCGCCAGGCGCGAACCGGAGGATTCCAGAACACCGTCCGCCCCCGGCGGATCGTTGGACCACACGCTGCTCTCGCGGCTCAAGGTCCTCACGGTGTGTCTGCTCTTGGGCGCGGTGGCGGCCAGCATCGACCCCGGCAGGATCGTCAGCGACACCAAGCTCGACCTGACGGCCAACCCCTCGGGGTTCCTGGAGCGCGCCCTGCACCTGTGGGACGCCTCCTACTTCGGGCAGATCCAGAACCAGGCCTACGGGTACTTCTTCCCGAACGGCCCCTTCCACCTGCTCTTCGACACCCTGGGCACCCCCGACTGGATGACCCAGCGGCTGTGGATGGCGGTCCTGCTCGTCGCCGCCTTCCTGGGCGTGTACAAGGTCGCCGGCGCGCTCGGTCTGGGCACGGTCAACACCCGCATCCTCGCCGGGGTCGCCTACGCCCTCGCACCGCGCGTGCTGACCCTGCTCTCCTACAACTCGGCCGAGCTCCAGCCCATGCTGCTCATGCCGTGGATCCTGCTGCCGCTGGTGCTGGGCGCCCAGGGCAGGCTCTCCCCGGCCCGCGCCGCACTGCTGTCCGGACTCGCGTTCCTGCTGTGCGGCGGCACCAACGCCGCCTCGGAACTGGCAGTCCTCATCGTGCCCGGCCTCTACCTGGTCACCCGGGCGCGCGGCCCACGCACGCGGCGGCTCATGGCCTGGTGGACGGGCGCGCTCGTGCTCGCGTCGTTCTGGTACGTCGCACCGCTGCTGCTGATGTCGCGGTACGTGTTCTCGTTCATGCCCTACACCGAGGACGCGGCCGTCACCACGGGCGTGACGTCCCTGCTCAACGCCGTGCGCGGCACCTCGAACTGGATGGGCTTCCTCCCCGACCAGGGCAACACCGCGCTGCCGTCGGGGGCCGCGCTGTCGACCACCCCCTGGCTGATCGCGCTCACCGCCGTGGTGGCCGGGCTCGGGCTGGCCGGACTCATCAACCGCCGCACCCCCGAACGGCTCTTCCTCATCGCCTGCGTCCTCACCGGGACGGCGATCATCGTCGCGGGCTTCACCGGCGACCTCACCGGCCCCTTCGCCCCGCTCATGCGGGAGCTGCTCGACGGCCCGCTCGCGCCGTTCCGCAACGTCCACAAGTTCGACGCGCTGATCCGCCTGCCGCTCGTCCTCGGCCTGGCCCACCTGCCCGTGGTCGTGGCCCGCGACCGCGCCGAACGCCGCGGGGCCGCCGCCGCGCCCCGGGTCCGCCGCGCCGTCGCGGGCGCGAGCGCCGCCGTCTTCCTGGCCACGCTCCTGCCGATCGCCACGGTCGGCATCGCCCCGCGCGGCGGGTACGAGTCGCTGCCCGAACACTGGCGCGAGGCCGCCGACTGGCTGAACGAGCGGGCCGACGAACGCGGCATGACGATGGCCCTGCCCGGCTCCGCCCGAGGCGAGTACGAGTGGGGCCGCCCGCTGGACGAACCGATGCAGCCGCTGCTCACCGGCGCCTGGACCAACCACCAGATCATCCCGTGGGGCTCGGCGGGCGTCTCCCGCCTCACCCAGGAGATCGACCAGCGGGTCTCGTCCGGACGCGGCTCGGCCGGGCTCGCCGACACCCTCGCCCGCATGGGCGTCACCCACCTCATCGTCCGCAACGACCTCCAGCGCGCCGCCAACAACGGCGGCTGGCCCGCGCGCGTCCACCAGGCCCTGGCCGACTCGCCGGGGATCAGCCAGGCCGCCGAGTTCGGCCCGGTCATCGGCTCGCTCGACCACCAGCCCGCCGCGCGCTGGTTCGACCAGCCCTACCCGGCCCTGACGATCTACGAGGTCGCCGACGCCGCGCCCACGGTCGGCACCGTGCCCGCCGACGCGACCGTCCGCGTCACCGGCGGCCCCGAGTCCCTCCTCCACCTGGCCGAACAGGGCCTGATCAACGACGACCGCCCGGTCGTGCTCGGCGACGACCCGGGCGCGGACGCGATCGACGCCGAGGACACCGTCGTCACCGACTCCGCGCGCCGCCGCGAGGTCGTCTACCCGGACGTGCGGCGCAACGTCTCGGCCACCCTGACCGAGGACGCCGAACCCGAACGCGACGTCCCCGCACCCGACATCCTCGACCCGGCGTGGGAGCCCTACGTCGCCCACGCCGAGGACCTGGGCGTCGCCTCGGTCGGCGCCTCCTCCTCCGAGAGCGGCGCCGGGGCGCGCGGCTCCGACCGCGACCCCGGCCACGCGCCGCACGCCGCCCTCGACGACGACCTCACCACCGCGTGGCGGTCCAGCGCCTTCACCGGGGCGCTCGGCCAGTGGCTGGAGGTCGAGTTCACCGAACCCCGCGACGTCAGCGGGCTCACCGTCGCCTTCGACCAGCTGCCCGGGGAGCCGCCGCCCTCCCGGGTCACCGTGATCACCGACACCGGCGAGACGGAGGTGCCCGTCGCCGAGACCGGCGAGCCCCAGGAGCTCATGACCCCGCCCGGCCGGACCTCGACCCTGCGCGTGCGCGTGGACGAGCTGGCCTGGGAGCCGGAGTACCGGTTCGGCACCCGCGTGGGCATCACCTCCCTGTCCCTGCCGGGGCTGGAGGCCGCCCGCACCCTGCGCGTGCCGGGGCCCGCCGACGCCGACACCCTGCTGTTCACCGGCTCCACCGGCACCGCGCCCGGGTGCATGGAGGGCTCGCACGTGTGGGTGTGCAACTCCCGGTTGGAGGTCCAGGGCGAGGACGCCAGCCGCCTGGACCGGACGTTCGAGCTGTCGGCCGCCTCGGCGGCGGGCGCGCACCGGGTGTCCGGCGAGGTGGTGCTCACTGACCCGCGCGAGGCGGAGAACGCCGCCAACCGCGCCGGCGGCCACCCGCGCGTGACCGCCTCCTCCACCGCCGTGGAGCACCCCGCCGCGATGGGCCGGGGCACGCTCGACGACGACGATTCCACCGTCTGGTACCCGGACCCGGAGGAGAAGCACCCCTGGCTCGACATCGAGCTCGGCGAGCCGACGGCACTCGACCACCTGGAGGTGTCCTTCCCCCGCGCCGACAGCGTGCTCCGGCCGATCCGGGTCACCGTCGAGGGCGGCGACACCGTGCGCGAGGGCTGGCTGGACGGCAGCGGCCGGGTCGACTTCGCCGAGCTCACCGCCGACTCGCTGCGCGTGACCTTCGAGCGTCCCGAGGGCCAGGACCTGGAGATCGGCACCATCACGCTGCCCGGAGTCGACCCGGTGGACCCGCTGCCCGAGGGCGACGCCGCCACCGCCTGCGGCCTGGGCCCCATGCTGCGCGTCAACGGGCGGCGCGTGGAGACCCGGATCACCGAGGGCACGCTCGCCGACCAGCTCACCGGGCGTCCGCTGCGCTACGAGAGCTGCACCGACCTCGACCTGGCCGAGGGGGAGAACCGGATCGTCGTCGACCCGGGCAACCGCTACGACGTGCGTTCGGCCCTGGTCGAGGGGGACACGTCCCTGGCCGACCGGGAGCCGGTCGAGACGGCCGAGGTCGAGCGGGTGCACGCGTGGGGACCGGGTGAGCGCCGCTTCGACGTCTCCGTCGACGAGGAGAGCCTGCTCGTCGTCAACGAGAACTTCAACGAGGGCTGGGAGGCGACCCTGTCCGGCACCGAGGGGACGCTGGAGCCGGTCCGGCTGGAGGGCTGGAAGCAGGGCTGGGTGCTCCCGGCGGGCAGCCGGGGCACGGTGACGCTGACCTATGTGCCCGACACCTCCTACCAGGCCACGCTCGCGGTCGGCGCCGGGCTGGCCGGGCTCCTGGTGGTCCTGGCGGTGTGGCCCCGGCGGCTCGTGCCCGCCAGGCTCGCGGGCCCGCTCGCGCGCGCGGCCGGATCGACGGGACGCGGCGGACGCCCGCTGCCCGCCGCCGGACCCGGCTGGCTGAGTCGGTGGGCGGTCCTGCCCCTCGGCCTGGCCTACGGCGTGTGGGTGGCGGGCGCGGCCGGAGCCGCCGTGGTCGGGGTGATCCTGCTGTGCGTCTGGTGGCTCGGCCGACGGGCGCCCAAGGGGCTGCGGCACGCCCGGCCGGGGCGGCCGTCGCTCGGCGGGCGCGCGCTGCCCCACCTGGCCGGTCCGTGGACGGTCGCGGTCTCGCTCGCCCTGGCCGGGGTGGCGATGGCCGTCGGCACGCACCTCGCGCTGTACATGCCCTTCCACGACGTCACGGAGGTGTTCGGGGGAGCGCTGCGCGGCTGGGTCGCCCAGGCGCTGTGCCTGCCCGCCCTGACCCGGCTCGTCCTCGCGCTCGGCCAGCGCGGGGAGGACGGCCCCGAGCCCGTCACGGCCCGGGGCCGGGCCGCCGAAGGGCGTCGCGCCGTGCCGTTCGACCAGCCCGCGTACCCGGCCGGGACGGCCGCCGCCAACGGGCACGGGAACGGATCCGCGCCCGCGCCGGACGCCGACGTCGAGGAGGCCCGCACATGAGCGCACCGGTTGAGGCGTCCCGGGGGACCTTCCTCGTCGCCCTGGGCGCCTTCCTGCTGACGCTGGCCGCCCTCCTGCCCCTCTACGTGCACGACCGCGTCGCACTCCTGCCCGCATCCGCCGAGTTCGAACTCCGGATGGTCGACGAGGACGCCGCCTACCTCGACGCGGCCACCTGGTCGTTGCGGCAGGGCGTCGAGGTCCGGCGGGTCACCCGGATCGACGCCACCCCGCACGGCGGCGACTGGTCGGCGTGGGAGATGTCCGTGGACGTCTCGACCCCCGAGCGGATGATCGACCACTGGAGCCGCCGCGTCATCGTCGACCGCGTGACCGGCCGCGCCGTCAACTGCTGCGGCGAGCACGTCAACGGCGACCGGGCCATCCGGCAGGCCGGGCTCGTCCTCCACTGGCCCGCGGGCGCCCCCGCCGAGGACGTCACCCACTACGACGCCGAGGTCCGCTCGGCCCCGCTCCTGGAGTACGACGGCGCCGACCAGGTCGCCGGGATCCCCGTCCGCCGCTACGTCCAGACGATCGACGCCACCCAGGTTCCCGACTCCGCCCGGTCGGTGCCCGCGGCGCTGTTCACGGCCGACGCCGAGGGCACCGTCACGGCGGCGCGCTGGGTGGAGATCACCCGCACCTACTGGGTCGAGCCCGTCAGCGGCCTGGTCGTCAACGCCCAGGAGACCCGCGCCGAGCGCCTCCGCCCGCGCGGAGGGGGCGGCGAGGTCGGGCTGCTGTCGGCCGAGCTCACCCTGTCCGAGGGGCAGGTGACCACCCTCGCCGAACAGGCGCGCGTCCGGGCCTTCCTGCTCACCGCCCTCGACACCTGGGCGCCCTGGATCCTCGTGCCCCTGGGCGGTCTGGCGGTGCTGGCCGGTCTCGTCCAGGCGTGGCGGACCCGCGAGACCGCCCATCGACGCAGGCGCGACCTGGACGAACACGGTGACCGGGTCGGCGGCCTCGGGGAGGCGCGGGACAGGCCGTAGGATCGTGCGCATGTGCGGTCGCTATGCCCAGTCCCGGAACGTGCACCAGCTCCAGCTCGCCTTCGACCTCCCCGAGGAGACGATCGCCGAGGAGGCCGACCCCCGGGCGTGGCCCCCGCTGCACGACCTGCCGCCGGACTACAACGTCTCCCCGGGCAAGCCGGTGTACGCCGTGCTCGGCCCGCCGCCGCGCGGCGCCGAGGCCGACGACGAGCCCGCCGGGCCGCGCCACCTGCGCACCCTGCGCTGGGGGCTGGTCCCGTCGTGGGCCAAGGACCGCAACGTCGGCTACCGGATGATCAACGCCCGCGGCGAGACCGTCGCCGACAAGCCCGCCTTCCGCGCGGCCTTCCGCCGCCGCAGGTGCCTGCTGCCCGCCGACGCCTACTACGAGTGGCAGCTCATCGGGGCCGACGGCCGCGCCGAGGCGGGCACCTCGCCCGCGACCGACCCCCAGCACCGCAAGCGCAAGGCCCGATCCGCCAAGAAGCCGTTCGCCGTCCACTACGACGACCGCGAGCCGCTGGCCCTGGCCGGGATCTTCGAACGCTGGCGCGACCCGGAGGCCGACGAGAACGACCCCGCCGCCTGGCTGTGGACCTGCGCGGTCATCACCACCGAGGCCGCGCCCGGACTCGCCCACATCCACGACCGCATGCCCGTCATCGTCCCCCGGCGGGACTGGGCGACCTGGCTCGACCCCGACTCCGGCGCGGACGACCTCGCCCACGTCATGGCCGGGACGCCGGTCGACCGGTTCGCGATCGACGAGGTCTCCACCGACGTCAACAGCATCAAGAACAACGGCCCCGAACTCCTCACCCCCGTGTCCGCCACGGAGGATGACGCGCCGGACACACTTTTCTGACCCGGGGGCGGCTGGACACGGCCCGGGGACCTCTGTGTATGGTGTGCGAGGCCACACGGCCACGCGCCCCGTACGGGGCGCACGCACGTCACTCATCCCATCCCCGACGTGCGCACATGTGAATACCGCGGGAGCTCGCGCCATGGCGGGCTGAGAGGGCGGCTCAACGGTGTCGCCGACCGCAGAACCTGTTCGGGTAATTCCGACGTAGGGAGGCATGCCATGACGGCTACGGACAGCCGCGCCACGAGTTCCACCGCCGACGAGCACCAGGTGACCACGGGTCCCATCATGGGATCACGGAAGGTCTACCGTGAGATCGACGACCCCGCCGGTTTCACGCTCCGCGTCCCGCAGCGCCGGGTGGAACTGAGCAACGGCAGCCACTTCGACCTGTACGACACGTCAGGTCCGTACACCGACTCCACCGCCGACATCGACGTCCACCGGGGCCTGCCCGGCACGCGGCAGGAGTGGATCGACGCCCGCGAGCCCGTCGACGGAGCGGTCACCCAGCTGGCCTACGCCAAGGCCGGGATCATCACCCCCGAGATGCGGTTCGTGGCCGCCCGCGAGCACATGGACCCCGAGTTCGTGCGCCAGGAGATAGCGATCGGGCGCGCGGTCATCCCCGTCAACCGCAGGCACCCGGAGTCCGAGCCGACCATCATCGGCAAGAACTTCCTGGTGAAGATCAACGCCAACATCGGCAACTCCGCGGTCACCTCCTCCGTGCCCGAGGAGGTCGAGAAGATGGTGTGGGCCACCCGCTGGGGCGCCGACACCGTGATGGACCTGTCGACCGGCAGGCGCATCCACGAGACCCGCGAACGGATCCTGCGCAACTCGCCGGTCCCGATCGGCACGGTCCCCATCTACCAGGCCCTGGAGAAGGTCAACGGCGACCCCACCAAGCTGAGCTGGGAGATCTACCGCGAGACCATCATCGAGCAGGCCGAGCAGGGCGTCGACTACATGACCGTCCACGCCGGCGTGCTGCTGCGCTACGTGCCGCTGGCGGCCCGGCGCGTCACCGGGATCGTCTCGCGCGGCGGTTCGATCATGGCCGCGTGGTGCCTGGCCCACCACAAGGAGAGCTTCCTCTACACCCACTACGAGGAACTCTGCGAGATCCTGCGCGAGTACGACATCACCTTCTCCCTCGGTGACGGTCTGCGGCCCGGCTCGATCGCCGACGCCAACGACGAGGCCCAGTTCGCCGAGCTGCGCACCCTGGGCGAGCTCACCCACATCGCCCGCGCGCACGACGTGCAGGTGATGATCGAGGGACCGGGCCACGTGCCGATGCACAAGATCGCGGAGAACGTGCGCCTGGAGGAGGAGCTGTGCGGCGAGGCGCCGTTCTACACGCTCGGCCCCCTGGCCACCGACATCGCCCCCGGCTACGACCACATCACCTCCGCCATCGGCGCCGCCCAGATCGGCTGGCACGGCACGGCGATGCTGTGCTACGTCACCCCGAAGGAGCACCTGGGCCTGCCCAACCGGGACGACGTCAAGACCGGTGTGGTCACCTACAAGCTCGCCGCGCACGCCGCCGACCTGGCCAAGGGCCACCCCCGGGCGCAGGAGTGGGACGACGAGCTGTCCAAGGCGCGGTTCGAGTTCCGCTGGCAGGACCAGTTCCACCTGTCGCTGGACCCGGAGACGGCGCAGTCCTTCCACGACGAGACGCTGCCCGCCGAACCGGCCAAGACCGCGCACTTCTGCTCCATGTGCGGGCCGAAGTTCTGCTCGATGAAGATCTCCCAGGACGTGCGCAGGTACGCCGAGGAGAACGGCCTGGACACCGTCGAGGCGATCGAGCGGGGCATGGCCGACAAGTCCGAGGAGTTCGCGGCCTCGGGCAACCGGGTGTACCTGCCGCTGGCGGACTGACGCGGCACGGGGGCGGCGCCCGCGCCGGGCGCCACCCCCGTGGTCCGGGGGTACCGGGCCCTATCCCGGCTTGCGCGCGCTGGCCAGCAGGTGCACGCCCACGTAGTCGTCGGACTCGGTGGCCCGCGTCTCCATCTCCACCAGGCGGCTCATCGACCTCGGGTCGCGGGCGAGCATCCCCTCGACCGTGGACGGCGACAGCACCGTGCGCGGCTTGATCCACTCCAGTTCGAGTCCGGCGTCGGCCAGGGTGTCGGCGAGCTGCTCGGAGGTGAAGCAGCGCGTGATGGACCCGTCCGGCCAGGGCACCAGCAGGACGTCGGCGCTGGGCGCGTGGCTCAGCTCGGGCCAGCAGTCCTGTTCGGCCAGCAGCGCCATCCCGAGCACCACGGAGTCCACGCACACGAGCGCGCGTCCCCCGGGCCGCAGCACCCGCGCGATCTCCGCCACCGACGACTCCGTGGCCAGGTGCCGCGACAGCACGCGGTTGTCGGCGATGACCCCGTCGAAGACCTCGCAGGCGAACGTGCGCAGCAGCGTCGAGTCGCCCACCACCCGGCGCAGCCGACCCCGCGGGGCCGGACGGGGCACGCTCGCGTGCCCGTTCACCAGGGTCAGCGGTTGGCGCACCGCCATGTCCTCGGACGGCAGCAGCGTCACCACGTCGTGCCCGGCGGCCACGGCGCGGTGCGTGCCCTGGAAGTCCGGGCTGGACAGGTCGAGCAGACGGGCGGGCGCGGGCGGGAGCCAGCGGGTGATCTGCGTCTCCGCGACGGCCCAGTAGAAGCGCCAGTAGTCCGACAAGCGGTCGGGGGCGGCGAACTGGGCGGCCGGGGATCGGGGGCGGTCGGATGCCGGGGTCGAGGACGGTCGCACGTGCACTCCTCTCCCATCCTTGTGTGGTCCTACCCGCACTCTCCCATGCCCTACCTCCGCTGATACAGCCAAACGACAAAGTTCACCGGTGGGTGGCCGGGTCCTCCCCGCCCGGCCGGAATCAGGTCGCGCGGAGCGTTGTTGTCACCGACACCGCGCGGGACGTCGAGGATGCCCGAGGGCGCGGATCGGACGTGGGGAGGGTACTTCGGACATGTCGACCGCCAGCGCGTGCCTGGAGCGCGAGGAGACCGCGGCCACGCCACGTGGCGCCGGTGCGCGGGTCCTGGGGCTGGAGCCGTATCGTGGGGATATGGATGCTCCAGCCGGGACCAGCGCAGGGAGGCCGACGGGCTTGGAAGAGGGCCAGGAGACAGCACGTGAGCGGGAGGAGCGCTTCGAGAGGGACGTGCTTCCCTTCCTCGACCAGCTCTACTCCGCGGCGCTGCGGATGACCCGTAACCCCGCCGACGCGGAGGACCTCGTTCAGGAGACGTTCGCCAAGGCGTTCGGTTCGTTCCACCAGTTCAAACAGGGGACGAACCTCAAGGCGTGGCTGTACCGCATCCTCACCAACACCTTCATCAACTCCTACCGCAAGAAGCAGCGGGAACCGAAGCAGGCGGGGACCGAGGACGTCGAGGACTGGCAGCTGGCGCAGGCCGCCTCGCACACGGCCGTGGGGCTCAAGTCGGCCGAGGCGGAGGCGCTCGAGCACCTGCCCGACACCGACGTCAAGCGGGCGCTCCAGGAGCTGCCCGAGGACTTCCGGATCGCGGTGTACCTCGCCGACGTCGAGGGCTTCGCGTACAAGGAGGTCGCCGAGATCATGGGCACGCCGATCGGGACCGTCATGTCCCGGTTGCACAGAGGGCGCCGCCAGCTCCGGACCCTGCTGGAGGAGTACGCGGTGGACCGCGGTTTCCTTCCGACGGCGAGGGCCACGGCCTCCGCCGTCGCGTCGGGCGCGTCCGCGGGAGGTCGGGGACAGGCGAACGGGTCGGATCGAGGAGATCGGCAATGAGCGGCGGCCACGGCAAGGACAGCGAGACACCCTGTAGCGAGGTGCTCGACAAGCTGTACACCTACATCGACGGTGAGCTCGAAGAGGGCAACTGCGAGCAGATCCGGGAGCATCTGGACGACTGCGCGCCCTGTCTCGACGAGTACGGCCTGGAGGAGGCCGTGAAGAAGCTCGTCGCCAAGCACTGCGGATGCGATCCGGTTCCGCTGGACCTGCGCGACAAGGTTCTCGGTCGGTTGGCGCGCGCACGCGAGGAGTCCCTCGCACGCGAGGAGAATACGGGCACGGGAAACCTCGTGCGCGAGGTAAGTTCGGAGTAGCCCCGGAACCCCCGCCCGCGTGACCCGGGTCGGGCGGCGACGACACCCGCGGCGGTGGCTGGATTTCCAGCCGCCGCTTCTTTTTGTGCCGTTTCTGCCCGTGTCTTGAATTATCCCGCAATGTCGTCCTGCGCGTGGTCTGTTGGTGTTTGTGGGTATGTCGGGCCGGATTCCCCGTGTCTGCGCGGGTTTTGGTCACGCGACCGTCGGGGGTGGGGGTCGGCGGGCTTTCGACACGCCCGGCGCGCCCGGGCAGTTTCGCGTCGTGACCGACTCGGAATGATTTTTCCCGCGGTCGGATCCTCCCCTTCCGAGTGGTTACGATGAGTAGTCATAGCAGGTCGTCGCTGCTGTGCGAGTCGAGTGGGATCGACGTCCTCGTCGGATATTTCGCGTTGGCCACCCCTGGCGCCCGGTGACGCAGGGTTATCGTTGGTGATTACGAGTTGAATTAGTAATTCCATACTCCGGAAATAGCGAGTGCTGTGGCGGCGCGTGGTGTCGTCGGTTCGGGTTAGGGGTAATCGGGGAGCTGTGTTGGCCCGTTAAACTGGACGCCATATCCAACGAATGGGGCAATTCGCGCCGCGTGTCCAGGGAAATGGACGGCGTGCGGCGTCGGGGGAGAGGGGACCACCGTGTTCATCAGCATGCTGCACGTGATGATGGTCGTTCTTTGGTCGGTATCCGCCTTCGCTGGATGGTCCTGGTGGTAGAACGGAACCGGTGAAATCATGACAGTCCGGTCGTCGTCGGCGGGGGGTGAACGGGGGTGCGGGCTCTTCCTGGGGGCGCGCGTGTCTACGTCGGAATCATCGTTGTCAGTGCTGTCACCATCGTGCTGGTCGGGCCGTATTCGGGCATCAACCTGAAGACCCTGGTCCTCGTGGCCGTGCTTTTCGTGGTCGCGGAGTCGATCAGCACCATCGTCGTCTCCAACGGCAAGATGGGGATGTCGCCGAGCTCGGCGGTGTCACTGGCCGCGGTCGTTCTGGTGGGACCCGTCGGGGCGGCGGTCGTCGGTTTCGCCTCCTGCCTGACCATCCGCAAGCAGATCCTGGTCAAACGGGCGTTCAACGGCTCGCAGTTCGCCCTGGCCGCCTACGCGGCGGGCCACGTCTACCTGCTGTGCGGCGGCACCGTCGGCGAGCCGGTGCGCGAGGACTTCCCCATGGTCCTGCTGCCCTACGTGGCGGCCGTGCTCACCCACACCGTGGTCAACTCCGCGCTCGTCGCCGTCCTGATGTGGACGCTCGGCGCGGTCCAGGCCCGACGCAAGCGGCCGATCCACTGGCGACCGCTGGCCGCGGTGGAACTGTCCTCGATCGGCTACCAGATGCTCGGCCTGGCCATCGCCGCCGTGTGGGGCGGGGTGGGGATCATCGCGCCGCTGCTGGTCCTGCTGCCGCTGTTCATCGCGCGCTGGACCTTCGCCCAGCAGGCCGACGAGGCCCGCGCCCACGAGGCCACGCTCGCCACGCTCTGCCAGGCGGTCGAGACCAAGGACTACTACACCCGCGGCCACTGCATGCGCGTCGCCGAGGGCTCCGCCATGATCGCGCGCGAACTGGGTATGCCCGCCGAACGGGTGCAGAAGATCCGCTACGCCGGGATGCTGCACGACATCGGCAAGCTCGGGGTGCCCACCAAGGTGTTGCAGAAGACCGGGAAGCTCACCGACGAGGAGTACGCGGCGATCAAGCTGCACCCGACGCGCGGCTACGAGATCGTGCGCGAGATCAGCTTCCTCGACGAGGCCCTCGCCGGGATCCGCCACCACCACGAGCGCCTGGACGGGCGCGGCTACCCCATGGGGCTGGTGGGGATGGAGATCCCCGAGTCCGCCCGCATCATCACCGTGGCCGACGTGTTCGACTGCCTGACCTCCACGCGCTCCTACCGCAAGGCCTGGTCGGTGGAGGACGCCATCACCGAACTGCGGGCCTGCGTCGGAACCCAGTTCGACGGCCGCATGGTCGAGGCGCTCGTCCGGGCGGTCGAGCGCGAGGGCTGGAAGACCCCGGACGTCGCCGAGCCGCCCGGCGGCTGCTACGCGCGCGCCGACGCCGAGCCGGCCGCCGACGCCACGGGCACGCAGTCCGCTCCCGCCGAGGCGGTCACGGGCGGGCGTGACCGATGATGACGCAGCGGCAGTCCGACGAAGCTCCCTCGCCCAGACCCCCGCTCACCGGACCGGAGGGCGGGGCCCTGGGGCTCCCCCGGCGGAGGGGGCCGATCTGGCGCACCGCGCGCCCCATCCGCGCCGTGCTGGTCGTGGTGGCGGGGGCCGGCGCTCTGGCCGCGGTCGTGTGGACCGCCGCGCACGGGGCCGTCGACCCCTACGTCGCGCTCACGTTCTGCCTCGTCATCGCCGTCGGCGAACTGGCCCGCATCACCCTGCCCGGGCACCGGGAGGTCGCGCCGATCGCCTCCGCCGGGGCGATCAGCTACGCGTTCCTGGTCAGCCTCGGCAACGACCCCGTCGAGCACACCGCGCCCCAGGTCGTCGCCGTGGTCGGCCTCGGCCTGGCGCTGGGCGAGCTGCCGCACGTCGCGGTGGGGCGGAGCCCGCGCCTGGAGGACCTGGCCCGCCGGGTGCTGGACGTGATGCTCCTGGCGGCGGTGTTCCGGCCGCTGGTGACCGAGTTGTCGCTGTCGGAGCCCTCGGTACGCGTCACGCTGCTGATGACCTCGCTCGTGATGGCCGTCTGGCTCGTGGACGCCGCGTTGGCCGGGATGATGCGCGCCGAACGGCTGCGGACGAACCTGCTGGTCGCGGTGCGCGACGAGGTGCGCGCCCAGTTCGCCACGGGCGCGGCGATCGGCGCCAGCGGGGTGCTCATCGCGCTGGCCTGCACGGTCACCGGCCTGGTGGGGCTGCTCGTGTTCAGCGCCCCGCTGCTGGTCTCGCAGGTGGCCTTCCGGCGGCACGCGGAGGTGCGCCGCACCTATCTGGAGACCGTGCGGGCGCTGTCGCGGGTCACCGAGGTCGGCGGCTACGTGGAGAACGGGCACTCGCGCCGGGTCAGCCACCTGGCCCACGGGATCGCCTGCGAACTGGGCTTCTCCGAGGACCAGCTGCTGGAGCTGGAGTACGCCGCGCTCATGCACGACATCGGCCAGCTCTCGCTGCGCGAACCCATCGCGGGCGGGGCGACCGTGCTCGCCTCGCCCCGGGAGCAGCGGCGGATCGCCGAACTGGGGTCGGCCATCATCCGCGAGACCGGGGTCCTCGACAACGTCGCCGAGGTCGTCCGCCGCCAGTGCGAGCCGCTGGCCGGCGACGGGGACGAGGGCGTGCCGCCGCTCGGCAGCCGGATCATCAAGGTCGCCAACGCCTTCGACGACCTCGTCGGGGAGAACGGAGACGAGGAGCGCCGGGCCGCCGTGCTGGAGCGCCTGCGCATGGACACCGACAGCGAGTACGACCCCAGGGTCGTCGACGCGCTCGCCACCGTGCTCGCCCGCACGCGGGGGTGAGGGGCGGTCGGGGTCAGTCCGTCGGGGGGCGCAGGCGCGTGACGAACTTGTACCGGTCGCCGCGGTACAGCGAGCGCACCCACTCCACCGGGTGGCCATCGGCGTCGAAGCTGTGCTGGCAGTGCAGGACCAGCGGCAGACCCACGTCCACCCCCAGCAGCCGCGCCTCGTTGGGTGTGGCCAGAACCGTCTCGATCGACGCCTCCGCCTCCGCGAGGGACACGTCGTAGGCGCTCGCCAGAGCCTCGTAGAGCGACGCGTAGCGGTCGAGCTGACGGCGGAGTCCCGGGAAGCGCCGCGCGGCCAGATGCGCCGTCTCGACGGCCATCGGCTCGCCGTTGGCCAACCGGAGCCGCTCGATCCGCAGCACGCGACCGCCCGAACGGATCGCCAGCATCTCCGCCAGGTGGTCGTCGGCGTTGATGTAGCTGACGTCGAGGATCCGCGTGGCCGGGTGCAGGCCGTGCGCCCGCATCTCCTGCGTGTAGCTGGTCAGTTGGAGGATCTGCGCGACCTTCGGCTTGGCCACGAACGTGCCCTTGCCCTGGATCCGCAGGAGGCGGCCCTCGACCACCATCTCCGTCAGCGCCTGGCGCACCGTCGTCCGCGACGTCTCGAACTGCGTGGCCAGAGCGCGCTCGGGCGGGACCGGGTTGCCCGCGGGCATCGCCTCGATGAGCTCCAGCAGCTGCTTCTTCACCTGGTAGTACTTCGGCACCCTGGGGTTGCCGTCCAGTGTGCTCTGACCTGTCATCGGTGTCCTCCCACGCGTCCCGCTCCGTCCACACACCCCTCCGGTGTGGTCGGCGCGGCGGGCCTGCGGCCGCCGACTGGTGTGGACCACTGGTCGAGTGCGTACCTCTTGAGTATGCACGCCTTCATGGGATGATTTGTGAGTGCCTCACCTCAGTGATCTCATCCGACGCCACACCTCGCTCAAGCAGGCGGACCTGGAGTGGATCCACTCCCTGGTCTCGGACTGGCAGCTGCTCGCGGACCTGTCGTTCGCCGACCTCGTCCTGTGGGTGCGGTTGCGGGACGACGACGGCTGGGTGGCGGTCGCCCAGATGCGGCCGACGACGGGGCCCACGGCCTTCCAGGACGACCTCGTCGAGACGGTGCTGCTCGACGACATGACCGACGTGACCTCGCGCTCGGCCCCCCGGGTGATCGGGCGCCGCGCCCTCGTCGACCGCGCCTGGGCCGAGGGGCGGATCTGCCGGGACGGCGACCCCGACTGGTCGGGCGGCGTCCCCGTGCGCGAGGAGACCATCCCCGTGCGCCGCGCGGGCCGGCTCATCGGTGTGATCCAGCGCAGCACGAACCTCAGCTCCGCGCGCACCCCCAGCCGCCTGGAGCTGACCTACCTCCAGAGCGCCGGGGACCTGGCGCAGATGATCGCCGAGGGCGCGTTCCCGTTCAGCGACCAGGGGCCGCTCATGGTGCGCTCGCCCCGGGTCGGCGACGGTCTGCTGCGGCTCGACCAGAACGGCGAGGTGGTCTACGCCAGCCCGAACGCCCTGTCGGCCTACCGGCGGCTGGGCCTGGCCGCCGACCTGGTGGGCGCCCGCCTGGACCGCACGACGCTGGAGCTGGCCGCGCAGGGGGAGGCCCGCGACGAGGCCCTCACCTACACCGCGAGCGGCCGGGCGCCGCAGGAGGCCGAGGTGGAGGCGCGCGGCGTCACCGTCCAGCTGCGCGCCATACCGCTGATCATCGACGGCGTGCGGATCGGCGCCCTGGTCATGGTCCGCGACGTCACCGAGCTGCGGCGGCGCGAGCGCGAGCTGATGACCAAGGACGCGACCATCCGGGAGATCCACCACCGGGTGAAGAACAACCTCCAGACGGTGGCGGCGCTGCTGCGGTTGCAGGCCCGGCGGCTGGACGTGCCCGAGGCGCGCGCGGCGCTGGACGAGGCGGTCGGGCGCGTGGGGTCGATCGCGATCGTGCACGAGATGCTGTCGCACACGCCCGACGAGGTGGTGGACTTCGACGACATCGCCGACCGCGTCATGCAGATGGCCGCCGAGGTCTCCTCGACCGGGAGCACGGTGGTGCCGCGCCGGGAGGGCGGATTCGGACTGCTGTCGGCGCTGGTGGCCACACCGCTGTCCATGGTCCTGGCCGAACTGGTGCAGAACGCGGTCGAGCACGGCCTGGGGCAGGGGCCCGGGGAGATCGTGGTGCGGGTCCGCCGGTTCGACGCCGTGCCCGGCCACCCGAGGGCGAGCAGCCTGGAACTGGCGGTCTGCGACAGCGGCGGGGGGCTGCCGGAGGACTTCGACCTGGAGGGGACGACGAGCCTGGGGCTCCAGATCGTGCGCACGCTCATCGTGGGCGAGCTGGGCGGGACGCTGGCGATCAAGCCCCGGGACGACGGCGGGACCGAGGTGGCGATCAGCCTGCCCCTGGAACAGGAGGAGGGGGAGCTGCGGCCGTAGGGCGGCGCACGCTCGCGGCGCTCTCCGCGTACCCGTCCGCCGTCGGCACCCGGAGTCGACCCCCTGGCGGCCGTTCCGGGAACGGGTCCCCGGGCCGTCCGTCGGGGGAGGGGCGACGGGGAGGCGTCCCGGTGTCCCCGTCGCGTCGTCGGAGGCGCTCGGGGGGTCGGCGGGTCGCGTTCCGCGACGGAGGGGCAGCGGCGCGCCACCGCTGCGTTCCCGTCGGGGGGATGGTGCTAGCTGCGGACCATCGGGCGGCGCACGGTGCCGCGGCCCCGCATCAGGCGGCGCTCGTCCTCGCTCGTGCCGCCCCAGACACCGCCGTCCTGGCCGCTCTCCAGCGCCCACTTCAGACACGCGGAGCTGACCGGGCAGCGCTGACAGACCGCCTTGGCTTCCTCGATCTGGATCAGTGCGGGGCCGAAGTTGCCGATGGGGAAGAAGAGCTCGGGGTCTTCGTCACGGCAGGCTGCTTCATGGCGCCAGTCCATGCGGTCCACTCCTCACAGTGAGGCGATCGGGGGTTGTGAACATTTTCACGATCGTGCGCGGGGCACCCAGTGGATGGTTTCCACCGGAGGGTCAGGGCCGAGACGGTCAGGTTTCACCCCACGGCCATGTGGGAGGCGCCCCTATTAACTCGCCCGTAACTCATGGCGATAACTTGAGCGTGACAGGCTTGAAGGGCCGGTGCAAGAGCTCTCGGGGCCAAAGGTCCTGATCGGCGTGTCGGGTGCGTCACAGTCGGCGTGAATGGTGCCTTTCCGGCCAATTAACAGATGATTCGTAATGCCTTCGGTACCGAGTGGAAGTTGACCCGTTCGCGCTCTCCCAGGTACTCCCCGTCGATTTGGAAAGCCCGGGGGTGGGTGGACGAGATCTCGAGTGAGTCCAGGTCGTGCCAGGTGAGGTACCCGTCGCCGATGGCCGGGAGACCCTTGGGAAAGAACATCTGCGAAAGTACCCACCCGGTGAGCGGGTGCGAGGAGTTGGTCAGCGCGAAAGCGTCCAACCCCAGCTCGAAACGGGACGAGGGCGTCGGCTGGAGGGGCAGTGACCCGGCGTAGGTCCACGGCGTGGTGTTGGTGACGAGGGCGAAATAGACCCCGTCCCGGGGCGGCCCGCCGGCGGACACGCGCAGTGACGGATCCCGGATATCCCCGCGGAAGAACAGCTTTACCGCGACTTCCGCGTACAGGGCGGGCGTGGCCCTGCGCCCCTGGGCGCGCGCGTGTTCGACCTGCTGGACGACGTCGGCGTCCCATCCGAAACCGGCGCAGAACGTGAAGTACCGGTCGTCCTCGTCGCTCGTGATCCGGCCCAGGTTGATCTCGCGCTCCCGGCCCGCGCGGATCGCCTCCAGCACCGCGCTGGTCGCCTCGACGGGGTCGCCGGGCACGCCCAGCGAGCGGATGAAGACGTTGGCGCTGCCGCCGGGGATCACGGCGTAGCGGGGGCGCGGCAGGTGGTCCGGGGTCGCCAGGAGCCCGTTGACCACCTCGTTGACCGTGCCGTCACCGCCCAGGCTGAGCACCAGCTCGAACCCGTCCGCCGCGGCCTTGCGGGCCAGCTCGCTGGCGTGGTCGCGGTAGGCGGTCTCGGCGACGGTGACGTCCAGCTCCGAGGCCAGGGCGCCGACGATCACCTCACGGGTACGTGACGTGGTCGTGGTCGCCTGGGGGTTCACGATGAAAAGGGCGCGCACGCCCTCAGTCTAGGCGCTGCCGAACCGCGAGACCCGGGGCGTGCGGCCCGGTGTGGCGGGGCACACGGCCACCGTGGGCCGGAGGAGACGGTGTGACCTGGGCGGGGACCCGGGCGGAGCGATCGGCCGGTCGCGTATAGGCTCGACGGGTGTCCACACGTCCCGTCACCATCGTCGTCGCCGCCGCGCTGGAGGCCCTGATCGGGCTCGCCGCCGCCGTCGGCGGCCTCTACAGCCTCGTCACGGCGGTCACCGGTCAGGCCGCGTCGGTCACCTCGGCGATTCCGCTGGCCGTCCTCGGACTCGGCGCGGGCGCGGTCATGGTGTTCGTCGCGCGCGGTCTGTGGCGGCTGCGCGACTGGGCCCGCACGCCCGTGGTGGTCACGCAGCTGTTCCTCGCGGTGGTCGCCTACTACATGTTCACCAGCGACCAGTACGCGATCGGCGGGGTCCTGGTCGCGGTGGCCCTGTGCGCGGCCGGGGCGGTCCTGGCGCCGCCGACGACCGCGGCGCTCTTCCCCCCGCAGGAGAGGAAGTAGCCCCGCGGCCGCCGGTGGCCGGCCCCCGGGCCGGTCAGTCGTCCGTGGTCAGTGCCTGGCGCAGCTGGGCCAGCGTGCGCGCCAGCAGACGCGACACGTGCATCTGGGAGATCCCCAGCTCCTGGGCGATCTGCGACTGCGTCATGTTGCCGAAGAAGCGCAGCAGCAGGATGCGCTTCTCCCGTGGGGGAAGTTGTTCCAGCAGTGGTTTGAGCGACTCGCGGTACTCGACGCCCTCCAGGGACTCGTCGACGATCCCCAGGGAGTCGGCCACCGCGGGGGCGTCCTCGTCGCCGCTGTCGGGCGCGTCCAGCGACACGGTCGAGTAGGCGTTGGCGGACTCCAGGCCCTCCAACACCTCCTCCTCGGTCATCTGGAGGTGCGCCGCGAGCTCGGCGACGGTCGGCGAGCGTCCCTCCCGCTGCGACAGGTCGCTCACCGCCTTGGTCAGCGAGAGCTTGAGCTCCTGGAGGCGGCGGGGCACCCGCACCGCCCAGCCCTTGTCGCGGAAGTGCCGCTTGATCTCGCCGACGATGGTCGGTGTGGCGTAGGTGGAGAACTCCACCCCGCGCTCCAGATCGAACCGGTCGATGGACTTGATCAGCCCGATCGTCGCCACCTGCGTCAGGTCGTCGAGCCACTCGCCGCGGTTGCGGAACCGCCGGGCCAGGTACTCGACCAGGGGCAGGTGGAGCTCCACCAACTCGTCACGGATCCGACGGCGCTCCTCGGAGTCCGCGTCGAGTTCGTTCAGGCGCTCGAACAACTCTCTCGCGCGAGCCCGATCGGGCACCGCGTGCTCGGTCTTCGCTGTCAGAGCGGGCCCCCTTTCGCTCACGCGGACTCCAGCGTGCCGCGACGCTTGTACAGGACGATGTGGACGCGGTCGTCCGCTCCGACGCCCGCGTCGACCTCGCCCGCCAGGGCGGACAGGACGGTCCAGGCGAAGGTGTCACGCGCCGGGAGGCGGCCGTCGGCGGTCAGCACCGACACGCAGATGCGCATGCCCTCGGGCGTGAGTTCGAACTCCGTGGTCAGTTCCGTGCCGGGCAGCGCCTGGGACAGGAGCATGGCGCAGGCCTCGTCGACCCCGATGCGCAGATCCTCGATCTCGTCGAGGGTGAAGTCGAGGCGCGCGGCCAGACCCGCCGTCGCCGTCCGCAAGACGGACAGATAGGCGCTGTCCGCGGGCATGTTGACGGTGACAGCGTCCCGGACGCCGATGGCGTCGGCCGTGGGCACAGCGGTTTCTTCGGTCACGTCCCTCCTTCGGGGGGCGAGGTTGCCGCTTGAATGCAATGTATCTCGTTTCACCCTGCCACTGCCGCAGGGAAGTGAGATCGTGTCCGCCCGATCCGGTACGAACGTGAGACGAACGGCGGTTTCTCAGTCGTTCTGGGAGCCCAGCGCGTGCAGCGCGTCGCCGTCCAGACGGCGGACCGTCCACCCGTCCATCGGCGTGGATCCGAGTGCGGCGTAGAAGTCGATGGCGGGCGTGTTCCAGTCCAGGACCGACCACTCCAGACGGGTGTAGCCGCGTTCCACGCAGATCTCCGCGAGCCTCCTGAGCAGCGCCAGGCCGTAGCCGTGGCCGCGCAGGTGCGGGCGGACGTAGAGGTCCTCCAGGTACACGCCGTGTTTGCCGGTCCAGGTGGAGAAGTTGAGGAACCACAGGGCGATCCCCGCGGGCTCCACCTCCCCGTCCTCCCCGACGTGCTCGGCGACGTGGCCGTACACGGCGGCCTCCGGGCCGAAGAGGGCGGTGCGGATGTCCTCCTCCGTGGCGGTGGCCGACTCCGGCTCCTTCTCGTACTCGGCGAGCTCCCCGATCATCCGGTGGATGAAGGGAACGTCGTCGGGGCGGGCTAGCCGGATCATCGGATCACCTCGGTCGGGGGAGGAATCGAACCGTTCCAGCCTATGCGCAGGGCGGGGCGCTCCCGCGGGGTGCGGGTCAGGTGGGGCGGTGGGCGACCATCCGTTCCACCAGACCGAACAGGAGGCGGTCGTGGTGGCCGACCTCGAAGCCGACCTCCAGCGCGACCTCCCGGGGGAGTCGGCGCGGATGCTCGCGCCGGGCCTCCACCAGGCGGGCGGGGAAGCGGGCGTACTCGATGCGGTCGGCCAACAGGAGCCTCCCGCCCGGGACCAGGACGCGGAACATCTCCGCCAGGGCGGCGCGCCGGTCGGGCGCCGACCCGAGCGCGAGGATGGAGACGACGGTGTCGAAGCACGCGTCGGGGAACTCCAGCCGACCCGCGTCGCCCTCGGCCAGGTGGACCGGGCGGCCCAGTGCGTCGGCGCGCTCCCGGGTCCTGGCCAGGGCCTCCGGGTTCGGGTCGATCCCCGTGAGGTGGATCTGGGGAGGATAGTGGCGAAGGTTGCGGCCGGTGCCGATCGCCACCTCCAGGGTGCGGCCGCGCGCCCCGGCGCACAGGATCTCGCGGGTACGGCGGAGGGCGGGACCCTGGAGGGCCCGGCCGAGGTCGTCCAGGGTCGATCTGCGGTTCCAGGTGCTGCGTTCGCGCTCGGTGCGCGGGTTCATGTCCTCCCCCGAAGGCCGTGTGGGTGCCCCTGCGTCACGACTCTCGTGGCGCGGCGTCGCCGGGTCAAGCTCGGGGGAGGGTGTTTCCTCGCCCGATGCGGCCAGGTCGGTCATCCGTCACGCCTCGTGCCGGAGGGTATGGACGAGCGCCGACATTCCGCCGAGGGGAAGGAGAGCGGATCGAGGTGCCGGTTCCGGGTGTCGCGGACCGCTGTGCTGCCGGGCAGGTCCGCGACCTCGACGCAGTCGCTTCGGTCGCTGTAGCTGGAGGTGCGGAAGTTCGGGTTCGTGGCGGGGTGCATGGGCGCCTTCCTGCTCGGTGCTCTGCTGCCCCTCTACCCGCCATGGGGCTTCCGATGACGCTCCAGCCCCAACTGTCCCGATCCGGCCATGGCGTCGACAGTCTGGGCGACGGGCCACCCGGGCGCTGGACTCGGCGCGGGAATGGGTAAGGGAGCCCGGCAGATACCCGCTCAGGATCGCTCGCGGCAGTGCGACGCCACAGCGTGTTCACAGCCGGAGGACAATCGCCGTCTCGCGCTACGGGTCGACGAGCTCGATCCCGATCGCGACCACGCCCAAGGCTTCGCGCTCGGGCGGATAGATCTCCCGGATGTTGCGAAGCTGGTCCTCGCGCGATGCCGTGGGGTTGACCGACGAGACCGGCTCGTGCTCGAACATCTCGTCGAAGTCCCTGTAGCGGGCAAGGCGCGTGATCCGGGTGAGCACTTCCTCGTCGCGGCATGTGAACCGGAGGAGGTCGCCTTCCTTCAAGCGCCTGCGCGACGAGTCGTTGACCCTGATCTCGGTCGTCTTTCTGCCCGAGGCGATCAGGTCGAAGTACCTCTTGTAGATGCCCATCTCGTGTGCGCGGGGGCGCTGGTCGAGGTCGGAGGGGCGGGAGTTCATCAGTCGGCCCAGTTCCTTGACGGTGAAGCTTCGGAAGAAGTGCTTCGGATCGGTGAGCAGTTCGCCGATGAGCCACAGCAGCGCGTCGACGTAGTGGTCGGTACTACCCGGCCATGTGGTCGTGTCGAGCATCCACGATTCAACGTCGGTCGGCAACGCATCCGCTCCGCGGTCGCGCAACAGGGACTTGGTCAGCTTCGCGCCCGTGGGAGCGAGAACCTGCGGCGTGAAGATGCGCAGTGGCATACGAGCGCCGGGAGTGTCCAGGACTCCGAGGGCGCCGTCGACGAGCTGTGAGCCGAACGCCCAGTCACCGCCCTTGAGCATCACGCGCAACGTGGTGTCGTCGCGTACGAGCAATCGCTCCTTGACCAGATTCCGGTAGAGGGTGGCCAAGTCGATGTAAGTGTCGTTCTCAGGGTCGACGTCGATCTCGTAGTCGCCGTGGTCGAGGCAGATGGCGGAGAAGCGAGCACCGTCCTCGTCAAGGTGCACGAGCTTGGTCCGGTCGGCGCGTTTCTCGGCCCACCCGCATCCGGGGCAGGGAAGGCGGACGTGTACGACCCCATGTGAGGGCGCCATCCACCATCGGATTTCGTCGAGCCGCTCCAAGCTACGGAGGAACTCGGCGCGAAACGCCGGGGTCGACTGTTGGTCGGTGTAGGTCTCCAACGCGTAATCCGTCGCCGTGGCCTCGGAGAGGGAATCGAAGAACGCCTGGTAGTACCGGCTGATCAGCTCGTCGACCCCGGCTTTGCCCAGGGTGTGAAAGTACGTGGCCTGGTAGGCGTGGTGGGTCTCGGGGTCGAGGATGACCTCGTATGGGGCGTTGTCGAGCGCGCCGAAGCGTACCGAGGTCTCGACGGGGAACTCGCGCCGGGCGATCTTCGCGAGTAGGAACGCTGTCGTTTGAACCATGTTGGTGCCCAGGTGCGGGGCGCCGTTGATCTGGGTCCCGACGACGAACTCGATGTGCTTGGGCCGCATGGCGTGTACACGGGGGCGCAACATGTCGATGGAGCGCAGGAGGGCGTTGGCGAGAATCGAGTTGGGTGAGATCAGCAGGGGGGTGGCCGACACGATGTCACCTCTGAGGTTTGGGTATGCGCACGTTGTTGAGGATGAAGTCGACCCGGTGCTCGGCCGACTCGGCGGGCACGAAGACGGGTTCGTAACCGGCGTCGTAGTAGCCCTGAACGATCAGCTCGTGCACGCGTCTGATTTCGCGTTCCTTCGCCCACACGATGTCGTCGGGGTCTTCGAAGGTGTCGAGGGGGTCGAGCACGAACACCACGTCGTAGCGGTAGACGCGGTTGGCCTCTTCGAGTTGGGGGGTCGGTGGCAGGCCGAAGAAGCGTTCCCAGCCGTAGGAATCCGGGATGCCGCGGTTGTAGAAGCGGAACCCGTGCTTGTGGCCTTCGAATTCGACGATGAACGCGTCGAGCACTTCGGCCGCGAACTCCCGTCGGTCTTCGGCGTGTAGGTGTCGGCCGAGGCGTTGGCGGTGTTTGCGGTAGATCGCACGCCCGGGCTCGGCTTCCATGCACGGGATGTTGTGCCTGAGCAGCTCGGCTATGACGTCGTCCTTGCCGGCCGAGGGTCCGCCGGTGATGACGAATCGTCGCGGTGGGTGGGTCTTGGCGGCCTCGATCGCTGCGGCGAGCAGGTCGTTCTGGGAAGTGGTCATGATGTCGTGTCCTTGTCGGTGGTGCTGCGCCGGTCGAGCCAGGGGGCCGACCAGATGTTGTCCAGGGCGACCTGGGCGCGAATAGCGGCGACGAAGCCGTCGCGGTCGCGGTGGTCGCGGGCAGCGAGGGTGAGCTTGTCGACGTCGTCGGTGCTCAGGGGCGGCGTCCATCCGGCGAGCGCGAGCAGGTCGTCAGGGGTCGCCTCGGCGAGCGCGCCGAATCCTCCGGACGGGTAGGCGTCGAAGTAGTCGTCGATGTCGGCGCGGAGGACGCCGTACCGCCATGCCGCGGTGATGGCTTGTCGGCTGATCTGCTGGAAGTCGGCGTCCATGGCTGTCATCCGGTCGAGAGTGAGCAGCTCGGCGCGAAGGGCGTAGATCGACGCCCACACGTGTGAGAGTTGGCTCTCGTGCTCGGCCAGTTCCCAGGCGAACACGTCGTCGGGCAGGCTCGGCATGGTCTTCGGCGCCCGGGTGAGTCGCGGTGCCGCGGCTGGCGTCGCGCGGAATTGTTCGGAGTCCTGCCACAGCATCCACGCAAGCCGCTCGATGAGCTTGGGCTCGACGCGTTTACGGAAGTGATCGACGTCGTGCCCGCAGACCTTCGCTGCGGCTTCGCGCCGCCTGGTGAGTGTGGTCCCGGGCTCACCAGGCGGAAGGCCGAACAGGGCGCGTACCGCCTCGGCATAGCGGGCGTCGTCGAAGCGTGCAAGCAAGCCGCGAAGCACCGTGTTCAGCGCGGCGGTGCGGGATGCGGTGTCGGCTGGGTCGGTCGCGCGCACTAGGACGGCGCGTAACGACAACAGGTAGGGATTGGTCAGGCTCGGGGGTACGGGAAGCCCCTTACGCAGGATCGACGCCAACGACGAGCGCAACAGGTCGTCGTCTTGGTCGGGAGGCTGCTGATGCATGTGACCAGTGAAACACGATGCCCAGAAAATGCCCAGTGCCTGTGCCCAGAAAATGCCCAGCCCACGAGAGGGCAGCAGAACGGGGCGCCAGTCGGTGACCGGCACCCCGTGGGGGGCGCTCCGCGCCGCGTTGGTTCTCCTCGCAACCGAGACGTCAATGCCAAGCGTGCTGGGATGACAGAGGTCGTGTGGCTCCGGGCCGCACGACCGGTTTCACAGCACCTTGGACAGGAACGCCTGGGTCCGCTCGTGCCGGGGGTTGCTCAGCACGTCCTTCGGGGAACCCGACTCGACCACCACGCCCTCGTCCATGAAGACCAGGGAGTCGCCCACCTCCCGGGCGAAGCCCATCTCGTGCGTCACCACGACCATGGTCATCCCGCCCCGCGCGAGGTCCCGCATCACGTCGAGGACCTCGCCGACGAGCTCCGGGTCCAGGGCGCTGGTGGGCTCGTCGAACAGCATCAGCGACGGCTGCATGGCCAGCGCCCGCGCGATCGCCACCCGCTGCTGCTGACCGCCGGACAGCTGCTCGGGGTAGGCGCCGGCCTTGTCCGGCAGCCCGACCTTCTCCAGCAGCTCCATCGCGGTCTCGGTCGCGACCGCCTTGGGCACCCGCTTGACCTGCACGGGCGCCTCGATGACGTTGCCCAGCACGCTCAGGTGCGGGAACAGGTTGAACCGCTGGAACACCATCCCGATGTCGCTGCGCTGGGCGGCGATCTCGTGGTCGCGCAGCTCGTGGAGCTTGCCGCCCTTCTGCCGGTACCCCATGAGCTCGCCGTTGACCCAGAGCCGCCCGGCGGACAGCTTCTCCAGGTGGTTGATGCAGCGGAGAAACGTGGACTTGCCGGAACCGGAGGGGCCGATGACGCACATGACCTCGCCCCGGTTGACGGTGAGGTCGATGCCGCGCAGGACCTCCAGCCGCCCGAACCGCTTGTGGACGTTCTCGGCGACGACGAGGGCGTCGTTCGTCTCGGTCATCAGTGCGCACCTCCGATGACGCGCCCGCGGAGTTCGCGCTGGCCCGGGTTGAACCTGCGCTCGATGAAGTACTGGCCGACCATCAGGACACTGGTGATCGCCAGGTACCACAGACACGCCGCGACCAGCATCGGGAAGATCTGGTAGCTGCGCGTCCCGATCGCCTGGAGCTGGTAGAACAGCTCGATCGTCACCGGCACGTAGGCGAGCAGAGCGGTGTCCTTGAGCATCGCGATGGTCTCGTTGCCGGTGGGCGGGATGACCACGCGCATGGCCTGGGGCAGGGTGATCCGCCACAGGACCTTGGCGCGGCTCATGCCCAGGGCCTGGGCGGCCTCGGTCTGGCCCTTGTCCACGGACTGGAGCCCGGCCCGGATGATCTCGGCCATGTAGGCGCCCTCGGAGAGGGACAGGGCGAGCAGACCGGCGGTGTAGCCGCTCAGGAGGGTGCGCGCGTCGATCTCGAAGAACCGGAGGTCGCCCTCCAGGCCGAACGCGGCCATGAGGTAGGCGTCGAACGGCACGCCCAGCTCGATGGTCGAGTACAGGATGGCCAGGTTGCCGAAGAGGACGGCCAGCACGAGGCGGGGCACGCCCCGGAAGAACCAGGTGTACAGCCACGAGACCGCCACCAGGACGGGGTTTCCGGACAGGCGCATGACCGCCAGCACGATCCCCAGGATGATGCCGATCGCCATCGACAGCAGCGTGGCGCTCAGGGTGACCCACACACCGCGCACGACCGGCTCGGAGAACATGTTCTCGAACATGAACGGCCAGTCGAAGGCGTCGTTCGTGACCAGCATGTGCACGAACATGGCGGCGAGGAGCAGGATGAAGCCCGCGGCCACCCACCGTTCCGGGTAGCGGACGGGGACGGCGGTGATGGGGCCGGCGGAGCGGTCCGGGTCCGGGGTTCGGACCTTCCTCGGACCGCCCGCCGGTTCGTTGGGTGAGGACACGTCTCGGTCTTTCACTCGGTGGAGCGGTCTGGTGCGGTTGCCGGGGTTGGGCCGTGCCCTAGAGGGACGGGTTGACCTCGGCGGTCTCGATCGCACCGGCCTCGATGCCCCACTCCGCGAGGATCTCGTCGTAGGTCCCGTTCTCCATGAGGGTGTTGAAGGCCGCCGCGAGGTCGTCGGCGAACTCCGTGTCGTCCTGGTGCACGACGATGCCGTAGGGGGCGGCGTCGTACTGCTCGCCGATGAACTCCAGGACGCCGTCGCCGGTCTGCTCCAGGGCGTAGGCCGAGGTGGGCATGTCGGCGAGCGAGGCGTCGTTGAGGCCGGAGACGACCGTCTCGGTGGCCTGCGGCTGGCTCTGGAACTTCTCGATGGTGACGGGTTCCTCGCCCGCGTCGACGCACGCCTGGCTGCGGGCCTCGATGTCCTCGTCGTGGACGGTGTTGGACTGCACGGCGATCCGCATACCGCAGGGGTTCTCCGGGTCGACGTCCTCCGGGTTGCCCGCCTGGGCGAACCACTGGGTGCCGGAGGAGAAGTAGCTGACCATGTTGACGGCCCCCATGCGCTCCTCGGTCACGGTGAAGGAGGAGGAACCGAGGCCGTACTCACCGCTCTGGACGCCGATGATGATGGAGTCGAACGTGGTGGGGACCCAGTCGGCCTCCATGCCCATCTCGGCCAGGGCGGCGTCGACGAGGTCGACGTTGAAGCCCCGGACGGTCTCGCCGTCGTCCTCCAGGAACTCACCGGGGGGGTAGGCGGCCTCGACACCGATGGTCACCGTGGTGGCCGCGTCGTCGGCGCCCGTGTCGGTGTCTCCGTCACCGCTGCCGCCGCTGCAGGCGGACAGGACCAGGATCCCGGCGAGGGAGAGGGCGCCGAACGCGGTGCGGCGTGCGTACTCGGGCGTGTGCGTGGCCATGATGGGGTCTCCTTCGAGCGCACGTCGTGCCTGGCCAGGGTCCGGGAAGGGGGCCCGATCGCCAGTTCCCAGGCAACATCCACGACATTCTGTACAAAAAGGGGGTACTGAGGTTCCGTCAATGGTGGCCACCCGCGATGTTCCTCCGGTCACCGTTGTGAGAGGATTGCGTAACGGGTGAACCCCGTGAGAGGCGGCCGCGCAGTACTCGCATAGGAGTCCGGCGAAGAACGACCCTCCCCGGAACGCACCTCCGGTCCGACGGGACCGGAGCCGAGGAGGCTCCCCTAGCACTCACACGTCTTCGCGCGCGGCCCCCGCCGCTACCAAGTCCGCCCTCGTCATGGCCGACGTCGGGCGTACACGCGAAACCTGAGGGGTTTGAGAAGTTGTCCACTGATGCGCATACCCACGAGACGCCCGAACGTCTGGATCAGGATCCCGCCTTCGCCCTGCACCGCGGCGGCAAGCTCCACGTGACCTCCTCCGTCGACGTCAACGACCAGGCGAGCCTGTCCCTCGCCTACACGCCCGGCGTCGCCCGCGTGTGCGACGCCATCGCCGAGACCCCGGAACTCGTCGAGACCTACACCTGGAAGAGCAACCTGGTCGCCGTCGTCACCGACGGCACCGCCGTCCTGGGGCTCGGCAACATCGGCCCCGAGGCGTCCCTGCCGGTCATGGAGGGCAAGTCGCTGCTGTTCAAGCAGTTCAGCGGTGTCGACTCCGTGCCGATCGCGCTGGCCTGCACCGACGTCGACGAGATCGTCGAGACCGTCGTGCGCATGGCCCCGTCCTTCGGCGGCATCAACCTGGAGGACATCTCCGCGCCGCGCTGCTTCGAGATCGAGCGCAAGCTGCGTGAGCGCCTGGACATCCCGGTCTTCCACGACGACCAGCACGGCACCGCCATCGTGGCCGTCGCCGCGCTCCGCAACGCCGCCCGCCTGACCGGCCGGACCCTCGGCGACCTGCGCGTGGTGGTCTCCGGCGCCGGAGCGGCCGGGGTCGCGGTCACCAAGATGCTCCTGGACGGCGGCATCGGCGACATCGCGGTGGCCGACTCCAAGGGCATGATCTACGAGGGCCGCGACGGCCTGACCCCGGTCAAGCAGGAGCTGGCCGCCCTCACCAACAAGGCGGGACTCCAGGGCTCGATCGAGAGCGCCCTGGAGGGCGCCGACGTCTTCATCGGCCTCTCCGCCGGTGAGGTGCCCGAGTCGGTCGTGGCCACGATGGCCGAGAACGCCATCGTCTTCGCGATGGCCAACCCGAACCCGGAGGTCCACCCGGACGTCGCGCGCAAGTACGCGAGCGTCGTCGCCACCGGGCGCAGTGACTTCCCGAACCAGATCAACAACGTCCTGGCCTTCCCCGGCGTGTTCCGGGGCGCGTTCGACGCGGGCGCCAGCGACGTCACCGAGAACATGAAGCAGGCCGCCGCCACCGCGCTGGCCGAGCTGGTCGGCGACGACCTGTCCGCCGACTACATCATCCCCGGCCCCTTCGACGAGCGGGTGGCCCCCGCCGTCGCGGCCGCCGTCGCCGCGCAGGCGCGCGAGGACGGCGTCGCCCGGAAGTAGGGCCGACCCGCACGACGGGTGGGGCCCGGAGCGCACGCCCCCGCGGCGTCTCCGGGCCCCACGTGCGTGCTCGGGGTTCCTACTCGTCCTTGCCCGGCTTCCGGCCGTCCTCGCCCGCGTCGGTCTCGGGGCCGTCCTGCTCGCTGACCGCGGTGCCCCAGGGGTCGGCGGCGGTCCCGCCGTCGACGGGCGGCATCGGCCGGGCCTCCGGCTCCTCCTCGGCGGGCTTCTCGGGACGGGGCTCCTCGGCCGCCGGTCCCTCGGGCGCGCCGGTGTCCTCGGCCTCCTTCTCGTGCTCCTCGCCCTCGGGGCGGTCGCACTGCGGGCCCCACCGGCGCATGTCGCGGCGGATCACCTCGACCGTGTCGTCGAGGATGCGCCGCAGGTCGGTGGCGGCCGCCTCGCCGACGTGGCCGGCCTCCCGGACGACGTCGCGGACCCGCTCGGAGAACTCGCGCAGGGCCTGGTCGAACTCCGGGGTGTGCGAGCGGTCCGAACCGCGGCCCCAGGCCGCGCCGAACGCGCCGCTGAACCCCTGGGCGAAGCGCTCCCACTCGCGGGCCCACGGGCCGCCCTCGCGACCGCGTTCCCGCTGGTCCTCGTCCTCGCTCCGCTCCTCGTCCGCCCTGGGCTCCTCGGCGGTCGCCCCCGCGGGCTCGCGCCCGTCCTTCGGCGCCTCGCGTTCCTCGGCTTCCTCGCGCTCCGCCTGGGGCGTTCCGGCACCGGCGGTCTCCGGGGACGGGCGGCGCGCGTCCCCGGCAGCGTACTTCAGCTCCTCGCGCAGGGAGCTGATGGTCGCGCGCACGTCCTGCTTGACCGCGCGGGCGACGTCGCGGACCGAGTCGGTGATCTCCCGTTCCAGGTCGTCCAGGTCACCGCTGCGGTCCCGCAGCTCCTGGCGTCCCTTGTCGGTGAGGCGGTAGACCTTGCGGCCGCCCTCCTCGGTGTGCGTGACCAGCCCCTCCTCCTCCAGACGGGCCAGGCGCGGGTAGATCGTGCCCGGGGAGGGCGAGTACACGCCCAGGAAGCGGTCACGCAGGAGGCTGATGATCTCGTAGCCGTGGCGCGGGCTCTCGTCCAGCAGTTTGAGCAGGTAGAGCCGGAGTCTGCCGTGGCCGAAGATGGTGCTCATTCAGACCCCCTCGGGGATCGCGGCGGGCGTGGCGGGCGCGCGGCGCAGCAGCGCGGTGCGGGCCGACACGGTGTTGGTGGTGATGGCGGCCGGGTCGACGCCGGGGCCGATCTTGCCGCTGAGCACGTTGCGCGCCGGGGCACTGCGTCGATCCAGGGAGAAGTCGGTGTCCAGGGCGCCGGTGACGGACCGCATCTCGACGTTCGCGGAGGTCTCGGCGGGCACGCGCAGGGCGATCTCACCGGACACGGAGTTGAGCCGGACCCGTCCGGAGGGGGACAGGTCGGTGTCCGCGAGGATCTGTCCGGACGCGGTCTTGGCGCTGAAGTCCGACAGGCGTCCGCCCGCGACGGCGAGCTGGCCGCTGACGCTGTTGAAGGTCAGGGACCCGGACGGGTTGCGGACCGAGGCCTGGCTGTTGGCGGTGGTGATGTCGGTCGCGCCGGAGGCGTCGTCGAGGGTGATCTCGCCGGACGCGGTCCGGATGCTCGTGCGGGCCCCCAGTCCGGCGGCCACGACGGGCGCGCTGACCGTGTTGACCTCCACCGGGCAGTCCTTCGGGATGCGCAGGTTCACGGTGGCCTTGCGGCTGCCCATGCTCTTGTAGCTGTTGAGCTGGATGGGACGGAGGCGGTCGAGGAGACCCTGGCTGGTGAGGTCCTCGTAGTGGATGGTGAGGATCCCGGCCTCCTGGGTCACCAGGACGGGTTCGCCGACGATGTCGGTGACCTCGAAGGTGACCGGGTCGTCGGTCGGGAGGATGTTGACGTGACCGCCGATGATCCTGACCTTCAACGCGACGATGCCGTCGAGTGTGTGGGTCATCGGCTTGTCGATGGTCCAACGTGCCATCGTGCACCCTTTCGCTCGCTCGATGTCATCACGATATGTCGCGAGTGGGGGGAACTCAAGATATGTCGCGGAGATCGGGGGAGGTTCAGGGGAACGTCGGGGCTGACCCCGAGATCGTCTGGTGTCCGTTCTGTCACTTTTGGGCGGTTTACTCGGAGGGTTGCGCGGCGCCCGGCCCGCGCGGACGACGTTCCCTCCCTGGAGCCATCGAAGAATGCAGCATCCCCCGGACCCGGACCCGGTCCCCCTCGGGCAGGAGCCCTTCCAGATTCCGGCGCCGCCGCGGCCGCCGGGGCAGCCGCCCCTCGCGCCGCCGGTGCGGGCCGACCGCATGCCCCTCGCCCTGAGGTTCCTGCGCGTGCTGTGCGCCCTGCACGCGACCGTCACCCTGCTGACGGTCCTGATCGCGGTCCTCCTGCTCCTGAGCCTGGACAGCTCCCCCCAGATGAACGCGGAATGGTACGCCGAATGGGGCATGCCCGTTCCCCGGCTCTGGCTCTGGGTGGTGGGCTTCCTTCCGCTGGCCTTCCTCTACGTCCGCGCCGCGGCGCGACTCGGCCGGGGCGGCGGGTCCGCGCGCGGCGCCGTCCTCACCGCCCTGGCCCTCGACGCGGTCCTGGTGCTGGTCGACGTCACGGTGCTGACCGCCACCGATCCGCTCGTGGACGGCTGGGTGACCGCGGTGGTCTCCTGGAACGTCGGCCTCGTGGTCGGCCTGATCGTCCCGGGCTTCTACCTCCTGCTGGTGAGCCTGCGGTCCAGCCGTGACTGGCTGCGGGTGACCGACACCCGGTAGGCCGGACACGCGGAAGGGCCCGGGTCGCGATGACCCGGGCCCTTCCGCGTTCGTCACGGACCTACTCGTCGTCCTCGTCGTCCAACCGGGCCAGCCAGGTGGCCAGGCGGTCGACCGGCGTCTCGAACTCGGGGTTGACGTCGGTGAACGTCCTCAGCTGCTCGGCGAGCCAGGCGAAGCTGACCTCCTCGTCGCCGCGGCGGTTCTCCAACTCCTCGATTCCGCGATCGGTGTAGTACACGTCGCCTCGTCCGCTCCTTTCCGGCCTCGCAAGCTCGGCGCGGGGCTCGGGGCGCTGAGAACCGGATTCTTCGTCGTCGCCTTCGCCGGTCGCTCGTTCCTCGCTCGCGGCTCGGCTCCTCCTGCAGAACCCGGTACGCCCCTCGCACTAGTCGGCCGGCGGGAACACCGTGTCCACCAGGGCGCGCTGCTCGGCCTCGTGCCGCTTGGCCGAACCCGCCGCCGGGGCCGAGGAGGCCGGGCGCGAGATCCGGGTGAACGGACGGTCGAGCTGCTCGGAGAAGACCAGCGCCACGAACGGCCACGGGCCCATGTTCGCGGGCTCCTCCTGGACCCACAGGACCTCGCCCGCGTTCGGGTAGGCCTTGAGCTGCTCCCGGATCTCCTCGGTCGGCAGCGGGTAGAGCCGCTCCGCGCGGATGATCGCGGTGTGCTTGTCGCCGCTCTTGCGCCGGGCCGCGTCCAGGTCGTAGTAGATCTTGCCCGAGCACAGCACCACGCGGCGGACCTTCTCGGGGGCGATGGAGTCGTCCCCGATCAGCGGCCGGAAGTGGCCCGACGTGAAGTCGTCGGCGGCCGACGTGGCGGCCTTCAGCCGCAGCAGCGACTTCGGCGTGAAGACCACCAGCGGACGCTCCAGCTCCGACTTCGCCTGCCAGCGCAGCAGGTGGAAGTAGCTCGCCGGGGTGGTCGGCATGGCGACCGTCATGTTCTCCTGCGCGCACTGCTGGAGGAACCGCTCGATGCGGGCGGACGAGTGGTCCGGCCCCTGGCCCTCGTAGCCGTGCGGCAGCAGCAGGGTCACGCTGGAGCGCTGGCCCCACTTCTGCTCACCCGCGCTGATGTACTCGTCGATGACGGTCTGCGCGCCGTTGACGAAGTCACCGAACTGCGCCTCCCACATCACCAGAGCGTCCGGGCGGGTCAGCGAGTAGCCGTACTCGAAGCCCAGCGCCGCGTACTCGCTCAGCAGCGAGTCGTGCACGTGGAAGCGGGTGGTGCCGGAGTCGAACTGCTTGAGCGGCGTGTACGACTCACCGGTGTCGCGGTCCATCAGCGTGGCGTGCCGCTGGCCGAAGGTGCCGCGGCGGCTGTCCTGGCCGACGAGGCGCACGGTGTGGTCGTCCAGCAGCAGCGACCCGAAGGCCAGCAGCTCGCCGGTGGCCCAGTCGACCGCGTCGGACTCGACCGCCTGCGCGCGGCGGGCGATCTGCGGCGCCAGCCGCGGGTGCGGCGTGAAGTCCTCGGGCAGGTTGACCTGGGTGTCCATGACCCGCTTGACGGTCTCGGTGCTGATCCGGGTCTCGACCGCCGAGTGGTCCAGACGGCCCTCGGTGAACACCTCGGGCTTGACCACGGAGCCGGGCTCGATCGGCCGCCGCTCGACCTCGCGGGTCTCGGTGAAGGCGCGCTCCAGCTCGCTCTGGTAGTCGCGCAGGGCCGACTCGGCCTCCTCCACCGTGATGTCGCCGCGGCCGATGAGGGCCTCGGTGTACAGCTTGCGGGTGGAGCGCTTGGCGTCGATGACGTCGTACATCAGCGGCTGGGTGAACGCGGGGTTGTCGCCCTCGTTGTGCCCGCGGCGCCGGTAGCAGACCATGTCGATGACGACGTCCTTGTTGAACGCCTGCCGGTAGGCGAAGGCCAGGCGGGCGACCCGGACCACGGCCTCGGGGTCGTCCCCGTTGACGTGGAAGATCGGCGCCTGCACCATCCGCGCGACGTCGGTGGCGTACACGCTGGAACGGCTGTCCGACGGCGAGGTGGTGAAGCCCACCTGGTTGTTCACGATGATGTGCACCGTGCCGCCGGTGCGGTAGCCGCGCAGCTGGGACAGGTTCAGGGTCTCGGCGACCACGCCCTGGCCGGCGAATGCCGCGTCGCCGTGGATGAGGATCGGCAGCACCGTGAAGCCGTGCGGGCCCTTGTTGAGGAGGTCCTGCTTGGCGCGGACGATGCCCTCGGCGACCGGGTCGACCGTCTCCAGGTGGGACGGGTTGGCGGCCAGCGAGATGCGGATCCTGTCGCCGTCGCGGGTCTCGAAGAAGCCATCGGTGCCCAGGTGGTACTTGACGTCACCCGAACCGTGCGCGCTGCGCGGGTCCAGGTTGCCCTCGAACTCACCGAAGATCTGCCCGTAGGACTTGCCGCAGATGTTGGCGAGCACGTTGAGGCGGCCGCGGTGGGCCATGCCGATGACGACCTCGTCCAGCTCGGCCCGGGCGGCCTTGGAGATCACCCCGTCCAGCAGCGGGATCAGGGACTCGCCGCCCTCCAGGGAGAAGCGCTTCTGGCCCACGTACTTGGTCTGCAGGAAGGTCTCGAACGCCTCGGCGCTGTTGAGCCGGTGCAGGATGTGCAGCTGCTCGTCGCGGTCGAGCTTCTCGTGTTCGCGCTCGACGTGCGCCTGGATCCACTCCCGCTCCTCCGGGCTCTGGATGTGCATGTACTCGATACCCACCGTGCGGCAGTAGGTGTCGCGCAGCACGCCCAGCACGTCGCGGAGCTTCATGACCTGCTTGCCGCCGAAGCCCCCGGTGGGGAACGAGCGGTCCAGGTCCCACAGGGTCAGCCCGTGCTGGAGGACGTCCAGGTCGGGGTGGCGCCGCACGTCGTGGTCGAGCGGGTTGGTGGCCGCCATCAGGTGGCCGCGCACGCGGTAGGCGTGGATCAGCTCCTGGACCCGGGTGGTCTTGTCGAGCTGGGTGGCCGGGTTGACGTGGATGTCCTGGACCCAGCGGACCGGCTCGTAGGGGATGTGCAGGGAGCGGAAGATCTCGTCGTAGAAACCGTCCTCGCCCAGCAGCAGCTGGTGGATCCGGCGGAGGAACTCACCGGACTGCGCGCCCTGGATGATGCGGTGGTCGTAGGTGGACGTCAGCGTCATGACCTTGCTGATGCCCAGCTCGCTCAGGGTGTCCTGGGAGGCGCCCTGGAACTCGGCCGGGTACTCCATGGCGCCCACGCCGAGGATGGTGCCCTGGCCGGGCATCAGACGCGGCACGGAGTGCACGGTGCCGATGCCGCCGGGGTTGGTCAGGCTGATCGTGGTGCCCTGGAAGTCCGTTACGCCCAGCTTGTTGTTGCGGGCCTTACGGACCAGGTCCTCGTAGCCGCTCCAGAACTCGGTGAAGTCCATCTCGTCGGCGCCCTTGATGGAGGGCACGACCAGCTGGCGGGAGCCGTCCGGCTTCTGGAGGTCGATCGCCAGACCGAAGTTGACGTGCTCGGGCTTGGCCACACCGGGCTTGCCGTCGACCTCGACGTAGGAGTGGTTCATCTCCGGCATCGACCTGAGCGCCTTGACCATGGCGAAGCCGATGAGGTGGGTGAAGGAGACCTTCCCACCGCGCCCGCGGCGGAGATGGTTGTTGATGACGATGCGGTTGTCGAACAGGAGCTTGACCGGGACCGCGCGCACGCTGGTCGCGGTCGGCAGCGCCAGACTCGACTCCATGTTGGTCGCGGTCCGCGCGGGAGCACCGCGCAGACGCTCCTGCTTGACCTGGAGCGCATCGTCGCTCTTGGGTTCGGCGGCCTGGGGTGACTTCTTCGGCGCGGGGGCCGCGGGGGCCTTGCTCTGCTGGGCCTTCGCGGGCTTGGCGGCTCCTCCGCCCTTCGCGCCGGAATCCGCGGGCTTGTAGTCCGCGAAGAAGTTCCACCAGGCCTTGTCAACGGAGTTGGGGTCGGTCAGGTACTTCTGATAAAGCTCCTCGACCAACCACTCGTTGGGGCCGAAATCTGTCAGGGGTTGAGACGCCTCAGACGACACGGCGGAGATCGCCCACTTCCGCAGCTCGCTAGTGAATGTGTATGGAGACGGGTGGCTGCTGGCAAGGCGGGCTCAATGAACACGTGGGATCATCCCCGCGGTCCGGGGAGTATCTGACCTGGCCAGCACTCGTCCTGGTCCCAGGCTACTTGTACCGCCCTCCAAGCGGGGAACGCGAGCGTTGTTGAAACTAGGAGATAGCTAACAATCTTTCACAGCTCCGTTGTCTCTGCGTGGCGGCGTCTTTGCGGAGTGTCGCGAATGTGTCTTGATTGTGCTGGTTTGTAGGGGTTTTGGCGCACGGCCGCGATGACCGAGTCCGGCCATGCCGGATGTGGCGCGTCACACGGCTCCCGTCCCGAGCCGGGAACGCGGGTGCGGACCCCCGGCCGCACCACGGTCCGGAGGCGGCCCGCCGTTCCTTCCGCGCCCACCGCGCCGCCGGAGGCCGCGAAACGCCGGTGATCCCCGCCACGAGTGTGCGGATCTGTGCGCTCTCCGGCGTTTTCCCACGCGAGAGCCGTCGCCGTGTCTACGATCTCGGTACGAACTGGGGACACACAGCAGGGGGTGGGCACCGTGAGGGGGCTCGGGGAACTCGAGGCGGCCATCATGGACGCGCTGTGGCGGGCCGAGGAACCGCTGTCCGTGCGCCGTGTCCGCGAGACCATGGTCTACGACCGGGAGATCGCCTACACGACCGTGATGACCGTCGCCAACATCCTCTTCCACAAGGGCCTGTTGGACCGGGAGAAGTCGGGCCGCGCCTGGGTGTACTGGCCGCGCGAGTCGCACGCCGAGTACACCGCGCGCGTCATGGACGAGGTGCTCAACGCCGGGCCGGACCCGGGGGCGACGCTGCGGAGCTTCGTCGAGCGGTTCAGCGACGAGGACATGGCCAGGTTCCACCGGCTGCTCGACCAGGCCCGGGGCCGCAGGGGGATCGCGAGCTGACCGCGCCGCGGCCCGGGGCGCCGGTCAGCGGCGGCGCAGGGTCCGCACGTCGCGGGACGAGAGCGCCGCCAGCGTCGCGGCGACGGTGAGGCCCGCCATCAGCGCGACCGCCGGACCGGGACCGGTGTACGCCGCCAACGGCCCCGCCGCCACCTGGCCCACGGGCATGGCCACGAACGACCCCAGCGCGTCGTAGGAGTACACCCGCGACAGCCGCTCCGGGGGCACGTTCTCCTGGACCGACACCTCCCAGGCCACGCCGAACTGCTCCACCGCGATCCCCGCCACGACCATCGCGACCAGCAGGAGGACGAACGGGGCGGGGACGGCCAGCGCGAACAGCGGCGCCGTCTGCACCAGGATCAGCGCGACACCGAACGCCAGCGCCCGCCGGGGCTGCCACCGCGCCGCGAGCACGCCGCCCGCCAGGAGCCCCACCGCGTTGGCCGCCATCAGCAGGCCCCACCCCGTCCGGCCGAAGGACGCGTCGGCGATCGCCGGACCCAGGACGGACGTCGTCGCGGTCCACGAGGCGTTGACCACCATGAACTGCGCCACCACGATCCACACCCAGCGCCGCGCGGTGAACTCGCTCCACCCCTCCAGGAGGTCGCGCAGGACACCGGCGTTCCCGGTGCCGTCCCGTCGCGGCCCGCGCGGCACCCGCAGGAAGGTGAAGGCGACCCCGGCCAGCGCGAACAGCGCCGCGTCCGCCGCGATCGCCCACCCGGAGCCCGCCACCCCCACGACCACGCCGCCCAGGCCCGCCCCGGCGAACATGCCCGCGTGCACGGCGACCCGCAGCACGGCGTTGGCCGGACGCAGCAACGCGGCCGGGACGGTCTGCGGGGTCAGGGCGGCAGCGGCGGGCAGGTTGGCGGCGGCCGCGGCTCCGTTGACCAGACTCAGCCCGACCATCAGCGGGAGGGAGGCGGACCCGGTGAGCAGGGCCGCGGCGAGCGCCGACTGGGAGGCCGCCGCCAGTGCGCACCCGCCGCGCAGGACGAGTGAGCGGGGCAGCCGGTCCGCGATCACGCCGCCCAGGAGCAGCAGGCACACGTTGGCCAACGACCGCGCGCCCACCACCAGCCCGACGTTGACCAGGGAGCCGGTCGCGTCCAGCACGGCGAAGGCCACCGCGACGGAGGCCATGCCGTTGCCCAGGTACATCAGCGAGCGGCCGAGCGCCAGGGCCCGGAACGCCGGATGCCGGAGGGGGCGGAGGACACCGGTGCCCGGATCGCTCGCCTCGTCCGCCCGCGCCATGCCCCACCGTCCCCGCCCCGACCACGCCGACCGGGGCACGATGCCAGGGCGCGGGGCGCGGAGTCCACCGGATTTCCCGCTCGGCGGACGAGGGGGAGGTCAGGAGGCGACGGGCCGCGCCCCCAGCACCCAGCTGCGCCCCTCGGCGGCCAGCTTCTCCACGAGCGTGGCGCTGTCGTGCTCCTTGGCGAACAGGTGCTCGGGCCGGGTGATCGGCACGATCCACAGCCACCGCACCGGATCGCCCTGGAAGGACAGGCCCGCGGTGTCCGGCGGTCGGTGGTCGGGGCGCGTCACCAGCGCGGACGGGTTCTCCAGCAGCAGCACCGCCCCGGCGTCGCCGCGCATCGCCCGGTCCTCGGGGTTGTCCAGCCACTTGACCGTGTGCCCCGTGCCGAACCACGTCACGGCGCGCCAGGGGAACGCACCGATCCACCGGAAGATCCGGGCGGCCCGGTGCGCGGGCAGCGTCGTGGCCAGCGCCAGCTCCACCCGCGCGTGATGGGAGGTGTCGGCCATGTACCGGTCCAGCGTCGGCATCCGCTGGCCGCACATCCCCACGGTGGACAGCACCGTGAACGGGCGCGCGGCGGTGGGCGGCCGTTCGGACAGCCGCAGCAGCGGCGGGTGGCCGTCGGACACGTCCCAGTAGTGGCCGGGCTCGCCCACCCGGCGGTTGAGGTGGCTGAGCACCGCGCGCTGCACGCTCCGCCACGCGCCCGCGGCCCGCCGCCAGTCCCAGTAGGCCTCGGCGTGCACGACCCTCGGCCACAGCTGGTCGCGCACCGAGTCCAGATCCCAGGCGAAGGCGCTGCGCCCGACCGCCTCGCGCGCGTAGCCGGGGAGCCCGCTGTCGGCCTCGGCCCAGCCGGGGATGACCGCGAGCAGCCCCTCCTCGTCGATCAGGGCGACCCCGTCCCCCTCCTCGAACCACACGGCGCGCAGCCGCGCGGGGTCGAAGCGCGGTCGGCCCTGCGGGTGCTTGGTGCAGGCCTCGGGCATGAGCGGGGCGCGGCCCTCGAACAGCCCGCCCTCCTCGCTGGCCACGGGGGCGACGTCGTGGTTGGCCAGCCACACGGGGACGCGGATGCGCCCGCGCGCGTCGAGCAGGTAGGCGGCGGTGGTGCGGGAGTCGCACTCGACCACGACACGGCGGCTCTGGTAGGGACTGACCTCGTCGAGCAGGACATCGATCCCTGTCACCGGTCCTCCCGCGTGCCGCACCCGTGTCGTCGCTCCCGTCCCGGCCCGGACCAGCCCGGTCCGTTCGGCACAGTGCGTAGAATCGACGGTAGTGCCCTGACAGGCGGAGCCGCACCGCGGCAGCGTATAGGTCGTATAACGACCCGAACCGCGCCGTCCCCGCGCCGGGCGCAGACCACCGACGCCACCCCTTACGGATACCTATGCCCGCCGAGCTCACCTTCGTCGCCCCCCGCCGCGCCCAGCCGCCGCGGCACCTCGCCGACCTCAGCCCCGAGGAGCGGGCCGAGGTCGTCGCGGATCTGGGGGAGAAGCCCTTCCGCGCCAAGCAGCTCGCCCAGCACTACTTCGGCCACCTGGAGTCGGACACCTCGGCGATGACCGACCTGCCCGAGGCCTCCAGGGCCAGGCTCGGGGAGGCGCTGCTGCCGACCCTGCTCACACCGGTCCGGCACATCACCTGCGACAACGGGATGACGCGCAAGACCCTGTGGAAGGCCTTCGACGGGGTGCTGTTCGAGTCGGTGCTCATGCGCTACCCCGACCGCGTCACCCTGTGCATCTCCTCCCAGGCCGGGTGCGGGATGAACTGCCCGTTCTGCGCCACCGGCCAGGCGGGGCTCACCCGCAACCTGTCCACCGGCGAGATCGTCGACCAGGTGGTGGCCAGCGCCCGCGACCTGGCGCGCGGCGAGGTCGCCGGAGGCCCGGGGCGGATCAGCAACATCGTCTTCATGGGCATGGGCGAGCCCATGGCCAACTACAAGCGGGTTCTCCAGACCGTCCGCCGGATCACCGACCCGGTGCCGAACGGGCTGGGCATCTCCCAGCGCGGCGTCACGGTGTCCACGGTCGGACTGGTGCCCGCCATCGACAAGCTCACCGCGGAGCGGATGCAGGTGCGCCTGGCGATCTCCCTGCACGCCCCCGACGACGAGCTGCGCGACGAGCTGGTGCCGATCAACACGCGGTGGAAGGTCGCCGAGGTCCTGGACGCCGCGTGGCGGTACGCGGGGACCACCGGGCGCCGGGTGTCGATCGAGTACGCGCTGATCAAGGACATCAACGACCAGGCGTGGCGGGCCGACCTGCTCGGCGAGCTGCTCAAGGGCCACCTGGTGCACGTCAACCTCATCCCGCTCAACCCCACGCCGGGGTCCAAGTGGACCGCCTCGCGCCCGGAGGACGAGCGGGAGTTCGTCCGGCGGCTCCAGTCGCACGGGGTGTCGGTCACCGTCCGCGACACACGCGGCCAGGAGATCGACGGCGCGTGCGGGCAGCTCGCCGCGGCCGAGGGCTAGGGCTAGGGCGGCCGGGGGAGATCCGTGACCGAGACCCTGTTGGCCTTCGTGGTCGCCTCCGTCTCCGGCCTGGTCCCGGTCCTCAACATCGAGGTGTACCTGGTGGGCGCCGCCGCCCTGGTGGACGACGGCGCCCTCGTCGCGATGGCGGTCGCCGCCGGGCTGGGGCAGGCGCTCGGCAAGATCCCCTACTACTACGTGGGCCGGGGCACGATCTCCACGCCGTGGCTGCGCAGGAAGGCCGAGACCCCCGGGCGCTGGACGGCACGGGTGGCGCGCTGGCGGCGCAAGGCCGAGGAGCGGCCTGTGTGGGGCGCGGGCCTGGTCGCGCTCAGCTCGTTCGCGAGTGTGCCGCCGTTCATGGTGGTGTCGGTGCTCGCGGGTGTGGTGCGGCAGAACGTCGTGCAGTTCTTCCTGGTCACGTGGGTCACCCGGACCGCCCGTTTCCTCGTGGTGGTGTTCGCGCCCGCCTGGGCGATGTCCTTCCTGCCGGGGTGACGCCGGGCGGCGGGCGTCGCGGCCTCCGTCACCGCGGGCCGAGTGCCCGGTCGGCCAGGCGGGTCAGCGCCGCGACCACCTCCGGACCGTGGGTGAGCGCCGGGTCGTTGTGGTCGGCGTTCGCCACCACCACCTCCTCGACCAGCCGCGGACTGGCCGCGGCCACCGCCCGGCTCTGCTCCGGCGGGACGACCAGGTCACCGTCACCGAGGACGACGGTCGTGGGGCGGTCGATCTCCGCCACGCTCGCGCGCACCGGGTAGCGGTCCCACAGCAGGGCCCGGACCGGCAGGAACGGGAAGTGGTGGGCGGCGACGTCGGCGAGCGAGGTGAACGGGGAGCGCAGCAGCAGGGCGGCGGGCGGACGCTCCACGGCGAGCCCGCTGAGCACGGCGGCGCCGAGGCTCTCCCCGAGGTAGACCGTCCTGTCCGGGGCGTGTCCGTGGGCGGCGAGGGCGTCGGAGGCGGCTCGCGCGTCCGAGGCCAGAGCCTCCTCGGAGGGCCTGCCCGGGTTGCCGCCGTAGCCCCGGTAGTCGAAGAGGAGGACGGTGAACCCCTCGTCGGCCAGGGCGCGCGCCAGTGGGGCCCGGGTCTCCCGGTTGCCGGTGTTGCCGTTGGCCACCAGCACCGCCGCGTCGCGGTCGGCGCCGCGCGGGGGGACCAGCCACGCGCCCAGGTCGAGCCCGTCCTCGGTGCGCAGGCGCACGTCCCGCGCACCGGCGATGACCTCGCCGGCGGGCGGCGGCGTCCCTCCCATGGGCAGGTAGACGAGCCAACGCTGCATGCCCCACATGAGACCTCCGAGCAGGGTGAGGCCGACGACGGCGGCGACCGCCGCGGTGACGGCACGGCGAAGCGGGCTCCGCCGCGGGCGCGCGCCGTCGGTTCCGGACACGGTGCCCTCCTCTCACGGGTCCTGCCTGAGGGAGTACCCGTCGCCCGCCCGCGGGGCGGACGGAACCGCACCCGCGGGCGGGCGACCCCGGTCGCGGACCTCTCAGACGCTGACCAGGTCGCGGCGGCGGAAACCGCCCAGACCCACGGTGGTGGCGGCCGCGGCGGCCACCAGGACGAGGGCGAACGGCGCCGCGTCGAACTCCTCGGCCGGGAGCTGCGACAGGATCTGGAACGGCCCGGCGTCCAGCATCCAGTCGGGCAGGTCCATGAGGATCCCGAAGACCGCCACGACCAGTCCGTACCCGTACCAGGCCCACACCAGGCCGACCAGGCGGGGCGCGATCCCCAGGAGCAGGGTGGTCAGCCCGACGAAGAGCAGTACCACCGGCACCTGGGCGGCGGCCGCCCCGGCGACGGTGCGGATCCAGTCGGCGTCCTCGGTGGCCAGCCCCGCGCCGAGCCCCATCGCCAGCCCGCCCAGGAGCAGCATCAGGGTCGCCGCCAGGGCGCTGACCAGGACCGCCGTCCCCATCCAGCGGATGCGGCCCACGGCGGCGGCCAGGGTGAGCTCCGCGCGCCCGGCGTTCTCCTCGGCTCGCGTGCGCAGGACGGAGAGCACGGCGAAGGCGACCGCGGCCATCACGACGTACAGGACGAGCATGCCGAGGAACCCGTTGGCCATGTTCTCGGCGTCCAGGCCCATCCGCCCCAGGAGTTCGGGGTTCTGCTCGACCATGACGTCGATCTCGGAGATGAGCGTGCCGAAGGACAGCGCGAACAGCGCCACGGCCGTCGTCCACGCGATGATCGACGTGCGCTGCTGACGCAGGTGCAGGGCGAGCACCCCGTTGAGCAGCGGGCTCGCCCCGGCCGGTCCGGGGCGGGCCGACACCAGCCCCGCGCCCAGGTCGCGGCGGCCCGCCAGGGAGTAGGCGACGGCGAACAGGACCGCGATGACCAGCGCGTAGAGCACCAGCGGCCACCAGCGCAGGTCGTCGAACATCCGGGTCTGCTGGGCCCAGGCGAAGGGCGAGAACCACGACGGGGCGCTGCCGCCGCGCTCGGCGATGTCGCCGACGACGCGGAACGTGAACAGCACGCCCACGACGAGGAAGGCCAGCCCGCTGGCGCCGCGCGCGTGCTCGGAGACCTGGGCGCACACGGCCGTGATCGCGCCGAAGGTGATCCCGGCCAGGGCGATGCCCCCGCCGAAGGCCACCGAGTCGGCCGCGGTCAGGCCGTTGGCCACCATGACCAGCGTCAGCAGCGCCCCGATGACACCGCAGACCAGGGCGTTGGTGGCGAGCGCGGCGGTCATCTGGGCGCCGGAGCCGAGCACGTTGGCGCGCAGCAGTTCGGCGCGCCCGCTCTCCTCCTCGGCCCGGGTGTGGCGGACCACGTGCAGGACGCTCATGACCGCCAACGCGACCAGCAGGCTCATGGTCATCTCGTTGGCGACCATCGCGCCGAGTCCGTAGTCGTCGAGACCGTAGCCGGGACCGCCGAAGACGACGCCGGTCGGCGTCTCCATGACGGCGGCGCGGGCCATCCGCTGCTCCGGCTCGGCGAACATCTCCGCGAGGGTCGGCACGGTCATGGCCAGCATCCCGCTGAGCGAGAGCGTCCAGACCGTCATCCGCACCCGGTCACGGCGCAGGATGAACCGGATCAGGTGGCCGGTTCCGGTGAGCGCGCTCATGCCGCACCCTTCCCCTCGCCGTTGAGGGCGGCCAGCTCGTCGCCGTAGTGGCGCATGAACAGCTCCTCCAGGGAGGGCGGGTTGCTCACGAGCGAGCGGACGCCGAGCTCGGTCAGGGCCTGGAGTGTCGGGCCCATCCGGTTGTTGTCGACGTCGAAGGTCACGCTGCGACCGTCGACGGACAGGTCGTGCACGCCGGGCAGTCCGGCGAGGACGCCCGCGTCACCGTCGGTGGTGGCGCGGACCGTGGAACGGGTCAGGTGGCGCATCTCGTCGAGGGTCCCGGACTCGACGGTCCGGCCCCTGCGGATGATCGTGACGGTGTCGCACAGCTTCTCGACCTCGGCCAGGATGTGGCTGGACAGCAGGACCGAGCGGCCCTGGGCGCTGGCCTCGCGCACGCAGTCGGTGAAGACGGACTCCATGAGCGGGTCGAGGCCGGAGGTGGGCTCGTCGAGGATGAGGAGTTCGGCGTCCGAGGCCAGGGCGGCGACGAGGGCGACCTTCTGCCGGTTGCCCTTGGAGTAGGTGCGCGCCTTCTTGGTGGGGTCGAGCTCGAAGCGGCCGAGCAGCTCCCGCCTCCGGGCGGCGTTGACCGATCCGTGCAGCCGTCCGAGCAGGTCGATGGCCTGGCCGCCGGTGAGGTTCGGCCACAGGGCGACGTCGCCGGGGACGTAGGCCAGGCGGCGGTGCAGGGCGACGGCGTCGCGCCAGGGGTCGCCGCCGAGGAGGCGGACGCTGCCGCCGTCCGCGCGCAGGAGGCCGAGCAGGACGCGGATGGTCGTGGACTTGCCCGCGCCGTTGGGACCGAGGAACCCGGCGACCTGGCCGGGCCGCACGGTGAGGTCGAGGCCGTCGAGGGCCTTGAAGGAGCCGAAGTGCTTGTCGAGTCCGCGCACGTCGATGGCGGGGGTTGACATGGGTGTCCCTCCTGGTGGGTGGTGATCGTGAACGTGGCAGCCGGGGGTTCAGGACGATTCCTCCGGCGGGTCGCTCACGTACAGGAGGTAGGCGTCGAGCATCGACCGGTCGGCGAGCAGCCCCTCGGTGTAGACCTCCAGGGCGGGGAGCGCGAACTCCGCCGTCCACTCGCGGATGACCTTGCGGAAGTCGACGTCGGGCCCGGGTTCGCGCAGGGTGACGAACATGAGGAACGTCCCGGCGCCGTTGGCGGCGAGCCAGCGGGCCCTGGCCCTGGGGTCCCTGCTCGGGCGGACGGTGCCCGCCTTGACCCCGGCGTCGAGGTAGGCCTCGACGTCGGCGGCCATGCGCTCGTACAGCGTGCGGGCCAGCTCCCCGCCGGCCTGGAGGCACCGGAAGAGGAAGGCCAGGTAGGGGGCGAACTCCTCCGCCTCGGCGATCTGGTGCAGGATCGTCTGCTGGTCGCCGCTGGTGACCGACTCGGTCTTGACCTCGCGGATCAGGCGCGTGACGTGGTCCTCGCAGGCGGCGAGCAGGTTGGCCTTGGTGCCGAAGTGGTGCATGACCAGGGCGGGCGAGACTCCGGCGCGTTCGGCGATCTCGCGGACCGGGACGTTGAAACCCCGCTGCCCGAAGCAGTCGATGGCGGCGTCGCGGATGCGCGCGCGTGCGGTGAGGTCCTCCTCGCGGTCCGGAGGCTTCCTCGTGGCTGAACTCATGTTCAACAGACTAAACGCATGTTCAGCATCCTGGCAAGGTGTTCAATCCGACCGGTGGGGGATCGGGTGTGCGCGGCCCGGACCGGGCGCGGCGGTCGTAGACTGCGGTGCACGGTCCGGGGCGGCCCAGACGCTCCGGCGTCGAGGAGGGGAGCCATCCATGGTGCGGGTCGCGGTCGCCCAGTTCGCGCCGGGGCAGGACAAGGCGGAGAACGCGCGCTCGGTCGCCGAGCTGACGGCCAGGGCCGCCGCCGGGGGCGCCGACGTGGTCCTGCTGCCCGAGTACGCGATGTTCACCGCGCCGCGGACCGACCACCGCTACGTCAAGGCGGCCGAGCCCCTGGGCGGACCGTTCCTGGAGGCCGCCGCCGACACGGCCCGGTCGGAGGGCGTGCACCTGGTGCTGGGCGTCAACGAGGTGGCCGACGGGCCGGACGGAGCCGCCGGGGCGGACACGGGCGAGGCCACGCACTTCACCAACACCCTCGTCGCGCTCGGTCCGGACGGCGGGCGCGTCGCGCTCTACCGCAAGATCCACCTGTACGACGCGTTCGGTGTGCGCGAGTCGGACGTGGTCCGCCCGGGGCCGATCGAGGAACCGGAGACGTTCACCGTGGACGGCGTCGTCTTCGGCCTGCAGACCTGCTACGACCTGCGCTTCCCCGAGGTGACCCGGCGGATCGCCGACGCGGGGGCGCACGTGTTGCTGCTCGCCGCCCAGTGGGTGCCGGGGCCGCTGAAGGAGGACCACTGGCGGACGCTGGCCCGGGCGCGGGCGATCGAGAACACCGTCTACGTCGCCGCGGCCGGGCAGTCGGGGCCGACGGGGGCGGGCAACAGCATGGTGGTCGACCCGATGGGGACCGCCGTCGCGGCGCTGGGGGAGCACGCGTTCGCGGTCGCCTCAGCGGAGGTTTCGGCCGCCCGCGTGGAGGAGGTGCGAGCCGTCAATCCCGCGCTGTCCCTGCGCCGGTTCGCGGTCACCGCGCGCGGTCTGGACTGAGGTTCCGTACCCCTGCCACTCCAGTAGGCATCGGGCAAATCATGTGAATATACATCTATGAACTGGGGTCTTCCCAGGGTTCGTTACTTAGGGTTATGATCTCCGTGCACGGAGTGATTTGGATCGGTCCGGACACTTCCCAGTGCCGCGAGCCTCTGATTCGATAAAGAGCCGGTAACTATCGGCCCGCCAGACTGTCCTAAACCACGGGGGGAGCAAGGACATTGCGCGGAACGAGCACGGTGTGTACAGCGGGTGCACGGCCTGACGACACGTCGGAAACCTACGTCTACGACCCGGAGGCGCTGACTGGGGCTCAGCGCATGGGGGACGCCTGCGCCGTCTGCCACACGCAGTGGCCCCGACCCCGCCGCGTCCTCGGCCGACTCCCGGACGGAACCGGCGTGTTCGGCTGCCAGGAGTGCGCGGACATCATCGGCGTGGATCTCGCCACGGCCTCCGGCCACCGCGTCTACGCCGCCCGCTAGGGAGCGCCCTGACCTGAGAGGGCGTGTGCGCGCTGGAGAGGGCGCGTGCGCGGTCGTGCGGGAGCGCGTGGGGGTGCGACTCCGCGAACGCGGTCGCGCTCCGGGTCCAGGGGGAGAGTCGGACCCGGAGCGCTTCCGCTGACGCGCCCGCTTCCATGGGGAGGAGGGGAATTGAGCGCGTCCTTCCAGGATGGTCTCCGTGGCCTCCTCCGCCGTCGACCACGCCCCGTGAGGGTGGCCGCCACCAACGATACTCCGTGTCGTCCACCATCGACCGTCAGTGAGAGAGATTCATCCGGTGTTTCCGTTACCGAGGTCTAACCGTTCGTGGGAAAGCCCAGGTTGACGCCGCCCTCGGGGCGCTTGCCGGGGTCCGTCCAGCGCGCGGTGACCGCCTTCGTGCGGGTGTAGAAGTGCACACCCTCCGTGCCGTGGGCGTGCGAGTCACCGAACAGCGACTGCTTCCACCCGCCGAACGAGTAGTAGGCCATCGGCACCGGGATCGGCACGTTGATGCCGACCATGCCGACCTGGATCTCGTTCTGGAACCGCCGCGCCGCACCGCCGTCGTTGGTGAAGATGGCGGTGCCGTTGCCGTAGCGGTTGTCGTTGATCAGCGTGACGGCCTCGTCGTAGTCCGCGACCCGCACGACGCTCAGCACCGGGCCGAAGATCTCGTCGCGGTAGCAGTCCATCTCCGGGGTCACGTGGTCGAGCAGCGACGGGCCGAGCCAGAAACCCTCCGTCTCCCCGCCCAGGACCGGGTGCACGCGGCCGTCGATCGCCAGCGTCGCGCCCTGCTCGACGCCCGAGTCCAGGTAGGAGGCCACCTTGTCCCGGTGCTCGCGCGTGACCAGCGGGCCCATCTCGCTGCGGTCGTCGTCGCCCGGACCGACGCGCAGGCGCTCGACCCGCTCGCGGATCCGCGCGATCAGCTCGTCGGCGACCGAGTCCACGACCGCGATCGCGGAGATGGCCATGCAGCGCTCGCCGGCCGAGCCGAACCCGGCCGAGACCGCCGAGTCCGCCGCCAGGTCGAGGTCGGCGTCGGGCAGCACGACCATGTGGTTCTTGGCGCCGCCCAGGGCCTGCACGCGCTTGCCGTTCTCGGCGGCGCGGCCGTAGATGTACTGGGCGATCGGGGTCGAACCCACGAAGCTGACCGCGGCCACGTCCGGGTGCTCCAGCAGGCCGTCCACCGCGACCTTGTCGCCCTGGAGCACGTTGAACACGCCGTCGGGCAGCCCGGCCTCGGCCCACAGCTCGGCGATCAGCAGGGACGCCGACGGGTCCTTCTCGCTGGGCTTGAGGACGAAGGTGTTGCCGCAGGCGATCGCCACGGGGAACATCCACATCGGGACCATCGCCGGGAAGTTGAACGGGGTGATCCCGGCGACCACGCCCAGCGGCTGGAGGATGGAGTAGGCGTCCACACCGGTGGACACGTTCTCGGAGTAGCCGCCCTTGAGCAGGTGCGGAACGCCGCAGGCGAAGTCGACGACCTCCAGGCCGCGCTGCACCTCGCCCGCGGCGTCGGAGACGACCTTGCCGTGCTCGGCGCTGATCGCCTCGGCGAGGCGGTCGGTGTTGGCGCGCACCAGCTCGCGGAAGCGGAACAGGATCTGCACGCGCTTGGACAGCGACGTGTCGCGCCAGCCGGGGAAGGCCTCCCTGGCCGAGCGCACGGCGGCGTCGATCTCGGCCGGTCCGGCCAGGTCGACCGTGCCGGAGACCTTCCCGGTCGCGGGGTTGTACACGTCCGCGCGGCGCTCCGCGGGACCCTGGTGGCGGGCTCCGCCGATCCAGTGGGTGACGTTCTCGCTCATGCGTTCCTTCTTCGTCGAATGCGGGTCTGTCCACAGGAACCCAGTCCACGACTGGCGCACCCACGACACACCGTGTTTGCTTACTACCAAGGGGGCGCTCAACCGCCGCCGAGATCACGCGCCCCAGGCCCTCACGCGACTCACGCCTGCGCGTCGACCGCGCGCACCGCGTCCAGGAGCAGGTCCCGGCCCTCGGCCGCCTCCTCGGCCGACAGGGTCAGCGGCGGCGCCATCCGCAGCACGTTGCCGTGCACGCCGCCCTTGCCGACCAGCAGCCCGCGCTCACGCGTGCCCTCCAGCACCCGCCCGGCCAGCTCCGCGGAGGGGGCGCCCGTGTTCGGGTCGACCATCTCCACGGCGAACATCAGGCCCTTGCCGCGCACGTCGGAGACGCTCGGCAGGTCGGTCAGCGGGCGCAGACCGTCGATGATCAGACCGCCCTGGCGCAGCGCGTTGCCCTGGAGGTCGTGCTCCAGGACGTAGTCGAGGGTCGCCCCGGCCGCGGCCATCGACACCGGGTTGCCGCCGAACGTCGCCACACCCAGCGCGTGCAGCCGGTCCATCAGGTCGCCGCGCGCCACGACGCCGCCGACCGCGAAGCCGTTGCCGAGCCCCTTGGCGAACGTCATCGCGTCCGGGGTGACGCCGTGGTTGCCGATCCCGAAGAAGCTCGACCCGGTGCGGCCCCACCCCGTCTGGACCTCGTCCGCGACGAACAGGATGCCGTGCTCGTCCAGGACCTCCTTGTAGGCGGCGTACAGGCCGTCCGGCGGCATCGCGAAGCCGCCCACGCCCTGGATCGGCTCGGCGATCAGGCACGCGACGTTGGGCGCGGTGGTGTCCAGGACGTCGCGCAGGTCGGCGACGCAGGCGGTGACGTACTCCTTCTCCGACATCCCGCGGAAGGCCGGGGCGCCGCGGTCGGTGCCGTGCAGGTAGTGCACGTTGAGCGGCGACAGCGAGGAGTTCTTCCAGCCCCGGTTGCCGGTCACGGCCACGGTGCCGAACGAGCGGCCGTGGTAGCTGCCGCGCATGGCGAGCACCTCGTCGCTGCCGCGCGCGTAGGTGGCCAGGAGCAGGGCGGTCTCGTTCGCCTCGGTCCCGGAGTTGGTGAAGAAGACCTTGGCGTCGGGGATGCCGGACAGCCGGGCGATCTTCTCGGCCAGTTCGACCTGGCCGCGGATGAGGTACAGGGTGGAGGTGTGCACGACGCCCTTGGCGATCTGCCGCTCCACGGCCTCGCGGACCTCGGCCACGTCGTAGCCGATCATGTTGGTCACGATGCCCGTGAAGAAGTCGAGATAGGTGCGGCCGTCGGCGTCCGTGACGCGCGACCCCTTGCCGCTGACGATCTCCAGCGGGGACTCGTAGTAGAGGGGCAACCAGGAGGGCATGACCGCGCGGTGGCGCGAGAGAAGTTCCGACATGCCCCCAGTCTCTCCGCGCCCACGGCGGATGACCAGGATCACCATGTTGACAACATGCCGGTCGGAGTTACGACGTGTAAAGCCGACCCCGCTCCGCGCCTGCCGTGGTCAGAAAGCGTGCGCGCCGATCAGGGTGTAAGGCATCGGCCGCCGACGCCTGACAGAGCGTCCTAGTATGGGAGGGTGCTTCCCACTCTCGCCGAGGTCCTCGAACTCCCCGCCCTCAAGCGCGCGCGCCCACGCGTCGTGGTCGGCTCCGACCGCCTGGACGTGCCCGTGCGCTGGGTGCACATCGCCGAGGTCACCGACCTGGCCCACCTGCTGCGCGGCGGCGAACTGGTGCTCAGCACCGGCATCGCCATGCCCGACGACCCCGACGCCCTGCGCCGCTACATCGACGACCTCGCCGCCGCCGGTGTCAGCGGCATCGCGGTCGAGCTCGGCCGCAAGTACCACGCCGAACTCCCGCCCGCCTTCCTGGGCGCCGCGCGCGACGCGGGGGTGCCCGTCGTCCTGCTCGACCGCGAGGCGCGGTTCGTGGAGATCACCGAGGCCGTGCACATCCGGGTGGTCAACGAGCAGCTGGAGGAGCTGCGGGAGTCGGAGAAGCTGCACTCGGTCTTCACCCAGCTCTCGGTGGAGGGCGCCGACACCGCCCAGATCCTGCACGAGGTCGCCCAGCTGTCCGGGTGCCCGGTGGTGCTGGAGAACCTCACCCACCAGGTGCTGGCCTGCGACCTCAACGGCGAGGACCCCGGCACGCTGCTCACGTCCTGGGAGAGCAGGTCGCGCGCGATCCGCTCGGGCAGCCACACCGTCCACGCGCCCAGCACCGGCTGGCTGGTCACCACGGTCGGGGCGCGCGGTCAGGACTGGGGCCGCCTCATCCTCATCGTCGGCGCCAACCCCACCCAGCGCCAGAGCATGCTCATCGAACGCGCCGCCACCACGCTGGCGCTCGGTCGGCTGCTCGAACGCCACCAGGAGAGCCTGGAGCGCCAGACGCACCGGACGATCATCTCCAGCATCATCGACCGCGCCTACTCCGACCCCGAGGAGGCGCTGGTCCGGGCTCGGGCGGTCGGGGTGCCGCTCAAGGGGCGCGAGCTGGTCGGGCTGGTCCTGCGGCTGCGCGAGAGCGGGACCGGACTGGCGGCCCAGGCGCGGCTGTCGGACACCGCCGAGGGCGCCGCGCGCGCCTGCCGCGAGCTGCGACTGCCCGCCCTGGTCGGCTCGCTCGACGACCTGCGGGTGGGCATCCTGCTTCCGCTGTCGAGTAAGCAGCGGCTGGAACCGACCCTGCACATGCTCGCCGACCGGGTGCGGCACACCACCGGGGACGCGGCCGTGCTGGCCGTGGGCTCGTCGGCGGACGGCGTCCGGGAGGTGCGGCGGTCGTTCCTGGAGGCGCGGCAGGTCGGTGACGTGGCCGTGCGCCAGAGCGACCAGCGCCCCTTCTACCGGCTGCCCGACCTGCACCTGCGCGGGCTGCTGCACCTCTTCCGCGACGACGAGCGGCTCCAGACCTACGTCGAGCGCGAACTGGGTCCGCTGCTGGACCACGACGCCCGGCACGGCGACGACCTCACCGCCATGCTCCGGTGCTACCTGGGCGCGGGGCGCAACAAGGCGCTCGCCGCCAGCCGCGCCCACCTGTCGCGGCCCGCCTTCTACGAACGGCTGCGGCGGATTGGCAACATCCTCGACGCCGACCTGGAATCCGTGGAGACGTGTCTGTCGCTGCACGTGGCCCTGTTGTCCCTGGACTCGGTACGCGACGAGCGCTGACCTGGTCCGACAGCGGGTTCGCGGGAGAGTCTTCCGCCGGGAATCAACCGTGCAGTAACGTGGAATCCGTCGTTGTTGGCTGGCGTAGCGGCGAATTCCCTACGTCGTCAGGCCAGAATTCATCGGATTCTTGCGGTAGCAAGCGGAGGATCATGTGACCGACCAGGCGGACTCCGGTCCCGCGCGCAGGAACAACGGCATCGTCCTCGACGATACCGCCAAGCGCATCATCGAGCTCCTCCAGGAGGACGGGCGGCGGTCCTACGCGTCCATCGGCAAGCTGGTCGGCCTGTCGGAGGCGGCGGTGCGCCAGCGCGTCCAGCGGCTGTTGGAGGCGGGAGTCGTGCAGGTGGTCGGCGTCACCGATCCGATGATGCTGGGCTTCAACCGGCAGGCGATGATCGGCGTCCGCACGACCGGCGACCTCAACCAGGCGGCCGACGCGATCTCCGACATCCCGGGCGTGGAGTACGTGGTGATCACCGCGGGCTCCTTCGACCTGCTGGTCGAGGTGGTCGCCGAGGACGATCCCCGGCTGCTGGAGATCCTGGCGCGGATCCGGGACGTCGACACGGTCGGCTCCACCGAGACCTTCCTCTACCTCAAGCTCCGCAAGCAGACCTACGCCTGGGGTACGCGCTAGCGCCGAACCCGGATGAGTACGGCCCCGCCCGCGTCCAACGAGACGCGCGGGCGGGGCCGCGCCTTGGCGAGATCACGGAGGACGCGGGCATACCAGAGCCTGTCGCGCACGGCCGTGACCGGGCGAAATCCGCCAAGGTGGTCGGGGCGGGGGCGTGCGCCGTCGAACGCCCCCGGGGGCCGGGTGGTCTACAGCCGGGCGAACGCCTCGTCGAGGATGTCCAGCCCCTCGTTCAGGAGCTCGTCGGAGATCACCAGCGGCGGCAGCATGCGGACGACGTTGCCGTAGGTGCCCGCGCTCAGCAGGATCAGGCCCTGGGAGTGGGCGTAGGAGAGCACCTTGCCCAGCGCCTCCGGGTTCGGCGTCTTGTCCGCGTCCTTGACCAGCTCGATCGCGATCATCGCGCCGCGACCGCGCACGTCGCCGATGATGTCGTGCTTGGCGGCCAGCTCGCGCAGGCGGCCCAGCATCAGCTCGCCGATCCGGCGGGCGCGCTCGACCAGGCCGTCGGACTCGATGGCGTCCAGCGCGGCCAGGGCGGCGGCGCACGCGGCCGGGTTGCCGCCGTAGGTGCCGCCGAGGCCACCGCCGTGGACGGCGTCCATCAGCTCGGCGCGGCCGGTCACGGCGGCCAGCGGCAGGCCGCCCGCGATGCCCTTCGCGGTGGTGATGAGGTCGGGGACGATGCCCTCGTGGTCGCAGGCGAACAGGTCACCGGTACGGGCGAAGCCGGTCTGGACCTCGTCGGCGACGAACACGATGCCGTTGGCGCGGCAGAAGTCGACGATCGCGGGCAGGAACCCGGCGCCCGGCTCGATGAAGCCGCCCTCACCCTGGATCGGCTCGATCACCACGGCGGCGACGTTCTCGGCGCCGATCTGCTTGGTGATCTGGTCGATGGCGGCCCTGGCGGCCTCGGGGCCGCAGTTCTCGGGGCCGGTCGCCCAGCGGTAGGGGTAGGCCATCGGCACGCGGTAGATCTCGCTGGCGAACGGTCCGAAGCCCTGCTTGTAGGGCATGTTCTTGGCGGTGAGGCCCATGGTGAGGTTGGTGCGGCCGTGGTAGGCGTGGTCGAAGACGACGACGGCCTGGCGGCCGGTGGCGCTGCGGGCGATCTTGACCGCGTTCTCCACCGCCTCGGCGCCGGAGTTGAGCAGGATCGAGCGCTTCTCGTGGTCGCCCGGGGTGACGCGGTTGAGGGCCTCGCACACGTCCACGTACGCCTCGTACGGGTTGACCATGAAACACGTGTGGGTGAACCGGCCGAGCTGCTCGGCGGCGCGCTCGACGACGCGCGGGTCGGCGTTGCCGACGTTGGTGACCGCGATGCCGGAACCGAAGTCGATCAGGGCGTTGCCGTCGATGTCCTCGACGATCCCGCCGCCCGCGCGCTCGACGTAGACGGGCAGGACACTGCCGACGCCCTGGGCGACCGCACCCTTGCGGCGCTCCTGGATCGCGCGGCTCTTCGGGCCGGGGATCTCCGTGACGATCCGACGTGACTGGACGACCTCGGACGTGGCCATGCGGCTGCCTCCTGTGAACGGGCTCGGTGAGGGTGTCGATCCGACTGCCATGACCTTAGGCGGCGCGGACCGGGCCAGACATGGACACGGTGGATAATTGGGGCGAAGAGCTGTGCCAATGAGGCGTGCGACACGTGGACGGAGGGAGAGCGGATGCCCCCGACCCTGGGCGCCCTGCTGCGGACGCCGCGCCTGAGGCTGCGCCTGCTCACCGGCGAGGACCGGTTGGACCGTCGGGTCGACTGGGTCGCGGTCAGCGAACTCACCGACCCCACCCCGTACCTGGCGGGGGGCGAACTCGTGCTGACCACGGGCGTCAGGTGGGCGGACAGCGCGCCGGACCACCGCGACTACGTGCGCCGCCTGGCCGAGCGGCGGGTGGCGGGACTCGGCTTCGGGGTCGGCGTCGTGCTGGACCAGACCCCTCCGCCGCTGTGCGAGGCGGCGGCCGAGTTCGGCGTCCCGCTCGTCGAGGTGGCGCGGGAGACGCCGTTCATCGCGGTGGGCAAGGAGGTCTCGCGGCTGCTGGCCAAGGAGGAGTACGAGGGTCTCACCCGGGCCTTCGCGGCACAGCGCGAACTGACGCGGGCGGCGCTCGTGGGGGCGCCCGAGATCATCGACCGGCTGGCCCGCGACCTCGACGCCTGGGTGCTGCTGCTCGGCGACGACGGCGCCGTCACGCACGCGGCGCCCGCCGCGGCCGGGAGGCACGCGACGGTGATCGCCGCGGAGCTGCCCCGGCTCCGTGCGGCGGGCGTGCGCGCCAGCGCGTCCGTGGAGACCGGGGGCGAGCGGGTGTCCGTGCAGCCCCTGGCCACGGGGCGGCGGGTGCGCGGGTACCTGGCCGTGGGGACCGGCGGGCCGCTCGGCTCGGACGAGCGCACGCTGGTCAACGCGGCGGTGTCGCTGCTCTCGCTCGAACTCGAACGCACCGGGCGCGGCCCGTCCGTCCAGGCGGGCGAGGGCGTGGTGGCCGCGCTGCTGACCGGGGCGCTCGACCCCCTGCACGAGGGAGCGGCCCTCCTGCGCGAGATGCTTCCCCGCGAACCGGTCGTGGTCGGCGTCGGCGACGCGGTCGGGGCCGCCCACCCGCCCGAGGGGGTGTTCGTCGCCGAACACGACGGGCGGGCGCTGCTCCTGGCGGGGGCCGCGACCCCGGGCGCGGTGATCCGCGAGGTCCTGGACGGGCCGATCGGCGTGAGCGAGCCCGGCGGGTACGCGGACCTGGACACCGCCCTGGCCGAGGCCGAACGCGCCCGGGCCGTCGCCCGCGAGGGGGAGGGCGGCGTGGTCCGCGTCGGCGATCTGCCCGGGGGCCTCCTCGGCCTGGCGCAGACCCCGGCGGGCGCGCGCATGGCCGAGGACCTGCTCCGACCGCTCAGCGGCCAGCGCACCGGGGCCGAGTTACTGGCGTCGCTGCGCGCGTACCTGGCCAGCGCGGGCCGGTGGGACGCCGCGGCCGAGGCGCTCGGCGTCCACCGCCACACCCTGCGGTACCGGATGACCCGGATCCGGGACCTGCTCCCCGGGGACCTCGACGACCCCGACTACCGGGCCGAGCTCTGGATCGCCCTGCGCGTGCACGGCGTCGACTGATCCCCACGCGGGCCGCTCCCGCCTGCGGGTGACCCCGCCGCCGGACCGCCCCGAATACCGTCACCCAGAGTGAAAGTCGGGGCGGTTTCCGTGGTTCCACCGGCTTGGGCCGGGCTGATCCACAAGAATGGCCTTGCTAGCGGGCGGTAATCACCCGATCACGGGGTGGCGGACCGGGGGGCGACGTGAGGTCACTGCGCGACGACGAACAGCAGATCGGCGGGCCGATCGGTCCCGCGACGGTCGCGGGGGCGCCCGGAACGCCCTCCACCGCCACCCGGGTCGGCAGGTCCGGCGTGGGGACGGCATCGCTGCGGTGGAAGCCCTCGATCGACCACGACGAGGTCCGGTCCGTCCTCGCCTACCTGCGCGCCTGCCTGAGCCGGGAGGGCGTGCACACCCACGTCGTGCGGGCCGAGCACCTCGACTCCGACATCTGCGCCTGCCTGCCGCCCGGCCCCGAGCCGCTGTTCAGCGGCGCCCAGGACACCGTCCCCCTGCACCCCGAGGGCGCCCGCGTCCTGCACCTGGCGCAGCTGCGCGGTCAGGCGCTGCGGTACGGGTACCCGCTGGTGGTCCTCGGAGAGGGGGCCGACCGCGTCGCGCTCCCGCTGCTCACCACCGACGTCCGCGCCGTGGACGACCTCGACGGGCTGCCGCGCGATCGCGGACCCCGTGCCGAGACCGGGATCGCGGTCCGCGCGGTCGGCCCGCCCGACGTCAACGTCGCCCTGCTCACCCGCCTCGGGATCGACGACCCCGACGACCTGTTCGAGCTCCGCGCCCGCCTGCGGACCGGCGCGCCCGACACCGCGCGCCGCCCGGCCGCCGTCGCCGACCTCACCGCCAAGGTGCGCACCCTCCTGACCCGGTTGGAGGTCGAGCGGGTCGACGCCATCGACCCGCTGGGCGCCCGCGGCCTGCCCGCCGCGCTCGCGCGCGGCGCGCACAACACCGCCGTCCTCTTCCGCGCCGGACCCGGCGCCCAGTCCGAGGGCGACGACCACGAGCCCGGCTCCGTCGAGGGCGTGCTCGCCGACCTTGACCCCTCCGACCGGGACGGACTGGACCCCGAGACGGCCGTCGGCACCGCCCTGGAACCCCTCCTCGGCCGCGGCGCGCGGCCGGCCCAGCCGGAGACGGCACGGCGGCCCCCGGTCGGCGGTTCCGCCCACCGGACCGCCGCCCCGGCGCCGGAGGACCGCGACGACGGCGACGCCGCGTCGGTCCCCGTCTCGGCCACCCCCCTCAACCAGTCCCAGTACGCGGTCCTGGACGCGGCCATGCGCGAACAGCTCACGGTGGCGGCGGCCCCGCCCGGCAGCGGCGTCCACGACCTGGTCGACGCGCTCGTGCGCACCGCCGTCAGCAACGGCCAGCGGGTCCTGGTCTGCGGGAGCTCGGAGAACGACCTCGCCGAGATCACCCGGCGCGCCCGGATCGCGCCGGGACACCCGGTCGTGCGCGTCGGCGGGTCCGAACACCGCGCCGCCGAGATCCGGCAGCTCAACCGGCTGCTCCTCGACCACGCCGGGACCCCGCCCCCGGTCACGCCCGACCCCGCCGACGGTGCGGCCGTCTCCCACCTGGCCGACCTCGCCGACGACTGGGCGCGCGTCCGCCGGGCGTGGCGGGCCATGGACTCCATGGCCTCCGGCGGTCACGCGCTCGCGCGGCTGGCGGAGGAGCGCGGGCGCAGCATCGCGGGCGGCTGGGACCCCGACGCGCTGTTCACCCCCGAGCGGGGCGGCCCGGAGTACTGGCTGCACCGCGCCGAACGCGCCGGGGCGGGCGGGTTCGTCGGTCTTCAGCACCGCGCCGCCATCCGTCGCGAGCTGGGCGTGAGCACCGATCCCGACACCCTCGCCCGGCTGTGCGCGCTCGCCCGGATGGAGAGCGAGTGGCGGGCGGCGGTCGACCAGCGGACGCGCTGCGCCCCGCTGGGCGAGCTGACCGGCGGACTGTCCGACGCCCTGGCCGGGCACCGCCGGTCCAGCTCCGCCTGTCTGAGCGCGGCGACCGAGCCCCGGCTCTGGCGTGGCCGGGCGGCCATCGAGAACCGTCTGGAGACCCTCAACTGGCACCACGGCACCGGCTGGCCCGGGGTGTCCAATCTGCTGGACACCCTGCCCACCTGGATGTGCCGCACGGACCAGGTCCGCGCCCTGCCGCCGCAGGCAGGACTGTACGACCTGGTCATCGTGGTGGGGGCCGAGCGCACCCGGGCCGCCGAGGTGCTGCCCGCCCTCTACCGCGCCAGTCGGGCGGTCGTGCTCGGCGACCCCGCCCACCCGGGGCCGCCCAGCGTGCTCGAACCCGCCGAGGAGCGCCGGGCCCTGACCGCCGCCGGGTTGACCGCCGACCAGCTCGACGACCGGGGTCTGCGGCACGGGGCGGGATCGGCGCTGCGGGCCGCCTACAAGGCCGCTCCGCCGCTGCTGTGGCTGGACGAGCACGTCGGCGCGGCCCCGCCGCTGGCCGCGGCGGCCTCCCGGCACTGCTACGGGGGGCGGGTGGCCGTGCGCACGATCCCCGACCCGGCGGGCGGCCCCGCCTTCGAGTGGCACGACGTGCACGGCACGTGCGAGGCGGCGCCGGGCGCGTCCTACGTCAACCGCGACGAGGCCTACCGGGTGGCGGTGGTGGTGGACGAACTCGACGCCGCGCTGCCCGCCGACCACGTGATCGCGGTGGTGGCGCCGACGCAGCCGCAGGTGGCGCTGATCCGCCGCCAGCTCCGCCAGCGCGAACCGCGCCACGACGTGCGCGTCGGCGGTCCCGGCCTGCTCGCCTGCGACCGGGACGCCGTCGACGTCACCGTGCTCTCGCCGATGCTGGCGGCCGGTGCGCCCGCCATCGCCGAACGCCGGGTGCGGCGGATGGGGCACCTGTGGTCGTCGGTGCTCACCCGCACGCGGCGGCGGCTCGTCGCGGTGGGGGATCGGGGGTACTGGATCGGCGGCGACGGGCCGTTGGCCGACCTGGACACGTTGGTGTCGGGCACGCACGCGGCGGCCGGGGCCGACCCGGCCAGGGACGCCCTGGTGGACGAACTGCGCGGCGCGGGCACGTCGGTCGCCCTGCTCCAGACCGTCCAGGGGTGGACGGTGGACCTGGTGGTGCGCTTCGCCGCCCGCCGGTTGATCATCCTGCTCGACCGGGAGCCGGACGGTCGCGCGCTGCGCCACCTCATCGTCCGGGGCGAGGCGCTCAACCGCGTCACCGGCGACCCCGTCGTGCTGGTGCCCGCCTGGCGCTGCCTGGCCGACCCCCGTGCCCTGGTGGAGGAGATCCTCGCCGCGTACTGAGCGCGTGGCGGGGCCGGGCCGGCGCCCGTCCTGGACACGGATGCGCCGCACTACGCTGTTCGGAGCATCGTGCCCGGCTCGTGGCGGTCCGTCCGCCGTGCCGGGCGGAGGGGGGAGACCGTGCCTGAGGGCCACACGCTGCACCGGTTGGCGGCGCACTTCGACAAGACCTTCGGCGGCGCCGCCGTGCGCGCCTCCAGCCCCCAGGGCCGCTTCGCCGAGGGCGCGGCGCGTGTCGACGGGCGGGTACTCGCCGAGAGCGAGGCGCACGGCAAGCAGCTGTTCCTCGGGTTCGACTCGGGGGAGTGGCTCCGGGTGCACCTCGGCCTGTACGGCGCGTGGACCTTCGGCGACGCCGACGGCGAACGCCACCTGGGCGCGCCCAGGACCGAGGGCGCGGGCCGCCGCGAGCTGGAGCGGGACGCCGAGGGCTTCGTCCTGCCGCCCGCCCCCGTCGGCGCCGTGCGCGCCCGGCTGGTCACCACCTCGGGCTGGGCGGACCTGCGCGGTCCCTCGGCCTGCGAGGTGATCACCGACGACGAGAAGCACGCGGTCCAGGACAGGCTGGGCCCCGACCCGCTGCGCGACGACGCCGACCCCGAACGCGCGTGGCGCGTGATCAGCCGCTCCCGGACGAGCGTCGCCGTGCTGCTCATGCGCCAGGACGTCATCGCGGGCATCGGCAACATCTACCGCGCGGAGTCCCTCTTCCGGGCCGGGATCGACCCGCTGACCCCGGGCCGCGACCTCGATCGCGACCAGTGGACCGCGCTCTGGGACGACCTCACGGCCCTGCTCCGCGACGGCGTGCGCGACGGGTACATCATCACCACCCGCCCCGAGCACCGGCCCGACCCCGACGCCCACCCCGTGCCCCGCCCGGACACGCTCTACGTCTGCTACCGCACGGGGGAGCCCTGCCGCGTGTGCGGATCGCCCGCCGCCTCCACGGACCTGGCCGGACGCACCCTGTACTGGTGTCCCGGCTGCCAGCGCTAGGCACGGTGGGTCACCCCGCCGACCGACGGGGGCCGTGCGCCGTGCCGACCGTCGACGGAGCCGGGGAGCGGGCGTGGCGGTTCTTCGCCCGGGACCGGGATCTCGACTGCCGCGAACCGGAATTCGACGCGCAAACGCGCGTGCGCGGCGGGGATTCGCGGATACGGATCCGCGCCCGCGCGCTGCCGCGGGATCCGGTGGCCGAGGTCGACCGCCTCGACCCGGCGGCCATCGCGGACACCGCCCCGGGGACGCCGCCGCCGGGGGAGGAGCACACGTTCGTCATCACGGACGGTGCACGCCTGGACCCCTCCGCCGTGCTGACCGAACCCGTCCTGAGGTGCGTCGACGACGTCCTGGCGACATCAGGGTGAGCGGAGGGTGACGTTCCGGTGGCCTCCCGGTCGGCCACGCGCGCTGCCCCGGGTGCGGCGGTGTATTCCCCGGGCGTCCGTGCGGGTTGCCACACCGAAATCCTCCGCCGGCGCGTCCGGCTGTGATACGTTCGATGGTGATTGTTAGTCGTTGAATTTCGCAGTTGGTGTATGCCCGCGGAGTTTGTGACCGGCGGGCGGTTTCGATCGGCTCGCGGCAATTGCTCGGACGCGTGTGTAAGCGTCCGTGCACACCGAGCTGAAGGAGAGAACATGGCTCAGGGCACTACTGTTCAGGGTACTGTGAAGTGGTTCAACGGCGAGAAGGGCTTCGGCTTCATCTCCCCCGACGACGGTGGGCCCGACGCTTTCGTCCACTACAGCGCGATCCAGGGTTCCGGCTTCCGTAACCTCGAGGAGAACCAGCGCGTGGAGTTCGAGATCGTCGCCGGCACCCGCGGCCCGCAGGCCGAGAACGTCGTCGCCATCTAGGTAGGGCCACACACGTAGCCGCACGCCCCCGGAAGGTCCGCCTTCCGGGGGCGTTCGCGTGTCCGGGCCCGGCCCGGCAGACTGTGCCGTGCCCCAGCGTCGACGACGTCCCCGGAAGTGAAGACGATGACCGAGTGGATCACCACACCCGTCGAGCCCGGCATGCTGCGCGGAGCCGTCGAGGTGGAGCGCACCGACCGCGGCGTCCTGCCGCACCGGTTGCCCGCCTGGGCCCGACGGCAGTTCCCCGACGCGGGCCTGGCCGCGATGGAGGCCCGGGGCTCCGGGGTGCGGCTGTGCCTGCGTACCCGCGCCACCGTCATCGAGCTGGAGGCACTGCCCACCAAGACCGTGTACCGCGGTGGGCCGCCTCCGAAGGACGGCGTGTACGACCTGGTGGTCGACGGCGTCACGTGTGGTCGGGGCGGCATCGCCGGGGGGAACGTCGTCACGGTCGACCTGGACCCCCAGTCCTCGGACACCACCCCCGGTCAGCCCGGCGCCGTCCGCTTCTCCGGGCTGTCCGGGGAGGAGAAGGACGTGGAGATCTGGCTGCCCCACCGCGAGGTCACCGAGCTGATCGCCCTGCGCGCCGACGCCCCGGTCCGGCCAGCCCCGGACCACGGCCGGAGGGTCTGGCTGCACCACGGAAGCTCCATCAGCCAGGGCTCCAACGCCGAACGTCCGACCGAGATCTGGCCCGTGGTCGCCGCCTCCCGAGCCGGTGTGGAGCTGGTCAACCTGGGGTTCGGCGGCAACGCCCTGCTCGACCCGTTCACCGCCCGCACGATGCGGGACACCCCGGCGGACCTGATCAGCGTCAAGATCGGCATCAACCTGACCAACACCGACCTGATGCGGCTGCGCGCCTTCACCCCGGCGGTCCACGGCTTCCTCGACACGATCCGCGAGGGACATCCGGACACACCGCTGCTGGTGGTCTCCCCGCTCCTGTGCCCCATCCAGGAGGACACGCCGGGGCCCGTGACACTCGACCCGGAGTCCGCGACGCCGCGCTTCCGGGCGATCGGCGACCCAGCGGACACCGCCGCCGGACGGCTGACGCTCACCGTCATCCGGGACGAGCTCGCCCGCCTCGTCGAGCGGAGGGCGGCCGAGGACCCCCACCTGCACCACCTCGACGGCCGCGCGCTCTACGGGGAGTCGGACCACGCGGAGCTGCCGCTGCCCGACGCGCTGCACCCGGACACCGCCGCGCACCGGCGGATCGGGGAGCGCTTCGCGACGGCGGTCTTCGGGGGGCCGTTCGCCGCTCGGGACGGGCGGACGCGGAACACGCCCCAGGCATAGGGACGTCCCGGCGCCGGGGTCAGGAGCCCGGCGCCGGGACGGGGTGGACCGGCCGCCCCTTCCAGGGAGTGCGGGGCGGCCGGGGTTCGGGGTCAGCCCTGGAGCAGGGCCTCGGTGCGCTGGCGCACCTCGGAGGTGTCCAGCCCGCGCACGGTGACGGTGGTGCGGCGGCGCAGGACGTCGTCCACGGTGACCGCCCACTCGTGGTCGCGGGCGAAGACCACCTGGGCCCAGATGTCGGGGCCGTCGGGGTGGATGCGCTCGCCCAGCGCGGGCTCGTCGCGCACCAGGGCCGCGATGTCCATCGCCAGGCTGCCGTAGTGCGAGGCGAGGTGCCGCGCGACCAGCGGGTCCAGGCGGGCGCCCGGATCGCGGTCGATGATGATCCGGTGGGTGACCGCCTCGGGGCTGGCCAGACCGGGCAGCGGCACCGTCTTGAGCGGGTCGGACATGTCCTCGGCCAGCGGCACGGCCGAGACCTTGCGCAGCTCCTCCAGGATGGTGCGGCCGATGTGCCGGTAGGTGGTCCACTTGCCGCCCGCGACCGACAGCATGCCGCCCCGGCCCTGGGTCACCACGGTCTCGCGCTTGGCGGAGCTGGTGCCGCCGGGGCCGCCGGGCAGGACGCGCAGCCCGGCGAAGGAGTAGGTGATGTTGTCGGGGTTGAGGTAGGGCGCGTCGATGCCGAGCGTCGCCTCGCCGAGGATCTGGTCGACGTCACCCGGGACCACACCGACCTCGGCGGGGTCGCCGGTGTACTCCTCGTCCGTCGTGCCCAGCAGGAGGCGGCCCTCCCACGGGATGGCGAAGGAGACGCGGTACTTGTCGACGGGGATGGTCAGCGCGGCGCGCCACGGCTCCGGGGTCTTGAGCACCAGGTGGGCGCCCTTGGACAGGCGCACGCTCGGCGCGACGCCGGGCTGCTCCATGTCGCGCAGGCGGTCGACCCACGGGCCGGTGGCGTTGAGCACCAGGCGCGCGTCGATCCCGAACTCCTGCCCGTCGACCCGGTCGCGCAGGTCGGCGCCGGTCACCCGCCCGCGGGTGGTGCGCAGGCCCGCGACCTCGGCGTGGTTGAGCACGACCGCGCCCGCGTCGACGGCGGCGCGGACGGTCATGACGGCCATGCGGCTGTCGTTCATCTGGTGGTCGCTGTAGGCGGCGACCGACTTGAGCCCGTCGGTGCGCAGGCCCGGGGCCAGCCGCTTGGCCTGGGTGGGGGAGAGCAGACGGCCCATGCCGTCGCCGAAGGCCGACAGAGCCGAGTACAGGAACACGCCCGCGCCCATCTTCGCGGCGCCGTGGGGGCCGCCGGAGTAGATGGGGACCAGGAACGGCATGTGGTTGACCAGGTGGGGGGCCACGTCCGAGGCGAGGGAGCGGCGCTCCTTGTGGTTCTCGGCGACCAGGCGCACGTTGCCCGTCTGGAGGTAGCGCAGGCCGCCGTGCACGAGCTTGGAGGAGGCGCTGGAGGTGGCCCCGGCGAAGTCACCGGCGTCGACCATGGCGACGCGCAGACCGGCCTGGGTGGCGGTCCAGGCGGCGGATGTGCCCAGGATGCCGCCGCCGATCACGAGGAGGTCGAACGTGCCCCTGGCGAGTTCCTCGCGCGTGTGGGCGCGGGAGGAGGCGATGTCGTGTTGGTGGGTTCTGGCGGTCATGGCTGGTGCTCCGTCCGTTCGGGAGGGATGGCGGGTGCCGCGCCTGTACCTGAACGGGCTCTGACGTTTCAGGCAGGTGTCGTCTGCATAATACGACAATGCCGCACGATGGTGAAGATAGCCCTCCCCTCTACCTGCGAGTAGGCGTGGAGTCGGGGTCCTGACCGTGTTTTCGTGGGAAATGCGTTGCTCAGGGTGGCGAAGCGTGTTCATGGAGTCGTGCATGTTCGGTATTGTCGAACGCCCTGGTCAGTACCAGTGCGGGTGCCCGGGCGTCGAGAGATCGGGCCGCAGACGAAGGAGCCGGGTACCGCCCCCGTGGCGGTACCCGGCTCCCCCCGTCGGAACGGGCGTCAGCCGCCGAACCCGGTCAGCTTCCAGATCCAGGCGCCGAGCACGCCGCCGACGATCGGCGCGACGACGGGGATCCAGGCGTAACCCCAGTCCGAGGAGCCCTTGCCCGGGATGGGCAGGAGCGCGTGCGCGATGCGCGGGCCCAGGTCACGGGCCGGGTTGATCGCGTAGCCGGTCGGGCCGCCCAGGGACAGGCCGATGCCGAACACGAGCAGACCGACCAGGAGCGGGGCCAGACCCGTGGCGAACAGCGCCGACAGGTCCACCTCACCGTCGCGGATGTGCTCGCTGTTGGCGCCGATGCCCAGGATGCCGATGAGCAGCATCGCGGTGCCGATGACCTCGGTGACGAAGTTGGCGACCGGCTTGCGCACGGCCGGGGCCGTGCTGAACACCGCGAGCTTGGCGTCGGCGTCCTCGGTCGGCGCCCAGTGCGCGTGGTAGACGAGGTACACCAGCACCGCACCGGTGAAGGCGCCCGCCATCTGCGCGGCGATGTACCCGGGGACCAGGGACCACTCGAACGAGCCGATGCTCGCCAGACCGATGGTGACCGCCGGGTTGATGTGGGCGCCGCTCGTGGTGCCCGTGACGTAGACGGCCATCGCGACCGCCATACCCCAGCCGAACGTGATGACGATCCAGCCGGCGTTGTTGGCCTTGGACTTGGCCAGCACGACACCGGCGACGACACCGCCGCCGAGCAGGATCAGGATCGCCGTACCGACGAACTCTGCCAGATAAACCATGTGGACCTCCGCCCCGTACGGGGCATGCGGGGTGCGGGAGGTCCGTCGCTCCGCGTCCGGGGGGCGCGGGACACGGGCAACAGCGGACTCACCCGTCACGTGATGGGGATGTGCGGGGCACGCGGTGTGCCCCGAGTGCCGCCCCAGGGATCCCCGGCGGTGGCCGGTGACCCCTGGGAGCGGTCGTCAGAGGGGATCGCCGAAGCGTTCTACTTCGCGTTCTCGCCCGGGTGCTCGACCCAGCCGAGGGTGCGCTCGACGGCCTTGTTCCAGTTGCGGTACTCGCGGTCGCGGACCTCGGGCTCCATCTTGGGCGTCCACTCGGCCGCCTTGTGCCAGTTGGCGCGCAGGGTCTCCACGTCCGGCCAGTAGCCGACGGCCAGACCGGCGGCGTAGGCCGCGCCCAGGCAGGTGGTCTCGGCGACCATCGGCCGGACGACCTCGGCGTCGAGCACGTCGGACAGGATCTGCATGAGGAGGTTGTCCGCCGTCATGCCGCCGTCCACCTTGAGGGTGGTCAGGTCGATCTGGGAGTCGGCGTTCATCGCGTCGACGACCTCGCGGGTCTGCCACGCCGACGCCTCCAGGACGGCGCGGGCGATGTGGCCCTTGTTGACGTAGCCGGTCAGGCCGGCGACGACGCCGCGGGCGTCGCTGCGCCAGTGCGGGGCGAACAGACCGGAGAAGGCGGGAACGATGTAGCAGCCGCCGTTGTCCTCCACCGTGCGCGCGAGGGTCTCGATCTCCGGGGCGGTGGAGATCAGGCCCAGGTTGTCGCGCAGCCACTGGACGAGGGAGCCGGTGACGGCGATCGAGCCCTCCAGGGCGTACACGGCGGGCTCGTCGCCCAGCTTGTAGCCGAGCGTGGTGAGCAGGCCGTTGTCGGAGGTGACCGGCTCGGTGCCGGTGTTCATCACCAGGAAGGTGCCGGTGCCGTAGGTGCCCTTGACGTCACCCGGGTCGAAGCAGGTCTGGCCGAACAGGGCGGCGTGCTGGTCTCCGAGGGAGGAGGCGACCGGGGTGCCGGCGAGGTAGCCGCGGGCGGTGCCGTAGACCTCGGAGGAGGAGCGGATCTCGGGGAGGATGGCCGCGGGGATGTCCATCGCGTCCAGGACCTCGGGGTCCCACTCCAGCGTGTGGAGGTTCATCAGCATGGTGCGGCTGGCGTTGGTCACGTCGGTGACGTGGTGGCCCGTCAGCTTCCAGATGAGCCAGGTGTCCATGGTGCCGAACAGCACCTCGCCGCGCTCGGCTCGCCCGCGCAGGCCGTCGACGTTGTCCAGCAGCCAGCGGAGCTTGGGGCCGGAGAAGTAGGTGGCGAGGGGGAGGCCGCACGCGGCGCGGAAGCGGTCCTGGCCGCCCTTCTCGCTGAGCTCGCGGACGATGTCGTGGGTGCGCGTGTCCTGCCAGACGATGGCGTTGTGGACCGGCTTGCCCGTCTCGCGGTCCCACACGACGGTGGTCTCGCGCTGGTTGGTGATGCCGATGGCGGCGACCTGGTCTGGGGTGATGTCGCTCTTCTGGAGGGCCTGCTGGACGACGACCTCGACGTTGGTCCAGATCTCCTCGGCGTCGTGCTCCACCCAGCCGGGCTGGGGGAAGATCTGGCGGTGCTCGCGCTGGTCGACCGAGACGATCCGCCCGTCCCGGTCGAAGAGGATGCAGCGGCTCGACGTGGTGCCCTGGTCGATCGCGGCGACGTACTGCTGACTCATCGGGATGTTCGCCTTCCGGTGGACGGCTGCGGGTGGGAAGCCGGGATGGGTGTCGAACGGGTGAACTCGGCATGTACCGAACGGCGTACGACATTGACGTATGAAGTACGCGTCAGTTTCATCCGTCTTTCCTTCCCATGTCAAGACGGCGTGACGCAATCGTGTCGCGTGGATCACACAACACGGAGAGTGATCGCCCGTGGGTGTACAAGAACTGTGTCAGGGCCGGGGCTGGCGTGGAACCCACCACTCCGACCTGCGGATATCGCGAGGCTCAGCGGCGGAGGGCGATCGGGCGCGGGGTGGCGGTCAGTAGGGGGTGGCGCCCAGGTCCCGGGATATCGCGCGGGCGGCGTCGCGCACGTAGGAGACCTGTTCCATGTCCGGCTTGCCGTCGTCCGCCGCCAGGCGCTCCACCGCGCCGCGCACACCGATGCCGCCCACGGTGACGCCGCGCCGGTCGCGGATGGGCGCGGCGATGGAGACCTCGCCCTCGACCAGCTCCTCGGCCTCCCACGCCCAGCCGTTGTCGCGCACCTCGACCAGCTGCGCCTCCAGGGCGGCCGGGGAGACGACGGTGCGCCGGGTGAACGCGGGGAGCGAGACGACCCCGCCGGACTCCGAGGCCGGGGTGTCCTCCTCGGGGACGGCGAGGGGGTCGAAGGCCATGAGGACCTTGCCGATGGCGGTCGCGTGCAGGGGCAGCAGGTCGCCCACGTCGAGTGTCTGCCGGGTCGAGTCCGGGCGGAAGACGTGGTGCACCACCAGGACCTGGCTCTTGTGGAGGGTGCCGATCCGCACGCTCTCGCCGCTGCGGGAGGCGAGGGTGTCGGCCCAGTTCAGGGCACGGGTGCGCAGTTCGTTCCCGTCGAGGTAGCGGGTGCCCAGGCTCAGCATGCCGCCGCCCAGGCGGTAGCGACCCGACTCCGGGTCCTGCTCGACGAACCCCACGTGCTGGAGGGTGCGCAGGATGCCCAGGGCGGTGCCCTTGGGCAGTTCGAGGGACCGGGAGATCTCCGCCAGGCTCAGCCCCCGGGCGCCGCTGGCCAGGAGCCGGAGGATGGCGGCGGCGCGTTCGATCGACTGGATTCTTCCCGGCATGGGGGTGCAACCACTCTCTAGTACGACAATGTCATACGCGAAATGCTACTACGCGATGTGACACGTCACACCTCGCGTGCGTTTCGGCTCCGTGTGCGGTCGGGCAAGTGTAGCCCCCGACCCGCGCCCTGACCTGCGGGGGGAGGAGGTTCACAGCTCCGCGACGGCCTTGGTGATCGCCCCGGCGGCGGCCTCGACATCGCTGTCGGTGATGCCCGGGTGAAGGACGAGCCGGATGAGTGCGACGCCGACGGCGGAACCGACGACACCGGGGCGATCCGGGCGGAGTCAGGACTCCCCGATCCGGTCCAGGGCCTGGGACAGCAGCCGCAGCGACTCCAGGGCGCGTTCGGTCTCCTCCTCTCCCAACTCGTCCACCAGCGCGTCCGCGACCCGGGCGTGGTCCGGGCGGATGCGGCGCATCGCCGCCACACCCTGCTCGGTGAGGGCGAGCAGCTTGGCCCGGCTGTGCGCCGGGTTGGGCCGGTACTCGGCCATCCCCTGGTCCACCAGCAGGTCCGCCATGCGCTGGACGCTCTGCCGCGAGATGCCGAACCGGCGGGCGATCGCCGACACCGTCAGCGGCTCGTCGGTCACCGCGCCCAGCACCTGCCACCGCGCCGCCGTCAGCCCCACCGGTCTGGCCAGGCCCTCGGCCACGCTGAGGAGCTGCCCGTTGAGGCGGAACACCGTGAGCGCGGCGCCCGACAGCAGGTTCGAGTGGTTCCTGTCCGCCGAGGTCATGCGTGGGACGCCTCCGCGAGGACGGCGAAGGCCTCCGGGTCGTGCTGGCTGAACAGCCGGTACCAGGCGTCGAGGACGCGCGGCGAGTACAGGTCCAGCATCGCGAAGATCTCGCGCGCGAACTCCATCGGCGCGGTGGGGCCCGCGGTGATCAGGTCCCCGTCGGTGACCGCGAGTTCGGAACGGTAGTGCGCGATCCCGGCGTACCCGGTGGCCAGGAGGTACTCGGGGGCGCCGCTGGTGTGGGCGCGGTCGTCGAGGAGCCCCTCGCGGGCCAGCCCGGCGGTCGCGCCGCAGATGGCCCCGACCGGGACGCCGGCGTCGAGGAAGATCCCGGCGGCGGAGGTGAAGGGCGTGAGCGCCTCGGGGTCGGCGTCCCAGAGGTCGGAGCCGGGGAGGATCAGCATCGCGCTGGCGGAGGGCTTGAGCTGGGGGAGCGCGAGGTCGGGCAGGACGGTGAGCCCGCCCATCGTGGTGACGGGAGCGCCGGTGAGGCCGACGGTGACCACGTCGTGGCGGCCGGGGCGTCGGTGCGCGTGCCCGTTGCGGATGTGCGCGACGGCGTGCCCGATCTCCCAGTCGGCCATCTGGTCGTAGACGGCGAGGTGGACGATGCGCTTGGGTGCTTCGATCATGACAGCATCCTGTCATGTTGACATCATGTTGTCAATGGAGGAGTGTCCGAGAGATGCTGTGGGGAGGTGTGCGCCGTCGCCCGCGGGCGCGCGGTCGCCCGCGGCCGTGATGACACGGTAGGGACTCCCCGCGAGCTCTGTGGGCATATTGGCGCAGAAACGGTCTGCCGTGCCTTTTCGGACGGCGCACAATGTCACGGCTCCCGCGAAGGAAAAGCGGAGAGGGGTGACCCCCGCCGACCGGCGCCGGCCGCCGCCTCCTCGTCGCCGTCGGCGTCTGACGACGAACCGCACCGTCGGGCCCGTGGCGCCCCGCGCCACGGGCCCGAACGCGTGCCCGCGTGGGCGGGGAGGGTGACGCGGGTCTCGTGGATGTAACAGATCCGAACGACCCGCTTCACACGGGCTCACAAATGGTATTACCATTGCGGTCGCCTGCCCCAAGTGCAGGTCAGGGCCGTGTCATCGGCGGCCCAGTGTCCACATCCGCCCATCGGAAGGCTCCGTCGTGGAGAACTTCGAACCCGTCTACGGCACGGGACCCCTCCTCGGGATCGCGGCTGGTGCCATCGCCCTCCTGCTGCTCCTGATCATCCGCTTCCGACTGCACGCGTTCGTCGCGCTCGTCCTGGTCAGCGTCCTGACCGCGCTCGCGACCGGCATCCCCGCCGCCGGCGTGGTGCCCACCCTCCTCGGCGGCTTCGGCGGCACCCTCGCCAACGTCGCCCTCCTGGTCGGCCTCGGCGTCATGATCGGCCGCCTCCTGGAGGTGACCGGCGGCGCAGCCGTCCTCGCCGGGGCCCTGATCAAGGCCTTCGGGGAGAAGCGAGCCCCCCTCGCGCTCGGCGTGGCCTCCCTGCTCTTCGGCTTCCCGATCTTCTTCGACGTCGGCCTCATCGTCATGCTGCCGATCGTCTTCAGCGTCGCCCGGCGCCTGGGCGGATCCGTGCTCACCTACGCCCTGCCCACGGCCGGTGCGTTCGCGGTCATGCACGCCTTCGTCCCGCCGCACCCCGGTCCGGTCACCGCGGCGGTCGAGATCGGCGCGGACATGGGCCTGGCCCTCCTCGTCGGCCTGGTCCTGGCCATCCCCACCTGGTATCTCTCCAGCTACCTCTACGGCCTGTGGGCGGGCAGACGCTTCGAGATCCCCGTCCCCGACGACATCCTGGCCGACGGCACCGTCCAGCACGACGACCCGCCGCGCCTGGCCACCGTCCTGGGCATCCTCCTGCTCCCGATGGTGCTGATCTTCGGCAACACCGGCACCGCCACCCTCGTGGCGACCGGCGCCGTCGCCGAGGACGCCCTGTGGGTGCGGGTCCTGCAGCTGCTCGGCCAGACGCCGATCGCGCTGCTGCTGACCGTGCTCGTCGCGATGGTCGCGCTCGGGCACGGACGGTACTCCCGCGCGAGTGTCGAGCAGATCGTCGGCGAGGCGCTAGGCCCGGTCTGCGGCATCATCCTCATCACCGGCGCCGGCGGCATGTTCGGCGGCGTCCTGCGCACCAGCGGCATCGGCGAGGCCCTCGCCGGGACCCTGGAGTCCACCGGGCTCCCCGTGATCGTCGCGGCCTTCGTCATCGCGCTGGCCCTGCGGGTCGCGCAGGGTTCGGCGACGGTGGCCCTGACCACGGCGGCCGGCCTCATCGCTCCCGCGGTGCACGCCACCAGCGGCCTGTCCTCGATGGACCTGGCCCTGATCGTCATCGCGATCGCCTGCGGAGCGACCGCCTTCTCCCACGTCAACGACTCCGGGTTCTGGCTGGTCGGCCGGTTCCTCGGCATGGACGTCAAGACGACGCTCAAGACGTGGACGGTCATGGAGACCCTCATCGGCTTCGTGGGCTTCGGCCTCGCCTTCGGCCTGAGCCTGGTGGTGTGACCGGTTCCCGCGCGGGTGACGGGCGGGCGGATGCCCGCCCGTCACGCGCTCCCGTCGGCCTCCAGCGCGACGGCGACCTCGCTGACGATCGAGCGCATCGCCGCCTCGGCCACGTCGGGCAGACCGTCGGCGACGGCCCTGGCCACAGCCGTGTGCAGGCGCAGCGCCTCCGGACGGGGGTTGCGCGGCATGAGGTGGAAGGAGGTGCGCCCGATCAGCACCTCGGCCACCACCTGGGAGAGTCCGACGAACATCTCGTTCGCCGACAGCTCCAGGATCCGGCGGTGGAAGGCGATGTCCAGGTCGAGGAAGGCGTCCAGGTCACCGGCCTGGCCGGTGCTGGTCATCCGCTCGGCGACCACGACGAGCTGGGCGCGTTCCTCGGCGTCGCCGCGCGCGGCGGCGAGGGCGGCGGCGGCCGGTTCCACGGCGGCGCGCAGTTCGTTGAGCGAGCGCAGCTGGGCCATCCGGCCCGGCCCCGCCAGGCGCCAGCGGATCAGCTGGGGGTCGAAGACGCTCCAGTCCGAGCGCGGGCGCACGCGGATCCCGGTCCGGGGCCGGCTGACCACCAGGCGCATCGACTCCAGGACGCGGACGGCCTCGCGGGCGACCGTGCGGGAGACCCCGAAGTCCTCCTCCAGTCCCTGGAGCGTGAACGCGTGGCCGGGCTCGTACTCGTCGGCGGCGATCGCGGGGCCCAGGACCGCCAGCACGCGGTTGTGCAGTGTGCGGTTGTCAGTGCCCATCGTGCTCCCAGCGCTTCCGGATGGCGCCCGCCGTGTGGGGCGCGGCCAGCCCGAAGCCTAGTCGGACTGATTGATATCACTATTGATGACGGTAGTCGTGTGCGCACGCGGGTACCAACGAGAGCGGGAGAGACCATGCACTTCGTCTTCATGGGCGTCTCGGGCAGCGGCAAGACCACGGTGGCCGCGCGCGTGGCGGGGCGGCTCGACCTCCCCTTCGCGGAGGCCGACGCGTTCCACTCCCCGGAGAGCGTCGCCAAGATGGCCGCGGGGGTGCCGTTGACCGACGAGGACCGGTGGCCCTGGCTGCGCGACCTCGCCGCGTGGATCGCCGGGCACGACGCGCGCGGCGAGTCCACCGTCATGGCGTGCTCGGCGCTCAAACGCTCCTATCGCGACGTGCTGCGCGCGGGCGCCCCGGATGTGCGCTTCCTGCACATGAGCGGGTCCTTCGAGGTGATCAGCGCGCGCATGGGCGCCCGCGAGGGCCACTTCATGCCCCCCGCGCTGCTGGAGTCGCAGCTGGCCACCCTGGAGGACCTGGGCCCCGACGAACCGGGGGAGGTGTTCGACGTGCGCGAGGACGTCGACGTGCTCACCCGGCGCGCCCTGGCCTACGTCGGCCGCCAGTCCCGCCCGGCCGGGGCCTGAACTCCCCACGGGAACGCCTCTGACCCGCGGTTTCCGGACGGCTGTCGCGGCCCACCGTGGGTTGGGGGCCTCGGCTCGGGGTGGATACGGACCATCCCCCTGTTGCGCCGTGCCCGCGCCGCACGCGACCCTGTTCGTCATGTATGAGACGGTTTCCTCCCCCTCCGTCGCCGAGCGGCGGCCCGAGGCCGCCGCGCCGACCCCCGGCACCGGCCTCCTCGCCGGACGCCGCCCCGGTGAACGGGCCCCGTCGGACGTGCTGCAGGCCTGCGTCCTGATGGTCGCCACCGCACCCTTCTTCGCCTTCCTCGCCTACACGGCCTGGGACATCATGGGCGCGGGCGACGTCCCGGCCCCGGTGGCCACCGGTCTGTGGGCCGTGCTGGTCGGCTCCGCCGCGGCGGGTGCGGCGATGGCCGGGCTGGCCGTCCCGGTGCTCAGGGCCGTGCCCCTGCTGTGGCGGGTGTCCCAGGCGGGCGCCCTCCTGGGGATGGCCGTCGCCCTGTCGGGCCTGCACCGGGCGGCCCAGATCGCCAGTACCCCGCTCATGGTCGCCGGGGCCCTGGCGGCACTGGCCGCCATCCTCGTCAACGTCGCCCTGTGGACCACGGTGGTCCGACGCTGGTGCTCGGCGGGCTCAGCCGGTCGCGTCGGCCAGGAAGGCTGAGAGTCTCCCGCCCTGCCCGAGGATCGCGTGTCCGGTCCCGGGCAGGACGGTCACCGCGGCGTGCGGGACGAGGGCGCGCACGCGACGGGCGGTCCCACGGGAGTCGAACATCGCGTCGCGGTCGCCCACGACCACCAGCGTCGGCATCGCCAGGCCGCGCAGGGCGTCGTCGGAGAACACGGGCAGCCGTTCGGTCCGCGGCCGGAACCCGGCGAAGGTCTCCTCCACGGCCTCGAGCACCTCCCGGTCCTCGGGGTCCCTCAGGCCCGTGGCCGCCCGCACCGAGCGGCGTCTGCCCCACGCCCCGAACAGGCGCAGCAGCAGGGCCGCGAGGATCCGCTCCGTGGTCTGCCGACCCACCCCGCCCGGGCACAGCAGTGCCAGGCGGCGGATCCGCTCCGGGCGCCGGACGGCGTGGTCGAGGGCCACCCAACCGCCCAGGGAGGCCCCGACGAGCGCGGTCTCGGCGATCCCCAACCCGTCCAGGACCTCGTCCAGCCACGCGGACAGGGCGTCGGAGTCCAGGGGCGGGCGCGAGGGCGCGCTCAGGCCCGGCTCGCCGATGAGGTCGACGCAGTGGACCCGGTGTCGCCGGGCCAGGGCGGCGGCGTCCTCCCGCCACATGGTCGTGTTGGCGCCCGAACCGTGCAGGAGCACGACCGGGGGCGCGTCCCGCGGCCCGCAGACCACGACGAAGGTCTCGCCCTGGCGGGTGGCCACCCGCCGGTGCTCGACGGGGACGGGCCAGACGGCCAGGTCACGGCGGTAGCGGTCGCGGATCGCCCGCTCGTCGGCCGCCGACCGGTAGATGACGCTCACGGGGCGAGCACCCCCTCCACGCAGTCGAGCATCCGGGCCGTGTCCGCCAGGCCGCCCAGGACGACGACCTTCATCCGCGACCGCTCGGCGTCGAAGACCGTCTGGACGCGCAGCGGCGGGCCGTCCGGGCGGGGGCTGGCGGCCACGCTGGTCAGGAGTGTGGCCACGCGGTCGGCGGTCGCCCGGTCCACGCCCTCCACCTCCACGATGCTCGACACCTCGCTGTGCCGCCGTCCGGGCGCCGCGCCCGGCGGACCGGGCACCGGTCGCCCGGTGAAGGCCTCCAGGTCGGACTGGGCGATCCGGTACTGCTTGCCGATGCGCACCGCGTTGAGCCGCCCGTCGCGCACGTAGTTGCGGATGGTGCGGACGTGCAGGCCCAGCAGCTCGGCGACCTGTTCCACGGAGTAGAGACGATCATTCACAGGGCTACTCTAACCTTCCGTATCTTCCACGGCAACAGGGAAGTTTGAGGAATCTTGGGCCCATGTGGCTCCGGGCGCTCCGTGTCCGGTGTCGGACCAGGGTCCCCAACGTCACGTTCGTGGACAAAAAAGACAAAGATTGAACGTCCTATCATCCCTTTCAATTCGGGCACTCGGCTATCAATAACCATATAATTCACTGTGGGGTTTCTTTCCCGCGGTTCACGTGATAGCGAGTCCGGCCTGCACGCGGCGCACACAAAACCCGACCTATGGATCGCGGCACAGAACTGAAACGGTTGTATTAACACCCAGCCGTCCATCTTCCCCGGCGGACTTCACGCGGTTTAGGGTCCGATCTATCGACCAGGGCCTCGACCCCCCCGCCCACACCGAGGTGGACCATGTTCAGGAAGTCTTCCCGAAGGCCGCTCGCGCTCATCGCCGCGGCCGCCTCACTCGTACTGGTGGCGACAGCCTGCGCCGAGAGCGATCGCGAGGGATCGGGTGGCGACGACTCCGAGCCGTTCGTCTTCGCGAGCGCCGGTGACATCAGCACCCTCGACCCCTTCTTCACCAGTGACGGAGAAACTTTCCGCTACAGCAGGCAGGTCTTCGAAACACTGCTGAAGCACGAATCCGGCGGCACGGAGATCGTCGGCGGCCTCGCCGAGGACTGGGAGCAGTCCGAGGACGGCACCGAATGGACCTTCCACCTGCGGGACGGCGTCACCTTCCACGACGGCGAGGAATTCAACGCCGAGGCGGTCTGCGCCAACTTCGACCGCTGGTACAACATGACCGGCCCCTACCAGGACGGCAACAACTCCTACTACTGGCAGACGATCTTCGGCGGGTTCGCCGAGAACGAGAACGAGGACATCGGCGAGCCCCGCTTCGAGTCCTGCGAGGCGACCGACGAGCTCACCGCGGTCATCACCATCGCCGAGTACTCCTCCGTCTTCCCCGGCGGCTTCTCCCTCGCCGCGTTCGGCATCATGAGCCCGGCCGTGATCGAGCAGGTCGCCGACGAGGAGATCACCGGCGAGCCCGGCAACTTCACCCTCCCCGCCTACACCCAGGAGGCCGGGACGGTCGCGGGGACCGGGCCGTTCCGCGTCACCGAGTGGAACCAGGACCAGGCCGAGGTCGCCCTGGAGCGCTACGACGACTACTGGGGCGAGCCCGCGGGCTTCGAGACGATGATCCTGCGCGCCATCCCCGACGAGAACGCGCGCCGCCAAGCCCTGGAGGCGGGCGACATCCACGGCTACGACCTGGTCGCCCCCGCCGACGTCGAACCCCTGGAGGCCGCCGGGTTCCAGGTGCCCACCCGCGGCGTGTTCAACGTCCTCTACATGGCCTACCAGCAGGAGACCAACGAGGCCCTCGCCGACGCGGAGGTCCGCCGGGCCCTCGCGCACGCGGTCGACCGGCAGCGGATCGTCGACACCATCCTCCCCGAGGGCGGCGAGGTGGCCACCCAGTTCATGCCCGACACCCTCGACGGCTGGTCGCCCGACGTCCAGACCTACGAGTACGACACCGACCTGGCGCAGCAGATGCTGGAGGACGCCGGGCAGGAGGACCTGACGGTCGAGTTCTGCTACCCCACCGACGTCACCCGCCCCTACATGCCCGCGCCGCGCGACATCTTCGACGTCATCGCCGCCGACCTGGAGGCCGTCGGCGTCACCGTGGAGCCCACGACCTACGAGTGGACCGAGTACATCCCGCGGACCAACGCGGGCGACTGCGACATGTACCTGCTCGGCTGGACCGGCGACTACAACGACGCCTACAACTTCATCGGCACCTGGTTCAGCGGCCCCTCCGACGAGTTCGGACTGCGCGACGAGGACCTGTTCGAGGCCATGGCCGAGGCCAGCTCCAACCCGGACACCGAGGAGCGGGTCGCCGCCTACGAGGACCTGAACGAGCAGATCATGGAGATCCTGCCGGGGCTGCCCATCTCCAGCTCCCCGCCCTCCATCGCCTTCGCGGCCAACGTCAACCCGCCGAACGTGAGCCCGTTGACCCAGGAGGAGTTCCGCGAGGCCTCCTGGCAGTGACCCGCGCCCCCTCCCCCCGACGGGGAGGGGAGGGGCCCGACCACGACCCCGGTCGGGCCCCTCCCACCGTGCGCACCGGCGCACCCGCCCCACCCCGGCGGGGCGCCGCCGGTCTCATCGTTCCCACCGCTGACGAAAGGCGGCGAAGGTGCTGCGATTCATCGTCAGGCGCGCCCTGCAGCTGATCCCCACCCTGGGGGGACTGTCGATCCTGCTGTTCGCCTGGCTGCAACGGCTGCCCGGCGGCCCGGAGTACGCCCTCCTCCCCGACGACGCCACCGAGGAGCAGCGCGAGGCGCTGCGGCGCGCGCTCGGCCTGGACGAACCCTTCACCGTCCAGTACCTCGCCTTCCTCCGGAGGATCGCCCAGGGCGACCTGGGCGCCTCCCTCCAGACCGGCAGACCCGTGCTCACCGAGTTCCTGACCCGGTTCCCCGCCACGATCGAGCTGTCCGTGACGGCGATGCTCATCGCCGTCTCCGTCGGCATCCCGCTCGGCTACCTGGCCGCGCGCAGGCGCGGCTCGGCCCTCGACTTCGCGGCGGTCGGCGGCTCTCTCCTCGGGATCTGCACGCCGGTCTTCTTCCTGGCGTTCATCCTCAAGGCGGTCTTCGCCGAGACCCTGGGCTGGCTGCCCTCCGCGTTCCGCCTCTCACCGGGCCTGAGCCGCACCGACATCACCGGGTTCGTGCTGCTCGACGCCGTCATGACCCGCGAGTGGGACGTGGTCTGGGACGGGTTCCTCCATCTGATCCTGCCCGGCCTCGCCCTGGCCTCGATCCCGCTGGCCGTCATCGTCCGCATGACCCGCGCCAGCGTCCTGGAGGTCCTGGGCGAGGACTACGTGCGCACCGCCGACGCCAAGGGCCTGCACCGCCGCACCGTGCGCACCCGCCACGTCATGCGCAACGCGATGCTCCCCGTGGTCACCGCCGTCGGCCTGCTCACCGGCAGCCTCTTCGCGGGGGCGGTCCTGACCGAGAGCGTCTTCGCCTTCCCCGGCATCGGGTCCTTCGTCTACTCCGCCACCCAGGAGCGCGACTACCCGGCGCTGACCGGCTTCATCCTGCTCATCGCCACCATGTACGTCTTCATCAACCTGCTGGTGGACATCTCCTACAGCCTCCTCGACCCGAGAGTGCGGGCCCAGTGATGCCGACGACACCCAGCTCCCCACTCCTCGGCCGCAAGGCGGCCAAGGTCGACCGGCTCGCCGAACTCATGGGCGAGCGGTCCGCCGACGGCCACGGCGCGAGCGTCTGGCGGGAGGCCCTCTCCCGCATGCGGCGCAGTCCGATGGCGATCGCGGGCGCCGTCGTCGTCGTCGTGTTCCTGCTCATCGCCCTGGGCGCCCCGCTGATCGCGCCCTACAGCCCTGTCGCCCAGACCTGGGGAGACGAGGTCTTCCCCAACCGCAACGTGTTCGTCGGCCCGCGCGCCGAGAACTGGTTCGGACTGGACAACCTCGGCCGCGACCAGTTCTCCCGCATGGTGATCGGGGCCCGGCAGACCCTCCTGGTCGGCGTGGTCGCCACGGTCGTCGGCTTCGGCGTGGGCGCCCTGCTCGGTGGGACGGCCGGCGCCGCCTCCGTGCTCGGCGGACGCTGGGGCCGCCAGCTCGACAACGTCATCATGCGCGTCATCGACATGATGCTGGCCCTGCCCACCCTGCTGCTCGCCGTCACCGTCGCCGCGCTCATCGGCCCCAGCCTGCTCACGGTCATGCTGGCGGTCGGCGTGGCCCAGGTGCCGATCTTCGCCCGACTGCTGCGCGGCGCGATGATCTCCCAGGGCGGACGCGACTACGTGCTCGCCGCGCGGGCGCTGGGCGTGGGCGAACGCAGGATCGCGCTGACCCACATCCTGCCCAACTCGATGGGGCCGGTGATCGTGCAGTCGACGCTGACCCTGGCGACCGCGATCATCGACGCCGCCGCCCTGTCCTACCTGGGCCTGGGCAACCCGGACCCGTCCTTCCCCGAGTGGGGGACGATGCTCGCCGACGCCCAGCGCTTCCTGTCCAGCGCCCCCTCCCTGGCGGTCTACCCCGCCCTGGGCATCATCGTGACCGCGCTCGGCTTCACCCTGCTCGGTGAGGCGATGCGGGAGGCCCTCGACCCCAAGCTGAGGAAGTAGCCATGAGTTCCAGCACGCCACTGCTGACCGTGGACGAGCTGTCCGTGGTGTTCCGGCGGCGCGGGGCCGACGAGACCCGCGCCGTGGACGGGGTGTCCTTCACCCTGGAGGAGGGCCGGGTCACCGGTCTCGTCGGCGAGTCCGGGTGCGGCAAGAGCGTCACGTCGCTGGCCCTGATGGGGCTGCTGCCCGACCGGGGCGTGTCGGTCGGCGGCTCCGCCGTGCTGCGGCTGCCGGACGGGAACGTCGACCTGCTCGCCCTGTCCCAGAAGCGGATGCGCGACCTGCGCGGGTCCCAGCTGGCGATGATCTTCCAGGACCCGCTCAGCTCGCTCAACCCGGTGGTCCCCATCGGCCGCCAGGTCACCGAGATCCTGAAACGCCATCGGGGCCTGGGCGGGGAACGGGCTCGCAAGGAGGCCGCCGACCTGCTGTACCGGGTGGGCATCCCCGATCCGACGCGGCGGCTGCGCGAGTACCCGCACCAGCTGTCCGGCGGCATGCGCCAGCGCGCGCTGATCGCGATGGCGGTCGCCTGCCGCCCCCGGCTGATGATCGCCGACGAGCCGACCACCGCGCTGGACGTCACCATCCAGGCGCAGATCCTGGAACTGCTGCGCGACCTGGTCGTCGAGGAGGGCACCGCCCTGCTGATGATCACCCACGACCTGGGCGTGGTCGCCGGGCTGTGCGACGACATCAACGTCCTGTACGCGGGGAGGGCCGTGGAGCGGGCGTCCCGGTCGCGGCTGTTCGCCGACCCCACCCACCCCTACACCGTCGGACTGCTCGGCTCCATCCCCCGGCTGGACGCCCCGCGCGGCGAGCCGCTCACGCCGGTGCGGGGGTCGGTCAACGACAACATCGCCTGGGCCGACGGGTGCGCCTTCGCCCCGCGCTGCGACCACTACGCGATGGCGTGCCTCCAGGGGCCTCCCGCGCTCGTGTCGGCGGAGGGCGGCGGCGCCCACGTGCACCGCTGCGTGAACCCCTCCGGAGACGCCGAGGCGGTGCGGGCGCCGGACGGGGCGGCCGAGGACGAGGAGGAGCGGGCATGAGTCTGCTGCGGATCGAGGACCTGAAGGTGCACTTCCCGATCAGGCGGGGGGTGGTGATCGACCGGACCATCGGCCACGTGCGCGCGGTCGACGGGGTCAGTCTGGCGGTCGAGCGCGGCCAGACCTACGGGCTCGTGGGCGAGTCGGGCTGCGGCAAGACCACCCTGGGCCGCGCCGTGCTGCGCCTGGCGGACATCACCGGCGGCGCGGTGTGGTTCGACGGACGGGACCTGGCCGGACTCGACGCGCGGTCGATGCGCCGGGAACGGCGCAGACTCCAGATGGTCTTCCAGGACCCGCTGGGCAGCCTCAACCCCCGGCAGAACGTGGGGTCGATCCTCATGGAGGGGTTGCGCGCGCACGGGATCGGCGGGCCGGACGGGGGAGAGGACGCGCCGCGCGGTCGCGCGCTCGGGAGACTCGTGCTCCAGGACCAGCGGAGGCGCGTGGTCGAGGCCCTGGAACGGGTGGGGCTGTCCGCGAAGGCGCTCACCCGCTACCCGCACGAGTTCTCCGGCGGACAGCGCCAGCGCATCGGGATCGCCCGGGCCCTCGTGCTGGAACCGGACCTCATCATCTGCGACGAACCGGTGTCGGCGCTGGACGTGTCGATCCAGGCCCAGGTGCTGAACCTGCTGGAGGAGCTCCAGGGCGAGCTCGGACTGACCTACCTGGTGATCGCGCACGACCTGGCGGTGGTCCGCCACGTGAGCGACGTGGTCGGGGTGATGTACCTGGGCGGTCTGGTCGAGGAGGCCGACAGCGACGACCTGTACCGGACGCCGCTGCACCCCTACACGCGGTCGCTCATGTCGGCGGTGCCCGTCCCGGACCCGCAGGTGGAGGACGCCCGGGAGCGGATCCTGCTCGCCGGGGACCTGCCCTCGCCCGCGAACCCGCCGTCGGGGTGCCGCTTCCACACCCGGTGCCCGTGGCGGCAGGACGAACGGTGCGCCACGGAACGGCCGGAGCTGCGGCGGTTGGAGGGCGCGCCGGAGACGGGCGCCCACCGGGTGGCGTGCCACCACGCCGAGAGGATCCTGTCCGGTGAGATCCAGCCGAGCGAGGAGCGCGCCGAACGCATCGTGCACGGGGGGTGAGGCCCGTCCGGGGCCGATCCACGCGGCCCCGCCCCAGGGTGGTGACTTCCGGGGAGGCGTGGGGCGCGTCACCATGGGGTTATGGGCGAGCCCGCTGGTCAGGGCCACGGGAGGACCTTCCCGTCGGCGAGGGGAGAACGTACCCGCCCGGCCGAGGCGCCCGGGCGGGTGTGGCTGGTCGGCCTGGCGGTGGGTCTGGTCGCGGCCGTCCTCGCCTTCCTGTTCGCCCCCGTCGCCCCGCCGCCGATCCCGACGGTCGAGGGTGCCGAAGCGCTCGCCGACGACGTGGCGACCGTGCTCGACGCCCGGGACGTGCAGGGGCTGGTGGTGGCCCGCTTCCCGGTCGACGACCCGGACGCGGTCGCGTTCGCGCGTGCTGGGACCGAGGGCGGCACGGTCCCCGTGGACGAGGAGACGCGGTTCGAGACCGGTTCGCTGTTCAAGACGGTCACGGCGATGACCCTGGCGGACATGGTCGACCGGGGCGAGACCTCGCTCGACCGCACCCTCTTCGAGATCTTCCCCGACGTCGACTTCGCCGACCCGGCCGTCGCCGGGGCCTCGCTGGAGGATCTGGCCACCCACCACTCCGGTCTGCCGACCGTTCCCGACGGCATGGTCCTGCGCGCCCACGTCCTGCCGACGCTCACCCTCACCGACCCCTTCGCGGCGGTCCCGCCCCCGGTGGAGGCGCTGGAGACGACCACGGCCGACGAGCCGGGCGCGTTTCAGTACTCCAACCTCGGCTTCTCCGTGCTCGGCGCGGCGCTGGCCGCCGAGAGCGGCACCCCCTACGGGGAACTGGTCGCCGAGCGGGTCCTGGAGCCGCTCGGCATGGACGACACCGTCATCGGCGTCCCCGGGGGAGGGGCGCGTCCCCACAGCGTTCCCGGGGCGCCGACCGAACCGTGGCACAACACCGCCTACGCTCCCGCCGGGAGCGCCACCTGGAGCACCCCGGCCGACCTGACCCGGCTGCTCACCGCCGTCGCCCGGGGCACCGCACCCGGCGCGAGCGCCGTGCAGCCGGTGTACGAGTGGATTCCGGCCCCCCGGAACGGGTCGGACCACGCCGCGATCGGATTGGCCTGGTTCACGGTGGACGTGACCGGTGTCGGCTCGGTGACCAGGCACGCCGGTGACACGTTCGGCACTAGTACCATGCTGGCCTTCGACGACACCCAGGGCGTGGTCGTCATGGCCAACAGCCAGAGCGTCGACGCCATGGACCTGGCCTACGCACTCCTCGGGGACGACCCCGAGCCGCTGCCGCCCGCACCCCCCACCCCCGTCACGGTGGCCGTGACCGCGATGACGGTGGTCGCGCCGGTCCTCCTGCTCTCGCTCATGGTGCGCCGCCGGACCCTCGTCACCGGGAGCCCGCTCGACCGGCTGCGCGTCGTGTCGCTGTCCCTGGGGGCGGTGGCCTGGCTCGTCGCCGGACAGCGCCTCGGTGACTGGACCTGGGCTCCGTTGGCGCTGTGGGCCCTGGCAGCGGGAGCCGTGGCGGCCGGGGTGACGGTCGGGGTGTGGCACTTCCGTCGGGCGCCGACGGAGAACGGGCGGTGGCGGTGGCTGCACGTGCCGGTGTTCGTCCTGTCGGTGATCTTCTCCCTGGCCCTCGGCTCGCTCACGCTGTGGGGCCTGGTGGCCGCCGCCGCGTGATCCGGGCGGCCCCACCAGCCCACATGACAGATGTCATCACCGATCCGGTCGATCCTCACGGTCGGACGGTGACAGCCGCGACTTCCGGGCGCGCGGGCGTCCGGACACGCTGGGGGCATGACGACCGCCGACCCCCGCGTCCAGTCCCCGCCCACCCCACCGAAGCGCGCGACCCGCCGTCCCCTCCCGGCCGCGGCGCCCGGGCGGGTGTGGCTGGCCGCACTTGCGGTGGGCGCGGTCGCCACCGTCCTCGCCTTCCTGTTCGCCCCCGCCTCCCCGCCGCCGCCCGCGGTGTTCGGCGGGGACGAGACACTCGCCGACGACCTCGACACCGTGCTCGACGAGCGCCGCGTCCAGGGTCTGGCGGTGGCCCGCTTCCCGGTCGACGACCCGGACGCGGTCGCGTTCGCGTGGGCGGGGACGATCGACGGCTCCGTCCCCGCCGACGAGGACACCCCCTTCGAGACGGCGTCCGTGTTCAAGACCGTCACCGCGATGACCCTGGCCGACATGGTGGCGAACGGCGAGACCACGCTCGACCGCACCCTCGCCGAGGTGTTCCCCGACGTCGACTTCGCCGACGCGGCGGTGGCCGGGGCCACGTTGGAGGATCTGGCCACCCACCACTCCGGTCTGCCGACCGCTCCCGACGGCATGACCCTGCGCGCCCACGTGCTCCCCTCCCTCGTCTTGACGGACGCCTACGCCGCCGCCCCGCCCCCGGTGGAGGCGCTGGAGACGACCACCGCCGGTGAGCCGGGCGCGTTCGAGTACTCCAACCTCGGCTTCTCCGTGCTCGGCGCGGCGCTGGCTGCCGAGAGCGGCACCCCCTACGGGGAGCTGGTCGCCGAGCGGGTCCTGGAGCCGCTCGGCATGGACGACACCGTCGTCGTCGCGGGGGTCCCCGAGGGCGGCGCGGCGCCCAACGTCGTGCCCGGATCGCGCGTCGAACCGTGGCACAACACCGCCTACGCGCCCGCCGGGATCACCACCTGGAGCACCACCGCCGACCTGACCCGCCTGCTCACGGCGGTCACCCAGGGCGCCGCGCCCGGCATGGACGCCCTGGAACCCGTGCACGAGGGCCTCGCCTTCCCCGGCGTGCCCGCGGACCACGCGTCCGGGCTCGGCGACTTCGACATCGGGCTGGCCTGGATCTCCTCCGACTGGGCGGACGTCGGTCGGGTGACCTCGCACAGCGGCGGTACGCTCGGCACCAGCACGATGGTGGCCTTCGACGACACCCACGGGGTGGTCGTCATGGCCAACTCGATGAGCGTCGACTCCCTGGGCCTGAGCCGCGAACTCCTGAAGGACGAACCCGAGCCGTTGACCGGTGGCACCCCGGTCTGGCTCACGACCGTTCCGACCGTGATGATGGCGGTGATCCCCCCGGTGCTCCTGCTCTCCCTCCTGCTGCGCCGTCGCACGCTGGTGACCCAGCGTCCGCTGGACCGGCTCCGCGTCGTGTCGCTCTCCCTGGGCTCCCTGTCCTGGCTCGCCGCCGGACAGCGGGCCGGTGACTGGACCTCGACCCCCGCCGTGCTGTGGGCCCTGGCCGTCGGTGCGGTGGCCGCCGCGCTGACGGTCGGGGTGTGGCACCTACGCCGGGCGCCGACGGACAACGCGCGCTGGCGGTGGCTGCACGTGCCCGTGTTCGTCCTGTCGGTGGTCTTCTCCCTCACCCTCGGCTCGCTGATGGTGTGGGGACTGGTGGCCGCCTCCGCCTGACGGGACTCCTCGCGGCGCCGGTCGCCGGTACCGCCCCCGTCGCGTGCGACCGGTCAGGCCGCGCGCAGGGCCGCGCAGACGTCGAGCAGCCGCCGCCGGAGCGCGGCGCCGCGCTCGGCGAACCCCTGCTGGGCGGCCATGTACTCCGCCTTGCCGTCGGCGGTCTCGATCCGGACCGGCGCGTACCCCCACGCGAGCAGGTCGTAGGGGGAGGCGCGCATGTCGAGGACGCGGATGTCCCGGGACAGCTCGAAGCAGTCCACCAGCAGCTCGGACGGGACCGCCGGGGCGAGCTTGTACGCCCACTTGTACAGGTCCATGTTGGCGTGCAGGCAGCCCGGCTGGTCCAGTTCGACCTGGGCGTCGCGGGACGGCTGGAGGGTGTTGAGCGGCCGGGCGGGCTCGGTGAAGAACCGGAAGGCGTCGAAGTGGGAGCACCGGATCCGGTGCGACTCCACGACCCGGTCGGTGCCCTCCCGGCCGAGCCGCAGCGGCACCTGGCCGTGCCGGACCTCGTCCGTCCGGTACACCATCGCCCACTCGTGCAGTCCGAAGCACCCCAGGTGGGCGGGGCGCTCGGCGACCGCCGACAGCAGCCGTTCGACGAAGTCCACGACGCGCCGGGCCGCGCGGAAACCGTCGACGTCCAGCCCCACGGCCCCGCCGGTTCCGGGGACCTCGGTGTAGAAGCGCTCCTCCAGACGGGCGCGGGCGGCCGGGCCCAGCAGGACGGTCCCCACGCCGGGGTGCCAGCGCCGCATCTGCGAGGGCTTGAGGTTGTAGTAGGTGAACAGGAAGTCCTCCACCGGGTGGCGCTCGCCCTCCGCGCGGCGCCGCAGGTGGTCGGCGAGCAGCGCGTCCACGCGCCGCTCGTGCCGCAGGGCGCGCCCGCGCCACTCGTGCTCGGCGAGGGCGGTCACCGCCCCGGTCGTCGTTCCCGTCACGGCCCCCAGGGTACGCGCGGCCCGGGAGCGCGGCGCCCGGGTCAGTTCGACTGCTGCACCGGCAGGTGGCGGCCGAGGTAGCCGACGTAGACGCGGTTGGTGGTGCCCGGACCCAGGTGGGGGTAGAAGTACAGCCTCGGGCAGATCCCGTACTCGGTGTCGAGCTTGATGTGGGCGTACATGGGCACCCGACCGCTCGGGTCCACCTCCGTCGGGACCCGGAACAGCCGTTTCTCGTTGAGCTTGCCCCGGTTGCGCACGTAGTCCGACTCCTGTGACGCCAGCCGCTTGACCGGGATCACCTGGTACCCGTCCGGGGTCTCGCGCAGGTAGGAGTGGAAGCCCAGTCCGCTGCCCGGGTTGTCGAACTGGTAGCGGGCGTAGTCGTTGAGGGCCAGCAGCGCCTCCCAGGCGCGCGTGACCCACAGCCCCTCCTTGCGGCTGTCGGAGAGCTCGTACACCGTGTCGTGGTCCTCGATGGTGAAGAACAGGTGCGGCAGGGCGGAGCCGTCGGTGATCTGTTCCAGGAGTTCGCTCACGCAGGTGGGGGGAGGACGCCGGGTGTCGCGTGGCGCGGGTGCGGCCGCCAGGCGGTAGAGCCCGGCCTCGCGGGCCTGGGCGCGCAGCCACCGGGTCTCGTGACGGGCGGCGCGCAGCTGTTCGCGGGCGGTGTCGAGCTCGTCGGTGAGGTCGGTGGTCTCGGCGACCAGCTCCTGACGCTCGTCGGTGAGCTCGCTGATGCGGGCGCTGAGCCGTTTGACCTCGTCGCGCAGGCGCTGGGTCAGCTGCTCCTGGGCCTCCCGTTCCTGGGCGGCGGCGAGTTCGGTCGAGGCGGCCGAGTCCGGCGCCGCCAGGTGGCCGTGGCTCGGCGGGGGCGCCGGAACCGGGGCGCGCGCGACGGGCGGGGCGTGGGAGCGCAGGTCCGCCGTCTCCTCGGTCAGGAGGGCGTCGATGGCGCGCAGGGGGTCGGGCAGCGTCACGCCCACGGCGTTCTCCCGGACCTTGCGGGCGAGCGCCGCGCCCACCCAGTTGCGGACGCGGTCGCCGTCCCGCGCGTTGTCCAACGTGGTCGGGCTCATCCGGGGATGGCGCGCGCCGTCGGCCTCGTCCGATGGATCGACCCCGGGTAAGAAGGTGCGCACCCCGCCCGCCGGAACGTCCAGCGCCTCCGGCAGCAGTGCGCCCACCCGCTCCAGCGCGGCGGCGTCGAGCACGTATCCGGCGCACATCCCGGTGCACCGGGCCAGGGCCGTGGTCATGGCGCCGCGCCAGGCGGCCACGGTGACGTCGCGCGGGGCGCCCGTGGCCACGATCGCCATCCGGCGGCCCGGGTCCTGGACCGCCGACACCAGAGCCTCGACCAGGGCGTCGTCCCGGCCCCGCACGATCTGGGGGGACGACGGCATGGGCCAGCGGCCGTCGTGGGCGTCGACCTCCTCCAGGATCATCCGCGCGGCCTCGGGCGGCATGACGTCCGGGCGCGGCGCGTCCGAGGGGAGGTCGGCGCGGTCGAGCGGGTCGACGCTCATGTCGATCCACACGTGGTGCCAGGGGGAGAGTTCGGGATCGACGACCGCGGTGGCCGCGGTGCGCCAGACGCCGTCGGGTTTGTCCGACTCGGTGGTCAGGCGCAGGAACACCAGCCCCTCGTCGGGGTTGTCGTGCCGCACCACCAGGGCCCGCGACCGGTTGCTCAATTCGAAACGCCCCGAGGCGGAGAAGTCCACGCGCGCGCCCGAGTTGCCCCTCCTGCTCAGCCACCGGGACAGCACCGTCGACGTGACGGTGACCAGGTCACCGTCGGTTTCCGGGACCGAGACGAGCGTGCGGTAGACAAGTGGCAATGAGCGCTCCCGGGCTTCCCGTCGGTGGCGGTGGACCCGAGGGCCGACCCGAACGCGCAGGCTGAGCCCTCACCAACCACTTTGAACGAAGGCGTCCGCCAACGCTAGTCGGTTGACCGAAGATCCCCTCTCAGGAAGATCAGCTTAGACGTTTCGGAGCGTGTCCGACGGAGTGCGGTATCGCCTGTGGATAACGGGTTCCGGCACGCTTGGGGGAGAAAGTCCCGGGGGCGGGAACGCGTCCGGTGCGCCAGTGTGGCCAAGTCGGCGGAACGGCTTGGCAACGGTGGACAAGGCGCGCCCGCGCGGCGGCGGCTAGCGTTCCTGGCATGTCTACGCGTCCGTTCTGGCTGGCCGGCACCGCCGCGACCGGCGACACCGAGATCACCGTCGTCAACCCCTACACGGGTCGACCCGCGGGCACCGTCGCCGTGCCCACCGCGGCCCAGATCGAGGAGGCCGTGGCCGCCGCGCACGCGGTCGCCGACGAGGCCGCCGCCCTGCCCGCCCACGTGCGCGCCGACGCCCTGGCGCACGTGTCCCGCCGGATCGGCGAGCGCGCCGAGGAGATCGCCCAGACGATCACCGCCGAGAGCGGCAAGCCCATCACGTGGGCGCGCGGCGAGGTCGGACGCGCCGTGTCCGTCTTCCGCCTGGCCGCCGAGGAGGCCCGCCGGGACAGCGGCGAACTCCAGCGCCTGGACACCGACGCGGGCGGCACGGGCCGCATGGCGCTCATCCGCCGCGTCCCCAAGGGCCCGGTCCTGGGCATCTCCCCGTTCAACTTCCCGCTCAACCTGGTCGCGCACAAGATCGCCCCGGCCCTGGCCGTGGGCGCTCCGATCATCCTCAAGCCCGCCCCGGCCACGCCGATGACGGCGCTCATCCTCGGCGAGATCGTCGCCGAGACCGACCTGCCCGGCGGCGTGCTGTCCGTCCTGCCGATGCCCAACGAGCGCGCCGCCCCGCTCATCACCGACGAGCGCCTCCCGGTCATCTCCTTCACCGGCGGCCAGTTCGGCTGGGAGCTCCAGCGCCGCGCCCCGCACAAGCACGTCACCCTGGAACTCGGCGGCAACGCCGCCGCCGTCGTCCTGGCCGACGCCGACCTGGACTGGGCCGCCCAGCGCGTCGCCCTGTTCGGCAACAACCAGGCGGGCCAGGTCTGCATCGGCGTCCAGCGCGTGATCGTCGAGGACTCGGTCCACGACGCGTTCGTCGGCAAGCTGGTCGAGCGGGTCGAGGCCCTGGGCGTGGGCGACCCCGCCGACCCGGCCACCCAGGTCGGCCCGCTGGTCGACGAGGCCGCGGCCGAGCGGGTCGAGGCCTGGATCGACGAGGCCGCCGAGGCCGGGGCCACGATCCTCACCGGCGGCACCCGCGACGGCGTGACCGTGGCCCCGACCGTGATCGCCGACGCCCCGGCCGACGCCAAGGTCGTGCGCGAGGAGGTCTTCGGCCCGGTCCTGGTGGTCCAGCGGGTCGCCGACACCGACGCCGCGTTCGCCGCCGTCAACGACAGCGACTTCGGTCTCCAGGCGGGCGTGTTCACCCGCGACCTGCCCACCGCCTTCCGCGCCCACCGGGAGCTGGAGGTCGGCGGCGTGGTGATCGGCGACGTCCCCACCTTCCGCGCCGACCAGATGCCCTACGGCGGCGTCCGCAAGTCCGGCGTGGGCAAGGAGGGCGTGCGCTCCGCGATGGAGGACCTCACCTACGAGCGCGTCCTGGTGCTCACCGGCATCGACCTGTGACGCGTGCGGCGGCCCCGGTCGACGCGGGGCCGCCGCCGCTCACGGCGGGGGAGCGGGTCAGAGCCGCGCGGCCCCGTCGTAGAGTCGCCGCGCCTCCTCGCCGAAGCGCGGCCCGTACTGCGTGTTCCGGTCGTTGGCGTACTTGAAGCTGACCACCGACGAGATCGTCCCCCGGCCGGTGCTCGTGTCGAAGTCGGTGAACCACGGGCCGCCGCTGGAGCCCTGGGTCATGCGGCAGCGCACGCCGTTGGCCGTGGTGCCGCCGTTGTCGGGCTTGGTCCGGCCCGAGCAGTAGTGCAGGTAGCGCCCGTCGTAGGGCGAGGCGGCCGGGTAGCCGAAGGTGTACACCTGAACGCCCCTGCGCACCCGCTGGTCCGACCAGGCGGAGAACGAGACGCGCTGGGCTCCCACCCGGTCCTGCACGGAGTCGCCGCCGTCGGTGTTGAGCACGACCATGGCCACGTCGTGGCTGTCGTCGGCCTCGCGCGACCACCGGGGCGAGACCAGCATGTCGCGCGCGGTGTAGCGGCCGTAGGGGCTCTTCCCGTCCCGGTATCCCGGCACGAACGTCCAGTTGCGCGCCCACGAGCCGGTTCCGTCCTTGGCGCAGTGCCCGGCGGTGACGACGGTGCTGCGGTTCGCCGCGTCGATGACGGAGGCCGAGCACGTGAAGTCGCGGCCGTCCATCGTCAGGTACACCTTGCCGGTGGTCCGGGTGACCAGGCCGCCGATCCCCCACACGTCACCGGGGCTGTCCTCGCGCGGCGCCGCCTGGTGCTCGGCCCCGGCGCCGACGGAGGCTCCGGGGGCGTCGACGCCGAGGGTGTCCTCGACCAGGCTCGTGAGCGGCCGTGCGGCGGCCATCCGTTCGCTCGTCCAGTAGTCGAGCACGGCCCTGCGCTGGGCCTCGGTCACGGCGGCGCTCTGGTGGGACACCCCGTCCATGCGCGAGAGCGCGACCCGTTCCCGTCCCGGCTCCGGACCGGACGGGTGGGACATGTGGATGGCCTGGGTGACGGCGGAGGCCGCTTCGGACGGCAGGTCGAGGAGGACCATGCCCCCGAGGGCGAGCGCCGCGGCGGCGACGGGGGCGAGGATCTTGTGTGCGGTGGACGAGGTCATGGACCGATCCTCGCACACTTTCGGTAACACGGTGACTACTTTGTGTTTGTGTCTCGGGTTCCGTGGGAAGAAACCGTCGGTCCGACGGCGAGGTGCCCGGCCGACACCGCGGGAGCGGCGCCGACCGGACGTCGGCCCTCAGGCCAGCGGGATCGTGATCTGGGACGGGGCGCTCTCGGGGGAGGTCACCTCGACCCGGTGGAAGAAGCTGCTCTCACTCCAGTAGCGCGGGTCGGCGCTGTCGACGACCACGGCCAGGCGGTGGCCCGCCGGGACGTCCCACACGACCGGCTGGAGCTCGGCGGTGACCGTCACCGGCCCGTCCGCGCCCCCGCGCAGGGTGTACGGGGTGTGGGAGATCAACGATCCGGTGCCGTGCCTGTTGATGTCGTACAGGTACACGAACACCGACTGCTCGTCGTCGGTGGGCTCCAGGGTGAGCGTCACCTCCGGCGTCCCGGCCACGCGCGCCCCGTCGGGGTAGGAGGGGCTGGTCCACACGGCCGCGCGGTAGCGGTTCACCGTCGGCAGCAGGACCCCGGTGGGCACGTCGAAGAACTGCTGGAGCGCGCCGGACAGCAGGACCGTGCCGCTGACCGCGGTCGTGGTGATCCCCGTCCGGAAGTCGTAGTCCCATCCCGTCGAGGGCTCCTCCTCCATGGCCCCGCTGCTCTGCCAGCGGAACCAGTCGGTGCTGGGCCGGTCCAGGTAGTAGCGGTCGGTCTCGCCCGTGACCGACGCCCAGTCGGGGTGGGAGGTCCAGCCGCCGCGGCCGTTGTTCGGCTTGACGTGGACCGCGCCCTCGGCGTCGACCTCGTTCTCCTCGCCCTTGAGGTGGTGGTCGAACCAGTCGCCCACCGCCTCCCAGATCTCGTTCGGCAGGCCCGCCGCGCCGAAGGCCTCGGCGGTGGCGTGGTCGCCGGGGGTGAGCATGAGCCGCTTGGGGCCTTCGAGCCGCTCGTAGAAGTCGGTGATCTGCCCCGGCGGGAAGAAGCCGTCGTTCCAGGCGTTGGCCATCATCACCGCGGTGCCGTTGGCGTTGATCTGGTCGACCTTGGTGGCCACCGAGCGGTCGGGGGCCATCTCCAGCGCGGGTTCGACGTTCCCGCGCCGGTACCCGTGCTCGACCTCGCGCATGACCTCGCCGGGGCGGCCGGTGAGGTTGCCCAGGGCGAGCAGCACCTCGACGGACTGCATGTCGATGGTCTCGTTCGGGTACAGCGACGGGACCAGGTCGGTCCAGCCGCTCATCGCCGCCACCGCGCGCACGCGGTCGTCCTCGGCGGCGGTCAGCATGCTGATGCCCCCGCCGTAGGAGATCCCGGCCATGCCGATCCGCTCGGGGTCGGCGTCCGTGTTCTCCAGCGCCCAGTCGATGACGGCGCTGGCGTCGGCGCGGTCCTCGGGTCCGGCGATCTGCACCTCGCCGCCGGAGTCCCAGAACCCGCGCGAGGTGTAGGAGACCACCTGGTACCCGGACTCGTAGGCCAGGTGGTAGGCGGCGCCCACGTAGAGGAGGTTGTTCGTGCCCCACGCCGAGGGCATGACCAGCAGCGGGTGCGGCCCCTCGACGCCGGTGGGGGTGATCACCTTGGCGCCGAGTTCGGCGCCGTCGTGGCTGACGATGGTCTCGTAGCGGACGGTGGCCCCGACCGAGGCGGCGGCGGGGGCGGCGGGCAGGATCGCGGCGGCGAGCAGCGTCGCCAGGGCGAGGGAGAACAGCCGGGCGAGCGCGCGCGGGACGCCGGGGGTCGCGCGCCCACCGCGGGGTGCGGGGGTGGGCGTGTCTGTCTGACGCATGAGGGGGAACCTCGGGGGTCGTCGGGGGAGGGGGAGGTTCCCGATGGGCCGCGCCGTCGCCATCGGGGGTGTGGGGGCCGGTCTCCGGTCCGACCGGTGGGTGTGACGGAGGGCATTCCGTACTGTGAGGTAACTTACTAACCGGTAAGGTAGGCGATCGACATCCGCTTGTAAAGTCCCCGAAATCCCGCCGAAGCACGTGCCGGTGCGCCCCGTGCGGAACAATGAGGACGTGCGACAACAACAGCAGCGAACCGCAGTGATCCTCGGCTCGACCGGCTCGATCGGCACCCAGGCGATCGACATCGTCCAGCGCAACCCCGACCGCTTCCGGGTGGTGGGTCTGGCCGCGGGCGGCGGTCGGATCGACCTGCTCGCGAAGCAGGCCGCCGAACTCGGCGCCCGCCTGGTGGCCGTCGCCGACGCCGACCGCGCCCCCGAGCTCGCGCGCGCCCTCGCCGAGCACGGCAGCGCCGCCACCGTCCTGGCCGGCGCCGAGGGGGTCGCCGAACTGGCGGGCGCCGAGTGCGACGTCGTCCTCAACGGCATCACCGGAGCGCTGGGCCTGGAGTCCACCCTCGCCGCGCTGCGCGCCGGGCGCACGCTCGCCCTGGCCAACAAGGAGTCCCTCATCATCGGCGGGCCGCTGGTCCGCGCGGTGGCCGCGCCAGGACAGATCGTCCCCGTCGACTCCGAGCACTACGCCATCGCCCAGTGCTTCCCGCACGTGCCCGAGGACGAGCTGACCAGCCTCGCCCAGGGCCACACGCACGCCCGCCGCGACGAGGTGCGCCGCCTCGTGGTCACCGCCAGCGGGGGCCCCTTCCGCGGCCGTGGAAGGGGCGAGCTGGAGGCCGTCACCCCCGAGGACGCGCTCAACCACCCCACGTGGAGCATGGGCCCGGTCATCACGGTCAACTCCGCCACCCTGGTCAACAAGGGGTTGGAGGTCATCGAGGCCAACCTGCTGTTCGACGTCCCCTTCGAGCGCATCGACGTCGTCGTCCACCCGCAGTCCATCGTCCACTCGATGGTCGAGTACGTGGACGGGTCCACCATCGCCAAGGCCAGCCCGCCGAGCATGATGATTCCCATCGCCTACGGCCTCGGCGCCCCCGGCAGGGTGCCCGACGCCGCCCCCGGCCTGGACTTCACGCGCGCCCAGGAGTGGACCTTCGAACCGCTCGACCACGACGCCTTCCCGGCCGTGCGCCTGGCCGGCGAGGTCGGCGCGGCGGGCGGGACCGCCCCGGCGGTGTACAACGCGGCCAACGAGGAGGCGGTCGACGCCTTCCTGAGGGGAAACCTCGCTTTCCCGGCCATCATGGACACCGTGTCCCGGGTAGTCTCGGAGCATCAGCGGTCGGAGCGCTCCTCCGGTGCCCCCTCGGCTGACCTGACCCTTGACGACGTGTACGCCGCTGACGCCTGGGCCCGTGCGCGCGCGCGTGAACTGCTGACGGGCCGGGCCTGACGCCGGCTTGAGGAGAGTGCATGGTCGCGTTGATGACCGTGATCGGGATCGTCCTGTTCGTCCTCGGACTGCTGTTCTCGATCGCCTGGCACGAGCTGGGGCATCTCTCCACCGCCAAGATGTTCGGGATCAAGTGCACCGAGTACATGGTCGGCTTCGGCAGGACCCTGTGGTCGGTGCGCAGAGGCGAGACCGAGTACGGCGTCAAGGCCATTCCGCTGGGCGGGTTCGTGCGGATGGTCGGCATGCTCCCGCCCGCCCGGCGGACCGGTGACGACGGCCCGCGCAAGCTCTCCCGCTGGCGCGCGATGGCCGAGGACGCGCGCGAGGCGTCCTACATCGAGGTCGGTCCCGAGGACGAGGACCGGCAGTTCTACCAGCGCTCTCCGTGGAAGCGGCTGATCGTCATGTTCGCCGGTCCGGGCATGAACGTGGTCCTGGCCGCGATCCTGCTCGGCGTGCTGTTCATGGGCATCGGCGTCCCGCAGAGCACCACGACGATCGGCCTGGTCACCGAGTGCGTCGCCCCGGCGGGGGAGTCCGTCACCGAGTGCACCGACGAACCGCCCACCCCCGCGGCCGAGGCCGGTCTGGAGGCCGGTGACGTCATCGTGGAGGTGGACGGCGCGCCCACCCCGGACTGGAACGCCGCCAACCAGGCCATCCGCGAGTCCCTCGGCGGCACCGAGATCGTCGTGGAGCGCGACGGCGAGCGGATCCCGTTCGACGTCGACATCATCGAGAACGAGCTGCCCGCCCGCGACGCCGGGGGCGAGATCCTCTACGAGACCGACGCCGACGGCGACTTCGTCTACGACGACCAGGGATACCGCGTCTACCAGACCGAGACCGTCGGCTTCCTGGGCATCGTGTTCGCCACCGAGCGCTCCACCCTGACCCTGGGCGAGTCCGCTGCGGAGATGGGGAACATGCTCGTCAGCGTGGGCGAGGCGCTCATCGCCCTGCCCGGCAGGGTGCCCGAGGTGTTCGGCGCCGCGTTCCTCGGGGAACAGCGCACCCAGGACTCCCCGGTCGGCATCGTCGGCATCTCCCGCATCGGCGGCGAGATCATGTCCCAGGGCCTGCCCCTGGTGGACACCGCCGCGCTCATGATCCAGATCCTCGCCGGGGTGAACCTCTTCCTGTTCGCCTTCAACATGCTGCCGATCCTGCCCCTGGACGGCGGACACATGGCGGGCGCGCTGTGGGAGGCGATCCGGCGCGGCTGGGCCAGACTGACCCGGCGGCCCGACCCGGGGCCGGTGGACGTGGCGATGCTGACCCCGGTGGCCTACGTGGTGGTCGCGTGCTTCCTGGTGTTCAGCGTGGTCCTGCTCGTCGCCGACCTGTTCAACCCGGTCCGGCTGTTCGGGTGATGTGAGCGCCACATTCGCCCCTCGTCCCCGCTGGTACGGGTAGTCTGGGCAGCGCGATCCGGGACGACGGCGCGATCGGCGCCGCAGGGGAACCGACCCCCCGGACGCGGCACCGCGCGTTGCGCAGGGCGCTCTCCCTTTTCCGCATCCGGACGAATCAAGTGCCGCCCCTTCGGTGGCAGACGAGGTGAAACAAGCGTGACCGTCGATCTCGGTATCCCCACCGCTCCGCCGCGCCCGCTGGCGACCCGGCGCACGTCGCGGCAGATCATGGTCGGAAACGTTCCCGTGGGCGGGGACGCACCGGTGTCGGTCCAGTCCATGACGACCACCCGCACCTCCGACATCAACGCGACCCTCCAGCAGATCGCGGAGCTCACCGCGACCGGCTGCCAGATCGTCCGGGTGGCCGTCCCGACCAACGACGACGCCGATGCGCTGCCGATCATCGCGAGGAAGTCGCAGATCCCGGTGATCGCCGACATCCACTTCCAGCCCAAGTACGTGTTCGCGGCGATCGACGCCGGTTGCGCGGCCGTGCGCGTCAACCCGGGCAACATCAAGAAGTTCGACGACAAGGTCGCCGAGATCGCCAAGGCCGCCGGCGACGCGGGCGTCCCGATCCGGATCGGCGTCAACGCCGGTTCCCTCGACAAGCGGCTGCTCGCCAAGTACGGCAAGGCCACGCCCGAGGCGCTGGTGGAGTCGGCGCTGTGGGAGTGCTCCCTGTTCGAGGAGCACGGCTTCCGCGACATCAAGATCTCGGTCAAGCACAACGACCCCGTCGTGATGGTCAACGCCTACCGGCAGCTGGCGGCGGCGTGCGACTACCCGCTGCACCTGGGCGTGACCGAGGCCGGTCCGGCCTTCCAGGGCACCATCAAGTCCGCGGTGGCCTTCGGCGCGCTCCTGTCCGAGGGGATCGGCGACACCATCCGCGTCTCGCTGTCCGCGCCGCCCGCCGAGGAGGTCAAGGTCGGCACGCAGATCCTGGAGTCGCTCGGCCTGCGCGAGCGCGGCCTGGAGATCGTCTCCTGCCCCAGCTGCGGACGCGCCCAGGTCGACGTGTACACGCTCGCCGAGGAGGTCACCGCCGGACTGGAGGGCATGGAGGTGCCGCTGCGCGTGGCCGTCATGGGCTGCGTCGTCAACGGCCCGGGTGAGGCGCGCGACGCCGACCTGGGTGTGGCCTCCGGCAACGGCAAGGGCCAGATCTTCGTCAAGGGCGAGGTCATCAAGACCGTGCCGGAGTCCAAGATCGTGGAGACCCTCATCGAGGAGGCCATGCGTATCGCCGAGGAGATGGGCGAGGCCGGTGCCGAGCCGGGCGAGCCCACCGTGGCCGTCGCGGGCTGACCCCGACCACCCACGGAGCCGGAGCCCGGCCCGCGCCACGCGCGCGGGCCGGGCTCGTGTCGTCTCCGGGACCCCGCGCGGGTGCGGTTCCGGTCGGGGGCCGCTTCGGGAAATCCCGCCGGACGTGTCGATTCCGGCCCGTCCCGTTCGACCTAGGGGTGAGAGTCCACCACCACGAACAGGGGATCGGGACATGACGACCGTTAACACCGCTCACACCGCGAAGACGAACGCCCCCGGCCGCGCGGCCAACGCCGTCCTGTGGGTTCTCCAGGTCCTGCTGGCCGGGGCCTTCCTGACGGCGGCGTACACCAAGCTCGCCGCCACCCCTGAGGCGGTCGCGGGTTTCGAGCAGATCGGCCTGGGCCCGTGGTTGATGTACGCCGTCGGCGTCATCGAGCTGGCGGGCGCGGTCGCACTCCTCGTCCCGGCGCTCAGCGGCCCCGCCGCGCTGGGACTGTCCGCCCTGCTGGTCGGGGCGACCGTGACCCAGCTGCTGGTGGCCGATCCGGTCACCGCGCTGTTCCCGGTCGCCTACCTCGTGCCGATGGCCCTGCTCGCCTGGGGCCGCCGCGCGAGGACCGCGCGCTTCGTGCGCCTGGTGGGCGTCCGCGCCTGACCCCGCCCGCCCGGACGGCTGGAGCCCGGCCCGCGCCACGCGCGTGGGTCGGGCTCCAGCCGTCTCCGCGTGCGACGCGGTCCCCCGGGGTACCGGGTGCGGGTAAAGAATGGGTAAATCAGCGGTGTCCTCAGACCCCTTCGCAGGTCAAAGGTTTACCGCTACTGTGAGTGACGACATATGGCGTGAATCACGTTCACGCGCGTTTCGTTGCGCCGAGGCGCACGAGATCAGGCGTCGAAGTCGGACATACGCAACGTTCAGTGGTCATGTTACCTAGGTAACGCGGCTAACGTTGCTGGAGGTTCGTTTCGACCGCCACCGGCGGCGACGGCCGGCCGTCCGCACCGTGTGTCCTCCGGGAGCGACGGTCACCCCCTCACCACACGCCCTGTCCAGGGGTGTGGTGCGCCCATGCACGAATGCGCCGAGGAGTAGTTGACGTGGTGGACCAGAAGACCACGGCGGGCACCCCCGTGCCCGTCGGCCAGGGCGGTGCGCCCTCGCTGAGGGACCGCCTCACCCGCCGCAAGCCGGTCGAGCGGCTCGTGGCCGAAGCCCAGGCCTCCGAAGGGACGGGGCTGCGCCGCCACATGGGCTTCTGGCAGCTGTCCATGATCGGCATCGGCGCCACCCTGGGCACCGGCATCTTCGTCGTCCTCGGCGAGGCCGTGCCGGTCGCCGGGCCCGCGGTCATCGTCGCGTTCGTCCTGGCCGGGATCACCGCCCTGTTCTCCGCCCTCGCCTACGCGGAGATGGCCGGGATGATCCCCGCCTCCGGCTCCGCGTACTCCTACGCCTACGCCACCATGGGCGAGTTCATGGCCTGGATCTGCGGCTGGTGCCTGATGCTCACCTACGGCGTGTCCGTCGCGGCCGTCGGCGTGGGCTGGGGGCAGTACATCGACGAGCTCCTGCAGCTGACCACCGGGCTGTCCATGCCCGCCGAGCTGCTCGCCGGGCCGATGGAGGGCGGGCTGATCAACCTGCCCGCCGCGATCGTCGTCCTGCTGTCGATGTTCGCCCTGCTCGTCGGGGTGCGCGAGAGCAGCCGCGTCAACGCGGTCATGGTCGCCATCAAGATCGGCATCCTGGCCATGTTCGTGGCCATCGCGATCACCGCCGTCCAGGACGGCAACTTCGCCCCGTTCATGCCGATGGGCATGGCCGGTGTCAGCGCCGCGGGCGCCACGCTGTTCTTCTCCTACATCGGGTTCGACTCCGCCTCCACCGCCAGCGAGGAGGCCAAGAACCCGCAGCGCGACCTGCCCCGCGCCATCATGTTCTCGATGATCCTGGTGACGGCCCTGTACTGCCTGGTCGCCTTCGCCGCGATCGGCGCGCTCAACTGGACCGAATTCGCCGACGGCGAGACCTCCCTGGCCGGGATCCTGACCCGCGTCACCGGCACCCCGGTCTGGGCGGTCATCTTCGCCGCCGGCGCCGTGCTCGCCCTGGCCAGCGTCGTCCTGGTGGTCCTCTACAGCCAGACCCGCATCCTCTTCGCGATGTCGCGCGACGGCCTCATCCCCAAGGCCTTCTCCAAGGTCGACGCCAAGGGCACGCCGCGCGCCAACACGGTCATCACCTCCGTGGTCATCGCCGTCCTGGCCGCGCTGGTCCCGCTGGGGCCGCTCGCCGACGCCACCGCCATCGGCACGCTCTTCGCGTTCGCCCTGGTCAACGTGGCCGTCCTGGTCCTGCGCAAGCGCCGCCCCGACCTGGAGCGCGCCTTCCGGATGCCGGGCGCGCCGGTCACCCCGGTCCTGGGCGTCCTCGCCTGCGCCTACCTCATGGTCAGCATGGACCTGAGCGTGTGGGCGGCCTTCCTCGCCTGGCTCGCCGTCGGCCTGGCCGTCTACTTCGCCTACAGCATGCGCCGCTCCGCCCTGGAGGCGGAGGGCACCGTCGAGGCGGGCGTCTGAGCGACCGAGGGCACGTGAGAGGGCGGGGTCGGGAATCTTCCGGCCCCGCCCTCGCGTTACTCGGGGTGGCCCGGGAGATCCGACTCGGGCGCGCATCCCTCGATCCGCGCAACGAACCACGTCGAAGCGGGTGAAAGACGCAACGGAGTGCGGGCCGAAGACACATTTCGGGCGCGATGTCGCACCTAGAGTGGACGCGGTCGCACCCCAGGACCCCACGGGAGGAGGAGACATGGCACGCCGAACCCTGCGCGTCGCCCTGGACCAGGGCGCCGGACGCAGCGGAGACACCGCCTCCTCCCTGACCCGGCTCGCCGAGCGGGCCCGAGCCGCCGCCGAGGCCGGCGCCGACCTGCTGATCGGCCCCGAGATGTCGATGACCGGCTACGCGCTGGGCGCCGACGTCACGCGCCTGGCCGAGCCCGCCGACGGCCCCCTGTTCGAGGCCGTCGCCCGCCTGGCCGCCGACACCGGCGTCGCGATCGTGTACGGCTTCCCCGAGCGCGCCGACGGGCGCGTGTACAACGCGGTGCGCCTCGTGGACGGCCACGGTGCCGACCGCGCCCTGTACCGCAAGAACCACCTGTTCGGCGACCTGGACCGGGACATGTACGCCCCCGGGGACACCGCGGTCGTGCAGACGGACCTGGGCGGCGTCCGCCTCGGCTTCCTCGTCTGCTACGACGTCGAGTTCCCCGAGGCGGTGCGCGCGCACGCCCTGGCCGGGACCGAACTCCTCGTCGTCCCCACGGCCCTCATGCAGCCCAACGTCCTGGTCCCCACCCTGCTGGTCCCCGCCCGCGCGATGGAGAACCAGCTGCACCTGGCCTACGTCAACCGGTGCGACGTCGAGGGCGACCTCGACTACATGGGGCTGAGCACCCTGGTCGGCCCGGACGGCGCCGAACTGCTGCGCGCCGGACCCGACGAGGCGCTGCTGGTCGGGGACGTCGACCCCGCCGCGGCCGCCGACCTGCTCGCCGAGCACTCCTACCTGGACGACCGCCGACCCGACCTCTACGGGTCGCTCGCCCTCTGAACCACCACCCGACCAGCCACGCGGTACACCCCGCTCGTCGACACCCACGCGTAAAGGAGGGGCGCATGACGTCAGCCGTGCCCACGGCCGCAGGTTCCGCGTCCGCACAGGACACCCCGTTGAACATGTGCGGGCCGGACTTCCCGTTCGCCTACGACGCCTACCTGGAGAGCCCCGCCGGGCTCGGGCAGGTCCCGGCCGAGCGCCACGGGACCGAGGTCGCCGTGATCGGCGGCGGTCTGTCGGGCATCGTCACGGCCTACGAGCTCATGAAGATGGGGCTCAAGCCGGTCGTGTACGAGGCCGACGAGATCGGCGGGCGTCTGCGCACGCGGAAGCTGCCGCACTGCCCGGACGACGTCGTCGCCGAGATGGGCGCCATGCGCTTCCCGCCGTCGTCGACCGCGTTCCTGCACTACGTCGAGAAGATGGGCCTGGAGACGGTCCCCTTCCCCAACCCGCTCGCGCCGGTCACCCCGAGCACCGTGGTCGACCTCAAGGGCGAGACCCACTACGCGACCAGCCTCGACGACCTGCCCGAGGTCTACCGCGAGGTGGCGCGCGCCTGGGACCGCACCCTGGAGGAGGGCGCCCAGCACACCCGGATGCAGAAGGCGATCCGCGAGCGCGACGTCGCCACGCAGAAGGAGATCTGGAACGAGCTGGTCGCCGAGCTCGACAACCAGACCTTCTACGGTTTCCTGTGCGACTCGCCCGCCTTCGCCTCCTTCCGGCACCGCGAGATCTTCGGCCAGGTGGGCTTCGGCACCGGCGGTTGGGACACCGACTTCCCCAACTCCATCCTGGAGATCCTGCGCGTCACCTACACGGGTGCGGACGACGACCACATGGGGATCGTCGGCGGCGTCCAGCAGCTGCCGCTGCGGATGTGGGAGCACGCCCCCGACAAGATCACGTACTGGGCGCAGGGCACCTCCCTGGCCTCGCTGCACGGCGACGGGCCGCGCCCGGGCGTCACCGCGCTGCGCCGCACCGCCGCCCGGGGCTCCGCGTCCGGGAACGTCACGGTGACGGACTCCTCTGGCTCCACCCGCACCTACGCGGCGGCCGTGTTCACCGCGCAGAGCTGGATGATGCTGTCCAAGATCGACTGCGACGAGAGCCTGCTGCCGATCGACCACTGGACGGCGATCGAGCGGACCCACTACATGGAGTCCTCCAAGCTGTTCGTTCCGGTGGACCGCGCGTTCTGGCGGGACAAGGACCCCGAGACCGGCCGCGACGTCATGAGCATGACGCTCACCGACCGCATGACCCGGGGCACCTACCTCCTGGAGGGGGAGGACCCGGACGCTCCGGCCGCGATCTGCATGTCCTACACGTGGTGCGACGACTCGCTGAAGTGGCTGCCGCTGTCCGCGAACGAGCGGATGGAGGTCATGCTGAACTCTCTGGGCAAGATCTACCCCGGCGTCGACATCCGCTCGCACATCACGGGGGACCCGGTGACCGTCTCGTGGGAGGACGAGCCCTACTTCATGGGCGCGTTCAAGGCCAACCTCCCGGGCCACTACCGCTACCAGCGCCGCCTGTTCACGCACTTCAAGCAGGACGAGCTGGAGGAGCGCCACCGCGGCCTGTTCCTGGCCGGGGACGACGTGTCCTGGACGGCGGGCTGGGCCGAGGGCGCCGTGCAGACCGCGCTCAACGCGGTCTGGGGCGTCGTGCGCCACTTCGGCGGGCACACCGACCCGACCAACCCGGGTCCGGGTGACCGCTTCGACGACCTGGCGCCCGTGCGCCTCCCCGAGGACTGAGGGTCCGACCGACCCCGTCCCGACGGCCTCCGGCCGTGCGCCCACCGAACCGCGCACGGCCGGGGGCCGTCCCCCTGTCCGGGGCGGTCCGGGCGACGCCGGGCCCGGAACCTAGGAGAGGCCGCTGGTCCCGGCCAGGATGGGCTGGTCCACCAGCCGCGACAGCACCAGGGTGCTCTTGGTGCGCACCACGAAGGGCTCGGCGCCGATGCGCTCGATGACCTCCTCCAGGTGGTGGGTGTCGCGGGCGCGGACCTGGACCACGGCGTCGGCCTCGCCGGTCACCGTGCAGGCGGACGTGATCTCGGCGTACCCGGCCAGCCCGTTGCGGATCTCGCCCGGGGACGTGCGCGCGCGGCAGTACAGCTCGATGTAGGCCTCGGTGGTCCAGCCGATCGCCTGGGGCTCGACGACCACGGTGAAGCCGCGCACGGCGCCGGACTCGATCAGCCGGTCCACGCGGCGCTTGACCGCCGAGGGGCTCAGCCCGACCTCGCCGCCGATCTCGGCGAAGCTCATCCGCGCGTCCGCGCCGAGTATCGCGATGATCCGCTCGTCGACACGATCCAGCCGCATTGCGCCCCTTATGTCCCCGTATGACCTCACCAGGGCACATGCTACCGGGGCGGTACCTCGTGGGGGTCCGTGTCGCTTCCGCATGTCACGTTCGGTAACGGAGACAATGCCTCTTGACATCAGGACGCTCAGGGGGAGAACACGAGTGCGACGACGAATCCGGGCCACCGTCACCGCCGGGGCCCTGCTGGCCTCGCTCGTGGGCGTCCCCGTGCCCGCCCAGGCCGACACCGTCCGACCCGCGACGCGCGTCGACCGCACGGGCCTCGACTGGGGCCCCTGCAAGGACCTCGAACCCCGCGGCGACGAGGTCCTGGAGTGCGCCACCCTGACCGTCCCGCTCGTGCGCACCGCGGGCGGCGACCGGGTCCCCGGCGCCGATGAGACCGTCGAACTGGCGCTCTCCCGCGTCCGCGCGAGCGGCACCACGCGGCACACGCTGATCGTCAACCCGGGCGGCCCCGGCAGCGGAGCCCGCCGCTGGGCCTCCATGACCCACGAGCGCATGCCCGAGGAGCTGCGCGAGGTGTACGACGTGGTCGCCTTCGACCCGCGCGGCATCGGCGCCTCCACCCCCGCCATCTCCTGCGACCCCGACCACTTCGCCCCGGTCCGGCCGGACACCGTGCCCGCCGACGGGGACGAGGAGGCCGCCCTGCGCGCCGACGCCCGGGCCTACGCCCGCGCCTGCGCCGAGAACACCGGACGCCTCCTGGCCCACACCCGTACCGAGGACACCGCCCACGACATGGACGCCGTCCGCCGTGCCCTGGGCGAGGACCGGATCGACTACCTCGGCTACTCCTACGGCAGCTACCTGGGCACCGTCTACTCCTCGCTCTACCCGGACCGGGTCCGCTCGCTCGTCCTCGACAGCGTCGTCAACCCGGACAACCCCTGGTACGAGAGCAACCACGTCCAGAGCCGCGCCCTCCAACGGGCCGCACAGCACTTCTTCGACTGGGCCGCCCGCCACCACGCCGCCTACCGTCTGGGCCGCACGGGCGACGAGGTCGCCGAGGCCTACTACCGACTGCGCTCCGAGCTGCGCACCGACCCGATCGAGGCCACCGTCGGCCCCACCGAACTGGAGACCGCCGCCCTCGTGGTCGCCTACGCCGACTCCACCTGGCCCGGCGTGGCCCGCGCGCTGTCCGCCCGGATCAACGAGGGCGACGGCACCGGGCTGCTCAGCCTCCACCGGGCCTACGGCGACCACGCCGACAGCGACCAGAGCTACGGCGGCTACCTGGCGGTCCAGTGCACCGACGCGCACTGGCCGACCGACTGGTCCGCCTGGCGCACCGACGCCCGCCTGGCGCACGAGGAGGCGCCCTTCGTCGGCTGGCACAACGCCTGGTACAACGCGCCGTGCCTGGACTGGGGCGCCGACTCCGGCGACTGGTTCCAGGTCGGCGACGCGCCCCACGAACACCGCGCCTTCGACGGCCCGGCCCTCATCGTGCACGCGTCCGGGGACGGAGCCACCCCCGTCGAGGGCGCCCACGCCCTGCGCCACCGCCTGCCCGGCTCGGTCCTGGTCATGGAGGAGGGCGGCCACACGCACGGCGTCGCCTTCACCGGGAACACGTGCGTCGACGAGATCGTCTCCGCCTACCTGCTGCGCGGCGTCCTGCCCGCCCGGGGGGCGAGCGGCCCCGACGTCGCGTGCGAGCGCCGGCCCGAGCCGCGCCCGGGCTCCCGCCGCGAGGACCTGAGGGCGGCGACGGAGGGGGTCGCCGCGGTCATCGCCGATCTCCCCGGCGAGCCCGGGTAACCCGTCGAATACTCTGTAACCGGCGCGAACTGGATCGGGTCGCATCCCCCGGCACCCACCGGGGGCCGACGGGACGATGGGGGAGAAAGCGATGCTTCGGACCTCGCCGGTGCGGATCCTCGGAGAGCGTGACCGGGCGGCCGTCCGCGCGCTCCTGGACACCGACCCCGTGGGCAACGTCTTCGTCGCCTCGCGCCTGATGACGACCGGGATCGCCTCGCGCTTCAGCGGCACCGAGGTCTGGGGCCACGTCGAGGACGGGCGGCTGACGGCCCTGTGCTACTCCGGCGCCAACCTGGTCCCGGTCAACGCCGGACCCGCCGCGATCCGCAGCTTCGCCGACCACGCCCGGTGGCGCGGACGCCGGTGCTCCTCGATCGTCGGGCCCGTCGGCGCGGTCCGGGACTTCTGGGAGCAGGTCACCCCCGCGTGGGGGCCCGCCCGCGTCATCCGCGCCAGCCAGCCCGTCCTGGAGATCGACGCCCCCTCCGCGGTGCCCGCCGACCCGGAGGTGCGCCGGGTCCGGCTCTCGGAGCTGAACACCCTGGTCCCGGCCTGCGTGGCCATGTTCACCGAGGAGGTCGGCGTCCCACCGGACTCCGGCGACGGCGGCGCCCTGTACCGGGCGCGGATCGAGGAGCTGGTGCGCACCGGTCGGGCGTTCGCGCGGATCGAGGACGGCCGGGTGGTGTTCAAGGCCGAGATCGGCGCGGTCACCCCGCACGCCTGCCAGGTCCAGGGCGTGTGGGTCCACCCGGACCTGCGCGGCCGGGGCCACTCCACGGCGGGCATGGCGGCGGTCGTCCGGTACGCCCTCGCCGAGATCGCGCCGCGCGTCACCCTCTACGTCAACGACTTCAACGCCCCGGCCCGCGCCACCTACCGCCGCGTCGGCTTCCGCCAGGTCGGCGAGGTCATGTCGGTGCTGTTCTGAGGGGAGGGGCGGCGGCGCCCGAACGCCCCCCGCCCCTCCCGCCCCCGAGACCTAGTCCGCGGTCGCCGCGAAGGACGGCTGGAAGTCCGGGGTGTCGGCGATGAGCGCACGCGTGTACTCGTGCCGGGGCGCGGCCATCACCTGGCCGACCGGCCCGTACTCGACGATCCGGCCCTGGTTCAGCACCGCCACCCGCTGGGCGATGTTGGACACCAGAGCGATGTTGTGCGTGACGAACAACAGGGCCATCCCCGCGTCCTGGAGGTTCCGCAGCAGCGCCACGATCTCCGCCTGCACCGACACGTCCAGCGCCGACGTGATCTCGTCGCACACCATCAGGTCCGGCCCCGTCGCCACCGCGCGCGCGATGCACACGCGCTGACGCTCGCCGCCGCTGAGCTGCTCCGGGAACCGGTCGGCGTAGGCGGCGGGCAGGGCCGCGCGCTCCAGGGCCTCGGCCACCACGCGGTCCGGGTCGTCCGGGCGGCCGACCAGGTGCCGGTAGGGGCCCAGGATCTGGTCCCGCACGCGCTTGCGCGGATTCAGCGCCTCGTACGGGTTCTGGAACACGTACTGCACGCGGCGCCGCTGCTCGGCGGTGCGCCGGTAGCTGCTGCGCGCCAGCGGCTCGCCGTCGAAGAGCATCTCGCCGGTGAACTGGTGGTGCAGCCCGGCCACCGAACGCGAGAGCGTGGTCTTGCCGGAGCCGGACTCGCCGAGCAGGGCCACGCACTCGCCCCGGGAGACCGACACGTCGATCCCCTCCAGGACCTGTGTCCGCCCGTACCCCGCCGCCAGTCCGGAGACCCGCAACAGCGGCGGCTCCTCCGTCTCCTCGGCCGCCTCGTGCCCCTCCGTGCGCAGCAGGGGCACGGCCGACAGCAGCCGCCGGGTGTACTCGTGCCGGGGCGCGGCCATCACCTCGTCGGTACCGCCGCGCTCGACCAGCCGTCCCCGGTACATGACCGCGATCTCGTCGGCCAGGTCGGCGACCACGGCCATGTCGTGGCTGATGTAGACCCCGGCGGTCCCGTACTCGCGGGTCATCCGCCGGATGGTCTCCAGCACGTGCGCCTGCGTGGTGACGTCCAAACCCGTGGTCGGCTCGTCGAGGACGATCACGTCCGGGCGGCCGATGAACGCCATCGCGATCGCCACCCGCTGCTGCTGCCCGCCGGACAGCTGGTGCGGGTAACGGCGGAGGAACTGGTCGTCGTCGGGCAGCGCCACCTCGCGCAGCACCTCGCGGACCCGCTCCAGGACCTTCGCGCTGGGCAGGGAGGCGTCGTGCAGGGCCTCGCTCAGCTGCGTCCGCAGCCGCAGCGCCGGGTTGAGCGCCGAGGCCGGGGACTGCGGGATGTAGGCCACCGCCCGCCCGCGCAGCTGGCGGACCCCCTTCTCCGACAGGGTGGCCAGGTCCTCGCCGCCCACCTCCACGTGGCCGCGGGCGATCTGCGTCGCCCGCTTGCAGTGCGCCAGCAGGGACAGCCCGAGCGTGGTCTTGCCGGAGCCGGACTCGCCGACCAGGCCGAGGATCTCGCCCCGCCGCACGCTGACCGACACGTCGGAGATGATCTCCACGTGCGACGGACGGCCGATCACCGTCAGGTCGTCGACCTCCAGGACGGTGTGCTCACTTCGCGTCATTTCTCGACCCCCCGGTCGATGCCGATGGCCGCGCGCGACAGCCCGTCGGTGATGAGGTTGGCGCCGATGGTCAGGATCGCGATCGCCGCCACCGGCAGGGCCACCGGCCACGGCTGCACGGCCATGCCCTGGCGCGTCTCGTTGATCATCAGACCCCAGTCGGCCGTCGGCGGTTGCAGTCCCATGCCCAGGAAGCCCAGGACCGCGACCACGCCGATCGAGTAGGTCAGCCGCAGGCCCAGCTCCACCAGGAGCGGGCTGGTGACGTTCGGCAGGATCTCGACCGCCATGATTCGCCAGCGCGGCAGGCCGATCGCCTCCGCCGCCTTGACGAAGTCCTGCTCGATCACCTTGCGGGTCGCCTCACGGATCACACGCGCCACCCGGGGCACGTGGGACACGGCGATCACCGCGACGATCAGCCACACCTTCGGGCCGATGATCGACATCACCAGCAGCGCGGCGATCAGCTGGGGGAAGGCCAGCAGGACGTCGTTGAACCGCATGAGCACGTCGTCCAGCCACCCGCGCCGGTAGCCGGCGACGATGCCGACCACCGTGCCGACGGCCACGCCGATCCCGGCGGCCGAGGCGGCGAGCAGCAGCAGCGTCCACCCGCCCCACAGGAACCGGGTCAGCACGTCGCGGCCGAGGTTGTCACCGCCGAACACCGCGCCGTCCACACCCGTCCCGTAGGGCGGGGCGACGAACTCGGTGGGCTCGTAGGGGGCCACGAACGGGCCGACCACGGCGATCAGGACGATGATCCCGGTCAGGACCACGCCCACCCGGGTGCGCCCGAAGCCCCACGCCGTCCGGAACAGCCCGGGACCGCGCCTGGCGGCCTTGGCGACCTCGGGGTTGGTCGTCGTGCTCATCGCTTCGCCACCTCCGCCTTCGGGTTCGTGCGGCGGGCCGTGACCCGGACCTTCGGGTTGGCCGCCAGGCCGATCACGTCGGCGAGCAGGTTGACCAGGATGTAGATGCCGGCGATGAGCAGGACCACGGCCTGGACCAGCGGGACGTCGCGGTTGGCGATGGCGTCCATGAGGACCTTGCCGATACCCGGGATGTTGAACAGGAACTCCACGGCCACGACGCCGCCCGCCAGCCACGCCAGCTGGAGCGCGACGACCTGGGCCACCGGGCCGATCGCGTTGGGCGCGGCGTGGCGCCACAGCACGACCCGCTCGTCCAGGCCCTTGAGCCGCGCCTGCTGCACGTACTCGCTCTCCAGGACCTCGATCATCGTCGCCCGCATCATCCGGACGATCGGCGGCGCCACCGCCAGGGCCAGTGTCAGGACCGGCAGCGTCCACTGCTCGGGGCCGCCCTCACGCGAGTAGACCGAGGGGAACAGGTTGAGCCCGTTCGGCCCCAGGACGAGGATCAGCAGGATGCCGACCACGAACTCGGGGACGGAGGCCAGGACCAGCGTTCCCAGGGACGCGGAGTGGTCGAACCCCCGGTCGCGGCGCAGCGCGCTGAACGCGCCGACGACCAGCGAGACGGGTGTGGCGACCAGGGCCGCCAACCCCATGAGGGTCAGCGAGCTCCGCACCGGCGACGCGAGGAACTCGGCGACGGGCTGGCGGTTGGAGAAGGACGTGCCCAGGTCGCCCTGGACCAGTCCCTGGAGCCACTGCGCGTACTGCACGGCCACGGGTTGGTGCAGGTTGAGCTGGTCGCGCAGCGCCTCCAGGCGCTCCGGAGTGGCGTCGCGCCCCAGGATCAACTGGGCGGCGTCGCCCGGGAGTGCCTGTGTGGCCGCGAAGACCACGACGGACACCGCCCAGAGCGTCAGCACGCCGAACAGGAGGCGGACGGCGATGAGTCGAGTCATGGTGAGCTTTCGGTAGCGATCTGTCCTGCGGGTTTCCGCCGAGCCGCTACTGCTCCTTCCACATCTTGTGGAACGAGTACGAACCGAGCGGGTGGCCGGAGACCGTGGGCTCCAGACCGTGCACGCGGCTGGAGTGGGCGTCGAGCAGGTTCACGAAGCCCCACACGATGTAGCCGCCCTCCTCGTACTCGATCCGCTGGGCCTGACGGATCAGCTCGCCCCGCGCCTCCTCGTCGGGGGTCCGGCGGGCCTCCTCGACGAGTTCCACCCACTCCTCGTCCTCGCCCCACATGGTCTCGTTGTAGGGGGCGCCCACGACCGAGCCCTGCGAGGTCTGCGTGATGTAGTTGCGCGCGCTCCAGTAGTCCTGGCCGAAGGTGTAGGGAAAGCCCTCCTCCTCGTTCCAGTAGTCGCTGGGGTTGACGCGGCGGATGTTGACGGTGACCCCGGCCTCGCGGGCCTGTTCCTTGAACACCTCGGCGGCGGCGACGATACCGGCGTTGATGTCACCGGTGACCAGTTCGACCTCCAGGCCGTCCTCGTGCCCGGCCTCGGCGAGCAGGCGGCGGGCCTCCTCCAGGTCCTGTTCGCGCTGCTCGAAGTCCTCGGGGTAGGACGGGTCCATACGGCCGTACATGTCGTTGCCGATCTGCCCGTACCCGGCCAGCGCCTGGTCGACCATCTGCTGGCGGTCGACGATGAGACGGAAGGCCTGGCGGACCCGCACGTCGTCGAAGGGCGCCCGGTCCACCCGCATGGTGAACGGCAGCCACATGCCGGTCTCGGACTCCATGACCTCCACGTCGACGTTGCCCTCGATGATGGCGACCTGGGCGTGCGGCACCTGGCTGACGACGTCGACGCTGAGACTGGTCAGGGCGTTGACCCGGGCGTCGTCCTCGGGGAAGTCCCGGATATGCAGCTCGTCGACGTAGGGCAGGCCCTCGACGTGGTAGCCCTCGTGCCGCTCGAAGAGGCTGTACTCGCCGGCGGTGAACTCCACGTGGCGGAACGGGCCGCAGCCGATCGGGTTCGCCGGGTCGTAGCCCTGGGGGACGACGCAGTTGTAGTACTCGGCCAGCGCCTCGGGAAGGGTCACGAAGGGCTCGGTGCAGGGGATGACGACGGTGCGCTCGTCGGTGGCCTCCACCGCGTCGACGTCGACGCTCTCCAGGTCGCCCGCCCCGCGCATCGGGTTCTCCTCGTCCGTGATGCGGCGCAGGGAGAAGACCACGTCGTCGGCGGTGACGGGGGAGTCGTCGTGGAAGGTCAGCCCCTCCTTGAGCACGACGGTCCACTCGGTGGCGTCGTCGTTGGGCTCCAGGGACTCGGCCAGGTCCATCTCGATGGAGCCGTCCTTGGTGTAGCTCACCAGGGTGGCGTACAGGGCGTGGTTGCGCGCGATGTCGACGTTGTCGGTGGGCTGGTGCGCGTCCAGGGTGTCGCTGGCGCCGCCGCCCGCGATGCCGACCCGCAGGCGGCCGCCCCGCTGGGGCTCGCCGCCTCCGCCGGAGCCGTCGGACTCCGAGTCACCGCCGCAGGCGGCCAGGACCGGGGCGACGGCCGCGCCCGCCGCGGACGCCTTGAGCAGGGAGCGTCGGCTGGGGGCGTGGACGCGGGGCTGGATGGGCTCTTCGGACAACGGCGACACGGGACACCTCGTGTGGGGTACGGGAGCTTCGACGGGACGACACCGGGGCCGGGCGTCCCCGGGCGGGGTTCGGGCCTGGGCGTACTGACCGGTATCAGTCCGTTTTGATCCTTGTGGGACCCCTATGAGGCGTCAAACTCGGGTGAGGGCGGGGAGGGGGTGCGAGTCACCCCTCTGGGGGGCGCTCGCGGAGCGTGGCGTCGCGGCGGCGCAAAGCCTTGGTGGCCTGCCGATTCACGCGGGTCCCCGCGGACGTCGCACGCGGTCGTGCGCGTATGCCGCCCACGGGGTGTTTGTGGCTCGCGTCACCTGGAGGTTGTGCCCCAATCGATGTCGGGGGGAAGTGAAACCGTGGTGTTTAACGAGCTATTTGTCCGTTTTGTCCGTTTCACCTGCGGGGGAGTCGGGATCGAGGGCCGTCGGACCCATGAGGAAGTCCGGGTCGACCTGGGCCGCCAGCTCGGCCGCGTCCGCGCGGCCCCGACTGTAGCGCAGGTGAAACTCGGATGACTGTCGGGTGAACCGCGCCCAGTCCTTGCGGGTCGCGTCGACCATGTCCCGCAGTCGGCCGAGCGTCTTGACGTTCTCCTCCTCCAGGTCGGTCAGCTCCGGGTGGCGGCCCTTCTCCATCGACCGCACGAACCCCGAGTGCGACATCCACGCCGCGAGCGCGTCGCCGACGTGCTCGCGCAGGAACTCGACGTCCTCCTCGTCGCGCACCTTGTTGCCGACCACGCGGATCTCGACGTCGTGGTCGCGCGCGTAGTCGGCGTACTGCCGGTACACGCCCACGCCGCGCAGGGTCGGCTCGGCCACCAGGAAGGTCATGTCGAAGCGGGTGAACAGTCCGGAGGAGAAGGAGTCGGCGCCCGCGGTCATGTCCACGACCACGTACTCGCCGGGCCCGTCGACCAGGTGGTTGAGGTACATCTCCGCCATGCCGACCTTGGAGTGGTAGCAGGAGACGCCGAGGTCCTCCTCGGAGTAGGGGCCGGTGACCATGAGCGTCGCGCCGTGGGCGGGCGCCCCGAACCGGGCGTGCACCGGGTTCTCGCCGGTCACCCTCAGCAGGCGCGACCCCCGACCGGGCGGCGTCGTCTTGATCATCGCCTCCGCCGAGGCGATCCGCGGGTTGTCCCCGCGCAGGATCTCCTTGATCTCGGTCGGGTGCGCGCCCAGCGCGGGCAGGCGGTCCAGGTGGCGTTCGGGTACGCCGAGCGCCGCGCCCAGGTGCTGGTTGATGTCGGCGTCGACCGCCACGACCGGGACCCGCTGCGCGGCGAGGTGGCGGGTGAAGAGCGCGGAGAGCGTGGTCTTGCCGCTGCCGCCCTTGCCCGCGAACGCGATCTTCATGGTGTCCTTCGCGTCGGGTGCGGGTCGGAGGGCGCTCCGGCCCGCACGGTGGAGGGTCGCGCCGCGACCCCACTGATGGGGAACGATTATCGTTCCTGGGTCGAGTGCCTGTCAGGCGAACGGCCGTGTCCCTTCCGCATTGCCAACGTGTTACACGTCACATGGGTGCTTCTGGGGTGTCCGCTGTTTCCTTTGTCCTCACGGGGGAGGAAACGTGACGGCGTTTTGTGGCCGATCCGCGACGGCGGGACGCCGGGTGTGCTGTTCTGGACCAAGCCCACCCTTGTCTAAGGTGAGTGCAGGCTGCGCGACCCGCGCGCCGTCGCGGGTGATTGGAGTGACCGGATGGCTGAGGCGAGGCAACTCCGGGAACACGTCCCCGCGGAGGTTCCGGAGGACACCGCGCCGACACCGCCGGTCGCGCCGACGATCGAACTCGGCGACCTCCCCGGTGACGCCACCGACAACACCGTCTGGAGCTGCGCGGGCAACCTCACGGCCGTCCGCTCCATCCGGGCGCGCGTGCGCGGGTTCCTCTCCGGGAGGGGCCACGCCGAGGGCGCCCTGGACGACGCCGAACTCGCCGTCAGCGAACTCGCCACCAACGCGCTCCTGCACTCGCGCTCGGGGCAGACCGGCGGGGTCATGACGCTGTTCCTGCGCTCGGGCACGGGTCGGCTGAGGGTCGCCGTCGCCGACCAGGGCGAGCGCGACGGCGTCGACGGGCACTCGCGCGAGGACGGCGAGGACTACGGGCGCGGCCGCCTCATCGTCGACAGCTGCGCCAGCCGCAGCGGTGAGTACTGGAGCGGGGCCACCCACGTGGCGTGGTTCGAGATCGACGACCCGGGCACCGTGGGCGGCGAGTAGGCCCCCGGTCGCGGAGACCCGCGGCGGGCGCGTCTCAGTACATCGCGTCGGCGTGCGGGTGGGCCACCCGCGTCGGTTCGGGGGCGCAGCGGACCGTCACCCGTCGCCCCTCCGGCACGGCGGAGTCCTCTCCGGCCACGACGCACGCTCCCGTCCAGAGCGCGAGCGCCACCAGCGCCACCCGCGTGGGCTCGTCGCCGCCCTCGTCCACGGCGACCACGTCGTCGGAGGTCAGGTCCAGTCGTCCCCGTAGGGCACAGAAGCGCGCCATGAGGTCGCTGTGCGGGTAGAGGGTGGTCAGGACGCCGTCGCTGGTGCGCTCATAACCCAGGATGCCGTTGTCGAAGAGGCCCCGCGTGGGGTTGTAGCCGCTTCCGTCCGGGCTGGGCTGGAGAAGCTCGTCGAAGGGGGTCGTCCCCAGGGCGTCCCCGAAGGCGATCACCTGGCGCACCCGCGAGCGCTCGGCCAGCTCCAGGGCGGTCTGGGCCAGGTCGGCGGTGACCAGCAGCAGGCGTGTGTCGGTCTCGGCGAGGATGGCGCTCTGGGTGTCCAGGTCCGAGGCTGTCGCCAGCGGCAGGGCGCGACCGCCCACGGCCATCACGGTGTAGGTGGCCAGGAAGCGCTCGGGCGAGACGGGGGCCAGCACCCCCACGACGTCGCCGAAGCACATCCCCCGGCGGCTCAGTCCCGAGGCCGCCCGTTCCACCGTGGCGGCGAAGGTCAGCGCGTCCACCCGGCCGTTCCGCCCGCGGATGGTGCCGCCCCGAGCGGGGCGCAGCCGCAGCCGCTCGCACAGTCCCCCGGTGAGGGAGCCGATCGGGTCGTCCCTCCGTGGCAGTTGGTGTCCCGGCCGTCCGGCTCCCGCAGTCAGTGCTACCCCCATGCGTACCCCCAGTCGTCCCAGGCGGCGGTGGTTCGGCTGTCCGGGCTCGTCACGCCCCCTCCACGTGGCGAGCCCGGCCGACCGTGCCGGGCGGGTGCCGCGGTACCCCTCCCCTGGGAGCGCCTCGTCCCGGCACGGTTCTCCACCGACCCCGGGTGGTGTTGGGCCCGAGGTCCCATGGCTGGAAGCCTAGCGCGTTCACGGCCAGGTGCACATGCATGTTGCGGTGCAGATGCATATGTAGATTGCGCGCGTGCGGCTGCGGCGCGGCCGGTGTGCGGCCGGTACGGCGTGGCCGCGCCGCTCAGCCCGACGTGCCGTGCCGCTCGATCCAGGCGGTGATCTGCGTACGTGAGTGGAAGCCCATCTTCCGGTTGATGTTGGCGACGTGCCGGGCGGCCGTCGACGGCGTGATGAACAGCGCCCGGGCGATCTCCGGGTTGCTCTTGCCGGTGCTCACCAGGCGCGCGATCTCCAGCTCCCGCCGGGTCAGGCGCTGGCGCGGGCTGGTCGACTCCGGCGGGGGCGCGGCGGAGGACTCCGTCCGCCTCGTCCGGGTCCCGCCCCGCCGCCCGCTCGACGAGCGCCGCGACGGCGGTCGGCGACCCTCCTCCGACAGGAGCTCCGCCTCCCGGACGGCCTCGGCCAGGTCCAGCACCCGCCCCTGCTCCCACCACCCGACCAGTTGGCGCCTGCGGCGGCGGATCCGCTCCTGGTCGGCGAACGGCCACGGCGCCGGGCGCGTCGGCAGGCCCAGGCGGCCCCGGACCTCCATGGCCGCGCCCGCCAGGCGGCAGGCCGACTCGCGCTGGTTCCGCTCGAACGCGACCCGCGCGAGCGCGGTCAGGGTGCGCGCGGCCTCCGCCCGCTGCCCGGTGGCGTGGCTCAGGCCGAGGCCCTCGCTCAGGTAGTCGCAGGCCTGCTCGGTGTGCCCCTGCGCGTGGGCGACGCGCCCGATGCCGGACAGGCAGCGGGCCTCCTCGGCGACCGCGCCGATCAGCCGCTGGGTGTCCAGGGCCTCCCGGTAGCAGCGGTCGGCGGTGATGAGGTCGCCGTTGGCCTCCGCCGCGCCCGCCTGGCCGATGAGGATGACGCCGACCCCCCAGCGGTGGTCGATCCCGCGCAACAGGGTCAGCGCGGCGTTGAAGTGGTGGTCCGCGCTCGGGTAGTCGCCCTGCTGGGCGACGAGGGCGGCCCGCGTGCCCAGGGCGATCGCCTCGCCCCACAGGTCGCCGGTCTCCCGGCACATCCGCAGGGCCTCCTCCACCCGCACCGCGGCGCGGTCCCCGGTGCGGGTGCGCACCTCCACCAGCGCGAGGAGGTTGAGGCACGTGCGCACGAACGGGTCGTCGCCCGCCTCGCGGCACAGCCGCAGCCCCTCCTCGCCCAGGGCCAGGGCGCGATCGTGGTCCCGCCGCACCCGAGCGAGCTGGGCCCGCCCGACCAGGGCCCGGGCCCGCGAGGGAGCCTTGGCGGCGTCCTCCAGGCCGAGCAGCAGGTCCATCCAGTGCGCGCCCTCGGAGTAGCACTGGTGGCTGACCCAGTGCGCGACCAGACCCACGCACAGCCGCAGGCCCGGTTCGGCGGCCCCCTGCTGGTGCGCCCAACGCAGCACCGAGCGCAGCGTCGAGAACTCGGCGATGACCCGCTGGCGTCCCGAGTCCCGCTCGGTCCAGGGCATCGCCTGGCTCGACTCCAACCGCCGACCCAGGTCCTCCACCAGCCGCAGCATCCGCGTGAACAGCCGCTCCTGGAACCGCTCGGCCTCGCCGCGGGCGGCCAGGCGCTCCCGGGCGAACCCGCGTACCGCCCCGGGCAGCCGGTAGCGCACGCGGCCCTCGAACTCACCGGTCACCGTGATCAGCGACCGGTTGAGCAGCGAGGTCAGCAGATCGAGGATCTCGGTCTCCGGGAGTTCCTCGTCGGCGCACACCTGCTCCGCCAGCTCCAGGTCCCACCCGCGGAACACCGACAGGCGGCACAGCAGCAGGCGTTGCCGCTCGGTCAGGTTGGCGTACACGAAGTCCAGCACCAGCGGCAGCACCTCGCTGCGCGCCACCGCCTGACCCGGACCGGGACGCACGTCCGGCGAGGCCAGGTGGGCGCGCAGGCCCTCGGCGAGGGCGTCGAGGTCTGCTCCGGGGGCGCTCGCGCCGAGCACCTCGATCCCGAGCGGGACCCCTCCGGCCAGGTCGCACAGCACCGCCACCGTCTCCAGCTCCCCGGGCGAGACGGTGAAGCGGGGGTCGCGGGCGCGGGCCCGGTCCAGGAACAGGCGGACCGCCTCGGCGCCGGCGGGGTCCGGCGGCGGGGCGTTGCGCGTGGCCACGGGCAACGCCATCGGCGGCACTCGCCACACCGTGCCACCGCTCAGCCGGATCGGCACCCGGCTGGTGAGCAGGACCGTCACCGCCGGACACTCCGTCAGCAGGACCTCCCCGACCTCGGTGACCACGTCGGCGAGGTGTTCGCACGCGTCCAGGATCAGCAGGAGACGGCGCGAGCGCAGCGCCTCGATCACCGTCGTCGACATCGGCTGCCCGGGCTCCTCCACCACGCCCACCGCGTTCGCGACGCGCGCGTGGACCTCCAGGGCCGTGCCCGCGTCGGTGAGGTCGGCGATCCACACGCCGTCGGGAAAGGAGACGGTGGACTGCTCCGCGACCCGCAGCGCCAGCCGGGTCTTGCCGAGACCGTCGGACCCGCACAGGGTGACGGAGCGGCTGGAACCCAGGAGTCGGAGCAGGTCGCTCAGATCCCGCTCGCGGCCCACGAAGCCGGTTCCCGGCCGAGGGAGGTTGTGCCGCGCGGGCGCGGTCAGAGGTGCCATGGCCTTCACAGGTAGGGGCGGTCGGGGAAGGTCTTCACCAGTGCGGAGGAAAGGGGTACGGGATCGAACACGTAGGGAGGTGGGACGTGGTACTTGGAGTTTCTGGTTTAGCGCGTGCACGCGCACTGTGCAAGTGCTTCCGGACAACACGCCGACCCTCATCCCGAGTCCGCCGCGGAAGTCCAGCCGGTCAACTGCGTCCTCGACGAAATCGAGAGTTTTCTGAAGATGTTCGCGACGTGGCGTGCGGCGGTGGCCTGACTGATGGTCAGTCGCTCGGCGATCTCCCGGTTGGACAGCCCCTGCCCGGCCAGTTCGGCGATCTCGCGTTCCCGGGGCGTCAGGGACTCCGGCCCGGCGGCGCGGTCGGGGGCCCGGGGGAAGGCCAGGGCGCGGTCCCGGACCTGCTCCAGGGGCAGGGTCCGCCACGCGTTCCACGCCTCGGCGGCCCGGGCGCCGCCCACGCGCCGCTCCACCGCCGACCGCAGCCGGACGGTCTCGGCCGACGGGCGGCCCAGTGACGTCCTCAGGTCCGAGGCCACGCCCGCCAGAGCCGCCGCGCGCTCGGCCTCCCGTTCGGCCAACGCCAGCTCCGCCAGCGCCTCCAGGGCACGGGCGACCGCGATCCGCTGACCGGACGTGAAGCTCAGCCGCAGGCAGGTCGACAGGGGCTCGCGGGCCTCCAGGACGTCGCCGTCGTTGAGCAGGAGCCTGCCCAGGGTGCGGGCACAGCGGGCCGCCGCCGGGGCGGCCTCCAACGCGCTGAAGACCGCCAGCGCCTCCGACAGCAGCTCCCGCGCGCGGTCGTGGTCGCGTTCCTCGGCCGCGATCGACCCCAGACCGTGCAGGCTGCGCGCCACGCTCCACCGGTCGCCCAAGCCCTCCGCGACCTCCATGCTGTGCTCCAGGTGCCGGACGGCCTCCTCGGTGTCGCCCCGGCGGCGGGCCAGCCGGGCCAGCACGCCCAGCGTGCTCCCGTCGGTGATCGGGTCGCCCACGCCCCGGGCCCACTCACGGGCCCGGTCGGCGTACCGCCGCCCCTCGTCGAGCGCACCCGTGCGCAGGGCGAGCGCGGCCAGGGTGGTCAGCGCGGAGGCGGCGGCCCCCGGCTCACGGCAGGCCCGCGCGGCCTCCAGGGCGCACTGGGCCAGGGCGGAGACGCGCGGCGCGGGGTCCAGGTCCAGGCGCAGCTCGGCGTGGAGCGCCAGGGCACGGGTGCGCAGGACGGGCGACTGCCGGTCGGGGTCGGTGTCCAGGACGCTCTCCAGGGCACGGCCGCCCTCGGCGGACAGGTCCCGGACCAGCCAGTACGGGCGCAGGGCCACGCACACCCGCAGGGCGTCGTCCACGCGGCCGCGCGAGAGCGCCCACTGGGTGACCCGCGCGTGGTTGTCGCGGTGGTGGTCGAGGAGGCGCAGCTGCCCCAGGCGTTCCTCCCAGGTCAGCGGTTTGGCGACACCCGCGGCGATCTGCTCCAGGTGCTGGACGCTGAAGCGGAGGTAGCGTTCCCAGCGCTCGTCCTCGTCGCCCTCCTCGGCCAGGCGCTCGGCGGCGTAGGCGCGCACGGTCTCGGTGAGGCGGTAGTGCGTGGTGCCGTCGATCTCGGCGTCCATCACCACGAGCGACTTGTCCACGAGCGAGAAGTGCAGCGGCAGGATGTCCGCGGGGTCGACCCCGTCGCCCGAGCAGACCTCCTCGGCGGCCTCCAGGTACCACGTGGTGAACACCGACAACCGGTGCAGCAGGCGGCGTTCGGGTTCCGTCAGCAGGTCGTGGCTCCACTCCAGGACCGCGCGCAGGGTGCGCTGGCGGGCGGGGAGGTCGTCGGAGCCGTCGCTGGTGAGCAGGCGGAAGCGGTCGTCCAGGCGGCGCAGGATCTGCTGGACGGACAGCACGCGCACCCGGGCCGCCGCCAGTTCGATCGCCAGCGGCATGCCGTCGAGCATCCGGCAGATCTCCGCCACGTAGCCGGAGTTCTCGCGGGTCATCTCGAAACCGGAGCGGGCCGCGTGGGCGCGGGTGACGAACAGGCGCACCGACTCGTAGCGCTGGGTGTCGCGGCGGGGGATGGGCGCGGGGTCGGCGGCGTAGGGGTCGGTGGGCGTCGGCCGGGCGGGCAGGGAGAGCGGCGGGACCCGCCAGATGTTCTCCTCCGACACGTGCAGCGGCTGGCGGCTGGTGGCCAGGATGCGCACCCGCGGGCAGTCGCGCAGGACGGCCTCGCACAGTTCGGCCATCGGCCCGACGGCGTGCTCGCAGGTGTCCAGGAGCAGCAGCAGGTTCTGGGTGCGCAGAGCGGTGATGATCGCCTCCATCACCGTGCGGGCGTCGTCCTCGACGGCCTGGAGGCCGCTGGCGACCGTGCGCAGCGCCTGGTCGTGGGTGGAGGCCTCGCTCAGGTCGATGAAGCGCACGCCGTCGGGGAAGCGGCGGAGCACGCGCTCGGCGAGGTGGAGGGCGAGCCGCGTCTTCCCGATGCCGCCGGTCCCGGTGAGCGTGACCATCCTGGCGGTCCCGAGAAGGCGGCCCAGGTCGACGATGTCGCGCTCACGTCCGACGAACCGGATGAACTCGCCAGCGGACAGGGGCAGGTTGTGGCGGGGATGAGACATGGCCTCGATTACTTGGACACCGAATCGGCCCGCGCCGCGCACGCCTGGCGGGCGCGGAGGCACGGAGGACAGCCTGCCCCCAGTCTCCCACCGACCGGCCGGGGCTGTCTCGCGAATGGCCGGTTCCGGCACGAGCGGTCAGAAACCGCCCATGCCGGAACCGATTACTCGGCGGCGTCGGCGGGACGCCAGGTCGCCGGGTCGGCCGGGCCCTGCTCGCCGCTGGCCATGTCCTTGACCTCGTGGGCCCCGTCCGCGCCGAAGGGCGGGAACCAGACGAAGGGGACGCCCTTCTTCGACGCGTACTGGATCTGCTTGCCGACCTTGGCGGTGGAGTGGAACACCTCGGTGTTGAACCCGCGCCCGCGCAGGAGCGCCCCGGTGCGCAGGGCCTCCGCGCGCTGTTCGGCGCCCGGCACCACCACCATGACGTCGGTCGGGCAGACCCGTCCCTCCTGGATCCGGCCCTCGGCCACGAGCTTGGCGAAGATGCGGGTCAGGCCGATGGAGATGCCCACCCCGGGCAGGCGGCGGCGGATGAACTGGCCCGCCAGGTCCTCGTAGCGGCCGCCCGCGCAGATGCTGCCGTAGCCGGGGTCGTCGTCGAAGGAGGCCTCGTAGACCGTCCCGGTGTAGTAGTCCAGCCCGCGGGCGATGGACAGGTCGGCGACCACGCTGCCCTCGGGCAGGTCGGACAGCTCGTCCAGGACGAAGGTGAGCTCCCGCAGGCCCTCGGAGAGCAGCTCGGAGGCGACACCGAGCGCCTCGACCTTCCCGGTGACGTCCGCGCCGCCCCCGCGCACCCGTGCCAGGGCCAGGCACGCGTCGGCCTGCTCGTCGTTCAGGCCCTCGGCGAGGAGGATGTCGCGCACGCCGTCGTCGCCGATCTTGTGCAGCTTGTCCACCGCGCGGATGACCACGACGGGGTCCTTGACGCCCAGGCCCTCGTAGAAGCCCTGGAGGACCTTGCGGTTGTTGACGTTGAGCGTCCAGGCGGGCAGGTCCAGGCCGCTGAGCACCTCGTGGGCGATGCGCGGCAGCTCGGCGTCGAAGTGCAGCGGGACGGAGTCGACGTTGATGACGTCGATGTCGCACTGGGTGAACTCGCGGTACCGGCCCTCCTGCGGGCGCTCGCCGCGCCAGACGCGCTGTATCTGGTAGCGCTTGAACGGGAAGGTCAGCTCGTTGAAGTGCTGGGCGACGTACCGCGCCGTCGGCACGGTGAGGTCGAAGTGCAGCCCGAGCTTGGCGTCGGAGTCGTCCTTGGCGTCGGCCTGGAGCCGCTGGAGGGTGTAGACCTCCTGGGAGGTCTCGCCCTTGGCCAGCAGGACGTCCAGGTTCTCCACCGAGGGGGTCTCCACGGACGCGAAGCCGTAGGACTCGAACCCGGCTCGGATATGGTCCAGCCAGCGCTGCTCCACGGCCCGGACCTGGGGGGTCCACTCGGGGAAACCGCTGATGGGAGTGGGGCGGACGACGCGCTGCTCGGACATGTGGGGTTCTCGGCTCCCTCGGGAGAATCGACGGTCGGGTCCGTGCCCCGTCGCTCCCGCGCGCTCCGGCGTGCGGCTCGTCCGCGGGAAGGGGCTGCGTCCATCCTACGGCCAACCCGGCTCGCGGCACCGGTCGTCCGCAGCCCGCGGGCGGCGAACCGGGCGCGGCGGCGGTCGGGAGGGGAGAGCCCGCCGACCCACGTGGACGGATGTGGGCCGACGGGCTCCGCGGGCGTGGACCTCGGGCCGCCGACCGCCCCCGACACCGAAGAGCGAGGCGTCGGTTCGCGGACGAACGCCCAGGGGCGCCGCCGGGGCGCCCGCTCCGGTCGCCTGCTCGTGCCAGGAGTCCTGACGACCGTGTTCCGACGGGTGCCCCGCCCTCCACCGTAGACTCCGCGGTCGGTCGCGGACAGGGATCGGCGCGGCCGAAAGCGGCCGAATACGGCCGCTCACATAGTCGTGAAGTCGGTCCACGCGGGTACTGTTCCGTGCTTTGCTGGTCACGGTGCGTCCGTGTTCGCGGACACCCCGCCACGGCGCCGCCTCCTCGGGACCCGTGGCCCCTCGGCGTGCCCAGGGCCGGGAACCCCCTCGGAGGGCGGGGCTGGGTGTCGTGTCACACTGCGCGGAATCGCCTTCACGGAAGGCGATCCGGTGTTAGGTTCCAGGGGCGGTGCCCCTCGCGGTGGTTCGGATCCGGGGGCGCCCGCGCCCCTCAAGTCCGGGTCGTGCCAACCAACCGTCCGCAGTGCGCGCCCGGCACTCTCCGCTAGGACTAACTGTGATCCATCCAGCCAACAGCTCCAAGCACGTCCAGGCAACGACCGAACTCTCCACGAAGATCATCGTGGCCGGTGGCTTCGGGGTCGGCAAGACCACGTTCGTCGGAGCCGTCTCGGAGATCCCCCCGGTCCGCACCGAGGCCGCGGTGACCGAGGCCAGCGTCGGGGTCGACGACCTCTCGCACACGCCGGACAAGACCAGCACCACGGTCGCGATGGACTTCGGCCGGATCTCCCTGGAGACCGACCTGACCCTGTTCCTGTTCGGCACACCCGGACAGCAGCGCTTCTGGTTCATGTGGGACGACCTGGTCCGGGGCGCCCTCGGGGCCGTCATCCTGGCCGACACGCGCCGCCTGGAGGACACCTTCCAGGCGCTGGACTACTTCGAACGGCAGTACCGCCTCCCGTTCGTCGTGGCCGTCAACGACTTCGACCCCGAGGCCGCCTACACCACCGACGAACTGCGCGACGCCCTCGACCTGACCCCCGACGTGCCGATCGTCCGCTGCGACGCCCGCGACCGCCAGTCCGTCGTCGGGGTCCTGGTCACGCTCGTCAAGCACGCCATGGCCCTGGAGGCCCGCCAGCGTCCGCACCGGCAGCTCGCCTGAGCGCGTCCGCGTGTCGGCCGGTCGTCGGCACGCGGATCGGACACGGGGCGTCCGGCGGGAACCCGGGGGTTGTGCTCGGCGTTACCCTGGCGTGGTGTTCGGACGAATGGCGGAAAGCGTCCGCCGCCTCCTGGGCAAGCCAGGCGCGGTGGATCTGCGGCCCTATACCAAGCTCCTGCCGGCGATCGAGGCCGAGGAGGACGGTCTGCGTGAGCTCAGCGACACCGAGCTGACGGACCGCGCCATCGACCTCGGGAACGCCGAGCTCCCCTACGAACGCGACGACCTCGTGTCGTTGTGCGCCGTCGGCCGCGAGGCCGCCCGGCGAACCCTGGACGAGCGCCCCTTCGACTCGCAGCTGCTGGGCGTCATGGCCCTGCTCGACGGACACGTCGCCGAGATGGCGACCGGTGAGGGCAAGACCCTCGCCGGCGCGCTCGCCGCGGCCGGGTTCGCGCTGCGCGGCAAGCGGGTGCACGTCCTCAGTGTCAACGACTACCTCGCCCGCCGCGACGCCGAGTGGATGCGGCCGCTCTACGACACGCTCGGCGTGACCGTCGGGTGGATCAACGAGGAGTCCTCCACCGACGAGCGCCGCGCCGCCTACGCCTGCGACGTCACCTACGTGGCCGTGAGCGAGCTGGGCTTCGACGTCCTGCGCGACCGCATGGTCACCGACATCGACGACCGCGTGGTGCCCGAGCCCTCCGTCGCGATCGTCGACGAGGCCGACTCCGTGCTCGTCGACGAGGCCCGCGTGCCCCTCGTCCTGGCCGGCGCCGCCGAGGCCGTCGCCGCCGACGTCGAGATGGCCGACGTCGTCCACGCCCTCAAGCCGCGCCTGCACTACGAGGTCGACGGCGAGGGACGCAACGTCCAGCTCACCGACGCGGGCATCGACGCCGTGGAGAAGGCCCTGGGCGGCGTCGACCTGTACTCGGAGGACGACACCTCCGTCCTGCCGCAGGTCAACCTGGCCCTGCACGCCCACGTCCTGCTCCAGCGCGACGTCCACTACGTCGTGCGCGACGGCGAGGTGCGGCTGATCAACGAGTCGCGCGGCCGCATCGCCCTGCTCCAGCGCTGGCCGGACGGCCTCCAGGCCGCCGTCGAGGCCAAGGAGAAGGTCGCGCTCAGCGAGACCGGCGAGGTCCTCGACTCCATCACCGTGCAGTCGCTCGTGCTGCGCTACCCCGTGCGCGCCGGGATGACCGGTACGGCCATGGCCGTGGCCGAGCAGCTGCGGGAGTTCTACGAGCTCGAGGTCGCGGTCATCCCCGACAACAAGCCGTGCGTGCGTGAGGACCACGGCACGCGGCTGTACGCCACGCGTGAGGAGAAGGAGGACGCCCTCATCGCGAGGGTCGAGGACGTCCACGGGACGGGCCGCCCGATCCTCATCGGCACGCAGGACGTCGCCGAGTCCGAACTCCTGGCCGAGCGCCTGCGCAAGGACGGGCTGGAGTGCGTGGTCCTCAACGCCAAGAACGACGCCGACGAGGCCGCGATCATCGCCGAGGCCGGTACCCACGGCGCGATCACGGTTTCCACGCAGATGGCCGGGCGCGGTACCGACATCCGCCTCGGCGGCAGCGACATGTCCGACCGCGACCGCGTGGTCGAGGCGGGCGGCCTGTACGTCATGGGCTTCGGCCGTTACCCCTCCAGCCGCCTGGACGGGCAGCTGCGCGGACGCGCGGGCCGCCAGGGCGACCCCGGCGACTCGATCTTCTTCGTCAGCATGGACGACGATCTGCTGGTCAACCACGCGTCGGAGACCACCGGCTACCGGACGACCGACGACGGCGAGATCACCGACGACGGCTGGCTGGCCATGGTCGACCACGCGCAGCGGGTCGCCGAGGGACAGCTGCTGGAGGTGCACCGCAACACGTGGCGGTACAACCAGCTCATCGACGTCCAGCGCGACGTCGTGCTGGAGCACCGCGAGAAGGTGCTGACCGGGGACGAGGGCGCCCGCCACATCAGGGCGGACCGCCCCGACCGCCACAAGGAGCTGGCCGAGGAGCTGGACGACGAGAGCGTGGCCAGGGCGGCGCGCCTGATCACCCTCTACCACCTGGACCGGGGATGGACCGACCACAACGCGTTCCTGGCGGAGCTGCGTGAGGGCATCCACCTGCGTTTCCTGGGCCGCCGCGACCCCCTGGACGAGTTCAACCGGGAGGCGGTGCCGGTCTTCAAGGGCTTCCTCGACGAGGCGCGGGCGCGCGCCGCGGAGAGCTTCGAGGAGCTGGAGGTGCGCGACGGTCGGCTCGACGTCGGCGAGGTGGGTGTCAAGCGCCCGTCGATGACGTGGACGTACATGGTGCACGACCACCCGTTCAGCTCGGCGCTGGAGACGCTGGTGGGCCGTCTGAAGGGCGGAAGGGGCACCGCCGAGCGCGGTTGAGAAGCGCGTCACATCCTCTGTTTCGGTGCGCGGGTCGGGACCAAGGTCCCGCCCGCGCATTATTTTCGTGGGCTAGTCTGCTGAATGAGCGGCCCGGTGAGAAAACGCCGTGATCCTTCGTGCGTCCGGGTCGCGCGGCTGCGTTTTCAATGGATTCCGAGACGGGTTGGGACTGAAACCACGGTGGTCCACGAGATCGGTGCGCAGGAGAAGATCAGTTATGGGCGGAACGATCGTTTCGCCGGCGGTCCGGTCGGCGGTGGCCAGTTCTGGATCGCGGAGGACGGCCAGCCGGTGGCCAAGATCGGTGGCCCGAAGGAGTGGCGGCCCACGCCGATGATCGACGTCCGCGTCGGTGAGGTCTTCACAGTCGGAGGGCAGGCCTGGAGGGTCACGGATATCGTCGACGCGGATTCACCGTCCGCATATCTGCTGGCGACACGGATAAGTTGACCAGCCGCCCCGGGAAACCCCCGGGGCTTTCTTTGTTCCCCCATTCGGTCGGAATCGCAACCCCGTGCAACCCCCGGCGAATTTCGTGACGGTACGGCGACGCCCCGGCGGATTCCCGGAGATGCGTTCGGCGTCCTCCCGGGCCTCTGGGGCCCCTGGTGCGTGTGTGGCGGGTGGGGGAGTTGGTACCGCGGCGCCGGTGTGACGGTGTGTCGTCGCAGGTCAGCAGGGTGTACGCGCGGTGCCCACGGGGCGAATCGAGATGTTCCGGTTACCTCTTGGAGGGTGTTCGCGTTACCGCCGCCTCGTTAACGTCGGTGGTGCGAGGCGCGCCCCGTCGCGTTTGGGAGGGCCCTGCTCTCGGAGAGTCCACGGGACGCTGCGCCTCGCCGCCCCGGTCGGTCCCAGGGGCTGTCCCCCGCCCCTGGGCCTGGCCGTTCCCGTGTCGAGGCGGGAGAGTAGGTTCTCCGGTATGGGTATTCGACACATCGCACTGTTCCGCTGGCGGGACGACGTCACCCCCGCCGGGGTCGCCCAGGTGGAGAAGCTCCTCGGCGAGCTGCCCGGCGTCATCCCCGAACTGCGGGCCTACGCCTTCGGCCCGGACGCGGGGATCAGTGAGGGGACCTACGACTTCGCCGTGGTCGCCGACGTCGACGACGAGGCGGGTTTCGCCGCCTACCGGGACCACCCCGCGCACCAGGCCGCCCTGGCCGTCATCCGACCGATGCTGGCGGACCGGGCGGCGATCCAGTACCCGGTCGAGATCACCGGGTAGATCATGTTCCATGGGCCCTGCGAACACGGTTCGCTGGGCCCATTCGGTTTTTCAGGCGCGTGAGGGCTTGCGGTAGAACGCGTTTCAGTTTAGCCTCGGCGTATACCTCGCCCGGTGAGGGCGCCCGGTTGTTCGGTCATCGGGCGCCAGCGGACGGCGAGTGCACGCCGCCCGGTGCGGTCGGATCGCGCCCCGACCCCGCCGGGCGGCGCCATGTCCGGGGGCGGCGCCCGGCGGGCGTCGCCGTCGGGGTCAGCGCAGCAGCCGTGTGAGCTCGCCGAAGGTCAGGCACGGCCACGGCAGCTCGCAGCCCAGGCAGCGGCGCCCCTCGGGGTCGCCGTCCTCGTCCGGGCGGTGCAGGAACAACAGGTCGACGCAGACTCCGGCGAGGGCCGCGACCTCGTCGCGCGCGTTCGCGTAGAAGGCGACGTCGTTGATCCGGGCCAGGGCGCTGTCGGAGTCGCCCGCCCTCGGGAGGCCGACCGTGTCGGGCTCCCACGGGACCGCGCGGGCCGAGCGCTCCCGGATCCCCTGGACGCACCGGAGCAGTCGCGCGTGTGGGGAGGTGAACCCTCCCCGTGGCGCTGGCGTCGTGGACGATGACATCGCTGATCTCCCCCCGCCGGGTGGATACGCGGCCCCGCGATGTCACACAGGGTATAACTATCGTTGCGGAATGTCGCGGCGTGTGAGGGCGGATAACGGGCCGCCCGAAACGGCGGCCCGTCCACGGTGTGTCGGTGTGCTGGTCGGTCGGAGCGCTATCCGCAGCTGCCGCCGCAGTTGCACGAGCCGCCGCTCTGGCAGCCGCAACCACAGCCGGAACCGCAGCTGCAACCGCTCGCTTCGGGGGTGGTGGTCAGGGAGTGAGTCACGGTCCCTCCTCCGGGCTCGACGGCGCCCGTGACCCATGGGAGCCCCCTGATTCGACAGGGGACGCCACGGACGCCTATCCCGACGAAGAGGTGCCCCCCGCCCGGCCGCCCCAACCCGTCGGGCCGACCCGCCGCGCTGGCCCGGGGCGGGTCCGCGCCCGGCGATCGTCGCGCGTAGCTCCGGTGACCTGCACCTTCGCCGAGCTCCGGGCGCGGGTGCGGCGGGCGGATTCAGCCGAAGAAGGTCGGCTCCGGCGCCGGTCGGCGTGTCATTCGGTAGAGCCAAACCTGCCCGATGACCATGACCGGAATCACCGGAGCGAGCGCCGCCCACACGAAGGCGCCGGTGGTGGCCGGGATGGACGCCGTCGGGAGGTCCGCCGCCAGGACCGCGAACAGTCCCGGGACCGCGATCGCGACCGCCGACGTGTGCCGGGACAGCATCGGCCCCCTCAGCCCGCTCGTCGCCGCGAGCGCGCCGACCAGGACCACCGCCAGGACGACGGACACCACCGCGGCCCCGTCCGCCGGGCCTCCGGGCAGGAGCGTCGCCGCGGCCGTGACGACGGCCAGGCCCAGCCCGACCCTGGCCAGCGGACGCGTCGCCCGGGCCGCCGCGTCCGCGCCGTCGCACTCGTCCGCTCCGACCAGGCGCTCCGCGCCGAACGCCGCGCCCCGCAGGGCGAACAGGCAGACCACGGTGGCCGCGCACGCCACGGTGAACGGGCTCGCGGTCGGCCCCCCGGTGAGCAGACCGGCCACGACCAGCCCCCAGGCGACGGCCACCGCCCAGCCGCCCGCCACGATCGCCCCGTCGCAGACGGCCCGCCAGCCCGGCCGGTCGATCCGCGCCCGCGACCACAGTCCGGCGTCGCGGACCAGCCACCCGGCGAGGAGGGCGACGAGCACCGGCCAGAGCTCCACGACCACGTGGTGCTCGGTGACGGGGAACAGCCCGGCCAGCACGCCCACGGCGGCGACCAGCCACACCTCCGAGGCCAGGAAGTAGGGGGCGATCGCGGCGACCACCCGGCGGCGCTGCCCCGGGGCGCGTCCCACGACGGGCATGAGCATGCTCAGGCCCACGTCGGACCCGGCCAGGACGAGGTAGCCGACGAGGAACAGGGCGAGGAGTACGGAGGAGAGGACGTCCATGGTGGGCTCCCTGGGGTCAGAACGAGTGGACGGGGGCGGCGGGCTCCTCGGACGCGATCTCCCGGCGTTCGGCGAGGGGACCGCCCTCGGGGCCGCGCCGGGCGTAGCGCACCAGGAGCCAGCAGGTGACCGCGGCCAGTACCGCGAACGCCCCGGTGAAGAGCGAGAAGGAGACCAGGGCCATCCCCGGCGACAGGGGGGTCATCGCGTCCGCCGTGGTCAGGTGGTGGACGACGACCCACGGCTGCCGGTTGGTCTCCCGGAACACCCAGCCGCCGACGCTGGCCGCGTACGGCAGGAGGGGGGCCGCCACGAGCGGGGCCAGGAACCAGCGCCACCGGTCGAGCCCGCCGAACGGCCACGCCAGCAGCATCAGCGGACCGATCAGGGCGATCACGGTCCACGCCAGGATCATCGTCGTCTCTCCGGCCAGGCCCGCCACCTCGGCCGCGCCGCCCCCGGCCGCCGCCTCGATCGCCGCGATCTCCTCGGCCGTGTAGGTCAGACCGCTGGTCGGCGGCGCCTGGTCGAAGTACGCGAACTGCGTCCCGCCGAAGGCCGCCACGGGCAGGACCAGGAGGGTGACCGTGATCGCCGCGTAGCGCACGCCCCGCCGGAAGATCCCGTGCGGGTCGTTCCGCCGCACCAGGTGGTAGGCGCTCACGGCCGCGACCACCAGGGCTCCGACCAGCGCCGCGCCGGTCACGACGTGCCCGAACGCCATCGCCGAGGCGGGGTTGGCCAGCAGCGCCACCGGGTCCGTCAGGTGCGCCACGCCGTCCACCATCTCGAAGCCGACCGGGTGGCGCAGGAACCCGTTGGCGACCAGCACCCACCACGCGGACGCGTAGGCGGTGACCGTGACCACCGCGAAACACGTCAGGTGCGCCCACCGGCCCATCCGGTCCCAGCCGAAGATCCACAGCCCGAGGAACGTGGACTCGACGAAGAACGCGGTCATCGTCTCCACCGCGATCGGTGCGGCGAAGGAGTAGCCGAACACCTCCTGGAGCCCGCTCCAGTTCAGTCCGAGCTGGAGCTCCATCACCAGGCCGGACAGGACGCCCATGCCGTAGTTGACCAGGTAGAGGCCGCCCCAGAAGCGGACCGCCACCATCCGCGACCGGTCGCCGCGCACGGTGGCGACCGCCTGGGTGACCAGGATGTAGGGGGCCAGGCCCAGCGTGAGGGCCACGAACACGTAGTGCGTGGCGGCCGTCAGCGCGAACTGGAGCCGGGCGAGCAGGAGGGGGTCTTCGAACATGGCCGGGCCTCGGGGTCGGGTGCCGTGGACGGGGTCCAGCATCCGACGCGGGCGGGGCGCCGCGCGTCGTCCCGTCGGCGTCACCCGATCGACGCCCGCAGCGGTAGTCGCCGCCGCGCGGCTACGCCAGGGCGGGTACGGGAGGTCCCCGAGCGAGGGTCAGGGGTCCCGGAGCCCGGTTCCGCCGGGCACGGACGGCGCCGCTCAGTCCCCCCGGCTCCACCGGGGGGCGACCAGCGCGGTCTCGTAGGCGATGACGACCAGCTGCGCGCGGTCCCGCGCCCCGAGTTTCACCATCGCCCGGCTCACGTGCGTCTTGGCCGTGGCGGGGCTGACCACCAGGCGCGCGGCGATCTCCTCGTTGGACAGGCCCTCCCCCACCAGCGCGACCACCTCGCGCTCGCGTTCGGTGAGCCCGTTCAGCCGCGTCGACGGCTGGGGCGCGCTCCTGGGGCGGCGGGCGTAGTCGGCGATGAGCCGCCGCGTGACCCCGGGCGACAACAGGGCCTCGCCCCCGTGCACGACCCGCACCGCCTGGAGCAGGTCGGCCGGCTCGGTGTCCTTGACCAGGAACCCGCTCGCCCCCGCCCGCAGCGCCTCGAAGATGTACTCGTCCAGGTCGAACGTGGTGAGGATGACGACCCGTGTGCGCTCCAGCGACCGGTCGGACAGGATGCGCCCGGCCGCCGCCAACCCGTCGACGCCCGGCATGCGGATGTCCATGAGGACGACGTCGGGCGTCTCCTCCCGGGCGAGCCGCACCGCCTCCGCGCCGTCTCCGGCCTCGGCGACCACCCGGATGTCCGGCGTGCTGTCCAGCAGGGCGCGGAACCCGGCGCGCACCAGGGCCTGGTCGTCGGCGAGCAGCACCCGGATCACGGCGACTCCGTTTCGTCGGCGGTCGCGGCCCCGTCGGAGACCGCGGCGGAGGGGCGCTCGCCGTCCAGCGGCAGGCGCGCCCGCACCCGGAATCCTCCACCCGCCAGCGGTCCCACGTCCACCGAGCCGCCGACCAGGGCGGCGCGCTCGGCCATGCCGGTGATGCCGTTGCCGGGCACGGGCGGGCCGACCGTGCCGTGCCCGTCGTCGGTGACCTCGATGTCCAGCGCCGTGGCGCCGTACGCGAGCCGCACGGTCGCCGAGACCGCGCCCGAGTGCCGGACCACGTTGGTCAGCGCCTCCTGCACCGTGCGGTAGGCCGCCGTGTCCGTGCCCACGGGCAGGTGGTCGCGCCCGCCCTCCGTCTCCACGGTGACGTCGACACCCGCCCGGCGCGCCCCCGCCACCAGTTCCCCGACCCGGTCCAGCCCCCGGACCGGGGAGCGGGGCGCGGCCTCGTCGGCCGACCGCAGCACCCCGAGCATGGCGCGCAGTTCGGTGAGCGTGTCCTTGCTCGTCGCCTTGATGGTGGCCAGGGCCTCCGCGGCCCGTTCCGGCTCGCTCTCCATCAGGTACAGCGCCGTCCCGGCCTGCACGTTGATCAGGGAGATGTTGTGGGCGACGGTGTCGTGGACGTCGCGGGCCAACCGCAGCCGCTCGTCGGAGGCCCTCCGCAGCAACTCCTCCTCCCGGGTGCGCGTGGCCTCGGCGGCGCGCGCGGCGTCGGCGCGCTGGTACTCCGCCCGCCAGCGCATCACCTCGGCCGTGCACAGCAGGACGAGCACCCAGGCCACGAGACCGACGGCCTCCAGCCGCACCGTCCCGGTCGCGACGATCTCGTACGCGTACATCGACGCGAACTGGCCGATGCCCAGCGCCCAACCGAAGACCCGGTGCCCGTACCTAACCGCCGAGTAGAGCATCACCGCCGCGCTGAGCATCACCAGGCCGTCGGGGAACCCCAACGGGTAGTACACGGTCGCGGCGGCGATCGCCACGACGCTGCCGACGCACGGGCGGCTGACGCGCCAGAACACCGGCGCGCACGCGGCCGCGACGAGCGCGTACCCCCACGGCCACGGGTCCCGCTGCGCGGGGACGGGGTCGATCAGGTGGACCGCGAGCGTGCTGGCCAGCGAGAGGGACAGGACGGCCAGGGCGATCCAGGTGTCGGTGCGCGTGGGGCGCGGGAGTAGTGCTGCCACACCCTCGACAGTACGGGGCACCCCTCGCGGGCGCGCGTCGTCCACGGGAGGGTTCTCCGCGTCCCCGTGTACTCCCACGGGAGTAGGCGAGGGGAGGCGGAGGGCGGGGTCAGAAGACGCCGTCGGGGGGAGCGGGGGAGTCCACGGCGTCGGCGTCCCGTACCGGCGACCGCCCCGACGCGAACCGGTCCAGGTCCCCGCCCGCGAGCAGGCGCGCCATCTCCGGGTCGCGGTGGGCGCGGCGGCCCAGGTCGTCGGCGGGCAGGGGCCGGTGCCCGGCGACGAGGACGAGGTTGCCGAACCGGCGCCCGCGCAGGACCCCCGGTTCGGCGGTCAGCGCCAGGTGCGGCAGGACCGCGCCGGCGGTGGCGACCTGGGCGCGCGCGTGGTCGAGCGTGTGGCCGTCGCCGATGTTGACCACGAGGAACCCGCCGGGGCGCAGCACGCGCGCCGCCTCCGTGTAGAACTCCACGGACGTCAGCCGCGCGGGCGTCCGGGCACCCGAGAAGACGTCGCTGACGACGAGGTCCGCGCTGGCGTCGCGGCGGGCGGAGATCCACTCGCGCGCGTCGCCGATCCCCACGCGCAGCTGGGCGCGCCGGTCCCAGGGCAGCCTGCGGCGTACCACCTCGACCAGCGGGGCGTCCACGTCGACCGCGCGCTGCCGCGAACCCGGGCGGGTGTGCGCGACGTAGCGCGCCAGGGTGAGCGCGCCCGCGCCCAGGTGCAGGGCGTCGATCGGCTCCCCCTCGGGGGCGACCAGGTCGACGGCGTGCGCGATCCGCCGGACGTAGGAGAAGTCGAGGTGGGTGGGGTCGGTGAGGTCCACGTGCGACTGCGGGGTGCCCTCGACCACCAGGAACCAGGAGTCGGGGCGGTCGGCGTCGGCGAGCAGCTCCGCGCCGGGCGGGGCGGTCGGCACCGGCACCTCGTCTGCCGCCGGGTCCCCGTCCCGCTGGCGCGCACGTCGCCTGCCCATGTCCACGCCCCCCGGATCGCCGATCCCCCCAGGCTAGGACATGGCCGGGGGCGCCGCACCGCGGGCGTGGGCTGGTCCCCCACCCCGACAAAGGGCGCGCGAACGCCTCCGCACTGCCGCTAGCCTTGGTTTTCCAAGAATCCCCACCGCGCGCCGGACCGGCGCCAGCAACGAGGAGTGGCCGTGCTACTGCGGATGTCGAACCTGTTCCTGCGCACCCTGCGTGAGGACCCGGCGGACGCCGAGGTGCCGAGCCACAAGCTGCTCGTGCGCGGCGGGTTCGTGCGCCGCGCCGCTCCCGGCGTCTACACGTGGCTGCCCCTGGGCAAGATGGTGCTGGAGAACGTGTCGCGCGTCGTGCGCGAGGAGATGAACGCCATCGACGCCCAGGAGGTGCTCCTGCCCGCCCTGCTGCCCAGGGAGTACTACGAGGCGACCGGGCGCTGGACCGAGTACGGCGACACGCTCTTCCGCCTCCAGGACCGCAAGGGCGCCGACTACCTGCTCGGCCCCACCCACGAGGAGCTCTTCACACTCCTGGTCAAGGGCGAGTACTCCTCCTACAAGGACTTCCCGGTCATCCTGTACCAGATCCAGGAGAAGTTCCGGGACGAGGCGCGGCCCCGGGCGGGCGTGCTGCGCGGCCGCGAGTTCCACATGAAGGACTCCTACTCCTTCGACATCGACGACGAGGGCCTCCAGGCCTCCTACGACGCCCACCGCGCCGCCTACATCCGCGTCTTCGACCGGCTCGGGCTCGACTACGTGATCGTGTCGGCCACGTCCGGGGCGATGGGCGGCTCCGCCTCCGAGGAGTTCCTCGCCGTCGCGCCGACCGGTGAGGACACCTTCGTCCGCAGCACCGGGTCCGACTACGCCGCCAACGTCGAGGCCGTCACCACCCCCGCGCCGCCCGCCCTGCCGATCGAGGGGCTGCCCGAGGCCCGGGTCCACCACACCCCGGACACGGCGACGATCCAGACGCTGGTGGACTTCCTCAACGCCGCCGACCTGGGCCGGGACTTCACCGAGGCCGACACCCTGAAGAACATCCTGGTCAAGACGCGCGCGCCCGGCGCGGACGAGTGGGAGCTGCTCGGCATCGGCCTGCCCGGCGACCGCGAGGTGGACCTCAAGCGCCTGGAGGCCGCCCTGGAGCCCGCCGAGGTCGCGCTCCTCGACGAGACCGACTTCGCCGCCAACCCGTTCCTGGCCAAGGGCTACATCGGCCCGCGCGCGCTCCTGGACAACAAGGTCCGGTACCTGGTCGACCCGCGCGTGGTGACGGGGACCTCCTGGGTGACCGGCGCCGACAAGACCGACCACCACGTGGTGGACCTGGTCGCCGGGCGCGACTTCACGCCGGACGGGACGATCGACGTCGCCGAGGTGCGCGACGGCGACCCCTCTCCCGACGGCCAGGGCGCCCTGTACACGGCCCGGGGCATCGAGATCGGCCACATCTTCCAGCTGGGCCGCAAGTACACCGACGCCTTCCAGGTGGACGCCCTGGGCTCCGACGGCAAGCCCAAGCGCGTCACGATGGGCTCGTACGGGATCGGCGTGTCCCGCGCGGTGGCCGCGATCGTGGAGCAGTCGCACGACGACAAGGGCATCGTGTGGCCGCGCGAGGTCGCTCCCGCCGACGTGCACGTGGTGGGGACCGGCAAGGGCGACCAGATCGAGGAGGCGCTCCGGATCGCCCGGGAGCTGGAGGCCCGGGGCCTGCGCGTCCTCGTCGACGACCGCAAGGGCGTGTCGCCGGGCGTGAAGTTCACCGACGCGGAGCTGCTCGGTATCCCGACCGGCGTCATCGTCGGGCGCGGGCTCAAGGACGGCGTGGTGGAGCTGCGGGACCGCCGGACCGGTGACCGCGAGGAGGTCGCGCTGGCGGAGGTCGTCGACCGCGCGGTGGCCGCCTGCCAGGGGTGACCGCTCCCGTGACGTGGGCCTGACCGCCCCGGCCCGCGCAGGCCGGGGCGGTCAGGCCTGTTCGAAGCCGGGCAGGGCGTCGAGTTCGCCGCCCCACGCGAGCGCCCGGACCGTCGTCTCCTGGAGCGCGCGGGCGGCGGTCGAGCGCAGCTCGGCGTCGTCGGAGGCGGCCAGCCACAGGTACGCCCGCGCCGCGGTCTCCTCCAGGCCCGCCGCGAAGGCGTCCAGGCCCGCCTGGTCCCGCTCCTCGGGCAGCGGGTACGACGCCCGGGCGGGCTCCGGTCCGACGCCCCGGTCCACGGCGGCGGCGTGCAGCGCGTCGCGCAGCGCCTTGTGCCGGTGGGCGTACCCGCCCGCGGCGTCGCGGCGGGGCGCGCCCTCGGCGACACCGCGCAGGTACTCGTATCCGTGCACGGCCGCGTGCTCCGCGGCCAGCGCCTCGGCCAGTGCCTCGGGGACGACGGAGTCCTCGCTGTCCTCGCTCACCCTCGATCCTCTCCGTGTCGGCCCAGCAGGTAGGCGTGTCCGGCCTCGCAGGCGCCGATCCCGCTGATCAGCTGCGCCAGTCCGGCGTCCGCCACGGCGAGCGCCCGGTCCACGCGCGCGCTCGCCGCGGCGGACTCCAGGGCCGTCAGTTCCGCCAGGTCCAGGACCTCGGTGGGGAGCGCGGCGGGCTCGCCCTCCTCCGGCGCGGCCGAGGCCGGGGAGGAGTCCTCCGGCAGGGCCTCCACCAGGGAGTCCAGGTGCGCGAGGTGCCGTTCCAGGATGGGGCGCAGCAGGTCCTCCGGACCCGCTCCCTCGGCCAGCGCGGTCTCGTAGCGCGCCACCGTCCGGTTCTTCTCGCGGATCAGGGCGCGGAGCGTGAACTCCTCGGGGGTCACGTCCGACGGATACCACTCCGCGCGGCCACATCCGGTCAGACCCAGAACCACCGCCGCGCCCAGCACCGTGCGGCGGCTGACGCCGTTCAGACCCACCTGGTCTCCTCCCGTGCTCCCCGGCCGTGGACCATCTTTCCACGGCGTCCGACACGCCAGCGACCTGGAACGTGTCCAGGAGTGGATACCCTTGCAGCACAGCCGCCGTCACACGAGGACGCGGCGGAACCGATAAGCAGACTACGTACAGAGCTGGACCGCCCCGAACACGGGCGGAATTTCGCCGTTGGAGGGGCAGACACGACATGGGAGCGCAGGGGCGCGACGAGCGCATCGCCGAGCTGCTGGAGCCGGTACTGGCCGAGGCCGGGCTGGACCTGGAGGCCGTCGAGCTGACACCCGCCGGGAAACGCCGGGTCCTGCGTGTGGTCGTGGACTCCGACGACGGGGTCGACCTGGACACGGTGGGCGAGGTCTCGCAGGACGTCAACGACGCCCTGGACGCCTCCGACGTCATGGGTGAGCTTCCCTACGTCCTGGAGGTCACCTCTCCCGGCGTGGACCGTCCCCTGACACAGCCGCGCCACTGGCGGCGCTCCCGCGGCCGGCTGGTGAAGGCCGCCCTCACCGGGGGCGGCGAGGTCACCGGTCGGGTGACCGGCGCCGACGACCAGGGGGTCACCCTGGACGTCGAGGGTCAGCCCCGCTCCTTCGCCCACGCCGAACTGGCCAAGGGCAGGGTGCAGGTGGAATTCCGTCGCGACGCCGACGCGGTGGACTAGAGGGGAAGCCCCGTGGATATTGACATGAGTGTCCTGCGCAGCCTGGAGCGCGAGAAGGACATCGCGGTCGAGCTGGTCGCCAAGGCCATCGAGGACGCCCTACTGATCGCCTACCACCGTGAGGAGGGCGCCGACAAGCGCGCCCGCGTCGAGCTGAACCGCTCCACCGGCCACGTGACCGTGTGGGTGGCGGAGCTCGACGAGGAGGGCGAGGTCGCCGGCGAGTACGACGGCACCCCCACCGGGTTCGGCCGGATCGCGACCTCGACGGCCAAGCAGGTCATCCTCCAGCGCCTGCGCGACGCGGAGGACGAGCTGACCCTCGGCGAGTTCGCCGGCCGCGAGCACGACATCGTCTCCGGCATCATCCAGCAGGGCAAGGACCCCCGGAACGTGCTGGTGGACCTCGGCAAGATCGAGGCCATCCTGCCTCCGCAGGAGCAGGTGCCGACGGAGACCTACACGCACGGCGAGCGCCTGCGCGCCTACGTGGTGCAGGTCCGCAAGGGCCACCGCGGCCCCTCGGTCACCCTGTCGCGGACCCACCCGAACCTGGTCCGCAAGCTCTTCGAGCTGGAGGTGCCCGAGATCGCCGACGGCACCGTGGAGATCGCCTCGATCGCCCGCGAGGCCGGGCACCGCACCAAGATGGCCGTCCGGTCCAACCGCGGCGGCGTCAACGCCAAGGGCGCCTGCATCGGACCGCTGGGCAGCCGGGTCCGCAACGTCATGGCCGAGCTGCACGGGGAGAAGATCGACATCGTCGACCACTCCGACGACCCGGCCGTCTTCGTCGCCAACGCCCTGTCGCCCGCCCGGGTCAACTCGGTGGAGATCCTGGACATGGCCGCCCGCGTCGCCCGTGTCGTGGTGCCGGACTACCAGCAGTCGCTGGCGATCGGCAAGGAGGGGCAGAACGCCCGTCTGGCCGCGCGGCTCACCGGCTGGCGCATCGACATCCGCTCGGACGCGGAACCCGCCGACCGGGCCGATGACGGGGCCGATGGCGATTAATGGGGTCGCGTCCGTGTCTCGACGCGATAGGGTGGAAGCAGGCGGTCTTGACCGACCCGTACGCACGTGCGTGGGGTGCCGGTCACGGGCAGTCCAGTCCGACCTCGTGCGGCTGGTGGCCGAGGGCACGGTCATCACGCCCGACACCCGGGGTCGACTACCAGGGCGTGGCGCCTACCTGCACGACGACCGGCGGTGCTTCGAGCTCGCCGTGCGTCGCAGGGTGTGGGCGCGCGCCTTCCGGAGCCGAGACGGAGGGGGCTCCACCGGGTGGGACCTCTCCCGTGTGGAGGCACTGATCGGCGCCACCCCGGGTGGCGGATCGGCCCACCACTCCGGTTAGGGTTGGAATGTCTGAGCCGGCCGACGGTGTTGTAGTAACCGTGGTCGGCGTGCGGTGCTGTGTCGGCACGCAGAACCGGCCCATTGTTGTGTAGCGATGAGGAAGCAGGTCGAGATTGCGATGAGCGCCTGATGAGTACGCAGCGATGAGTAACTCGAGCTAACGACGGTCCGGCACGTGCCCATGTCCCGGACCGAAGCTGAAGGAGAGTAGTGGCGAAGGTCCGGGTGTACGAACTCGCCAAGGAGTTCGGCGTAGAGAGCAAGGCCGTCCTGGCCAAGCTCAACGAGATGGGCGAATTCGTTCGTTCGGCGTCCTCGACGATAGAGGCGCCTGTCGTGCGACGCCTGCAGGAAGCTTTCAACCAGGGATCCGAGGGCGGCAAGAAGAGCGGCTCGGCCCCCAAGCCGGGGCCGCGTACGGCCGCGTCCGAGGGTTCCGCACGCGCGGCGGCCCCCAAGCCGGGTCCCGCGCCCAAGCCGGGTCCGCGTCCGGCGGCCAAGCCCGCCCCGCAGGCCGAGCCGGCCCCGAAGCCCGGTGCCGCCAAGCCCGCCCCGCAGGCCGAGCCGGCGCCGAAGCCCGGTGCGGCCAAGCCCGGCTCGAAGGGTCCCCGTGGCGAGGCCGGTCCGCGCCCCGGCGGCGCCCCGAAGCCCGGCCCGCAGTCCGGTCGCGGCGAGCGCCCGCAGCGCGGTGAGCGTGGCGAGCGCGGTGAGCGCGGCGGTCGCCCCGAGGGTGGCCGCAGCCCCCGTCCGGCGGGTCCGCGTCCGGCCGGTCCGCGTCCCGGCAACAACCCGTTCGCGTCCACCGCGTCCGGGATGGGCGCCAAGCCCGCCGGTCCGCGTCCCGGTGGCGGCGCCCCGCGTCCGGGTCCCCGTCCCGGCCCGCGTCCTGGCGGTCCGCAGGGCGGCGGCGACCAGCGCGCCCCGCGTCCGGGCGGCGCCGCGGGCGCTCCCCGTCCCGGCGGCGCGTCCGGCGCTCCGCGTCCGGGCCCGCGTCCCGGCGGTCCGCGCCCCAGCCCGATGAACATGCCCTCGTCCCGTCCGGCCGCGCCCGGTGGCGGCGGCCGCGGCGGCGGCGCCGGGCGTCCCGGCCCCGGTGGCCGTGGTCGCGGGGGAGCCCCCGCGGGTCCGCGCCCCGGTGGTGGCGGCGGTGCCGGCGGCGGTCGTCCGGGCGGCTTCGGCGGTCGTCCCGGTGGCGGCGGTCGCGGTCGCGGCGGCACGGCGGGCGCCTTCGGCCGTCCCGGCGGTCGTCCCGGGCGTGCCCGCAAGTCCAAGAAGCAGCGGCGTCAGGAGTTCAACGACCTCCAGGCCCCGTCGTTCGGCGGCGTCAAGATCCCGAGCGGCAACAACCAGGTCATCCGCCTGTCCCGCGGCGCCTCGCTGTCCGACTTCGGCGACAAGATCGACGTCAACCCGGCGTCGCTGGTCCAGGTGATGATGCACCTGGGCGAGATGGTCACCGCGACCCAGTCCCTGCCGGACGAGACCCTGCAGCTGCTCGGCGAGGAGCTGAAGTACACGGTCGAGGTCGTCAGCCCGGAGGACGAGGACCGCGAGCTGCTGGAGTCCTTCTCCATCGAGTACGGAGAGGACGAGGGCGGCGACGAGGACCTGCGTCCGCGTCCGCCGGTGGTCACCGTCATGGGTCACGTCGACCACGGTAAGACCCGACTGCTGGACACGATCCGCAAGACCAACGTCGTCAGCGGCGAGGCCGGCGGCATCACCCAGCACATCGGCGCCTACCAGGTCTCCACGGTCGTGGACGAGGAGGAGCGCAGGATCACCTTCATCGACACCCCGGGTCACGAGGCGTTCACCGCCATGCGTGCCCGCGGTGCGAAGGTGACCGACATCGCCGTGCTGGTCGTGGCGGCCGACGACGGCGTCAAGCCGCAGACGGCCGAGGCCATCGACCACGCCAAGGCGGCCGAGGTGCCGATCGTCGTCGCGGTCAACAAGATCGACGTCGAGGGCGCCGACCCGCAGCGGGTCCGCGCGCAGCTGACCGAGTACGGCCTGGTGGCCGAGGAGTACGGCGGCGACGTCCAGTTCGTGGACATCTCCGCGCTCAAGGGCCAGAACATCGACGCCCTGCTCGAGTCGATCGTGCTGACGTCCGACGCGGCCCTGGAGCTCCAGGCCAACCCGGACATGGACGCGCAGGGTCTGGCCATCGAGGCCTACCTGGACCGCGGTCGCGGTTCCATGGCCACGGTGCTGGTCCAGCGCGGCACGCTGAACGTCGGCGACTCGATCGTGTGCGGTGACGCCTACGGTCGCGTCCGCGCCATGCTCGACGAGTACGGCCAGAACGTGCAGAGCGCCGAGCCGTCCCGTCCGGTCCAGGTGCTGGGTCTGACCAACGTGCCCAGCGCCGGTGACAGCTTCCTGGTCGTCAAGGACGACCGGGTGGCGCGGCAGATCGCCCAGCAGCGTGAGGCGCGCGAGCGCTTCGCCCAGCAGGCGCGTTCGGCCCGCCGCGTCACCATGGAGACCTGGCAGCAGCACCTCAAGGAGGGCGAGCGCTCCGAGCTGCTCCTCCTCATCAAGGGTGACATGTCCGGTTCGGTCGAGGCGCTCGAGGAGTCGCTGCTCAAGATCGACGCCGGTGGCGACGAGGTCAGCATCCGGGTCATCGGGCGCGGTGTCGGTGCCATCACGCAGAACGACATCAACCTGGCGGCCTCCGCGGACGCGATCATCGTCGGCTTCAACGTTCGGCCCGAGGGCAAGAACAGCGAGCTCGCCGACCGCATGGGCGTCGACATCCGGTACTACTCGGTGATCTACCAGGCCATCGACGAGGTCGAGGCCGCGGTCAAGGGTCTCCTCAAGCCGGTGTACGAGGAGGTCCAGCTCGGCAGCGCCGAGATCCGCGAGGTCTTCAAGGTGCCGAAGATCGGCAACATCGCCGGTTCGATCGTCCGCAACGGCCTCATCCGCCGCAACTCCAAGGCGCGGCTCATCCGCGACGGGGTGGTCATCTCCGACAACCTCACCGTGGAGTCGCTGCGCCGGTTCAAGGACGACGCGACCGAGGTCCGCGAGGGCTTCGAGTGCGGTATCGGCGTCGGCTACAACGATCTCCGGGTCGAGGACGTCATCGAGACCTACGAGATGCAGGAGAAGCCCCGCGACTAGCTCGCGGAGCCACTCCACGGGGCCCCGGCCGAGCGGCCGGGGCCCCGCCTTTGACGGTTCACTCCAATCGAAGGTGATCACTTGTACATTGGGGCGCTGACCCTGGACGTCCTTCTCGGGGACGTCCACTCGCTCAAGGAGAAGCGATCGGTGGTCCGGCCGGTCATCGCCGACCTGCGCCGCAAGTTCCTGGTGGCGGTCTCCGAGGCCGGGGAGCACGACCTGTACCGGCGCACGAAGATCGGCGTCGCCGTGGTCGCGCCGAGCGCCGCGCACGTGCGGGAGCTGATGGACGCCTGCGAACGCTTCGTCGCGGCCCGCCCCGAACTGGAGCTGCTGTCCGCCAGGCAGCGGCTCTTCAACGAAGAGGAAGACTGACCATGGTTGACGCCGCACGCGCGCGGAAGATCGCCGACCGCATCCAGCGCGTCGTCGCCGAGATGCTGGACCGGCGGATCAAGGACCCCCGGCTGGGGTTCGTCACGGTGACCGACGCCCGGATCACCGCCGACCTGCGGGACGCCACGGTGTACTACACGGTGTTCGGCACGCCGGAGGAGAAGGCGGGCACCTCGGCCGCCCTGGAGAGCGCCAAGGGCGTGATCCGCAGCGAGGTGGGCCGCCAGACCGGTATTCGGCACACGCCGAGCCTGACCTTCGTCGTCGACGAGGTGCAGGAGAACGCCCAGCACATCGAGGAGCTGCTGGCCAAGGCGCGCCAGTCCGACGAGGAGGTGGCCCAGCGGGCCACCGGCGCCCGGCACGCGGGGGAGGCGGACCCGTACAGGGCGCCCCGCCCCGAGGACGAGGACGAGTAGCGTCCGATCGACAGCACGGCGGCGGCGCGAGCGCGCCGCCGCCCCCGTCTCGTGAGGAGATCCATGGCCGAGAGCGGCGTCGTGGTCGTCGACAAACCCGCGGACTGGACCTCGCACGACGTGGTCGCCAGGACGCGCGGTCTGGCGCGAACGCGCAGGGTGGGCCACGCGGGGACGCTCGACCCGATGGCGACCGGGGTCCTGGTGCTGGGCGTCGAGAAGGGCACCAAGCTCCTGGGCCACCTGACCCTCACGGAGAAGACCTACGAGGCGACCGTCCGCCTGGGCCTGACGACCACCACCGACGACGCCGAGGGCGAGCCCGGCGCGCGGGTGGACGCGTCGGGAGTCGGCGACGAGGCCGTGCGCGCGGCCGTCGCGCGGCTGACCGGTCGGATCCAGCAGGTCCCGCCGCAGGTCAGCGCGATCAAGGTGGACGGGAAGCGGGCGTACAAGTCGGCCCGGGAGGGCAAGGAGGTCGCCCTCAGGGCGCGTGAGGTGACGGTCGCGGAGTTCGCGGTCTCCGACATCCGCAGGGCAGTGGACGCGGACGGGACGTTCGTGGACGTGGACGCCGTCATCACGTGCTCCAGCGGCACCTACATCCGGTCCCTGGCCCGCGACATGGGGGAGGACCTGGGCGTCGGCGGCCACCTGACCGCGCTGCGCCGGACCCGGGTGGGGCCCTACGACCTGTCCCAGGCGCGCACCCTCGACCAGTTGGCGGAGGAGTTCACGCAGGTCCCGCTGGACCGGGCGGTGGCGGCGGCGTTCCCGGTGCGGACGCTGTCGGAGGAGGAGACGCAGCGGATCCGCCACGGCAACCGGATCGACCCGAGCACGCTGGGCCCGGGGACGGTGGGCCTGTTCGCGCCGGACGGCCGCGTGGTCGCCCTGGGGGAGAACCGGCGCGACCACATGAAGCCGGTGGTGGTCTTCGACCCGGCGTAGCCGTTGGTTGGCGAGAATCATGTACATGGGCAGGGCTTGCTGGCTAGAATCATGTACATGATGACGCTGCCGCTGGCTGAAGCCAGAAACAACCTGTCCAAGATCATCGACGACATTGAGAGAACTCACGACTCGGTCACCATCACGCGCAACGGAAAGCCGTCGGCTGTGGTGATCTCAGTGGACGACTATGAGTCCATGCGGGAGACCTTCGCGTTGCTGGAGGATGACGAGGACCGCGCTCGCCTGGCGCGAGCGAAGGAGGAGTACGCCACTGGAGACGTCGTGACCGGTGATGAGATGGCCGCCATCATGCGTGAGCGGGTACGGCGGGAGTCTGGGACTTGAGTGATCGGTACGAACTCATCCTGACGAGGACCGCTCGCCGTGCGCTTTCGGACGTACTGCCTTTCAAGGTGGCCTCAGCCGCGTGGGAGCTGATCGACGGTGACCTCAGGGCCGCGCCTCGACGAGTGGGGAAGCCGCTGAACGCTCCGTACGAAGGCGACTGGGTGGCGCGTCGTGCCACCTACCGCATCCGATACGCCATAGACGACGACAAGCACGCGGTCGTCGTCTTCGATATCCGAGGGCGAGCTGACGCCTACCACTATTCGGGTGGGCACTGATCCCGAGGGATTTCGGCAGAGGCCGCTGTCGGGCATTCTGCCGTGACTCCTTGCTCAGCATGGGCTCGACGGATGGTGTCACGGACTGCTTGAATCCGCTCCTCACTGACCGGCCCGTTCACCGCTTCCATAGCGGCGAGGAGCTCGGCGAGGCGGACTTGTGCGAGTTTGTTCCTGGCAGTGGCCGTGACGTCATCCGCGAGCTTTTCCAGGTTTGCCTTGTCCACATCACGTAACGTAGCGGTGGCGGGATCGCGATGAGGGTGTTTCCACGGAAGTCAGCTCGAAGGAGCCACTTCCGTCAGGAACGCGTCGAGGACCCCGGTCAACTCGGCGGGGCGCTCCACGGAGGGCAGGTGGCCCGCGTCGGGCAGCTCCACCAGCCGGGCGCCCGGGATTCCCCCGGCGTAGAGGTCGGACACCTGCTGGATCTCCGGGACGTCAAACCCTCCCCTGACCACCAGGGTCGGCGCGGCGACCTCCCTCAGGCGGCCCTCGGCGGGTGGCTCCGGTGCGCGCGTCGTGCTCGGCGGCCCGCTCCACATCCGGTGGAAGGTCGTCCGGTACATCCCCAGGATCCGCTCCCACACGGGTGCGGGCAGGTCCTGCGGGCTCCGTGCGGGACCCACGGCGACGAACCGCGCCTGCGCCTCCGCCATCGCCGCCACGTCCGCCGGGTCGGGGTCGGCGCGCCCCTCGCGGTACCGCGCGAGGCGTTCCTCGGGGACGGCCCCGTCCATCGCGCGGGCGGCGGCCTCGGTGAACCCCCGCGGCCACTCCCGGCCGGTCATCCCCGCGCAGACCAGGGCCAGGGCGTCGACGCGCTCCGGCGCGACCAGCGCCGCGTCCACCGCGTGCCCGCCGCCCATCGACGCGCCGACCAGGGCGGCCCGTTCGATGTCCAGCGCGTCCATCAGCGCGAGCAGGTCCTCGTGGTGCGCGACCGGCCCCTCCGCGTCGTCCGAGTCCCCGTACCCGCGCCAGTCGTACCGCACCACGCGGTACCTCGTGGACAGGGCCGCGAACTGGTGGTCCCACATCGCGCGGTCCCCGACCGCCGCGTGCACGAGGATGACGGGCGGGCCCTCGCCCGCCTCGTCGTAGCCCAGGGTCGTCGATCCGATGGTGATTCTCGCCATGCCGGAACGCTACGGGGGCGTCGTCGGCGGTCCAACCCCCTTCTGCGGCGGGCAGAGCGGTGCCGCGCGTGCGCGGCGCGGCGAGCGGCATGGCACCCTTGTTCCCGAGGGCCGCGCGCCGCCCACGAAGCGCCGCGCGGCCGAACGCGCACGGTTCGGAAGGGGAGTCCTCAGGTGGGGCGATGGGATGGACTGGGGGACGTTCCCCCGGGGTGGGGCCGGTCCGTGGTGGCGATCGGCGTCTTCGACGGCGTGCACCGCGGTCACCAGGCCATCGTCGCGACCGCGGCGCGCCGGGCACGCGACCTCGGACTCCCGGTGGTGGTGGTCACCTTCGACCCCCATCCCGAGGCGGTCCTGCGCGGCGCCACACCGCCCGTGCTCACCCCCCTGGACCGGCGGGTGGAGCTGCTGGAGGAGCACGGCGCCGACCAGGTGTGCGTCCTGCCGTTCACCCGGGAGCTCTCGGCGCTGAGCGCGGAGGAGTTCGTCCAGGGCGTCCTGGTCGACCGGCTGCGCGCCGCCGCGGTGGTCGTCGGCGAGGACTTCCGGTTCGGGCACCGCGCCGCCGGAGACGTGGCCGCGCTGACCGAGCTCGGGCACAAGTACGACTTCACCGCCGACGGCGTGCGCCTGGTGGCCGACGGCGACACCATCACCTCCACGCGCGTGCGCGCCCTCCTCGCCGAGGGCGCGGTGGCTCCGGCCGCGAACCTCCTCGGCCGTCCGCACCGGGTCGAGGGCGAGGTCGTGCACGGCGCGGCGCGCGGTCGCGAACTGCTCGGTTTCCCCACCGCCAACATGAACCTCACCCCGCACGCGGCCGTGCCCGGCGACGGCGTGTACGCGGGCTGGCTCAGCCACCTCGCCCCGGTCGCGGGGCAGGAGTCGCGGTGGCCCGCGGCGATCTCGGTCGGCACCAACCCCACGTTCGACGGCGCGGAGCGGACCGTGGAGGCCTACGCCCTGGACCGCGACGACCTGGAGCTCTACGGCGCGCACATGGCCGTGGAGTTCACCGAGCACATCCGGGGCCAGGAGCGCTTCGACAGCATCGACGACCTCATCGTGGCCATGCGCCGCGACGTCGACCGCTGCCGCGAGGTCCTGTCCACCTGACCCCGGCGCCACCCGCCCGCCCACGCACAGGGGCTTTCACCTCGCGGTTTGCGGTAGGCTGGGTGGCGTCCACGTGTGCCCCGCGGTCAGGCCCCCTCCGAGGGCCCGAACCCGGGAAGCGCGCCGTGCCCACGCCCCGGCGTGGCCCGCGCCCGACCACACGCGACGGTGACTGTTCGTACGCGCGGTCACCGCGTCTGATCCCGGCCTCCTGAGCCGGGCACGTCCCGCGTACCGACAACGTAGAAACGGAGCGCCGTGTCGATCGACGCCGCCACCAAGGAAAAGATCATCGCCGAGTACGCCACCTCCGAGGGTGACACCGGTTCCCCTGAGGTCCAGATCGCGCTGCTCACGCACCGCATCACCGAGCTCACCGAGCACCTCAAGGGCCACAAGCACGACCACCACAGCCGTCGTGGCCTGCTCCTGATGGTCGGCCGCCGCCGTCGTCTGCTCAAGTACGTCGCGAAGCAGGACATCACCCGCTACCGCTCGCTGATCGAGCGTCTGGGTCTGCGCCGCTAGGTGGCTCGCGGGAGTGGCTCCGGCCGCTCCCGCTTTGTTAGTAAGGTGTGACACGCGTGCCGGAATCCTCCGTCGCGCGTGGAGCACGACAACTTCACAAAGGTAGACCCGCGATCCTTCCCTCGGCCACAGAGTCGGGGCCGGTCCTCGGTAGTGGTCTCCGGACGCCCCGCGGTGGGCTCCGTGGACTTCGATCGATGACCGGCCGTCATCAACTCCGGGGCACGGACGCGGGCGACGACATCAGCGCGCCGCGGGCACCGACCCGCCCGGCGCGCCCCGAGAACGTGTAGTAGGAGGTCGCCCATGGAGGGCGTGTACTCGGCCGAGGCCGTGATCGACAACGGTCGCTTCGGCACCCGCACCATCCGCTTCGAGACCGGTCGGCTGGCCCGCCAGGCCGCCGGTTCGGCGTCGGTCTACCTGGACGACGAGACCGTCGTCCTGTCGGCCACCACCGCCTCGAAGCGCCCCAAGGAGAACCTCGACTTCTTCCCCCTGACGGTGGACGTCGAGGAGCGCATGTACGCCGCGGGCCGCATCCCCGGCTCCTTCTTCCGGCGTGAGGGCCGTCCCTCCGAGGACGCCATCCTCACCTGCCGCCTGATCGACCGGCCGCTGCGCCCGTCGTTCAAGAAGGGCCTGCGCAACGAGATCCAGATCGTCGAGACGGTCCTGGCCCTGCACCCCGACCACCTGTACGACGTCGTCGCGATCAACGCGGCCTCGATGTCCACGCAGATCTCCGGGATTCCGTTCTCCGGCCCGATCGGCGGCGTGCGCGTCGCCCTGATCGACGGCCAGTGGGTCGGCTTCCCCACCCACTCGGAGCTGGAGAACGCCACCTTCGACATGGTCGTCGCCGGTCGCGTCCTGGAGGACGGCGACGTCGCGATCATGATGGTCGAGGCGGAGTCCACCACGCGCACCCTCAAGCTGGTCGCCGAGGGCGCCGTGGGCCCGAACGAGCAGACGGTCGCCGAGGGCCTGGAGGCCGCCAAGCCCTTCATCAAGGTCCTGTGCCGCGCCCAGGCCGCCGTCGCGGAGCAGGGCAGCCGCGAGGTCGCCGAGTTCCCGATCTTCCTGGACTACGAGGACGACGCCTACGAGGCCGTCGACTCCGCCGTCCGCGAGGACCTGGCCAAGGCGCTGACCATCGCCGACAAGCAGGAGCGCGAGGCCGAGCTCGACCGCGTCAAGGCGGTCGCCGCCGAGAAGGTCGGCGAGGCCTTCGAGGGCCGTGAGAAGGAGGTCGGCGCCGCCTTCCGCTCGCTGTCCAAGCAGCTCATGCGCGAGCGCGTGCTGCGGGACAAGGTCCGCATCGACGGCCGCGGCCCCAAGGACATCCGTTCGCTGAGCGCCGAGGTCGGCGTCCTGCCGCGGGTGCACGGCTCGGCCCTCTTCGAGCGCGGTGAGACCCAGATCCTGGGCGTCACCACGCTCAACATGTTGCGCATGGAGCAGATGGTTGACACGCTCAACCCGGAGAAGACCAAGCGCTACATGCACAACTACAACTTCCCGCCCTACTCCACCGGTGAGACCGGCCGGGTGGGCTCGCCCAAGCGGCGCGAGATCGGGCACGGCGCGCTCGCCGAGCGGGCCCTGCTCCCGGTCCTGCCCTCGCGCGAGGAGTTCCCGTACGCCATCCGGCAGGTGTCGGAGGCGCTGGGCTCCAACGGCTCCACCTCGATGGGCTCGGTCTGCGCGTCGACCATGTCCCTGATGGCGGCCGGTGTGCCGCTCAAGGAGATGGTGTCCGGCATCGCCATGGGCCTGATCAGTGAGGGCGGCGAGTTCGTCACGCTCACCGACATCCTGGGCGCCGAGGACGCGTTCGGCGACATGGACTTCAAGGTCGCCGGCACCCGCGAGCTCATCACCGCGCTCCAGCTGGACACCAAGCTCGACGGCATCCCCGCCGAGCAGCTGGCCCTCGCGCTCCAGCAGGCCCGCGGCGCCCGCCTGGCCATCCTCGACGTCATGCAGGAGGCCATCGAGCGTCCGGCCGAGATGAGCCCGAACGCTCCGCGCATCCTCACCGTCAAGGTCCCGGTGGACAAGATCGGTGAGGTCATCGGCCCCAAGGGCAAGATGATCAACTCGATCCAGGACGACACCGGCGCCGAGATCACCATCGAGGACGACGGCACGATCTACATCGGCGCCACCGACGGTCCGTCCGCCGAGGCCGCGCGGGACACGATCAACCAGATCGCCAACCCGACGATGCCCGAGGTCGGCGACCGCTACCTGGGCACCGTCGTCAAGACGACCACGTTCGGCGCGTTCGTGTCGCTGCTGCCCGGCAAGGACGGTCTGCTGCACGTCTCGCAGATCCGCAAGCTGCACGGCGGCAAGCGGATCGAGAACCTCGACGACGTGATCAGCATCGGCGAGAAGATCCAGGTCGAGATCCGCGAGATCGACGACCGCGGCAAGCTGTCGCTGGTTCCGGTCGAGGTGGTCGAGGCCGAGGCCGCCGCGAGCCCCGAGGAGCCCGCCGCGGAGTCCGGTGACGAGAAGCCGGCGGACAAGTCGGCCGACAAGGGCGGGGACGCTCCGCGCCGCCGTCGCCGCCGCTCCTCCGGTCGCTCCGAGAACACCTGATCGGCTGGGTCGAAGCGTAAAATCAGCTGATGGGGGCGGTCGCACCGGTGGTGTGGCCGCCCCCACCGCGTATGCTCTGCTGGACCGGCGGGGCGCGCGGCGCCCGCGGACCGACCCAGCGCACCAACGACGCGAAGAAGAAGGTTTCATGAGCTCTGTCCCCATCGCCGCCGAGCAGGAGCCGGACACCACCGTCACGCTGCTGGAGCCCGAACGCGGGTCCGGCCTCGTGCGGCGGACCGTGCTGCCCGGTGGTCTGCGGGTGGTCACCGAGGACGTCCCCGGCGGCCGGTCGGCGGCCTTCGGGATCTCCGCGACCACGGGGTCGCGTGACGAGGACGCGGCGCACGCGGGGTCGGCGCACTTCCTCGAACACCTGCTGTTCAAGGGGACCCGGACGCGTTCGGCGATGGAGATCTCCGCGCTGCTGGACGGGGTGGGCGCCGACCACAACGCCTACACCACCAAGGAGCACACCTGCTACTACGCGAAGGTGCTCGACCGGGACCTCCCGCTGGCGATCGACGTCGTCGGTGACATGGTCGCCAACTCGGTGCTCGACGAGCGCGAGGTGGAGACCGAGCGCGGCGTGATCCTGGAGGAGATCGCCATGTACGAGGACGAGCCCGCCGACCTGGTGGACGACGTCTTCGCCGCGCACTTCTTCGGGGACAGCCCGCTGGGTCGGCCGATCCTCGGCACGATCGACACCATCCGCGCCCTGCCCCGCGAGCGGATCATCGAACAGTACCGGTCCGCCTACGTGCCCGGTGAGCTGGTGGTGACCGCCGCCGGAAGCCTCGACCACGACGAGGTGGTGGCGCGGGTCCGTGAGATGTTCGCCGACCAGCTCGCCGCCGCCGGGGACGGCCGTCCGGCGCGCCCGCGCCTGAGCGACGGCCCGGTGACGACGTTCGGCGGCACCGTGGTGGAGCCGCGCGAGACCGAGCAGGCGCACATCATCCTGGGGTCGGAGGGCCTGCCGCGCACCGACCCGCGCTGGCACGCCCTGCGTCTGCTCAGCGCGGCGCTCGGCGGGGGCATGTCGTCCCGACTGTTCCAGGAGGTGCGCGAGAAGCGCGGTCTGGCCTACGCGGTGCACGCCTACCACACGGGCTACGCCGACACCGGGACCTTCCAGATCTACGCGGGCTGCCTGCCGGAGAAGGCCGACGAGGTCATCGGCGTGTGCCGGGACGAGCTGGCGAAGGTGGCGGCGGCCGGGATCACGGCCGAGGAGCTCACCCGGGCCAAGGGCCAGATCCAGGGCACGTGGGTGCTGGGCAACGAGGGCACCAACGCGCGGATGGGCCGCCTGCTCGGGCACGAGCTCAACCACCCGCGCCACCTGTCGATCGACGAGGACCTCGCGCTGTTCGACGCGGTGACCGAGCGGGACGTGGCCGAGGTCGCCGCCGACCTGCTCGCGCGTCCGCGCGCCCTCGCCGTCATCGGCCCCTACGACAAGGACCGCCGCTTCTAGCGAAGCGGAGGCCCCAGGCGAGCGCGCCTCCGGGGTGCCGCCCCGAGCGGAGCGGCGCCCCCGGGGTTCATCCCTCCAGCAGGGTCTGGCCGACGTACCCGCCGTCCGCACAGCCCGGCGGCACGGCGAACACCGCCGACCCCACGGCCGTGACCCACTGGTTGAGCAGGTCCAGCTCGTCCAGCTGACGCTGGATGGGGACGAACTGGCGCAACGGGTCGGCCTGGTAGGAGACGAAGAGCAGTCCGGCCTCGCCCTCCACGCCGTCGCGCAGGTCGTAGTTGTAGCCGCGGCGGAAGATCCGCTCGTCCGGGTCGCCCGTCCGGGCCCGCCGCACGTGCGCGAACGACGGTATGACGGTCAGGCCGTCGGGCCCGGTGGCCTCCAGGTCGACCTCGTCGTGCTCGTTCCCGCCGGTCAGCGGCGCGCCGTTGTCCAGACGGCGCCCCATGACCGCCTCGCGGGCGGGCCGGTCGATCTCGTCCCACGTGTCCAGGTCGGTGGCGATCCGGCGCAGGACGAGGCTGGTGCCGCCGGCCATCCAGTCCGGGCCGTTCCCGCCCCAGACGAGGTGGTCGAAGTCCTCCGTTCCCGGCGCCGGGTTGACGGTGCCGTCCACCTGGCCCATGAGGTTGCGCATCGTGGTGCCGTCGGGCTGGGAGCCGTGGGCACGCCGGAACCCGCTCTGGGACCAGCGCGGCCGACCGAAGGGACGGGCGTCCCGGACCATCATCCGCACGGCGTGCGAGACGGTGACCGGATCGTCCGCGCAGACCTGGACGAGCAGGTCGGCCTCGCCCCACTCCGGGCGCAGGTCGTCCTGCTCGAACTCCGGCAGCGGACCGAGCCAGTCGGGCACGGCGTCGGGGTCCACCCGTTCGACCAGCCCCCGCCCGAACCCGAAGGTGGTGGTCAGACGGGCGGGGACCTCGGCCAGTTCGGGCTCGGTGTCGGTGAGCGAGGGGACGCCCTGGGTGAGGCGCGCGGCGTTGTCGCTGAGGATGACCATGAGCCGCCGCACGGCGTCGGCGTTCGCGTCGTCGTTCAGGTCGAGGGCGACGAACGTGGCGTGCGACTGCGGCGGCGTCTCCACACCGGCCTGGCGCCGACCGTGGAACGGCACGGTGCGACCGCCGTGGAGGGGCGCCGACTCCGATCCGGGAGCCGGGTCGGTCCCCCCGACCAGCCGGTGCGCCGCGGTGGCCCCGGCCGCGCCGACGCCCACCGCGCCGAGTCCGGCCGCGCCGCCCAGGAGCAGTCCCCGGCGGCTCATCCGGCCGCCGCGTGCCCGGCGGTCGCGCGTCTCGTCCTCGGGTCTTCCGTCGGCCATCACTCGTCCCCGTACCCGTCGCCGGAGTCGCCACCGTCCTCGTCCGTGTCCGAGCCGCCGCCGTGGCCGGAGTGGTCGCCCTCCATGCCCTCCATGTCGCCCATGTCGTCGCCCTCGCCGCCGTCGTAGTTCTCGTTGGCGCCGGTGTAGGGCCGGATGGCCGCGTCGAAGGAGGCGGTCGAGCCGTCCGCGAACTCCACGGTCACGGTGAGCTCGTTCCCGGCCTCCAGGTCCTGGGTCAGCTCCATGAGCATGATGTGGTAGCCGCCGGGCTCCAGGGTGTGGGTCTCGCCGGCCGGGATGACGAAGCCCCCCTCGACCTCGCTCATCGTCGCGTCGGCCCCGTCCATGGAGACCTCGTGCAGCTCGACCATGTCGGCGCCGTCGGCCTCGGCGGCGACGATGGTCATCTCGGCCCCGGAGGTGTTGGCGATCTCCCCGAAGACGCCGGTCATCCCCTCCTCCTGGGAGACCGCCTTGATCCAGGGGTCGGTGATCTCGAAGCCGTCGGCCGCCGTCGCCTCCGCCGCGGCCTCCTCGGCCGGTGCCTCCTCCTGCTCGCCGGTGCCGCCGCCGCAGGCGGAGAGGGCGAGGGCGAACAGGGCCGCCGCCGTGGCGGAACGGGTGGTGCGCTGATGCATCGGGTGACTCCCGTGTCGGGCCGCGGACGCGGCCGTTCACCGTGACAGTCGCTCCGCGGCGGCACTCGGTTCCCGGCGTTCTCAGCGGCGCCTGCGCCGGCGAATCTCGATCGGGGTGGGCGCGGCGGCGTTGGCCGCGCCGTGCACGGTGACCTCCAGCAGCCCCTCGCCGTAGCCGGCCTCGACGTCCTCGTCCCCGACGTTCTCGGGAAGGGTGATGTCGCGGCGGAAGGCGCCCATGTACCGCTCGGAGGAGTAGTAGACGACGTCGTCCTCGTCGCGGCGGCGCTGTCCGCTGATGGTGAGGACGTTCTGGGTGAGGCTGACCACGACGTCCTCCTCGTACACCCCCGGGATCTCGCAGCGGATCACCAGGTCGTCGCCGCGCGCGAGGATGTCGGTGGGCGGGCTCCACGCGTCGGCGAAGCCGCGCTCGCGCTCTCCGGCGTGGCTGATCTCGCTCGATGACATGGTCTCGGAGATGCGGTTCATCTCGGTGATCATGTCCATCACCCCGTGGAAGGGGTTGCCCTTCCTCCTGCGTGTCACGGCCGCCTCCTGCGGGTCTCGGTCTGCGGGTGGTCCATGTGGGTCACTCCTCCCGGGGGCGCGGGGCCGTGGCGCGGTCCCGGGCGCGGATCCCGGCCTCACCGGGGCGCGGCTCCTCGGCCAGTGCCCTGCCCAGGCCCCACAGCATGAACATCAGGATCACGGCGAACGGCAGCCCGGTCACGACGGAGGCGGCCTGGAGGGCGGCGAGGGCGTCCGAGCCGCCCAGGACGAGCAGGACGAGGGTGACGGCGCCCTCGGAGATCGCCCAGAAGGCGCGCTGCGCCCGGACCGGGTGGAGGTCGCCGCCGTTGGTCAGCGTGTCGACCACCAGGGAGCCGGAGTCGGACGAGGTGATGAAGAAGATCGTGACCACCAGGATGAGCAGCAGCGCGATCGCGTCGCCGAGCACGGGTGAGAACGTGAACATCACGTCGACGAGGCGGAACGCGCGCTGTTCCTCCGGCAGCTCGGACAGTCCGCCGCCCTCGAAGAGTTCGTAGAACAGGCCGGAGCCGCCGAACACGCCGAACCACAGGATGGACACGATCACCGGTGCGAACAGCGCGCCGACGACGAACTCGCGGATGGTGCGGCCGTAGGAGATCCGGGCGAGGAAGACGCCGACGAAGGGCGCCCAGGAGATCCACCAACCCCAGTAGAAGATGCTCCACGCCGTGGTCCACCGGGCCGCCTGGGGGTCGGCGAGCGGGCTGGGAAAGGACAGGCTGAGCGGGATGAGGGCGGCCAGGTACTCGCCGGCCGCCGTGGTCATGGTGCTCATCATCCACAGCTTGGGACCGAACAGGAAGACCACGATGAGCAGAAGGAACGCCAGCCACAGGTTGATGACGGACAGGCGGCGGATGCCCTTGTCGATCCCGGCGAGCACGCTGAGCAGCGCGATGCTGGTGATGACGATGATGATGATCGACTGCACGGGCTGGCTGACGGGCACGCCGAACACGTGGTTGAGACCGCCGTTGATCTGGAGCGTGCCCAGACCCAGGGACGTGGCCAGGCCGAAGAGCGTGCCGAACACCGCGAGGATGTCGACGAGGTTGCCGGTCCAGCCGAACGCGCGGTCGCCGAGCAGCGGGTAGAGGGCCGAGGCCGGGCGCAGGGGGAGGCCCTTGCGGAACGCGAAGTAGCCCAGCGAGAGCCCGAGCGCGATGTAGATCGCCCACGGGTGGAAGCTCCAGTGGAAGAAGCTCAGCGCGAGCGCCTCGTCGGCGGCCTCCGTCGGGGGCGCCTCGCCCTCGGGGACGAGGAAGTCGGCGTTCCTCGGCCAGGTCAGGTGGTGGATGGGTTCGGACACGCCCCAGAACACCAGACCGATGCCCATGCCGGTGGTGAAGAGCATCGCGAACCACGCCAGGGTGCTGAACTCGGGGCGGGCGTCGTCGGGGCCGAGGCGGATCCGGCCGAACCGGCTGAGCATGAGGTAGACGGCCAGGATGAGGAAGAACGTGGTCGACAGGACGTAGAGCCAGCCGAGCTGGTTCCCGATCCAGTCGCGTGTGGCCGTGGCCGCGTTGAGCAGCGGGACTGTGGCGAAGACGCCGACGACGACGAAGGCGATGATCACGGCCCCGGACACGAAGAAGACCGCGGGGTTCGTGTGCTCCCGTAGGTAGTCGCGCAGGGTTGAGATGGTGGCTCCTCCCCAGCCCCGGAGGGTCGGCTGCCCTGCTGGCCGGGACGGCGGTGTCCGGTGTCGAATGGCGTCCGTGCGGGCCACGGCCGATGTATTCCGGATGGTAGGGGGAGGCCGGGGCGAGTGCCCGGGTGGCGCGATCCGGGAGTTTCCCCCACCGTCCCCGACGAAAGGGGCCGGGCGGGGTCAGAGCGGCTGGCCCGGCAGGGCGGCGTAGGCCTCGGCGAGGCGGTCGACGAGCACCGACCGCGGCAGGTGGACGCCGTCGATCGCGGTCACCGGGCGCACCCCGGTCGTGGCGTTGGTGGTGAACGCGCCCGCCATCCGGGTGCAGGCCGCGGCGGCGATCGGCCGGGTGGAGACCGGGACCCCCAGGTCGACGGCGGCCCGCTCGACGAGCTGGGCGGTCACGCCCGGCAGGCACGGGGCCTGCGGCCACACCAGGCCGCCGCCGTCCAGGAAACCGATGTTCCAGGTGGGGCCCTCCGAGACGCGGCCGTCCGGGCCGGTGAACAGCGCGTCGTCGTACCCGTCGAGTTGGGCGGTCCGGCGTTGGCGGATCGAGCCGAACAGGCCCGTGCCCTTGACCTGGGGGAGGTCCCGGGTGAACGGGCGGGTGACCAGGCGCAGGGGGCGCGGCGGGGCGGTCGGGTCGGGGGCGGGCCGGGTGGTGACGAGGATCTGCGGCAGCGCGCGGGCGGCCGGACGGCCCAGGTCCAGGTCCGGGTCGTAGACGGTCACGCGCACGACGCGGGGGGAGGGGTGGGTGCGGGCGGCGCGGCGGACGAGTTCGCGGACGCGGGGCAGGTCCAGCTCCGTGCCGAAGAGCGTGCGGCAGTCGCGGGAGAGCCGTTCGGCGTGCAGGTCCAGGCCGCGGACGCGCAGGTCCGTCACGAGCATGGTGGTGAAGTGGCCGTATCCGTACAGGGCGAGGCCGGCGAGTTCCCCGGTGCTGACGGGGCGTCCGTTCAGTTCCATGTCGTCCCCATCATGGCATTCCGGGACCTTGTGTCACCGGAGTTTCCCGCAGGCGCGGCAGGGAGGTCAGACCGGGGGGCGGGGAGCGCGGACGACACCGTCGAGGGTCGCGCCGACCCGGTCCAGCCAGCCGACGATGACGGCCAGTTCCTCGTCGGAGTAGCCCTCGTGCAGCTCCGTCATGGCGTCGCGCATGCCCGGGGACGAGGCCGCGGCGAGGCGCTCGGCGCCCTCGGCGAGCCGTACCGCGACCTTGCGCCGGTCCTCGGGGTGGCGGGTGCGCTCCACGAGACCGCGTTCCTCCAGCCGGTCGAGGACCCCGGTGACCGAGCCCGTGGACAGGCACAGGCTGTCGGCGATCTCCCCCGGGGTGAGGGTGCCGGACACACGCAGCAGCGTGTAGCACTGGAAGTCCGTCGGGTTCATGCCGCTGACGGTCGCCATCCGGTGCAGGAGGCGCACCAGGCCGACCGCGAGCCGCTGGCCGCCGTCCTGGAGCGCGTCGTAGAGGTCGGCCCGCGACCGTGTGTCGGGTCCGCCGGAGGGCGAGGCCGGCGCCGTTTCCATGGAGCTCCCGGCGGGTCGGTGACCGGCTGGTCCGGTCCTACCCAGGAGTCTAGAGGGGCCGTCGGAAGGCGTTCCCGGGCGGCGGCCGACCGGGTCCGGCGGTGAACCGTCGTCGGCCGGGTGCGACCGGCTCCCACGGGGAACACCGATGGGGGGAGGCGCGATGGAAACCCTGGACACGTGTGCGGCCGCCCGGCGGCGGGAGTGCGGGCGCGGCCGCCGTGCGGCGGCCGGGACGGCGGGCTGACCGCCGTGCGGGTACTGGTGACCGGTGCCAGCGGGTACGTCGGGGGTCGGCTGGTGCCGCTCCTGCTGGACGCGGGACACGACGTCCGGTGCCTGGCGCGTACCCCGGACAAGCTCCGCGACCATCCCTGGCGTGACCGGGTCGACGTGGTCCGAGGGGACGTGACCGACGGGTCCGGCCTGGCCGAGGCGCTCGCCGGGGTGGACACCGCCTACTACCTCGTGCACGCGATGGGCGGGGGGCGTGGTTTCGCCGGTCAGGACGCGTTGGGCGCCCGCGTCTTCGCCTGCGCGGCCGAGAAGGCGGGCGTCGGACGCGTCGTCTACCTCGGTGGCCTCGCCCCGGAGGGGGTGCCGCTGTCGGCGCACATGGCCTCGCGGTCGGAGGTCGGCGAGATCCTGCTCGCCTCCGCCGTGCCCGCCGTCGTCCTGCGGGCGGCGGTGATCATCGGCTCGGGTTCGGCCTCCTTCGAGATGCTGCGGCACCTGACCGAGCGGCTGCCGGTCATGACCACGCCCCGGTGGGTGCGCAGCCGGGTCCAGCCCATCGCCGTGCGCGATGTGCTCCGGCTGCTCGTGGAGTCGGCGGAACTGCCACCGGGGACTGACCGCACGTTCGACGTCGGCGGCCCGGAGGTGCTCACCTACGCGGAGATGATCCAGCGGTTCGCCGCGGTCGCGGGGATCCGACGCCGGTGGATCATCCCGGTGCCCGTCCTGTCGCCGGGGCTCTCCAGCCTGTGGGTGGGGCTCGTGACGCCCGTGCCCCCGTCCATCGCGCGCCCGCTGGTGGAGTCGCTGCGCCACGACGCGGTGACGCGGGAGGACGACCTGTCCGACCTGCTTGACGACCACGACCGGCTCCGGTTCGACGAGGCGGTGCGGCTCGCGCTGCGTCGGGTGGACCAGGCGCGCGTGGACACGCGGTGGTCGTCCGCCGCCTGGCCGACCGCCCCGTCGGACCCGCTGCCCACCGATCCGGACTGGGCGGGCGGCAGTCTGTACACCGACGAGCGCTCCAGGCCCGTGGACGCGCCGCCCGACCGGCTGTGGGCGGTCGTCGAGGGCATCGGCGGAGAGCAGGGCTGGTACTCGTGGCCGCTGGCCTGGGCCGCGCGCGGATGGATCGACCTGGCCGTGGGCGGTGTCGGCCTGCGCCGGGGCCGTCGGGACCCCCGCCGCCTGCGGGCGGGGGACTCGGTCGACTTCTGGCGGGTGGAGGAGATCGTCCCCGGGGAGCTGCTGCGGCTCCGGGCGGAGATGCGGCTGCCCGGGCTGGCGTGGCTGGAGCTGGGGGTCGGGCGCGAGGACGGTCGCACCGTGTACCGCCAGCGTGCGCTGTTCCGTCCGCGAGGACTGGCCGGGCACCTCTACTGGAAGGCGGTCACCCCCTTCCACGGACTGGTGTTCGGTTCGATGGCTCGCAACATCGCCCGTCGGGCGGGCCACGAGGGGTAGGACACGAGGTCGTCGGTCGTCAAGCCCCCGGGGGGCCGGTCGTCCGGCTTCGTGTTACCGTCGTGGGGAAATTAGCTCGGAAAACAAGATAGTTGTTTTCAGAGGTATTGCCGTTCGACGTGGAGGTGGGCTGCGATGACACGGGACACCGGGCGCCGGGGTCGGATACCCGGGCTGCTGGCGGCCGTGGCGGTGGTGGCGTGGATTCTCGGCGCGGGCCCCCTCGGCTCGCTCCTCGGCGCTCTCGGCGACGTCCAGACCAACGACCCGAGCGCCTTCCTGCCGCTCGGCGCGGAGTCGACGCGCGCCGGGGAGCTCGCGGAGGAGTTCGCCCGAGGTGACGGCGTGCCCGCGATCGTGGTCTACTCCGCCGAACGGGACCTGGACGCCGACGATCTGGCGGCGCTCTCCCGGGTCGCCGAGGACCTCGCCGACCGGCCGTGGGTCGACGGGGCCGTCGTCGGGCCGCTTCCCGGGACGGAGGACGCCTCCGTCGCGCAGATCATCGTCCCGATCGGCTCCGGGGCCGACACCGCGGAGGCCGTCGGCGAGCTCAGGGACGTGCTCGCGGACGACCCCGTGCCCGGGCTCCAGCCCCAGGTCACCGGACCGGCCGGGTTCGCCGCCGACCTGTCGGCGGCCTTCGGCGGCATCGACACGACCCTGCTCCTCGTCGCCCTCGCCGCCGTCCTGGTCATCCTCGTCGTCGTCTACCGCTCGCCCCTGCTCCCCGTCGTCGTGATCGTGGCCGCGCTCCTGGCCCTGGCGTTGTCCGGCGCGCTCGTGTACGCCGCCGCCGACGCGGGTCTGATCACCCTCAACGGCCAGAGCCAGGGCATCCTCTTCATCCTCGTGGTCGGGGCCTGCACCGACTACGCGCTGCTCCTGGTCGCCCGGTACCGCGAGGAACTGGCGGCGCGGAGCACCGTGGCGGAGGCCGTCGTCGCCGCCCTGCGCGGCGTGATCGGCCCGATCCTGGCCTCCGCCGGAACCGTGGTCCTCGGGGTGCTCTGCCTGCTCGCCGCCGACCTCGCCTCGACACGCGGGCTGGGCCCCGTCGTCGCCATCGGGATCGGCGCGGCCGTCCTGGCGGCGCTGACGTTCCTGCCCGCGGCGCTGCTCCTCCTCGGCCGGGCCGCGTTCTGGCCCCTCGCGCCAGGCCGTCGGGGCGGCCGTCAGGGCAGGGGCGCCGGTGAGGGCGCGGACGCGGTCCCCGCCGAGCACCGCGTGTGGGGCGCGGTGGCGGCGTCGGTCGGACGCCGGCCGCGCGCCTACTGGGTGGGAACCGCCGTCCTCCTCCTGGTCGCCGCCGCCTTCGCGCCGCGGTTCGACGCGGAGGGCGCCTCACAGGCGGAGATCTTCCGGACCGAGGTCGAGGCGGTCGACGGCCAGGAGACCCTGACCCGCGGCTTCGGAGCCGACTCCACGGCCGCCCCGGTCCTGGTCGTCGCCGACGCCGAGCACGCGGACGCCGTGGTCGCCGCGGCGGAGGGCGTCCCCGCGGTCACCAGCGCCGACACGGTCCGCGAACCGGGTCCTCCGGGCCGGGAGGGCGCCCCGATCACCGAGGACGGGCGCGTCCTGGTCGAGGCCGTGCTCGCGGCCCCTCCGGAGTCGGCCGAGGCCGTGGACGCCGTGCGGGAACTGCGCGGCGCCCTCGCGGAGACCGACGGGGCCGACGCGCTCGTCGGCGGGGTGACGGCGACCGCCCTGGACACCCGGGAGACGGCCCAGCGCGACTTCGGGGTCGTGGTCCCGCTCGTCCTCGTGGTGGTCTTCCTCGTCCTCATCCCGCTCCTGCGCTCGCTGGTGGCGCCCCTGCTGCTGATGGCGGCCAACGTGCTGTCCTTCGCCGCCGTCCTCGGCGTCGGCGCCCTGGTCTTCGAGCACGTGCTGGGCCTGCCCCCCGCCGATCCCGTGGTGCCCCTGTTCGCCTTCGTCTTCCTGGTGGCGCTGGGGATCGACTACAGCATCTTCCTCATGTCCAGGGCACGGGAGGAGACCCTCGTCCACGGCCACCGGCCCGGCGTCCTGCGCGCCCTCACGGTGACCGGCGGCGTCATCACGTCGGCCGGCGTGGTGCTGGCCGCGACGTTCGCCGCGCTGGCGGTCATCCCGCTGCTGTTCCTGCTCCAGCTGGCGTTCCTGGTGGCCTTCGGCGTCCTCGTGGACACGCTGCTGGTGCGGTCGCTGCTCGTCCCCGCGCTCGCGCTGGAGCTGGGGGAGCGGACCTGGTGGCCGGGGCGCGCGGGCGTGGCCGTGCGGGACGGGGAGGACCGTTCCACGGGACGGAGCCGACGCGACCGGGAGGTGGTCGCCGACGCCCCCTGAGCGGGATCCCGCCCACGGCGGAGGCGGGGGTCGGACGGTCGCGCGGTCAGGAGCCGTCCGAACCCCGCTCCATCACGGTGAACGCCGTGACCAGCTGCTCCTCGGAGGCGTCCAGGTAGCGGGACAGCTCGGCGGCGGCGCCGTCGGCGTCGCGTTCGGCCAGCCGGAGGTGGATCCGTCGGTTCCAGTCCAGGTAGGGGGCGTGGAACTGCTCGGGCGCGTTCATCACGTGGAAGACCAGGCGGGTCTCGGCCAGCACCTGGTTCATGAACTCGTCGATCCGCGCGCTGCCCGCCAGCCCCGCCAGCGCCCGGTGGAAGTGCATGTTGGCCGTGCCCATGGCCCACCAGTCGGCCTTCTCGCGCGCCGCCTCGCCCTCGGCCACGGCGGCGCCGACGGCGGCGACGGCCTCGTCGGGGGCGTGCCGCGCCCCCCGGACGGCGGGGATCTCCAGCGTCCGGCGCACGCTGAACAGGTCGCGGACGTCGTCGCTGGTGGGGTGACTGACGAAGACGCCCCGGTGCATCTGGTGCACCAGGAGACGCTCACGTGACAGGAGGCGGAAGGCCTCGCGCAGGGTGTTGCGGGAGACCCCGTACTTGCGGCTGAGCCGCTCCTCGGACAGGCGGGTCCCGGGGGCGAGCGCCCCGTCGATGACGAAGACCCGCAGCATGTCGGCGACCCGTTCGGCCTGGCTGGTCGCTCGGGCCAGGGCCTCCGGTGGCTCGGGGAGCCGGTCGATGAGGTCGTCCGTGGCCGTCACGTGGGCTCCTTCGAGGGCGGGATCATCCCCTCCATGGTACGACCGGCGGGTTCGATTTTACTTACCGGGTCTTTACCGGCTTTGTTGGATTGAAGTATTGTTCAACAATCCCACGATGGTGTGGGTCACATCGATCCCCCTCCACACCTGGAGACACCCCATGGACGACTCCTCCGCCCCCTCCAAGGTGCGCCCCCGTCCCGCACGCGTCGCGCTGAACAGCGGCCTGCTCGGCGCCCTGTTCCTCATGGCCACCAGCGCCGTGGGGCCCGGCTTCATCACCCAGACCACGACCTTCACCGCCCAGCTGGGCGCCACCTTCGCCTTCGCCATCCTGGTGTCGGTCCTGGTGGACATCGCCGTCCAGCTGAACATCTGGCGCGTCATCGGCGTCGCCGACATGCGCGCCCAGGACCTCGCCAACCGGGTGTTCCCCGGGACCGGCTACCTGCTGGCGGCCCTCATCGTCTTCGGCGGGCTGGTCTTCAACGTCGGCAACCTCGCCGGGACGGGTCTCGGCCTGGAGGCGATGACCGGACTCGACCCGCGTGTCGGCGCCGTCCTGTCCGCGGTCCTGGCGGTCGTGATCCTCGGCGTCCGGCGGCTCGGGGTGGCCCTGGACCGGATCCTGGTCGTGCTGGGCGTCGCGATGATCGCCCTGACCCTGTACGTCGCGTTCGTGTCCCGGCCGCCGGTCGGGGAGGCGCTGCGCCAGTCGGTCCTGCCCGACCAGCTCGGCAGTGACGTCTTCCTCGCGACCGTCACCATCATCGGCGGCACGGTCGGCGGCTACATCACCTACGCGGGCGCGCACCGCCTGGTCGAACTGGGCAAGGGCGGGCGGGAGAACGTCTCCGCCATCACCCGCACCTCCGTCACCGGCATCATCGTCACCGGCGTCATGCGGGTCGTGCTCTTCCTCGCCGTCCTCGGCGTGGTCGCGGGCGGCGCCGCGATCGCGGACGCGGCCAACCCGGCCGCGGAGGCGTTCCGCGTGGCGGCGGGCGAGGTCGGGCTGCGGATGTTCGGCGTCATCTTCTGGGCCGCCGCCGTCAGCTCCGTGATCGGCGCGTCCTACACCTCCGTCTCCTTCGTCACCACCTTCCACCCCGTGGTCACCCAGCGCCGAGGCCTGCTGGTCACCGCCTTCGTCGGCGTGTCGCTGGCGGTCTTCCTGGTCGCCGGGAAGGCCCCCGCAACGCTGCTCGTCCTGGCGGGCGCGCTCAACGGCGCCATCCTGCCGATCGGCCTCGGCATCATGCTCTACGCGGCCACCCTCCGCTCCCGCGACCTGCTCGGCGGCTACCGTTACCCGCGCTGGCTGCTCGCCGTCGGCTGGGCCGCCTGGGCACTGACCCTGTACATGGCCTGGAACGCGCTCGGCGGCATCGCCGCGCTCCTGGGCTAGCCCACCCCGACCCCGGCCGTGCCCCGCCCGGACCCGGTCACCGGGCGCGGGCGGGGCACGACCCCTGAGGAGGACCCACGTTGCGCATCGACCTCAACTCCGACCTCGGCGAAGGCCACGGCCGCTGGGAACTGGGCGACGACCAGGCGCTGCTGGCCATCGTCACCAGCGCCAACGTCGCCTGCGGGTTCCACGCGGGCGACCCGACCGTGCTGCGGCGCACCACCCGCGCGGCCGCCGAACGCGGTGTGGCCGTCGGAGCGCACGTCGGGTACCGCGACCTCACCGGGTTCGGGCGTCGCTTCATCGACATGCCGCCCGGCGAGCTGGCCGACGACGTCCTCTACCAGCTGGGCGCCCTGTCCGCGTTCACGGGGCTGGCCGGTGAGCGCGTCCGCTACGTCAAGCCGCACGGCGCGCTGTACAACGCGATCGTGCACCACACCGACCAGGCCGCCGCCGTGGTCGAGGCGGTCCGCTCCTTCGACCCCGGCCTCGTCGTGCTCGGCCTGCCCGGCTCGGAGTTCCTGCGGCTGGCGGAGGAGGCCGGGCTGCCCACCCGCCGCGAGGCGTTCGCCGACCGCGCCTACACCCCCGAGGGGACGCTGGTCTCCCGCCGCGAACCCGGCGCCGTCCTGCACGACCCCGACCGGATCGCCGACCGCTGCCTGCGCATCGCGCGCGGCGAGCCGATCACCGCGGTCGACGGCGGCGAGATCCGCGTCGAGGCCGACTCGCTCTGCGTGCACGGCGACAGCCCGGGCGCGGTGGAGATCGCCCGCACCGTCGCCGACACGCTGAGGGCCGAGGGCGTCACCCTCGCCCCCTTCACCGCCTGACCCTGGAGGAACCGAACGTGCGCGTCCTGACGTGCGGCGACACCGGTGTGCTGGTGGAGGTCGCCGACCTGACGGAGGTGATCGCCCTGCGCGCCGCACTCGCCGCGCACCCCGTGCCCGGGGTCACCGACGTCGTCCCCGCCGCCCGCACCGTCCTGCTGCGGGTGGAGCCCGGAACGAACACCGACGCGGTCGCCGCCGCCGTCACCGCCCTGCCCCTGGGAGGGGCGGAGCGGGCGGTCGACGGCGACACGGTCACCATCCCGGTCGTCTACGACGGCGAGGACCTCGCCGACGTCGCCGCGCTGACCGGGCTCACCCCGGCGGAGGTCGTCAAGGCCCACACCGCCGCTGCCTGGACGGTCGCGTTCTGCGGTTTCGCGCCCGGCTTCGGGTACATGGTGGGCGACGACCCGCGCCTGCACGTCCCCCGACGCCCCGAGGCGCGCACCCGCGTGCCCGCCGGTGCGGTGGCCCTGGCGGGGGAGTTCGCCGGGGTGTACCCGCGCAGCTCCCCGGGCGGGTGGCAGCTGATCGGCCGCACCGACGTACGGGTGTGGGACCTGGACCGCGATCCCCCGGGGCTGCTGCGTCCCGGTGTGCGCGTGCGATTCACGGAGGCGGCGTGAGCGAGCTGGAGATCCTGGCCACCGGGCCGATGACCACCGTGCAGGACGCGGGGCGGTTCGGGCACGCCGACCTCGGGGTGGGGCGGTCGGGCGCGGCCGACACCGCGTCCTACGCCCTGGCCAACCGGCTCGTGGCCAACCCGGTCGGCGCCGCCGCCCTGGAGGCGACCATGGGCGGTCTGCGCGTGCGCGCCCGCGGGGCGGTGACGGTGGCCGTCACCGGGGCGCCCGTGCCGCTGCAGGTGGACGCGCGCGGCGCGGCGGTGGACTCCGTCATCCACCTGCCCGACGGCGCGGTGCTGACCATGGGCGTTCCCGCGCGGGGGCTGCGCACCTACCTGGCCGTGCGCGGGGGCGTGGACGTCGCCCCCGTGCTGGGGTCGCGCAGCACCGACGTCCTCGCGGGGCTCGGCCCGGCCGTGCCCGTGCCCGGGACCCGGTTGCCCGTGGGACCGGCGCCCGCGGCGTTGCCCCGGGTGGACCACGTGGCGACCGCGCCGGTGGGCGGTCCGTCGATCGGGCTGCGCGTCGTGCTCGGGGCCCGGGACGACTGGTTCACCGACGAGGCCGTGGCCACCCTGCTGTCCCAGGAGTACGAGGTGACCGCGCGCAGCGACCGGGTGGGGGCGCGCCTGACCGGACCGGCGCTGGAGAGGGCGCGCCACGGCGAGCTGCCGAGCGAGGGCATGGTTCCGGGGTCGCTCCAGGTGCCGCCGAGCGGGGAGCCGGTGCTCTTCCTCGCCGACCATCCCGTGACCGGGGGGTACCCGGTCGTCGCCGTGGTGCGCTCGGCCGACCTGCCCCGGGCGGCCCAGGCCGTGCCCGGGACGCGGGTGCGGTTCCGCCTGTGAGTCCTGGCGGTCACCGACGTTCACGCCACCGACCACCAGGTGCCGTAGCCCTCCGGGCGGTGCCCCGGGTCGTGGTGATGTTGTGGCCGCAGCGGGAACAGGTGGCCGACGCCGTCGTTCCGTGGCGGACCGGCGGTTGGTCGGGGACGTAGTCGTGGCCCCGCCCGCTGGGGCACGCGGTCGCGCCGTCCATGGTGTGCTCCGGGTTCTCCGCCGACGGCCTCCCGGCAACGGGGGAGGGCCCGGCAGCGGTGGGTCGTGGTGGATCAGGAGTCCAGCGCGGCGCGGAGGATGGTCTGGAGGCGGGCGATCCGGTCGTCGTCGACCGCCAGGCTGGGCGGCAGGATCAGGGCGAGCCCGACCGCGTCGGCGAGGGTCGTGGGGGTCGGGATCTCCACCGGATCGGGAGGCGACCCGTGGTCTTCTCGGTGGTCATTCACGGGTGGCCTCCCGGTTCTCCAGTGGCGAGTGCCAGACCAGGGCGTGCGGGTGCCGGTCCGGGCGCGGGCCCCGGGCGACACGGGTGACGTGGCCCCGGGTGGCGCCGTAGACGGGGTGGTTCTCCAGGTCGGCGCCGAGGTGGCGGATCCGGGCGCCGTGCGCGTCGGCCCAGGCGCGCAGTTCGGACACCGTGGGCAGTTCGCGGATGTCGCAGACGCGGGTCATCGGTGCGCCCCCAGCCAGGAGAGGCCGTCCAGGGCCGCGCGCAGGACGCACGCGGGGACGGTCATCGAGCAGGGGAGGGGGACGTAGGAGCGGACGCGGTGGGCGCGCCGGGGCCGTCGAGGGAGGGGGATCGGGTGGTCGGTTTTCCTGTTTCGCGGATTTCCGGAGTGTGCGCGGGTAGACTTTGGCATCGGTCTTCGCCTTCCTTGATCACATCGGGTGAGAGGCCCGCGCCCCGGAGCCGCTTCTATCGGCACGGGGCGCTTCGTTGTTTTTCGGGGCCGTCCCGCCCTCCCCCCACCTGAGGGCGGGACGGCCGGGCCACCGGGCCCCTGAGCCGTTCGCGGAGGACCGTCCCGGTGGTCGGCCCGACCCGAGGGCCGGGTCGGGTCGAGTGACACTGACGCGTCGCCCGGTAGTGGAACCGTGCCTGAGCAGCCATCTCGCGGTCCAGGGGTGAGCTGTTTTCCGAGCGGATTTGCAGGAACCACAAGTGAGGAATCTGAATCCGTGGTTTCCTGTGGCAATGGCGAAGAAAAAGCTAGTCAACGAAGCGGCGGTCGCGCTGTTCGCGAGGGAAATGTTCCTCAGGCGTAGTGCGTCCGGATTGTCGCAGAAAGAGTTCGGAGACCTCATTGGCGTGTCTGGCCAGCAGATCGGTGCGGTCGAGCGGCAGGAACGCGCCCCGACACGGCAGTTCGCCCGCTTGTTGGACGAGAAGTTGGGTGTGAACGGCTACTTCACCGAGTTGTGGTCCGCGACGAAGCTGCTGGGGCACCGGCGTTCGCTGCCCAAGTATGTGGAGTTGGAACGACGGGCCCAGAACATCCGCCAGTTCCATCCGCAACTCGTCCCAGCTCTGATACAGACGGAGGAGTACGCCCGGGTGGTTCTGCAAGCGGGCTTTCCCCCGAAGCCTCACGCGGATATCGAGGAACTCCTGGAGACGCGAATGCGTAGGCAGTCGATCCTGGGGCGGGGGGAGCCGCCCTTCGTGGAGTACGTCCTGGACGAGGCGGTGCTGCGGCGCATGGTCGGCGGTCCGGACATCATGCGAGCTCAGTGGGACAGCATCATCGAGCGAATGGACCAGCCGTTCACCAAGGTCCAGGTGATCCCCTACGATCATGGGGCATACGCTTCGATGGAGGGCGCATTCACCATCCTGGGACTATCGCCGGTGGAGTCTGTGATGTACCTGGAGAACGCCGAGAGCGGACAGGTCTACGCAGACCCTCAGATCGTGGCGAACGCTACCGGTCGGTTCAACTCTCTGATGGCGGTAGCACTCTCCCCTGCATCGAGCAGGGACTTTCTGGTGAGGGAAAGGAACAAGACGTGAAGACCGTCGATGGTTACCACAAGTCCTCTTACAGCGGGCACTCGGGGGAGTGTGTGGAGGTCTCCGAGGGGCCGGTGACCGGTGTCCGTGACACGCGGTACCGGGAGCTTGGCCGCCTCGACGTTCCCGCTGGTGAGTGGGCCGCCCTCCTGGCCTCGATGCGCGTCGGTCGGTAGAGCTCCGGGGCCCTCGCCGGTGGGTGGGACCCCGTGGGGAGGCGTCACGACGCGTTCGGCGGCTCCTGGTCGGGGAAGGACTGGTCGCGGCCGGTCTCCTGCCCCCGGATCTCCTCCTCCCGCTGCTTCTTCCTGAGCCCGTGCTCCCTGCGTCGCGAGTACCCCGACTGGCTCGCGTACAGCTCCTTCGACGTGCGCGACGCGTCGTCCCGGCGCGCCCGTCGGGCCATCCGTCCGAGTTCGTCCGCCTGTTCGTCCACCTGCGGGTCGGGGTGCCGTGCCGACCCCGCGGGCGGCTCGGGCAGGTTGCGGCGCGCCTCGTCCAGGATCTCCGCCGCCGCCTCCCGATCGCCGCGCCGCAGCGCCTCGCTCGCCCTCCGCTTCGCGGTCTGCGCCCGTTGCAGCGCCTCCTCGGTCCGCACGTCGGGCCTCGGGGCCCTGCCCGCGGCCTCGTCCCCCGGCACCACGTTCACCGTGACCGGCAGCGTCGTGGTGTAGGTGGTGAGCGTCGCCGGGTCGACGTAGGTGGCCTCCACGGTGGTGACCGTGACCGCCCCCAGCGTCGACACCCCGGGCACCTCGACGCGCAGCAGCAGGCGTCGGCTCTCCCCCGAGTAGAGGTCACCCAGCTCCACCATGAGGGAGCCGTCCGGAAGCGCCGACGACGGAACCTCGCCGATCACCTCGACCCCCCGCACGTGCGGGCCGGACGGCACCCGCAGCGACACCGCCTGCGCCGACTTCGCCAGCGGGCGGTCGGCGTCCTTCTCACGCTCGGGCGCGGTCGCGTCGAGCAGGACGGACACGGCGTCGTCGGTGTCCAGGGGCACGACGTCGAAGTCCAACAGCGCGGACAGGTGCATGGCGTTCTCCCCGGGGTCGGCTGCCGCCCAGGGTAGGGAGCGGGCCCGACGATCGACCCGGCGTGGCCGGATCAGGCCAGCCCGGAAGCCGCCGCACGACGACGCGGAGACCTCACGCGACAAGTGGAAGGCAAGCGAGAACAAAGCCGGTGACGACAGCGTGGTCTCCAGCGCCCGCGCATGACAGGGAGCACATCCGGCCGTGACGCCCGTCCTCCACCTGTCGAGCGCCCTCGGCTCGGGTGCACGTCTGTTCCATCGTGAAAGGGAGTCTCATGTCTGGAATGAAGCGCAAGATCACCACCGCTGGTGTCATGGCCTCGATCGCCCTGGCGGGTGTGCTCGGCATCGCTCCGGCCGCCTCGGCCGCCGCCGCCCCCACCGTCGGGGCCCAGGCCAGCTACCTCTACATCTACGAGCACGACGACTACAAGGGCGGCTACGCCCGCTTCTCCGGCAACGACAGCAACCTGTCGAACAACTGCTGGTCCGGTAGCGGCTGCCGTGTGGTCAACGACAACGCCAGCTCGATGAGGAACCAGACCTCCAGGGGCGTCTCCATGTACAAGCACTCGAACTACAGCGGGCCGTCCTACTACGCGCAGCCGAGGTCCTCCGACAAGGACCTGACCAACAACGGGTTCGACAACAACATCAGCTCGATCAGGTTCTGGTAGTTCGGAAACGGGCGGGGGCGGATGCTGGACCTCTCCGCCCCCGCTTCTCAGGTGGAAGAGCGGAATGTCCCTCATGTCCAACCCACGTTCCCTCCTGACGGCAGGGTTTCTGTGCGTCGTTCTCGGCCTCACCGCCTGCGGTGCCCGAGGAGACGACGGAGCCGAGAATCCCGTCATCCCCGCGAGTGAGCAGACTCGGTCACTGGTCCTTCCCTTCGACGACCACACCCTCTCCCCCTTCGAGATGCAGATGATCGACTACGCGGAGGACCTGGTCATCCGTGACTGCATGAGAGATCACGGCATGGACTGGGAGATCCTTCCGGTTCCGGAGGAGGAGGGCACCGACCCCCCGCACCGGCGACGCTACGGCGTGATCGAACCCGAAGTGGCCGAACGCTACGGCTACGTGGCACCGGTCGGATCCGAGGACGACAGGGCTCGGGCTGAGGTGTGGGAGAGCCGTGAAACGCTGCCACAGGAGGAATACCTGAGGGCTTTCGGCGACGACGACGGCGGCGGGTGCCACGGCCAGGCCCGGGAACGCGTCACGGACGGTGTTCCCGACATGGACCACAACCTGTTGAACTCCTACATCGCCACGGGATTCGACGCCTCGCGGGAGGCCCCCGAGGTGGTCGACGCCTTCGCCGACTGGAGCACGTGCATGGCGGCCCGGGGCTTCGACTACGAAACACCCGTGGACACGGGAGACGACGCTCGTTGGGCGGACAGGGAGGACGAGCCGCTCCCGGAGGAGATCGAGGTGGCGACGGCGGACGTGGCGTGCAAGGACGAAGCCTCGGTCGTCGAGATCTGGTGGAGCGCCGAGGCTGAGGCACAACGTGGTCTGATCGAGGAACACCCTGCGGATTTCGCTCTCTTCGCCCAGGTGCGCGAGGGTCTGTTGGAAAGGGCCCGAGCGGAGATCGAGGCGTTGGGTCCTTGAGGCTCGTGGAACGCTCGATCGCCTGGTGGGCCCTCTACCGTGGATGGGGCCGCGTCGGCCGGGGAGAACGCCGTCAGGGCGTGATCGCGGTCCTGTCCGCGCGGGCGCGCAGCTCGGCCAGCTGGTCGGCGGCCCGCGCCCTCAGGAGGGCGTAACCGTGTCGGTCCGCCACCGCCCGCGCCTGTTCGGCGAACCAGGCGGCGCGCTCGTTCCGGTCCAGCCCGGCGCAGGCCGCGGCGCGGCCGATCAGCGCCTCGATCGAGTGCCAGTGCACCCCGTCCCGTACCTGGTGCCGCAGGGAGTCGGTGAACAGTGCGTCGGCGTCGGCGTGCCGACCGACCGACAGCTCGGCGCGCCCCCGGGCGTTGAGCGCGGCCGTCACGGCCCACGGCGACCCCGACTCCTCCGCCGCCCCCATCGCCCTCCCGGCGTGGGCGAGCGCGTTGGCCGGGTCGTCGACGTCGCACAGCACCTGGGCCAGACCGGCGAGGGCGACCGCCCGCGACGTCGGGCTGCCGATCCCCTCGGCGATCTCCAGCGCCTCCCTGGCGTCCGCCCACGCCGTGCCCGGGTCGCCCAGAGCGCGGCGGTTCCAGCTCATCTCGCACAGCAGCCAGTGGAGCAGGGGCTCGGATTCGGACTCGCGGCATGCCTCGATCGACCGGGCGAGTTTCCGGTGCCCCTCCTCCACCTGCCCCATCCACCCGAGGATCGCCCCCAGCTGACCCATCGCGGCCGCCGTCCCGGACCGCCAGCCGATCTCCTCGGCCGTCCGCCACGCCCGCCCGAGGACCGGGACCGCCCCGGTGAGGTCGCCCTGGTGCGCGGCGGCCCTGGCCAGCCCGAGCAGGGCCCGGGCCCGGGTGCGGTTCGAACCGGGCTCCCGGTGCACGTCGAGCGCCGCAGTGAAGGCCTCCACCGCCTGAGTGGTGGGACCGAACCGCAGGTAGGCGTCGCCCAGGAGCACGTGCATGGCGGCCTCGGCCTCCGGTTCCGCGCACCTTCGGGCGCAGTCCAACCCGGCCCGTGCGGTGGTCAGCCACGCGGTGTGCGGGCCGCCGTCCCGGACCAGGGGGGACAGTGCCCGGACGAGGCGCACCACCTCCTCGGGGCGGCCGTGCTCACGGGCGTGGACGACGGTCGCGGTGATGTTCCCCCACTCCTCCCACAGACGCGGCTCGGATCTGTCGACCGCGTCCTGGTAGTGGGCCAGCAGCCGGTGCGCGACCGACTCCCTCTCCCGGTCCGAGGCGAGCTCGGCGGCGTGGGCCCGCACGAGGTGCTGGAACCGGTACCGGCCACCGGGGCAGCGTTCGACCAGGTGGTGGGAGCTCAGTGCGCGGAGCCCGTCCGCGGCCAGGTCCGGGGACACGTCGGCGACGGCCGCCGCGGTCCGGTACGTGACCGATCGCAGGGGAACCGTTCCCAGCAGCCGGAAGAGGCGGGCCACGTCCGCGGGCAGTGACCGGTAGGTGCCGGAGAAGGCCGCCGCCACGCCGCCGGAGCCGCCGTCCTCGGAGAGGAAGGAGAAGCGTTCCGCCCCCTGGAGGGCGTTCAGTGCCTCGGGGACGTCCCAGCTCGCGGTGCTGATTTTGGCGGCGGCCAGACACAGCGCCAGGGGCAGGTGTCCGCAGTGCTCGCCGATCTCCGCCTCGGCCTCCGGCCGCCCCGACAGGGCGTCGGTGCCGGTGACCGATCTCAGGAGTCGGACCGACTCCTCGGGACTCAGCACGTCGAGGCGGACGCGTCGCGCCCCGTGCCGAGCCACGAGACCGCTCAGGTCGCGCCGACTGGTCACCAGGACCATGCTGCCCCGGCCGCAGGGCAGCAGCGGCGTGACCTGTTCGGCGGTCGCGGCGTCGTCGACCAGCAGGAGCAGTCGCCGGTCGGCGGTCATCGACCGGTAGAGCTTGGCCAGCCCCTCGACGTCGTCGGGCAGGAAACGGTGGTCCGCGCCCAGGCTGTGCAGGAGGTGGCGGAGCGCGTCGTGCGGGTGGACCGGTTGTTCGCCCGATCCGTGCAGGTCCAGGTGGAGCTGGCCGTCGGGGAACGACTCCCGGACGGTGTGGCTCCAGTGCACGGCCAGGGCGCTCTTTCCCACCCCGGCGATCCCGGTGACGCACACGATCGCGTTGGCGTCGCGGGAGCCGTCCAGGACGGCGTCGAGTTCGGCCAGTTCGGCCGTTCGGGCCACGAAGCCGGGGACGTCGTACGGCAGCTCGGCGGGGCGGACGGGGGAGGCGGACGCGGGCGTCGGTTCCGGCTCCTGGACCGCATCACCGCGGAGCAGCCTTTGTTGGAGCCGTCGCAGACGGGGACCCGGTTCGATGCCGAGTTCCTCCACCAGGTGGTCGCGCAGGTCGGTGTAGACCTCCAGGGCCTCCGGCGTCCGGCCGCAGGCGTGGAGTGCGCACATCAGGCTCTCGGCGACCGTCTCCCGGGCGGGGTGGAGTGACAGCGTCCGGCGCAGCCCGCCGACGGCCTCCAGATGACGGCCGGTGGCGATCTGGAGTTCGTGGATCTCGTCCAGGGCCGACAGGTGCCGCTCCTCCAGCCAGGGGCGCGCGGAGTCGGCGAGGGACGGGGTGACACCGGCCAGGGGTGGCTCCGACCACAGGGCCACGGCGGCCCTCAGCGCGGTGAGCGCGGCGTCGGGCCGGTCGGCGGCGCGATCGGTCCGGGCCCGGGCGAGGAGCAGTTCGAACTCACCGAGGTCGGTCGACGCGGGGTCGACGGCGATCTCGTAGCCGGAGGGGCGCCGGACGATGGTCTCCGCGCCCAGGAGTCCGCGCAGGTGGTGTACGTGCACCTGGAGCTGGCCGCGGGCGTTGCGCGGCGGATCGCAGCCCCACAGCAGGTCGATCAGACGGTCGTCGTCGACCACCGTGCGGGGGTGGAGGAGGAGCGACGCCAGGACCGTCCGGCGCTTCGGCCCACCGACACGGAGAGGTTCACCGTCCCTGACCACCTCGACCGGTCCGAGCAGTCGAAACCGGATACCGCTCCGGTCAGCTCGCACGCCTACCCCCGTTTATCCATAAATCTCCGTCCTTCAAGATTTTACCGATGCGGGGGAAAGGGGTGGAGCGGACATCCGCACACGTGTGTGGGGCCGAGCCCGCGGTGCCGGTATTCCCCCGGCCGAGTTCCACGGCAGGTCCCCGTGCCGGTCACGGCCGCCGTCAGGAAGCCCGAGGAAGGTGCTCAGACACGGGGGCGCGGGACGCGGCCAAGGGGTGCGGTGGGCGCGTCGGGGCTGGTGGGGAGAGGGATCGGGCGATTGTTTCTCCCATTTCTCGGATTTTGACAACGCGGGCGGATGAGCTGCCGCACCGGCCCTCGCCTTTCCCTTCTCTCCTCCTCGGCGGGGCCCGCGCCCCGGGGTGCTTCGCCGTTTCGGCGGCGGTCAGCCGGAGGCGTCGTCGACGACGAACACCTCGTAGAAGACCCCCGTCATGTTGGGGTAGTAGAGCTCTCCGTCGGAGTCCGTCATCTTCCACAGGACGCGGCACCGCCCGGGCTCGGTACCGGCGGTGACGACGACGCTGATCACGGCCGGCTTCCCGGGCTCGGTGTCGGGAACGGGGACCCGCTCGGCGGAGGTGCAGCTCCCCTCGCCACCACTCTGCCGGGACATGTACCGGTCCCGCCACGGGATCAGCCCCGTGTTGGTCAGCTGCCAGGACTTGACGAACTCCTCACCCGGGCTGACCGGGGTCCCGTCGGGGACGGTGACGTCCATGTCGAAGCGCGAGGCGTCCCCGCGGATCGGGCGTGCGGTCTCCGCCACGGGCGACACGGAGCTCTCCGAGGCCGGGGATTCGGCCGACCCGAGCCCCGTGACCTGCACGCTCACCAACGTCAGAGCGGACCCGGCGACGGCGCCGACCACGGTGTGGGCCCATCCGGGAAGGTCGAACCGCCGTCGTGGCGCGGACGCGGCGGGGGCGGGGGGCGGTTCGTCTTCTTTGGTGGGCCTGGGCGGCGCGGCCGGGGGAGGCTCGACCGGCCGAGGCGCGATCGGGACGGTCACGTCGTGCTGCTCGCGCAGGATCCGCTGGTGCAGCTCCTGGATCTCCGGTCTCGGGCCGCACCCGAGTTCCTCGGCGAGCCTCCGGCGCAGCCGCTCGTAGGCGTCCAGCGCCTCCGCCGACCGTCCGGAGGCGTGCAGCAGCCGGACCAGACCGCCGTGCAGAGACTCCCGGAGGGGATGGAGTCCGGCCTGCTCGGACAGCTCCGCGATGAGGGTGGGCTCGGGTCGGCCGTCCCGCAGCGACAGGTCGGCGTACAGTTCCAGGGCGGTGAGCCGCAGTTCGCGCGCCCGCTCCCGCTCGGCCTCGACGCAGAGGGTGTCGGGGACGTCCGCGAAGGGCTCGCCCCGCCACAGCGCCAGCGCGTCCGCCAGAAGGCTTCTGCCCTCCGTCGAGTCCGGCGCCAGGCGGACCGCCTTCCGCAGCCGGGCCAGGTCCGACGGAGCGGACGCGAGGAGGTACCCGCCCGGGTCCGTCCGAACGGTCTCGAAGATCTCCTCGGACCCGCCGACGGAGCGCAGCGTCGCGCGCAGCCGCGAGGCGCGCACCTGAACGGCGTTGGCGGGGTTGGCGGGCAGACGTTGCGGCCAGAGGGCGTCGGCCAGGTGCGAGGTGGAGACCTGACCGCCCGAGTGGGCCAGCAGTTCGCCGAGGAAGAGACGGTCCTTGGCGGCCCGCGGGGCCGCCGACGCATCGCCGTTCGTGATCCGCAGGGGGCCGAGTACGAGGAAGTCCACGCCGAGGATCCTCCCACAACGGGATGAACGGATCTCAGGCGTGGACGGCGGTCAGTGCCTGCTCGATCTACTCGATGAACCGGACCACGGCGGACATGGGAGGACCGTGGGGCCCGTCGACCCGCGACACGCGGATGCCGTCGGTGTCGCGCGGCGGGGCCGCCTCGATGATCCGGTCGCCGCCGACGTAGAGCGCCACGTGTGTGGCCGAGGAGGGGGCGTCCCCCCAGAGGACCAGGTCACCGGGCGCCCGCTGACCGTAGGGAACCCTCCTCGCGGAACCGTGGTCGTACTGCGCCTCGGGGTGGGCGCCGATGTCGATGCCCGCGCCGTTCCAGAAGGCGTACAGCGTCAGTCCCGCACCGTCGAAGCCGAGGACGTCGTGGTCGTAGTGGCCGTCGGGGCTGGGGGAGCTGATGCCGTAGGAGGCGCCGCCGTAGCCCCCGGCGCCCCAGGAGTAGCTGTAGCCCCGGCCGATCTGCGCCCGGGCGGTGTCGATCACCCGCCGAATCCGCTCCTCCGGGGTCCCCGAGGCCGATCCGCGCGGGCCGCCGACGCGGCCGTGGCCCACGGCGCGCGCGGCGGCCGCGGGGCCGGGGCGGCCGGGGCGGTCCCCCGCCCGGAGGTGGTCGGTCGCCCCGGCCCGCCGGTCGGAGCCGTGCGCCTGGTCGCCCCGTCGGGCGACGTCGATCGTGTCACCGGGGTGTCGCGGTTTCGTGAACATGACCGCCAGCGTCGGCGAACCGGCTGTACCGGAACTGCATCCCGGGTGCAGCGGGGGCACAGCGGTGGTGCAGGCGCCCCGGGGAGACCAGGTGAAGGGGCGGAGCCGCGGTCCCCCGCCCGTCGGCGGGACACGGTCCCACCGGTGGGACGCGGGCCGTCGAACCCCCGTCACCGGGTCCGTTCGAGGGCGCTCAACCGGCCGTCGCGCATCTCCAGCACCCGGGCGGCCACGCCGAGGTGCTCGGTGTCATGGGTGACCAGGAGGGCGGCGACATCGAAGGCCCGGGTCGCCTCGGCCAGCAGGTCCATGATCCGCGCGCCCCGCTCGTGGTCCAGCGCCGCCGTCGGCTCGTCCACCAGCAGGACGCTCGGCCGCCCCACGAGCGCCCGCGCGATGTTCACCCGCTGCCGTTCGCCTCCCGAGAGCTGGTGCGGACGCCGGTGTTCCTTGCCCGACAGTCCGACGGCGGCCAGGGTCTCCAGGGCGGCGGCCCGTGACTCACGGGGCGAACGGCCGCGCATGTGGTCGGTCACCTGGAGCTGTTCGACGGCGGTGAGCGATCCCAGCAGGTTCGGCTGCTGGAACACGATCCCCACCTCCCGCAGCCGGAGGGCGGCCAGCTCCCGGGACCGCAGGCCGAGCGTGTCGGTCCCGCCCACGACCACGTCGCCGGAGTCGGGCCGGACCAGGGTCGCGGCCACCGCCAGCAGGCTCGACTTGCCCGAACCGGACGGGCCGACCACGGCGGCCAGTTCGCCGGGGGCCACCCGGACCGACACCCGGTCCAGAGCGGTCACCACCCCGTCGCCGTCGGGGAAGGTCAGGGTCACGTCGTGCAGTTCCAGGCTCATCGGACGCCTCCCAGGGCGGTCAACGGGTCGACGGAGGTGATGCGGCGGACGGCCAGGACCGCTCCGAGCATGCCCAGCCCGACCATCGCGGCCACGGGCCCGAGCGTGGTCGCCGGAGTCAGGGCGAACGGCAGCGCCGACGCGGCCGCCGCGCCCAGCGCCACGCCCGCGGCGCCGCCCACGGCGGCCCCCGAGACGAGGACGACGAGCGCCTGGGCCACCGCGTCGCGCAGCAGGTAGCGGGTGGAGCCGCCGAGCGCCTTGAGGATCGCGACGTCCCCGGCGCGCTGGATCGTCCACACGGTCAGGAACGCCCCGACCACGAGCGCGGAGATCGCGTACAGGAAGCCCTGCATGGCCACGAGGGAGCCGTTCTCGGAGGAGAACGAGCCGATGGCGGTCAGGCTGTCGTCGCGGGTGGCCGACACCGTGCCCGCGCTCTCGTCGGCGGCCTCCGCCGCGTCGGGGGAGGCGACCTCGGCGGCCACCACGGTCGCGACCGGCGCGTCGGGGGTCCCGCCCCGGTCCGGGCGCGGGTCGAGCTCCCGCCAGGCGTCGATGTCGGCCCACACCACGGGCAGGTGGCTGTGGTGACCGGTGTCGGCGACGGCGGACACGGTCAGGTCGGTCCCGACGACGGTGAGGGTGTCACCGGCTTCGAGCCCGTACTCGTCGGCGAGGTCCCGCCCGACGACCACCCCGTCGGCGACGCCCTCCGGTGCGAGGCGCCCGCCCGCCGGGGCGGCGAACAGCGCCACCGCCGAGGACGCGCCGTCGTCGAACTCCGCGCGGACGGTGGTCAGGCCCAGCGGCTCGGCCCACTCGACGCCGTCGGCGCCGCTCCAGGCGTCGAGTTGGGCGCCGGTGACGCCGCTGTCGTCGTAGGACTCCTCGGGGGCGTCGTCGCCGGAGGTCCCGAAGGCGACGTGGCTGGCGGGCAGCTCGCGGACCGCCGAGGTGGACTGGTCGGCCAGTCCCGCCGTCAGTCCGGACAGCAGGACGATCAACAGGGTGATGAGCGCGACGACCGAGCCCATGAGGGCGAACCGCCCCCGGGCGAAGCGGATGTCACGAAGGGCGACGAACACGGCGGCCCTCCTTCCTGGCTCATGTGGCAGGTGCGTGTCCCCCAGGCTCCTTCGGGGCCGGGCCCGTCCACATCGCCCGAAGGGAGCGTCGTCGGCGGGGCCGGGGTGGATCGGAAAGTCCACCGATCGGTTGATGCGGGGCGGGCCGAACACGCCGTACGCTGCGATGATGCGGTACGGAGAAGGGTGGGCCGCCGGGGCGCCCGAGGTCACGACGGTGCTGCGCGTCCTGCGGCTGCTGCTGCACGCGTGCTTCCTGCTGTTGCTCGGGGTGGGCCTGGTCCGTTACCTCCTGCCTGGTCCGGACGTCGTGGCGCCGGGCCACCCGCTGTGGACCCGGTGGGCGGTCGTGGTCGGCGCGCTGCTGCTCGCCGCCGTGTACTGCGCGGGCGCGCTGGCCGCCCGGCACGACGTGCGCCGGGGCCGGTCGTTGGCGTGGCTGGCCGCGGTGACGGCGCTGTGGGCGCTGCTGTCCCTGGCCGCGCCCGGCTTCGTGTGGCTGGCCTTCCCCCTGTTCTTCCTCCACCTGCACCTGCTGCGCGGAGCGCACGGCGTGCTGGCCGTCGCCGTCATCACGGCCGCCGCGATCGGCGGACAGGCCCTGCACGCCGGGGACCTCACCGCGGGAACCGTTCTGGGGCCGATGCTCGGCGCGGTGTTCGCGGTGGCGATCGCCGTCGGCTACGCGGCCCTGTACCGGGAGAGCGAACGGCGGCGCGAGCTGATCGACGTGCTCACCCGGACCCGCGACGAACTCGCCGCCTCCCAACGGCGGACGGGCGTGCTCGACGAGCGCGAGCGCCTGGCCCGCGAGATCCACGACACGCTCGCGCAGGGCCTGTCCAGCATCGTCCTGCTGCTGCGCGCCGCCGAGAACGCCCTGCCCGACGCGCCCGACCTGGCGACGGCGCGGATCGCGGAGGCCCGCGAGAGCGCGTCGGCCAACCTGGAGGAGGCGCGCCGGTTCGTCCGCGACCTGGCTCCGCCGTCCCTCGCCGGGGGCAACCTGCCCGAGGCCCTGCGCCGCCTGTGCGAACGGGTCGGACGGTCCGAGGGGACCGCCTGCCGTTTCCGCCTGGACGGAACGCCGAGCGCTCTGCCGCCCGGGTACGAGGTGGCGCTGCTGCGGGCCGCGCAGGCCAGTCTGGCGAACGTCGCGGCGCACGCCCGCGCCGCGACTGCCGTGGTCACGCTCGGCTACCTGGAGGGGGAGGTCACCCTGGACGTGTACGACGACGGGGTCGGGTTCGACCCCGCTCACACACCCCGCAGGGAGGACGGCACGGGGTTCGGGCTCGCCGGGCTCCGGGAGCGGGTCGCGCTCCTGGGCGGTCGCCTCGACGTGGAGTCCGCTCCCGGCCAGGGCACCGCGATCGCCGTCCGCCTGCCCCTGACACCCGAGGAGACCCCGTGACGGGCGCACCCCTGCGCATCCTGCTCGTGGACGACCACCCGGTCGTGCGGCACGGGCTCACGGCCATGTTCGCCGACCGGCCCGACATGGCGGTGGTCGCCGAGGCCGCCGACGGCCGGGCGGCCCTGGACGTGCTCGACGCGGGCACGGGCGTCGACGTGATCCTCATGGACCTGCGCATGGGAACGGGGATGGACGGGGTGACCGCGATCCGCCGCATCACCGAACGCGACGCGCCGCCGCCCGTGCTGGTGCTGACCACCTACGACACCGACGCCGACATCCTGGCCGCCGTGGAGGCGGGCGCCACGGGGTACATGCTCAAGGACGCGCCGCCCGACCAGCTGTGCGAGGCCGTGCACGCGGCCGCGCGCGGGCAGACCGCGCTGGCCCCCGACGTCGCCAACCGGCTCATGGCCCGGCTGCGCTCGCCGAGCCCGGCGTTGAGCGCGCGCGAACTGGAGATCCTGGGACTGCTCGCCCGGGGGCTGTCCAACCGCGCGATCTCGCGGGAGCTGTTCATCAGCGAGGCGACGGTGAAGACGCACCTCGTGCACGTGTTCGACAAGCTGGAGGTGGACAACCGCACGGCCGCGATCACCACCGCGATCCAGCGCGGCCTGATCCGCGTCGGGTGACGCGCCTCGGGTGATGCGCCGCCAACGCACGCGGGCTCCCCGGAACCGGGCCCGTCTTCGTTACGATGAGTGACATGTCCATGGCGAAGTGGTTCGGGGACGGTGGGGAACCCAAGCGCGGCCTGCCCTCACTGGCGGTGTTCGTCGGCGCGTCCTACCTGGTCGCGGTCGTCGGGGCCGCCGTCGCGTCGGACGCCGGCGTGTTGTACGCCTCGTTGGAACGACCGCCGTGGGCCCCGCCGTCCTGGGTGTTCGCCCCGGTGTGGACGGTTCTCTACGGGCTGATCGGCGTCTCCGCCTGGCTGGTCTGGCGGCGGGCGGGGTGGAGCGCGCGCACCGCGCTGCTGTGGTGGTGGGTGCAACTCGCCCTGAACGCCGCCTGGACCCCGTTGTTCTTCGGCGCCCGGCAGTACGGTCTGGCCTTCCTCGACATCTGCCTGCTGCTCGTCGCCGTGGTGGTCACGATGGTCGCCTTCTGGCGCCTGCACAGGCCGGCGACCCTGCTGCTGCTCCCCTACGTTCTCTGGGTGGCGTTCGCCTCGGCGCTCAACCTGAACATCTGGCTGAACAACGCGTGACCCGGGACCGCCCACCCGTGCCGACCGGCGCGGTCCGCGGTTCGGCGAACCCGGTCGAATCGCCCGGGAAGTCGGGAATGGCCCGTCTTCTCCGGATGCGTTTTCCCTGGTCATTGCCCTAGGGTGAGGTCAGTCACGCATCCGGAGCGCCGAACACGGGGGAACGACGATGAGGGTCCTGGTCACCGGAGGCGCCGGATACGTCGGCAGCGTCGTCACCGCCTGGCTCGTCGAGGCGGGCCACCGGGTCACCGTCCTCGACGACCTCTCGACGGGGCACGCCGACGCCGTCCACCCGGGGGCCCGCCTCGTGCCCGGCACGATCCGCGACCGCGCGGCCGACGTGCTCTCCGAGGGCCAGGACGCGGTCCTGCACTTCGCGGCGCGCTCGATCGTCTCCGAGTCGGTCGCCCACCCGGGTCGCTACTGGGACGGCAACGTCGGCACGTCGATCGCCCTGCTGGAGGCGATGCGCGCCACCGGCACGCGACGCCTGGTGTTCTCCTCGACCGCCGCCGTCTACGGCGAGCCCGAGACCACCCCGATCACCGAGGACGCGCCCGTCCGCCCCACCAACCCCTACGGCGCCACCAAGGCCGCCGTCGACGCCGCCCTCACCGAGCACGCCCGCATGCACGGCACGGCGGCGGTCAGCCTCCGGTACTTCAACGTCGCCGGGGCCGACCGGGGCCTGGGGGAGCGGCACGGGGTCGAGACCCACCTGATCCCGATCGTCCTGTCGGCGGCGCTGGGGGAGCGGGAGTCGGTGTCGGTCCACGGCGACGACTACCCGACCCCCGACGGCACCTGCGTGCGCGACTACATCCACGTGGCCGACCTGGCGCGGGCGCACCTGCTGGCCCTGGAACACGCCCGGCCCGGCGCGCACGAGATCCTCAACCTGGGCAACGGGACGGGTTTCTCCGTCCACCGGGTGCTGGAGGTGTGCCGCGAGGTCACCGGACACCCCGTCCCCACCGTGCCCGCCGCCCGCCGACCCGGTGACCCCGCGACCCTGGTGGCCTCGTCCGAGCGCGCCGCGCGCGTGCTGGGCTGGCGGCCCGAGCGGTCCGACCTGCACGCCATCGTCTCCGACGCCTGGGAGTTCGCCCGCAGGGCCACCCCCGCCACCGCCCCCGTCGCCCTCTGACCGTCCGTCAGGGGTGCTCGTCGAGGAACGCGCGCACCGCCGCCCGCCACGCGTCGGGTGCCTCGGCGGCGACCAGGTGCCCGGACTCGACCTCCACGAACCTCGCGCCGGGGATCCCGTCCGCCAGTTCGCGGGAGAGCGCGGGAGGGACGAGCCGGTCGAGCGCGGCGGCGACGACCAGCGTCGGCACCGCGATCCCGGGGAGGTCGGCGGTGGTGTCGGAGCGTCCGACCAGGTCCACGTGTTCGGGGCTGCCCTCCGGGACGAACACGGCCAGGTCGGTCACCGCCCGTTCCAGGTCCGCCGTGCTTATCGCCTCCAGGACGTGGTCACTGGGCGCCACGAAGGTGAGGAAGCGGGCAAGCAGCTCCCGGTCACCCCTCAGCAGCTCCCGCCACACTTGGACTGCCATCCGCATCCGGTTGTTCGGCCGGGCGAATCCGGCGGTGAGGATCAGCCCGGTGACCCGCTCCGGGTGCCGGGCGGCGGCGCGGACGGCGATCGCGGTCCCCATCGAGTACCCGAGGACCGTGAACCGCTCCACCCCGGCCGCGACGGCCGTCGCCACGAGGGTGTCGGCCGTGGCGTCCAGGTCGAGCGGAGACGAGCTGCGCGGAGTGCCGCCGGTCCCGGGCAGGTCGGGGGCGACCACGGTGTGCGTGCTGGTGAGGTCGTCGAGCAGGGGGCCGAAGTTCGGCTCGATCCCTCCGCCGGCGCCGTGCGCGAGGACGAGACCGGGACCGGAGCCCTTGACCGTGTGGGCGAAATGTTCGATCATGCGGCGACGTTAGGCATTGACATCGGTGTGAAGGTCAAGTGTGAGGCGGGGCACGTCGTGCTGATCGGGGAGCTGTCGGAGCGGACCGGGGTGAGTCGGCGGCTGCTGCGGTACTACGAGGAGCAGGGACTGCTCGACTCCACGCGCTCGGCCAACGGCTACCGCGTCTACGGCCCCGACGCGGTGCGCGTCGTCCACCACATCCGCGCACTCCTGGACATGGGCCTGTCCACGGAGGTCATCGGCTCGATCCTGCCGTGCGCGCGGGGCGAGGCGGACGAGCCGCTGGACCTGGAGATGTGCCCGGACCTGCTGGCCACGATCCGCCGTGAGCTGGCCGAGCTCGACTCCCGGATCGACCGCCTCCAGGGCCGCCGGGGCGCGCTGGCCGCGCACCTGGTCTGACGTCCGCCGGGTCCGGCCGGACCCGGAGTCAGCCGGGGGGACCCGTCCCCCGTACCCGCACGAGCTGGGTGAGCAGCGCCAGCACCGGCAGCTCCAGGAGCGGACCCGCCACCAGGGCGACCGCGATGAGCGGTCGGTCCGGGAAGGCGGCGACGGCCACGGCCAGGGCGACGGGTGAGTTGCGGGCGACCGTCGTCATGGTGAGCGTGACCCGCTGGTCGGCGGGCAGCCGCAGCACCCGCGCGGCGCCCACCGCGGCCAGGGGCGCGACCACGAAGAACACCGCCAGTGGCGGCAGCAGGCCGACGAGGTCCCCGGCGTGCTCGGCCACCGTGCGCGCCTGCCACGCGAACATCGCCAGCACGGCCGTGTACAGCAGCGGCAGCACCGCCCGGTTGGCCCACCCCATGAGCACCCTGTCCCGCCAGAGGGGGCCGCGCCACCACCGCGCGGACCGGCGCAGCACCACCGCCGCCACCATGGGCAGCACCAGGACCACGAGCACCGCTTCCACCAGCGTGTCCGCGCCGACCATCGCCGCCTCGCCGCCCAGCAGCAGCACGTACACCGGCAGCAGGACGAGCTGGAGCACCAGGTTCAGCGGCAGCAGCGCCGTGGCCGAGCCCATGTGTCCCCGGGCCAGCGCCGTGAACACCAGGTACCAGTCCGTGCACGGCGTGACCAGCAGCAACAGGAGCCCGATCCGCAGGTCCGGGGCGTCGCCGAGCAGCCCCGCCCCCAGCGCCCAGGCCAGGAGCGGGGTCAGGACGAAGTTCAGCGCCAGACTCGCCGCGACCACCCGCCCGGACTCCCGGGCGGCACGGACCTGACCGGCGTCCACCTGGGTGAACACCGCGACGAGGAGCAGGATCAGGGCGGGCAGGACCACGCGGCCCGCGGCCGTGCCGACGGGCCACAGCGTGCCCGCGGCCAGTCCGGCCAGCGCCGCCGCGGCCACGAACAGGCCCTGGAACCGCTCGGACGTGGACACGGGGCCCTCTCAGGTGCGGAACCGGGTGGATGTGCCCACGTTAGGCGATGTGCGGGCGGGGCGGCGCCCGTGTCACCGCGGACCGGACCCGACGACGCCCGGCCGTGCCCGTGTGGGCGCGACCGGGCGGGTGGTCGGCGCCACGGCGCGCGGGCGCCGGTGGGGCTCAGCCCCAGACCCCGGCGCGGGCGGCGCGCCGGGCGTAGTCGGCGAAGTCGCCGGCCGGGCGGCCCAGGACCCGCGCCACGTCGTCGGTCGGCTCGGCGTTCCGCCCGTCCAGGGTCTCCTGGAAGATCATCACCAGCCCCTGGGCGAGCTCGGCGGACAGGCCCTCCGCCACCGCTCCCTCGACGTACTCCTCCGGTGTGATCGACAGGTGCTCCACCGTCCGCCCGGACGCCTCGGACAGGACCGCGGCGGCCTCCGTGAAGGTCAGCGACCGGGGCCCGGTCAGGTCGTAGGTCCGCCCGGCGTGCCCGTCCTCGGTCAGCGCCGTCACGGCCACCTCCGCGAAGTCGTCCAGGTCGATGAAGGGTTCGGCGACGTCCGGGACCGGCAGGAGCGTGGTCCCCGCGCGGACCTGCTCGGTGAAGAAGGACTCGGAGAAGTTCTGCGCGAAGTACGAGGACCGCGTCAGGGTCGTGGCCGGGAACGCCTTGCGGACCGCCCGCTCGGCGGCGAGCGCGCCGTCCTCCCCGCGCCCGGAGAGCAGGACCGCCCTGCGCACCCCGCGCTCGGCGGCCCGGTCGGCGAAGGCCGCGACGGTCTCTGCCGCGCCGGGGAAGGCCAGGTCCGGGTGGTAGCAGAGGTAGACGCTGGTGACCCCCTCCAGCACGGGGTCCCAGGTGTCGGTGTCGTGCCAGTCGAAGCGCGGCGCGCCCGACCGCGAGCCGACGCGCGTGTCGATTCCGCGCTGCTTGAGGAGATCGGTGACGCGGCGGCCGGTCATCCCGGTGCCGCCGGTGACAAGGACTCGTTCGTGTGTCGTCATGCGTTCAGTACAGCAGCGCCGGGTCAGACGGAACATGGTTCATATGCTGGATCGCATAAGAGATCGTCTGAGTCGGAGTAGGGTGGGGGCATGGATCCCCTCACCCAACTCCTGGACGGGCCCCGCGCCCGGGGCGCCTGCACCCTGCACACGGTGATGAGCCCGCCCTGGGCGATCGACGTCCGCGACCACGCCGCCCTGACCCTCGTCGTGGTCATCTCGGGACGGGCCCGCGTGATCAGCCCGCACGGGGAGGCCGACCTGGGCCCCGGCGACGTGGCGCTGATGCGCGGACCGGACCCGTACGTCGTCTCGGACTCCGCCGGGAGCAGCCCCACGATCACCATCCTCCCCGGGCAGCGCTGTGTGTCCGCCGAGGGGGAGGAGGTCCACCTGACCATGAGCCACGGTGTCGGGACCTGGGGGAACGACCCCGACGGCGAGGACACGATGATCGTGGGCGCCTACGAGGACGGCAGCGCGGTCGGCCGACTGGCCCTGGCCGCCCTGCCGCCGATGGCCGTCCTGCCGAGCGGCCGCGTCGACCCGGCGCTCGTGGACCTGCTGACCCGGGAGGTCACCTCCGACCGCGTCGCCCAGGCCAGTCTCACCGACCGGCTCCTGGACTCCCTGCTGGTCATGGCCGTGCGCGCCTGGCTGGAGGAGGACTGCGACCGCTGCCCCAGCTGGCTCCGCGGACAGAGCGACCCCGTGGTCGCGCACGCCCTTGACCTGCTGCACGAACGCGTCGCCGAACCCTGGACCCTGGACACGCTCGCCCGCGCCTGCGTGGTCTCCCGCGCCACCCTGGCCGCGCGTTTCCAGCGGGCCGTGGGCACGCCGCCCATGACCTACCTGCGCACGTGGCGGCTGACCCTGGCCGCCGACCTGCTCACCGCCCACCCGGAGCTGGGCCTGGAGGCGGTCGCGGCGCGGGTCGGCTACGGCAGCGCCTTCGCGTTCAGCACGGCCTTCCGCAGACACACGGGGGTCAGCCCGTCCCGGTACCGGTCCCGGTCACGGCTCGAAGCGGTGCCGTCCTGAACCGCGACCGCAGGCGCCGCAGCATCCGGGCGTCCTGGAAGCCGACCGCCCGTGCCGCCGCCTCCACGGTCTCCCCGGCGCCGATCAGGTGCTCGGCGCGCTCCAGCCGCAGCGACTGCTGGTACCGCAACGGGGTCAACCCGGTCGCCGACACGAACGCCCGGGTGAGCGTGCGCTCGCTCACCCCCGCCGACGCGGCCAGGTCCGCCAGCCGCAGCGGCGACCCGTACCGCGCGTCGATGGCGTCCTGGACCCGGTGCACGACGTCCACGACGTGTCCCCGGTGCCGCAGCATGGCGCTCGCCTGGGGTTCGTCGCCGTTGCGGCGCGCGTAGACCACCATCTGCCGTGCGACCGACGCCGCCGCCGACGGGCCGTGCCGGACGGTGACGAGGTGGAGGGCCAGGTCGATGCCGCTGGCGATCCCCGCCGAGGTCACCACACCCCCGTCGGCCACGTACAGAACATCGGGCACCACGCGCGCCCCCGGGTGCCGGCGGGCCAACTCCTCCTGGAGACCGTGGTGGGTGGTGCAGCGCCGCCCGTCCAACAGGCCCGCCTCGGCCAGGGCGAACGCGCCCGAGCACACGCTCGCCACGGTGCCGCCCGCCGCGTGGTGCGCGGTCAGGGCCCGCGCCTGGGCATCGGTCAGCACCCGGCGCACGGGTACGTCACCGGTCCGCCAGCCCGGGACCAGGACGAGGTCGCCCGGTCCCGGGGCGGGCCAGGAGGTCTCGGCGCGCAGGGACACGCCCTGCGCGGTGGGGACGTCCCCGTGCTCGGCGACGTACCGGGTCCGGTAGTCCAGACCCAGGTGGGACGCGGCGGTGGAGAACACCTGCGCCGGGCCCGCGAGGTCGAGCAGGTGCAGGCCCGGCGTGAGGAGGAAGACGACGGTGGTCACGATCCGGTCAGTGTAGTACGCGGCCGGGCCCGCCCTCCGCCGCGGTCTCACCCGCGTGTGGCGGCGACCTCGCCGGTGATCTCGGCGACCGTGCGCACCTGCGCGAAGCGGCCCGCCAGTGCGTACACGGTCCGCTGGACGACGGCGTCGGGCAGCAGCGTGGCGGGGTCGGCGAGGATCTCCTCCAGCGAGCGTCCCGCGGGGGAGCCCGGGGCCTCGATCGGCTCGGTGGCGGTGGCGTCGACCGCGAACGTCACCCGGTAGCCGAGGTCGGAGGCGACCCGCGCGGTGGTCTCGCAGCACTGCTCGGTGCGCACGCCGCAGACGGTGACCTCGTCCACGCCGCGCTCGGTGAGGTAGTCGTGCAGGTCGGCGCCGGTGATGGCGTTGTGCACGGTCTTGGTGCGGACCGGTTCGCCGTCCTGGGGGACGAGTCCGTCCATGAGCTCGACGAAGCCGCGCTCGGGGTCGAACACGGTGCCGGTGCCGGGCTCGGTGTGCAGGACCCAGACCACGAGGTCGCCCCGGTCGCGGGCGTGGTCGACCAGCGCGGCGATCCGGTCGGCCACGTTCGGGTCCGAGGCGGCCGTCCAGCTCGCGCGCTGGAGGAAGGACTTCTGGGCGTCGATGACGAGGAGTGCGTGTGCCATGCGTCGATCGTGTCAGCGCAGCCCGGGGCGCGACAGACACGATCGGGGCCGTGACCGGACCGATCCGGTCACAGCCGCAGCACCCAGGTCTGGCCGACGAGGTCCTTCCCGAACAGGTCGTGCGGCTCCTGGTCGACCAGGGCGAACCCGGCGGCCTCGTAGACGCGTCGCGCGCTGGTCAGGACGTCGTTGGTCCACAGCGACACGCGCTCGTACCCCGACGCGCGGGCCCACTCCACGCACCGGTCGACCAGCCGGGACCCGAACCCGTGGCCGCGCGCGTGCGGCAGGACCAGCAGGACGCGCAGTCTGGCCGTGCCCTCCTCGTCGCCGGGGACGCAGAAGACGCAGCCGGCGCGCTCGCCGTCGACCTCGGCGATCCACGCGCCGCCCGTCGCGGGGTCGTAGTCGGCCGCGATCCGCGCGACGAGGGCCTCGAAGTCGTGGCCCCAGCCGAACTGCGCGGCGTAGGCCTCTCCGTGCGCCATGACGACCCACCCCAGGTCCCCGGGGCGGCCGAGGGGACGGATCTCGCTCTTCATGGAACCTCCATGCTACTGACACGAGTGTTTCAGTTGCTTTAGTCTAGTTCCGTGAACAGCACGGACTCAACCCCCTCGGCGCGCCAGACGGAGCTGTTGGAGGCCGCCTACCGGTACGCGCTGGAGCACGGGCTGGCCGACCTGTCGCTGCGCCCGCTCGCCGCCGCCATCGGCTCCAGTCCCCGGGTGCTCCTGTACCTCTTCGGCAGCAAGGACGGGCTGATCCGCGCCCTCCTGGAACGGGCGCGCGCCGACGAACTGGACTTGCTGGCGCGCGTGCGCGCGGCCGACCTCGACACGGCCGCGCTGGGCGTGTGGGAGTGGCTGGCCGCGCGGGAGCACCGCGCGCTGCTCACACTGTGGGTCGAGGGCTACGCCCGCTCGCTCGTCGACCCGACCGGCCCGTGGGCGGAGTTCGCCGAGGCGACCGTCCGGGACTGGCTCGCCCTGCTGGCCGACGCGCAGCCCGACGACGAGCGGGACACGCCGATCGGGGAGGCCCGCCGCACGCGGGCCCTCGCGGTTCTGCGCGGCGGCCTGCTCGACCTGCTCGCCACGGGGGACGCCGACCGCGTCGGCGCCGCCGTGCGGGGGCACTTCACGGCGGCCGTGGGCGGTGGGACCGGGGTCAGTCCAGGCGCTTCTTGAACCCGACGTGCGAGGGCGCGTACCCCAGGCGCTCGTAGAAGCGGTGCGCGTCCCCCCGCGTGGCGTCCGAGGTCAGCTGGAGCAGCGCGCACCCGCGTCGGCGCGTCTCCTCCTCGGCCCAGGCCATGAGGTCGGCCCCCACACCGTTGCCGCGCTCGTCGGCGTGCACCCGGACGGCCTCGATCTGGGCGCGCGTCGCCCCGCTCCGGGACAGGCCGGGGACGAAGGAGAGCTGGAAGGTGGCGATCACCCGCCCGCCACGGCGGCCGACCATGAGCAGTTCACCGGGGTCCTCGTCGATGGCCTCGAACGCGGCGAGGTAGGGCGTGATGTCGTCCCCGCTCTCGCGTCCGGCCCCCAGGGGGTCGTCCCTGAGCAGGGCGACGATCGCCGGGACGTCCTCGGCGCGGGCGGGGGTGAAGGTGACGCGTTCGGGCACGGGTTCTCCTCGTCTCGGATGGTGCAAAAGTAGCGAAACACCCGAAATCGCCGCACCGCGCCCCCGCTCCTCACACCAGGAGTTCGGCGGTCTCCCGGAGGTCCGCCACCACCACGGTGGCCGCCGCCAGTTCCTCGACGGTGTGGGTCGCGGTCACGGCCACCACCGGCATCCCGGCGGCCCGACCGGCGCGGACCCCGGCAGGTGAGTCCTCCACCACCACGCAGCGTCCGGGGTCGACCCCCATGCGCTCGGCCCCGAGCAGATACGGCGCCGGGTCCGGCTTGCCCTCCGTCACCTGGTCCGCGGTCACCAGGACGTCCGGAACCGGCAGCCGCGACGCCTCCAGACGGGCGTGCGCGATCAGGTCGCCGCCGGACGTCACGATCCCCCACGCCCGGCCGCGCCCGTCGAGCGCCGCGAGCAGCTCCCGGGCGTGCGGCATCGCCGTGACGTCCTCGGCCCGCGCCACCTCGTGGGCCTGGATCCGGTGCGCCTCCGTCTCCGGGTCCAGGTGCGGGGCGACGAGGCGGACCAGACCGAGGTCGGTGCGCCCCGCGTGGTACCGCAGCACCTCGTCCACGTCCAGGCCGCGCTCCTCGGCCCACGCCGTGAGCCCCCCGACGATGCTCGCTCCCGAGTCGACCAGGACCCCGTCCAGGTCGAACAGCACGGTCGCCTCGCCGTAACCGCCCACGCTGTCCTCCGCTCCGTCGGTGTGCACGCGCGGAACCCTACCGCCCCGCGGGCAGCGACACCCCCGCGTGCGCCATGGTGAACCCGCCGCACTCCCGCCCGTGGTCGCCCAGACCGGCCGCCGCCACGAGCGGCACCGCGAACGCCACCCACCCGCGCAACGGAGCCCGGCGGCGCACCCCACATCAGGGAGCCCATCGGAAAATCTATGACGTTCCCAGGTATTTCTATTGGTAACTCGATCATGGTGCGGTCTACTGTGGGCGAGTGCGCGACCTCGGCCGCGTACATCGAACACCAGGTCAGAGCTCAGAGGAAGCACCATGTCCGTCACCAGCAGGGAAGTCCGTCTCGTCGCGCGTCCGATCGGCGAGCCCAAGCCCGGGGACTTCTCCCTGGCCGAGACCACCGTCGCCGACCCCGGACCGGGCCAGGTCCTGGTCCGCAACGACTGGATGTCCGTCGACCCGTACATGCGCGGGCGGATGAACGACGCCGAGTCCTACGTGCCTCCCTTCCGCCTGGGCGAGGCGATGGAGGGCGGCGCGGTCGGCACCGTGACCGCCTCGGGCAGCGACGCGGTCCCCGTCGGCGCCACCGTCCTGCACATGGGCGGCTGGCGCGAGTACGCCCTCCTCGACGCGGACGCGGTGCGCGTGGTCGACGTCGACCGGGCGCCCGCCGAGGCGTATCTGGGCGTCCTGGGGATGACCGGCCTCACCGCCTACGCGGGCCTGACGCGGATCGCCCCGGTCAAGGAGGGCGACGTCGTGTTCGTCTCCGGCGCGGCGGGCGCGGTCGGCAGCCTCGCCGGACAGATCGCGCGCCAGCTCGGCGCGTCCCGTGTCGTCGGTTCGGCGGGCGGCCCCGAGAAGAAGCGCCGCCTGCTGGAGGAGTTCGGCTACGACGCCGCGATCGACTACCGCGAGGGCGACCTGAAGGGCCAGCTGGCCGAGGCCGCCCCGGACGGGATCGACGTCTACTTCGACAACGTCGGCGGCGACCACCTGCGCGCGGCGATCGGCGCCATGCGTCCCCACGGGCGGATCGCGCTGTGCGGAGCCATCTCCGTGTACAACGCGACCGAGCCGGTGCCCGGCCCCGACAACCTCTTCCTGGCGGTGGGCAAGCGGCTCACCCTGCGCGGGTTCATCGTCGGCGACCACTACGACCTGTTCGGCGAGTACGCCCAGCGTGCCGCGGCCTGGCTGGCCGAGGGTTCCCTGCGCGCCGAGCAGACCGTCGTCGAGGGGATCGACCACGCCGTCGACGGCTTCCTGGACATGATGCGCGGCGCCAACACCGGAAAGATGCTGGTGCGCCTGGGGTCCTGAGCGCACCGAACGGGGCTGTGGACGACCGGAACGCGGCGCGACCGTCATCGCGCCGCGAATGGCATGACATATCCGGAGAAATCGTCTAAGAAAAGGGTGGTTTTTCCGAGATCGGTTTCTCCCGGGGGTATCGCCCGTGATTTTCCCGTGTGTCTTTCGGTGGTTCTGGGAAGAACACACGCGGCGCCGGGGTTTCGGGACGGTGCCGATCGCTTGTCTCCCGTCCGTTGTATCGTGCGAGGTCGGAGCGGATGGCGAAATCCACCCCGGCGCGGTGGAGCGGGCCACGGAGACCGGAAAGCGCACGGAATGATCGACAGAGTGACAGCGCGGCTGGGGCTGCGGACGGACCCGGTCATCTTCACCGTCTCCGCCGGGCTGGCCGTCGTCTTCGTGGTCTCCGCGATCGTCTTCACCGACGCCGTCGACACGGCCTTCGGCGTGGTGTCCGAGTGGATTCTCACCAACCTCGGATGGCTCTACATCCTCGGCGTCACGACGTTCCTCGTCTTCCTCGTCGGGATCGCGCTCAGCCGGTACGGGCACGTCCGGCTCGGGCCGCAGGACAGCGAACCGGAGTACAGCGACGTCATCTGGTTCTGCATGCTGTTCGCGGCGGGGATCGGGAGCATCCTCATGTTCTGGGGCGTCGCCGAGCCGATCAGCCACTACGCGGACCCGCCCCGGAGGGACGTGGAACCCGAGTCCGTGGAGGCGGCCCGGCAGGCCATGGGGTTCACCCTCTACCACTTCGGCCTGCACACCTGGACGATCTTCTGCCTGCCCGCGCTCGCCTTCGCCTACTTCGTGTACCGGAAGGGCCTGCCGTTCCGGGTCAGTTCGGTCCTCCACCCCTTCATCGGCGACAGGATCCACGGAGCGGTCGGACGGACCGTGGACATCGTCGCCGTCCTGGGCACCCTGTTCGGGGTGGCGGTCACCATCGGCCTGGGCACGATGCAGATCAACAGCGGGCTGAACGAGCTGTTCGGGATCCCGGAGACCCGGCTGACCCAGGTCGTGCTCATCGGCGTCGTCACGTGCATCGCCGTGGCGTCGGTGGCCTCGGGACTGGACATCGGCATCAAGTGGCTGTCGACCCTCAACATCGTCCTGGCCGTGGCCCTGCTCGTGTACGTCTTCGTCATGGGGTCGTCGGTGTACCTCGCCCGCGGGATCATCGAGACCACGGGCGTGTACCTGGAGGCGCTCGTCCCGCTGTCGTTCTGGAACGACACCTTCGACGACACGGGATGGCAGGGGTCCTGGACCGTCTTCTACTGGGCCTGGACGATCACCTGGTCGCCGTTCGTGGGCATCTTCATCGCCCGCGTCTCCAAGGGGCGCACGATCCGGGAGTTCGTCATCGGAGTGCTGTTCATCCCGACCGCGTTCAGCATCGTGTGGTTCAGCGTGTTCGGGCTGTCGGCGTTCGACATCGAGAGGTACGGCGGCGGAGGGCTCGTCCAGGCGGTCGTGGACGAGGGGGACCTGCCCGGGGCCCTGTTCGCGTTCCTGGAGCACTATCCGCTGACGGTGCTCCTGTCGGCGGCGTCGATCGTCATCGTGGTCATCTTCTTCACCACCTCCTCCGACTCGGCGTCCCTGGTGGTGGACATGCTGTGCTCGGGGACGGCGAAGAACCCCACGCGGCAACGGGTCTTCTGGGGCGTGGCCGAGGGGGTGGTGGCCGCCACCGTGCTCACCGCCTCCGGCGTCGGCGGACTGGACGCCCTGCAACAGACGATCATCGTTTTCGGGCTGCCGTTCTTCGCCATCGCCTTCATCATGATGGCGGCCCTCCTCCGCTCCCTGAGACGGGAGACCGTGGCGGGCCCGGCGCGGGTGCGTCCGCTGTCGGTCCGGCGGCGGGGACGGCCCGGCGGCGGGGGTGCGCCATGACGGACACCGGCGCCCGCCTCCCGTCCTCGGTCGGATCACCGCTGTCGTCCGACCGGCGGCGGGATCTTCTTACCCGGGTTCCCGTTAGTCCGACGCACGACCTTGGAAAGAAGAAGACATGAGGTCAATACTGCACGCTTCATGACTCTGGAGGTCGTCATGATGCTCATGCGTACCGACCCGTTCCAGGAGTTCGACCGGATCACCCAGCGGCTCCTCGGCGACGCGATCCACCCGGTCGTCATGCCGATCGACGCCTACCGTGAGGGCGACGAGTTCGTCGTGCACTTCGACCTGCCCGGCGTCCGCGCCGACTCCATCGACCTGGAGATCGAGCGGAACGTCCTCACCTGCAGGGCGGAGCGTCGGCTGTCGGTCCCGGAGGGCAGTGACGCGGTCGTGGCCGAGCGGCCCACGGGGACCTTCTCGCGGCAGCTCTACCTCGGCGAGGAGCTGGACACGGAGAACCTGTCGGCCGACTACGCCGACGGCGTCCTCACCGTGCGCGTTCCGGTGGCCGAGCGGGCCAAGCCGCGCAGGATCAGCATCACCGGCGGTGAGGGGGCACGGCAGATCAAGGGCTGAGCGCCACGCCGCCCGGGGCCGGATCCCGACCGGGGCTCCGGCCCCGCGTCCGTGGCTAGGCCTTGCCGGAGACCCGCTGGACGACCTCGAAGCCCCACAGCTCACTGCCGGTCGCGGCGGGCTTCGCCGCGCCCTCGCCGCCGTGACCGTGGCCGTGACCGGTCTGTCCGGACTCCCGGGCGGCCTGGGCGTGCCCGTGCCGGAAGTCCTGGCCGCTCACCCAGTTCTGGAAGTCCTCCTCCGAGCGCCACCGGGTGTAGACCAGGTACCGGTCGGTGCCCTCGACGGGGCGCAGCAGCTGGAACTCCTCGAACCCCGGCTGGTTCTCCACCAGCCCGGCACGCTTGGCGAAGCGTTCCTCCAGGGTGGTCCCGGCCCCCTCGGGGACGGTCAGGACGTTGAACTTGACGACGCTCATGTCGCACCCCTCGCGTTGTTCGATACGGGCCCAACCTATCGGCCGGTCAGCCGAAGACGACGTCGCCGTTCTCGTCGATCCGCCACCCCGGGTTGTGCGCGATCTCCCACACCACCCCGTTCGGGTCCTGCACGTGGGCGTGGAAGATCCCGCCGAACTCTCCCGGCTGGGGGCGCTTGAGCACCGTCCCGCCCGCGGCCAGCATCAGCGCCACGGTCTCCTCCACCTCCTCGGGACCGCCGACGTTGTGCGCCAGGGTCACCCCCGACGCGCCGGCCGTCCCGGTCACGCCCGCCGCGCCGCCGAGGTCGCGGTCGAACTTCTCGGCGTCGAACAGCCCCAGCACCACACCCGGGGCGATCTGGAAGAAGACGATCTCGCCCGGCACGTCCAGGAGGCGCTGCCAGCCGAGTCCGTCGCAGTAGAAGGACCGGGCCGCGTCGAGGTCGGCGGTGGCGAGGGTGATGAAGTGGACCTGCTGCTTCACGGTGGACTCCCCGGGGCGCTGTGGGTGGCCCACCACATCCTGCCGGAGACCGGCCGTATCCCCGCGGACCCGGCCGCCCGTGTCAAAGCCCGTGCTTGCGCGAGACCATCCGCAGCACCACCGAACGCGGGAACAGCCTCCGCAGGGCGAACACCAGCGGGGCGTTGCTGCCCACGGCGTAGAACGGGCGCGGCGGGTCCGCCTCGACCGCGCGCACGATCGTCCGGGCCACCGTCCGCGCCGAGATCCCCCGCGCCTCGTTGGCGTTGAGCGCGCTCAGCATCGTCCGGTACTCGTCGGCGAACGGCGAGGCCGCCCCCACGTACTCGGTGCGCCGCTCGCTGATGCCCGTGTTGATCGACCCCGGCTCCACCGTGGTCACGCCGACCCCGTACGGCGACACCTCCCGGCGCAGCGCGTTGGCGAACCCCTTGAGCGCCGCCTTGGACGCCACGTACGACGACCGGAACGCCAGCGGGAAGCTCGCCAGCATCGACCCCACCATGACCACGCGCCCGTACCGCCGCTCCCGCATCCCGGGCAGGACGAGCTGGGTCAGGCGCACCGCGCCGAACACGTTGATCCGGAACAGCCGCTCCACGGCCTCGGCCGGCAGCTCCTCCAGGGGGCCGCTCTGGCTCTCCCCGGCATTGTTGACCAGCACGTCGACCGGACCGGCGGCGGACGCGCACGCCTCGACCGACGCGTCGTCGGCCAGGTCCAGGGCCAGGTACTCGACGCCGGGGATCGGGTCGGCGACCGTCTCGGGATCGCGGCTGGTTCCGTACACGCGGAACCCGCGTCGGACCAGGGCGGCGGCGACGGCCGCGCCGATACCCGACGACGCGCCCGTCACGAGCGCGGTTCTGGCGGGGGCGGTGGGGGGCATGGGCACTCCTCGGGGTCGTGGGGCGGCGGTCGGTTCGCGCCGTCTCCATTCCTACCGTCCGGTAGCGCCGTGCGCGGTACCCGGGAAAGCCGTTTCCCGCCCGTCCACGCGGGCACTGCACCATCACGGGTCTTCGTCACCGAGGGGAGTCGGCCCATGACCACAGGTGCGGGCGGGGTGCTCGTCGTCGGCGCGGGCGTCGCCGGGCTCAACGTCGCCCACCAGTTGCGCCGTCGCGGGATCGACGTCGCGGTCGTGGAGTCCCGCCAGCCGGGAGCGGGCGCCTCCCACGGCAACGCGGGCTGGGTCAACCCCGCGCAGGCCGGTCCGGTCCCCGACCCCGTCCTGCTCGGCGACGCCCTGCGCGCCTTCCGCGACCCCGACGCCCCGCTGCGCATCGCCCCCGACGCGCTGCCCCTGCTCACCCCCTGGTTCCTGCGGTTCCTGCGCAACTGCACCCCCGCCCGCCACGCACGCGGCGCCCACGCCCTGGCCCTGCTGGGCAGGCGCACCTTCCCCCTGCTGGACCAGCTCGCCGAGGACGGCGTGGAGTTCACCCACACCCGCACGGACTTCCTCGCCGTCGCCCAGGACCCGCGCGCGGCCGAGGCCTACCTCGGCTCCCTCGAACCCCTGCGCCAGGCGGGCTTCGCCCTGCCCGCCACCGTGCTGGGCGGCGACGAGCTGCGCGAGGCCGAACCGGTGCTGTCCGGCCGCGTGCGCGCCGGGGTGCGCCTGCGTGACCACGTCCAGACCGAACCGGACAGTCTCGTCGCCGGACTGACCGCGCACCTGCGCGCCGGGGGCGTCCCGGTCGAGGAGGGCGTGGCGGTGACGGGGATCAGCGCGCGGGGAGGCGTGGTGGAGGCGGTCACGACGACGGCGGGGGAGCGACGGGTCGGCGCCCTCGTCATCGCCACCGGCGCCAAGGCCGCCGCGCTCGCCACCCGGCTCGGTCGGCGCGTCCCGGTGGTCGGCGGCCGGGGGTACAGCTTCGACGTGCCCGCCGAGCGGCTGCCGCGCGCGTCCACCCTGCTGCTCGACGCACACGTGGCGTGCGCGCCCATGGGCGGCAGGGTGCGTGTGTCGGGCGGAATGGACTTCGGGCGCGGCCCCGCCCGCCCGGTCCCGGAGCGGATCGACGCCATCACGCGCGGCGCGGCGCCCATGGTCGTCGGCGTGGACTGGACCGACCGGCGGCACGCGTGGGCGGGGGACCGCCCCCTGACACCGGACGGTCTGCCCGTGGTCGACCGGCTGCCCGGCTACGCCAACGCCTACCTGGCCACCGGCTACTCCATGCTCGGTCTGACGCTGTCGGGCCCGGCGGCCGAGGCGCTCGCCGCCTTCCTGGTCGACGGGGCCCGACCCGCCGTCCTGGAGCCCTTCCGCGCCGACCGGTTCGGCCCCAGGCGACACTAGGCAGTGTTCGAGTGACGGGTGTGGTGCAATGCGGGTGTACGGGGAGGACGGGACCCATGCCCAAACGGGTCGACCACCAGCAGCGACGGGTCCAGATCGCGGAGGCGGTGTGCGCGCTCGTCTCCGCCCGGGGGCTGGAGGCGGCGAGCCTGCGGGACGTCGCGGCCCAGGCGGGGGTGTCGATGGGCCGGGTGCAGCACTACTTCCGGACCAAGGGCGAGATGCTCGCCTTCACGCTGGAGTACGCGGGCGAGCGCGACATGGCGCGGGTGCGCGCGTCGCTGGAGGAGCGGCCCGGTCCCCTCTCCCCCAGGGAGGTGGTGCGCGTCATCCTCGGCGGGCTGCTCGGTGAGGAGTCGCGGCGGGTGGACGGGCTGAGGGTCGGGGTGGCCTTCCAGGCGCGCGCCCTCGTCGAACCGGAGCTGGCCCGGCGCGTGCACCGCGCCTACAGCGGTGTCCGGGAGACGCTGGAGTACCTCATCCGCCGGGGGATCGACGGCGGACCGACCAGGGCCGAGACGGACCCCGGTCTGGAGGCGGCCGCCCTGCTCGCGCTGGTGGAGGGAATGCGCGCCCAGCGGCTCCTGGGGCAGGTGACGGAGGAGGAGGCCGCGCGGGTGCTGGACTCGCGGCTGGACGCGCTGTTCGTCGACTGAGGGGAACGGGACCGGGCCACCGCGTGCGGGTCCGGGCGGCCACGGCACGGACGGGGCCGCCCGGACATCGGGCCCTACGTCCGCGCCTCGGCCGCCGCGTCGGACCTCGGCCCGGTCGGCGGACCGACCGGGATGAGCCGGTGGGTGGGCGGGGGCGCGCTCTCGTCCACCTCCGCCCGGAACTCCCGTCCGTCGTCGCGGCACACGAACTGCATCACGTGCCGACCGGACGCGGCGGCGCGGATCAGCCCGCCCGTGGTCGCCCACACCCCGGACATGTAGAACCCGTCCAGCCCCGGCAGCCCGGGGCCGTACTTCCTCACCAGCTCCTCCAACGTCTCTCCGCCCTCCACGAACGGCTGCCAGCCGAGCACCGTCCCGTCCAGATTGCCGGTGTAGCGGACCTGGGTGAGCGGCGTGGCGACGTCGCGCACCCGGACCGCCTCGCGCAGCCCCGGATGGCGGCGGTCGATGAGCTCCACCAGGGCGTCGGCCACCCGGCGCTTGGCACGGACGTACTCCCGGCCGCGTCGCACCGGCAGCGTGTGCACCTCCTCGCCGCGGTACACGCGGCTCGACCGCTCGGGCCCGGTGCTGAGCTCACGCCATCGGCCGATGTCGCAGAAGTACGTCGCGTACACCACCGCCGTCCCCGGCGGCGACAGCTCCGGGTAGTGGGCACTGCGGAACTGGACGTTGACGCTCGGGTGCCGGATCCCGAGCAGCGGCGCGGCCTCCTCCTCCGTCAGCAGGTGGGTCGTGCACGGGTCGGCGTCGGGGAACTCCTCGCCCAGGCCCAGGAAGACCGAGAAGTACCCGGGGAAGACCATGTCCGGCTCGTGGACGGTCCGCGTGTAGAGGCGGCGGTACTCCCCGTTGAGGTAGCGGCCCTTCAGCAGGTCGTGCATGGTCGTGTACCCGTCGCACGCCGACACCACGATGTCCGCGCGGTGCTCGCTCCCGTCGCTGAGCCGCACGCCCACCGCCCGGTCGTCCTCCACCAGGATCTCCTCGACCCGGGCGTTGTAGGCGATCTCGCCGCCCAGCCGCCGGTAGCGGTCCTCGATCGAGCGCGCCAACCCGAGCGAGCCGCCCTCGGGGACTCCCGCCGTGCGCGCGGCGTGCGCCGCGAGTTGGAAGTAGAACGGCAGCACCGGGAAGTTGGGGTGTTTCTCGTACAGGATGTGGTTGAACGCGTCCCTGAGCAGTGGGTTGGTGAACCGCCGGGAGTAGTCGCGCATCAGCACCGTGATCGACCCGCGGATGACGTTGGCGTACGGGATGAACCTCGACATCATGCGCATCCGCTCCACGGGACCCATCAGCCCCACCGGTTTCAGGAATGGGTAGACGCGCAGGCACCGGATGAACCGCCGCAACCCGCGGCAGAAGTCGCGGACGACCCGGGCGTCGGCGGGGGACAGGTCGAGCAGGTGCGCCTCCAGCCGGTCCGGGTCGGAGTAGAAGTACACCTTCCTCCCGTCCCGCCCCCGCACGACGTTGAACACGTCGAAGTGGCGCATCTCCTTGCCATGGAGCGCCCCCAGTTCCAACCAGATCCGGTGCATCTCGCTGCCCGGCCCGTTGCCGAGCAGCCAGCTCACGCACCAGTCGAAGGTGAAGTCGCCCTTGTCCCAGGCCGTGCAGCACCCCCCGGGGATCTCGTGCATCTCGAAGATCCGCGTCCGGTACCCGTTCATCCGCGCGTACACGCCGGTGGACAGCCCGCCCAGCCCCCCGCCGACGATGATCATCGACTCCCGGGGCCGCGTGGCGGCTCCGCCGCGCGGCCCGCGCTGACGCCGACCCCTCATCGTGCCTCCGCCCGTCGGTCGTCCCACGTCCGCGAGCGCGGCCCCGGGCCAGGGGAGAGGAACCGCGCCGCGGCCCGGTCCGAGGTCTCAGACGGTGCCATGGCCGGCCTCCTCGGCGAGGACCTCGCGCACCAGCCCCGCGTTGAACCCCAGGTGCTCGTCGTCGAGCATGTCGGCGTGCTCGCCGGACCCGGCCAGCACCACGGTGGCCGTGGACGAGCACCCGTGCCAGGACCCCTCCTCGCCCTCGGCGAACAGGTCCGCCTTCTTCTCGTCGGCCACGACCGTGATCCGCGCCGCCACCGTCCCCGTGTTGGGCGTGCGGGCGCAGAAGCCGACGTACTCGCGTGCCCGGTCCAGCGTCTCGGCCGCCACGGCCGCCGACCCGGTGTGCCTGCGCAGGTGCTCGGCGAGTTCGAGCTCGAAGACCGCCAGGTGCTCCTCGCCGAACGCGAACTCCTCGCGGATCCGGTAGGCGTCCATGGCGACCACGTCCCGCACCCGGCGCCCACGGCGCTCCAGCTCCTTGGCCACCTCGAAGGCCAGGTTCCCGCCGAGCGAGTACCCGAAGAGCCGGTAGGGCCCCTCGGGCTGGACGGACTCGACGAGATCGGCGTGGCGGGCCGCCTTGTCGTCGCCCGCCAGGTGGTTGAACGCCACCAGGCGGTGGTCGGGCAGGTGCTCGGCCAGTCGCCGGTACACCAGCCCGTGGCCTCCGGCGGGCGGGAAGCAGAACACGTACGGCCCGGTCCCGCCCCGGTTGAACTCCAGGTAGGGCCCGGCCCCCTCGATCCGCCCGGTGACCACCCCCTCCAGGGTGGCCGACATCCCGTGCAGGGTGGTGGCCCGGAAGAGGTGGCTGACCAGGATCGTGGCGTTGAACTCGTGCTGGAGGCGGTGGACCAGCTCGATCAGCAGGACCGAACCGCCGCCGAGCTCGAAGAAGTCGTCCCGCGGCCCGACCTCCCCGACGCCCAGCAGCTCCCGCCAGTGCTCCGCCATCCGGGTCTCGTAGAGGGTGGCGGGCGGTTCGTGCGCCCGGTCGCGGGTCTCGGGCGCCGGCGCGGGCAACGCGGCCGTGTCCACCTTCCCGTTGGCGGTCACCGGCAGCTCAGCCATCTCCACGAAGGCCGCGGGGACCATGAAGGTCGGCAGGGTGGCGGCCAGGTGGCGGCGCACCTCCCGGACGTCGAGGACGGTTCCCGGTGCCGGGACGCAGTACGCGCACAGACCGGCGTTCCCGGCCGTGCCGGGGCTGACCGTCACCACCGCCTGCTCCAGTCCGGGCCAGGCGGCCAGCCGCGACTCGATCTCACCGATCTCGACCCGGTGGCCGCGCACCTTGACCTGGGTGTCGGCCCGGCCGACCAGGTGCAGGACCCCGGTGGCGTCCCAGCGGGCGAGGTCACCGGTCCGGTACAGGCGCACGCGCCGCCCCGGAGCGGTGGTGGTCGAGGGGAGGGCCAGGGTGACGAAGCGCTCCCGGGTCAGCTCCGCGTCGTCCGCGTACCCCTGGGCGACGCCGGTCCCCCCGACCCACAGCTCCCCGGTCACGCCGGGCGGCACGGGTTCGCCGCCCCCGTCCAGGACGTAGACCGCGCTGCCGGGGAAGGGCCGTCCGATCGGCACCGTCCGGCCGGGGTCGGCGGCGTCCACCGACCCCTCGAACCAGGTGGTGTCGATGGTCGCCTCGCTCAGGCCGTAGGAGTTGACCACCCGGGTGTCGCGCCCGCACAGCGCGCGCAGCCGCAGGTACTCCTCGTTCCTCCACACGTCGGAGCCGACCACCAGCAGCCGCGGGAAGTCCAGCGCACGGCCGTCGCGCTCGCAGTGCGCCATCAGCCCGCGCACCACCGAGGGGACGAACTCCCCGCAGTCCACCCGCTCACGGACCATCGTGTCGTACAGCAGCGCCGAGTTGAGCAGGAGCTCCCGCGAGGCCAGCACCAGCGTCCCGCCCGAGCACAGCGCCCGGACCAGGTCGCCGGTGAACACGTCGAAGGCAGGGCTCGCCATCTGGAGGTGGACGCGCACGTCCTCCTCCAGGCGGTAGGCGTCGCGCCAGCCCGCGTAGGCGGCGGCCAGGTTGGCGTGGCCGACGCGGACCAGCTTCGGCCGACCGGTGGAGCCCGAGGTCGACACCAGGTAGGCGGTGGCGTCCTCGGCGTCCTCGACGGGCGGCGGGGCCGTGACCGCTCCTCCTCCGGCGGCGCGCGCCTCGGCGGTGAGGGAGAGGTCGGCCGCCGACACCACCGCGACCGGTGCTCCGGCCAGCCGCTCGGCGCCGCGGTCGTCGGTCACGAGCAGCCGCGCCCCGGACGCCTCGACCAGGGCCGAGAGCCGGTCCACCGGGTACTCCGGGTCCAGGGGGAGGTAGGCGGCCCCCGCCCGGAGCACCGCCAGCACCAGGGTCACCAGCTCCGGCGACTTCTCCAGGCACAGCGCCACGACCGACCCCGCTCCCACGCCCGTACCGCGCAGATGGGCGGCGAGGAGGGCGGAGCGCTCGTCCAGCTCCCCGTAGGTGAGCGTGCGCGTGTCACCCGACTCGGTCGGCGCCGACACCGCGACCGTGTCCGGGGCGGCGGCCGCCGCCCGTCCGAACAGGACGTGGACGGGCTCGGTGGGCGCGGCGGGCACGCGCCGCCCGCTCCAGCGGTCGAGGATGAGCTCCCGCTCCGCGGCCTCCAGCATCGACAGGCGCGCCACCGGCAGGTCGGCGTGGCCCCGCGTCAGACCCCGGAGCAGGTTCACGTAGTGCGTCAGCATCCGCCGCACGGTGTCGGCGTCGAACAGGTCGGTGTTGTACTTGAACACGCAGTGGAAGAGGCCGTCGGCCGCCTCCTCGTGGGCGGAGAGCGTCAGGTCGAACTGGCCCTCCTCCTCCGGCAGCTCGACGTACTCCAGCCGGTACCCGTGCCGCTCCGTGGACACGCTGTGCGTGAGCAGGACGAACATCGTCTGGAAGACGGCGGAGCGGCCGGGGTCGTGTCGCCGACCGAGCTCGTCCACCAGCAGCGTGAACGGGTACTCCTGGTGGTCCAGTCCGCCCAGCACGGTCGTGCGCACCCGGTCGAGCAGCTCGGCCACCGTGGGGTCGCCCGACAGGTCGGTGCGCAGGGGCAGCGGGTTGACGAAGTACCCGTACACCGACGCGAACTCGGGGCTGGTCCGACCGGTCACCGGACTGCCGACGACCAGGTCGTCCTGGCCGGAGTAGCGCTGGAGGAACAGGTAGTAGGCGCTGAGCAGGACCACGAACACCGTGACGCCGTGCTCCTCGGCCACCGCGCGCACGCGCGCGCTCAGGTCGGCGTCGAGCGTGAAGAACTCCGAGGCCCCGTTGTCGGTCCGCACCAGCGGACGCGGCCGGTCCGTGGGCAGGTCGAGCGCGGGCGCCTCGTCGGGCAGGTGGTCGATCCAGTACTCGCGCATCCGCGCCGCGTCGGGACCGGCGAGGAAGCGGTTCTGGTGGTTGAGGAAGTCCAGGTAGGTGGCCGCGTGGTCGGGCAGCTCGACCGGACGCCCCGACCGCAGCGCCTCGTAGACCGCGAACAGCTCCTCGATGAACGTGAACGTGGAGACCGCGTCCGAGACGATGTGGTGCACCGCCTTCATGATCACCCAGCGGTCGTCCGCCCGGCGGTAGAGCCGGAACCGCACCAGCGGGTCGCGCTCCAGGTCGTAGGGCTCGCGGTAGGTGTCCACGATGAGCCGGTGGATCTCCTCCCACGGCTGCCCCTCGACGTCGACGAGCGCGTGGTCGAGCACCGCGTCCCCGACGGGGCGGACGCGCTGCACGGGGCGGCCGTCGCGCGTGGACACGTTGGTCCGCAGGCTCGGGTGGCGCTCCACGACCGCGCGGAAGGCGGCGAACACGGTGTCGGGGTCGAGTTGGGCCCGCACCTGGACGGCGCCGCCGATGTTGTAGGCGCACCCGTCCGGGTTGAGCTGGTTGAGGAACCACAGGGCCTTCTGGTTCTGCGTCAGCGGGTACTCGGCGGGGTCGGTGAACAGCTCGACCTCGCCCCGGTGGCCGCCCGCGCCGTCGGCGACCAGCTCCGACAGCCGCCCGCGCAGCTCCTCCACCAGGGCTCCGACCGGCCCGGAGCCCAGCAGGGCGACCACCGGCACGGTCACCCCGATCTCGGTCTGGACGCCGGAGCGCAGCTCCATCGCCAGCAGCGAGTCCATCCCCAGGGAGGTCAGGGTCGCGGTCGGGTCCACGCGGTCCTCCGGCACGCGCAGGACCCGCGCCACGATCCCCGTGAACCGCTCGGTGAGCAGATCCCCCCGGGCCTCGGCGGGGGTGGCGGCGAAGACCTCGGGGAAGGAGGCCGCCGTGCCCGCCGTGTCGCCGGACGCCGCCGCGGCCGTCTCGGCCAGGAGCGACACCAGCGGCGGCGGTGGCGAGTACCAGGCCAGGAAGGCCGGCCAGTCGACCACGGGGCACACCAGCAGCTGGGCGCGGTCCTGCTCGATGACGCGTTCGAGCACGGCCATACCCGCCTCGGGGGACAGCGAGCCCATCCCGCGCGCGGTGCGGTAGTGCTCGACCAGACCGAGCTCCTCGATCATGCCGGTCGCCCACGGGCCCCAGTCCAGGCTGAGCGCGGGCAGCCCGCGTGTCCGGCGGTGGTGGGCCAGGGCGTCCAGGAGGGCGTTGCCCGCCGCGTAGTTGGCCTGGCCCGCCGTGGTCAGCAGCCCGGCCACGGACGAGAACAGGACGAAGTGCTCCAGCGGCTCGTCGGCCAGGAGGCGGTGCAGCAGACGGGCGACGGTGGCCTTGGGCGCGAACACGGTGTCGAACGCGGTGCGGTCCATGGCGGGCAGCAGGGTGTCGTCGACGTGTCCGGCCAGGTGGAACACCCCGCGCAGCGGCGGCGGGTCCTGTGCGCGCCGGGCGGCGAGCCAGGCGGAGAGCGCGTCGGCGTCGGTCAGGTCCAGGCAGACCGGTTCGACGTGGGCGCCCAGCCGCTCCAGGTCGCGCACGAAGCGGACGTCGCGGCCCGCGCGGGTGTCGGGGTCGGTCGCCCGCCACACCGCCCGGTCGGGCAGGGGCGTGCGGCCGGCCAGGACCAGGCGGCGCGCCCCCCGCCGGACGAGGGTACGGCACAGCAGGCGGCCGAGGGCGCCGAACGCGCCGGTGACCAGGTAGGCGCCGTCGGCGCGCAGCCGCAGCGGCAGCGGGCGGGGCAGGTCGGCGACCGGGAGCAGTCGGCTGACGTACCGGTCGCCGCCGCGCAGGGCGACCTCGTCGTCGCCGGTGTCGGCGGTCAGCTCGGCGAGCAGGGCGGCGGCCTCCCGGCCGTGGTCGTTCGGCCGGGGGCCCAGGTCGACCAGGACGCCCCGGCGGTCGGTCAGCTCCTGCTGCCACAGGACACGGCCGACGCCCCAGGCGGGGGCGCCGAGGGGTTCGACCTCCTCGCCGGGGACCACCCCCTGCGCCTGGCGGGTCACGACGTGCAGGGCGCCGCCGACCTCGTGGTCGTTCAGGGCCTGGGCCAGCGCCACCAGGGAGTAGGCGCCGGTGCCCTGGAAGGCGTCGACCTCGGCGTCGTCGGCCCCGTCGAACGACGGGGCGTCCAGGTTCCACAGGTGGACGATCCCCGTCAGGGCGCCGACGCGCTCCCCCAGGCCGTCCAGAAGGCGGCGGAAGTCCTCGGCCGAGTCCGGCCGGACCTCGAAGGCCAGGCCGTGTTCCCCGTCCGCCGCGTGGTTCACGTCAGTGCCGTGACTCATGCCCAAGGCCCGGTAGCCGATACCCGGCCGGACCAGGTGGCACCGGCCACCGCGCCCGGCCACCAGCTCCGCGAAGGCGTCGCCCAAGCCCCCGGCGTCGGCCAGGACGAGCCACTCGCCGCCCGGCCGGTCGGTGGTCCCCGCGGCCTTGGTCGATTCGTCGATCCCGGCCGCCCCGGTGGTCCCTGTCACCCGCACGGTCTCGCTTGTCCCGCCAACGTCACGGGTCTCAGTAGTTGTGGCTTTCACCGTGGTCGCGAACACCTCGACGGGTGCGACGCGGGGCGCGGGCACCCACGCCACGTCCGAGAGCCAGCCGTCGATCGTGCCCGTGCCCACGGACGTGGACGCCCGCTCCACGTCCACCACGCGCAGGCCGGTGACCGTGCCCAGCGGCGTCCCGTCCTCGGCGTGCAGCCGGATGTCCCCGGTCAGCCCGTCCGCGTCCGAGCCCGTGACCGTCGCGTGCGCCCACACCGGCCGGTCGCCGACCGGGTCGATCAGGACCTCGGCCACCGACACCGGCAGGCGGATCCCCGTACCGCTCGCCCCGGTCAGCCGGGTCGTCAACAGGGCCTGGAAGCAGGAGTCCAGGACCACCGGATGGACGTGGTGGTCGGCGGACTCACCCCGCACGGGTGCGGTCGGCCGGATGAGCGCGAGCGCCTCGTCGGCGCCGATCCACACCCGCTCGACGCCCCGGAACGCGGGCCCGTAGTGGTACCCCTGCTCGCCCAGCGCCGCGTAGCACGCGTCGGCGTCGAGGACCCGGTCGGCACGACGCTGGACCGCGCCGACGTCCAGGTCCGGGCCGAGGCGGCGGGGCTGGCCGCCGCGCACCGTCCCGGTCGCGTGCACCGACCGGTCGTCGGCGGACCCGGTGGCGACGGTGAAGGTCGCGTCGTGCGGCGCGAAGGACACCCGGGCCCGGACGGCCGACCCCGCCGGCAGGAACAGCGCCCGGCGGAACTCCACGTCCGCCAGCCCCGCCCGATCGCCGCCGGTCAGCGCCCGCGCCGCCTGGATCGCCATCCCCAGGTACCCGGCGGCGGGGAACACGGTGTCGCCCTGGACGCGGTGGTCGGCCAGGTAGGGCATGGCCTCGGTGTCCAGGGACGCCTCCCACGCCGGATCCGCGCCGGGCAGCCGTCGGCCCAGCAACGGGTGGTCGACCCGGCCCAGACGGACCCGCGCCACGCTCTCGGGCTCGACCCAGTACCGATCCCGCCGCCACGGGTAGGGCGGCAGCGACACGGGCGCGCCCTCCGGGTGCAGGGCGCCCCAGTCGACCTCGAAGCCCAGTCCGTGCAGGGCCGCCAGGGACACGGCCATGCGTTCGGGCTCGTCCTCCTGGCGGCGGATCGAGGGCAGGCACCGCCCCTGGACACCGCGGGCGTCGAGGCACTCGCGGATCGCGTGGCCCAGGACGGGGTGCGGCCCGACCTCCAGGAACACGCGGTGACCGTCCTCGACCAGCCGGTCGACCGCCGCGCGGAACCGCACGGCGCCGCGGACGTTGTCCCACCAGTAGCGGGCGTCCAGCTCCGGCCCGTCGGCCCGGCCCTCGCGCCCGGTCAGGTACAGCGGCACCTCGGCGGGCTGGGGACGCAGGCCGGTGAGGGAGGCGAGCAGGTCGTCCCGGACGGGGTCCATGCGGGCGCTGTGGTACGGCACGGGCACGTCGAGGAACCGGTGGAAGGCTCCCTCGTCCGCGAGCCGGTCGGCCAGCTCCTCCAGCGCGTCGGCGTCGCCCGCGAAGGTCACGCTCGCCGGGGCGTTGACGGCGGCGACGCAGACGCGGTCCCCGAACGGGCGGGCGCGCCGGACCGCCTCCTCCTCGGCCAGGCCCGCCGCCAGCATCGTGCCGGTGCCGACCAGGGTCTGCTGGAGCCTGCCGCGGTGCACGACCACCGCGACCGCCTCCTCCAGCGTGTACACCCCGGCCTCGTGGAAGGCGGCGACCTCGCCGGTGCTGTGACCCACGATGGCGTCCGGGCGCACCCCCCACGAGCGCCACAGCGCGGCCAGCCCCACCTGGACGGCGAAGTTGGCGGGCTGGGCGAGCCAGGTCTGGTCCATCCGCGAGGCGTCCTCGTCGGCGGACGTCTCCTCGACCAGCGACCAGCCGGTCAGGCGGGCGATCTCCCGGTCGCACCGTTCGACCGCGGCGCGGTACACGGGCTCGGTCGCGAACAGCTGGCGGCCCATCGCCCACCACTGCGGGCCCATCCCGGTGAAGACCCACACCAGCCTCCGGTCGGCGCCCTCCAGGACGCGCTCCTCGACCGCGCGCGGGTGGCTCTCGCCCCGGGCGCGGGCGTCCAGCGCCTCGACCAGGGAGTCGCGGGAGGAGTACACGACCGACAGGCGCGACTCCAGGTGCTCGCGGCGGTGCGCGAGGGTGTGCCCGACGTCGGCGAGGGCGACGTCCCCCGAGGCCAGCTCGTCCCGGACGCCCGCCGCGACCTCCGGCAGGGCCCTGGGGTCGCGCGCGCTCAGCGGGAGGACCGCGTACCCGTGGGAGCCGCGCGACCGTGCGGCCGGGGCGGGGGAGTCACGTCGCGGGGGCGCCTCCTCCACCAGCACGTGCGCGTTGGTGCCGCCGAATCCGAACGAGTTGACCCCGGCGCGGGCGGGGCCGTCGTGCTCGGGCCAGGGCGTCGCCTCGGTGGGGATCGTGTACGGCAGGGCCTCGGCGTCGATCCCGGGGTTGAGTTCGTCCAGGTTGATCTGCGGGGCGATCACACCGTGCTTGAGGCTCATCACGGTCTTGATCAGCCCGGCCACCCCGGCGGCGGACTCGGTGTGCCCGATGTTGGCCTTGACCGACCCCACGTGGCAGGGCGCCCCCGCGGCCCTGCCCACGGCCAGCGCGCGGCCGAGCGCACCGGCCTCGATCGGGTCGCCGACCGGGGTGGACGTGCCGTGCGCCTCCACGTACTGGAGGTCGCCGGGCGTGATGCCCGCCTCGGCGCACACGCGCTCGACCAGGCGCACCTGGGCGTCCGGGTTCGGGACGGTGATCCCGTCGGTGCGCCCGTCCTGGTTGACGCCGGTCGCGGTGATCACCGCGTGCACCGGGTCGCCGTCGCGCAGGGCCTCCGGCAGGCGCTTGAGCGCGACCAGCCCCACGCCCTCGGCGCGGACGTAGCCGTCGGCGGAGGCGTCGAAGGTCCGCGACCGTCCGTCGGCGGACAGGAGCCCGCCCTTGGTCTCGGCGATGGTGTACTGCGGGGTCATGTGCAGCAGGGCTCCCCCCGCCAGCGCCAGGGTGCTCTCCCCGCGCCGCAGGCTCTGGCAGGCCATGTGCACGGCCACCAGGGACGAGCTGCACGCGGTGTCGAGGGAGACACTGGGCCCCCGGAAGTCGAAGCAGTGGGAGATGCGGTTGGAGACCATCGTCATCATGGTCCCGGTCGCGGTGTGCGCGGCCAGGGTGTCGAAGTCCAGGTCGGCGAACTGGAGGATCTTGTAGTCGAGGGTGAAGGCGCCGACGAAGACCCCGACGTCGGTCCCGGCGAGGCCGAACGGCTTCTGGCCCCCGTCCTCCAGCGCCTCCCAGGCCACCTCCAGCAGTTTGCGCTGCTGCGGGTCCATGTGCTCGGCCTCGCGCGGGCTGATGCCGAAGAACTCCGGCTCGAACCGGTCGAACCCGTCGACGTACCCGCCGCGACCGCCGACCAGCCGTCCCGGCTTGGCCCTGTCCCGGCTGCCGAGGGTGGCGACGTCGTACCGGTCGGCCGGTGTGGGGACCAGGCAGTCGCGGCCGTCGACGAGGTTTCTCCAGAAGGTGCGGTGGTCGGACGCGCCGCCGGGGAAGCGGCACCCCATGCCGATGATCGCGATCCTGTCGTCGGTGAAGGATGATCCGGGGTCGGTCAGCATCGTTTCCTTCTGGATTCTCGGGTGTGCGTGGCGACTCCGCCTCTCCCCCGGCCTGGCGGGCGTTTTCGGGCACGCTGGCGCAGCGGAAATGTCCAATTTCAGTGGAATGGCATGCGTGCGTCGCACGCTGTTTCCCTGGGTTTGGCCTTCCGTTGGCGGGACATGGGTCCGGGCGGGCCCCGGTGGCTGGCCGGGGCGTGGGACGGTGGAGCGCGTGGTCCGGGCTGGCTGGGCGCGGCACACTGGAGCGGGTCGTGTCGGGAGCCGCGGATATCGTCGCGGCCATTCGAAAAGTACCAGACCGGCCCGCGACGCGCCCGTAGTCGGAATTCGTTTCGTCCTGATCCACCGGATATGTGGGCACGCCAAATGGCAAATCAGGTGGAATGGGAGTGTTATGTCATCACTTAACGGCCAGGGGCCACAAGGGTATGGACGCGCCCGGATCACGACGTCCCGACGAGGAGGGGTCGGGGAGGGTCGGGGCGCCCGAGTCCCACGCCCCCCGGCGTTCCGGGACCTCGGCGGGAACCACGACGGGCCGTCCGGGGAGGGTTCCCCGAACGGCCCGTGGGTGAGGGGTCCCGCCCGACACGGCGGGACCGGTGCGCTCAGTGTCCGCCGGACAGCGTGCCGGTCAGTTCCTTGTGCAGTCGCTGGCTGGGCTGGTTGAGGCCGGTGATCTCGACCTCGACGCCGTGCTTGCGGAAGTGCTCGGAGACGTGGTCCAGGGCGGCGACGGCGGAGGAGTCCCACACGTGCGCCTCGGACATGTCCACGATCACCTTGGCCAGGTTCTCCTCCTGGTAGTCGAACCGGCCGACGAGCTGGTTGGTGGAGGCGAAGAACAGCTCCCCGTGCACCGTGTACACCCGCGTGCCGCCCTCGGGGTCCAGCACGCTGGTCACGTCGGCCTGGGTGGCGGCCTTCTGCGCGAACAGCACCATCGACACGATCACCCCGATGATCACGCCCAGGGCCAGGTTGTGGGTGTAGACCACGACCGCGACGGTGACCACCATGACCAGGGTCTCGGTCCAGGGCATCCTGCGGACCGTGGCCGGGGCGACGCTGTGCCAGTCGAAGGTGACGACGGACACGAAGATCATCACCGCGACCAGGGCCGCCATCGGGATCATGCCGACGACGTCGCCCAGCCCGACGCACAGGATGAGCAGGAACGCACCGGCCAGGAACGTGGAGACGCGGGTGCGGGCGCCGGAGGAGACGTTGATCATCGTCTGGCCGATCATCGCGCACCCGGCCATGCCGCCGAAGAAGCCGACGATGACGTTGGCGACACCCTGCCCGCGCGCCTCGCGGGAGTGGTCGGAGGAGGTCTCGGTCTGCTCGTCGACGACCTTGGCGGTCATCAGCGACTCCATCAGACCCACCAGCGCCAGGGTGAGGGAGTACGGAGCGATGACGGTGAGCGTCTCCCACGTGAACGGCACGTCCGGCAGGAACGGCACCGGCACGCTGTCGGGCAGCTCGCCCATGTCGCCGACGGTCCGGGCCTGGAGGCCCAGCGCGATCGAGGCGACCGTCAGCACCACGATCGCGACCAGCGGCGCCGGGACGGCCTTGGTCAGGTACGGCAGGCCGAAGATGATCGCCAGACCGACGCCGACCATGACGTAGACCGGCACGCCCACGTTCACCAGATGCGGCATCTGGGCCAGGAAGATGAGGATGGCCAGGGCGTTGATGAACCCGGTCATGACGCTGGGCGGCACGAACCGCATCAGCTTGGCCACCCCGAGCAGGCCCAGCACGACCTGGAGGACTCCGGCGAGGATGGTGGCGGCGAGGAGGTGGTCGAGGCCGTACTCCATCGACAGCGGGGCCGCGACCAGGGCCATGGCGCCGGTGGCGGCGGAGATCATCGCGGGACGGCCGCCCAGGAACGCGATGGAGACGGCCATGACGAAGGACGCGTACAGCCCGACGCGGGGGTCGACGCCGGCGATGATCGAGAAGGCGATGGCCTCGGGGATCAGGGCCAGCGCGACGACCAGCCCGGCGAGCACGTCGGCGCGGATCTGGGCCGCGTTGGGGATGCGGGACTTCCACGTTCGTGAGGAGGTCTTCAGCGGCAGATTCATGGAACCCATCTGGGGTCGGGCAGCCCACAGCCAGGGCCGCGGTGTTCGGGTCTGGTGGCGCGGTGACGGCGCGCGGCGGCCCGCACCTGAGGGTGTGGGGTGGCGCCTGGTGTTCCGGCGCGGTACGGGTCGGCGCCCCGGAGCGCGGCTGCGTCGCCGCGTGCCCGACCGTGGTCCCCGGGGAACGTGTCGCCGGGAGGGTCGGGAAGTCGTCGGTGGGTCAGCGGAGGGTGCGTGGGCCCAACGAGAGCGACTCTACCGTTACGTGAGGTTTTGCGTCACTGTGCGCGACTGAGACAACCCTCACAGGGGGACGCCGCCGGACGCCGTTCCCGCTGACAGGGCGGGGATCGGGGGCACATCCCCTCATCCGGGCGCGCTGACCCGGTGTGACGATCGGTGAGGCGGGGTCGGGATGTTCACACCGGCCGGTCGGCGCCGCGACCCGCGCGCCGCTCGCGCAGGCGTTCGGCGAACTCCTCGGCCATGTCCAGCTGGCGGCGCAGGGTGACGCAGCGGTCGGCGATGGCCGCCTCGAAGGCGTCCAGGCGCTCGGCCAGTGCGGTGCGTTCGTCCGCCCCGGTGCCGGGCGCGCTCAGGCCGTCGACGGCGGTGAGCAGGTCACGGGTCTCCTCCAGGCTGAACCCGAGCGGTTTCATCCGCTTGATCAGCTGGAGACGGTCGACGTCGCTCTCGGTGTAGAGCCGGAAGCCGCCGCGGGAGCGCGCGGAGGGAACGACCAGGTCGACCTCGCCGTAGTAGCGGATCGTGCGCAGGGACAGCCCCGTGCGCTCGGCCACCTCGCCGATCCGCAGGTGGTGTTCCACGCTGCTCCCCCCTCCCTCCGGTGTTCACCTCAAGGTAGTGGCGGATGTCCCGCGCCCGGTCACGCGAGCGGGGGAGGAGTGGGAGGTCACACCGGGCGGACGCGGGTGCGGGGCCATCCGGTCGGCACGGCGGCCCCGGAGCGGTGTGCTCCGGGGCCCGACGAGTCGCGGCGTGACGGCCGGGTTCGGTCAGCGGCCGTCCAGCAGCGGCCGGGCGGGGTCCCAGCCCTGCCCCTTGCGGCGGGCGGCGATCCCCGACAGCGCCTCCAGCACGACGCGGTTGCCCAGCATCGCGGTGATGTCCGCGTGGTCGTGGTCCGGGGACACCTCCACGATGTCCACGCCGACCACGGGCAGCTCCACGCAGATGCGGCGCACGGCGTCCAGCAGCTGGCGCGAGGTGAGGCCGCCCGGCTCCGGGGTCCCGGTGCCCGGGGCCATCCCGGGGTCGACGACGTCCACGTCGACCGACAGGAACACGCCCTCGCACTCGTCGGTGGCCAGGGCGAAGGCCTCGTCCAGGCAGGTGTTGAGGCCGCGCGCGTCCATCTCGCTCATCTCGTAGCAGCGCATGCCCTGCTGGGCCATCCAGGACAGCGTCTCCTCCTCGGGCCAGTAGCCGCGCAGCCCCATCTGGATGAACCGGTCGCCGCGCACGGCGCCCGACTCGATCAGCCTGCGCATGGGCAGCCCGTGGCCGAGCAGCGACCCGAAGTCGATGTCTCCGGTGTCGGCGTGCGCGTCGAAGTGGATCACCGACACGCGCCCCCACCCGTGGTGGCTGGCCACACCCTGCACGTCGGGCAGGGCGATGGTGTGGTCGCCGCCCAGCATGACGGGGATCTTCCCGGCCGCCGCGACCTTGGTCACCGCCTCGCGGACGTTCTCGACCATCCCCTCGATGTCGCCGTTGAAGCAGTCGACGTCGCCCGCGTCCCTGACGTTGAGCTCGACCAGGCCGTCGGCGCGGACCGCCAGGTGCGGGCGCCGCCCGTCGTGCGGCAGGTAGTCGGTCCCCCGGAGCGCGCGCGGGCCGAAGCGCGTGCCCGCACGGTAGGACGTGCCCCCGTCGAAGGGCACCCCCATGATGACCGCCTCGGAGTCGGCCCAGGTGGCGGGTTGGTCGAGGTCGCACCGGTCGATGCCGAGGAACGTGATGTCGGGGCCGAACAGCGGGGCGAAGCGTGTCATGGACGGTCTCCTTCGATGGTGGATGCGGTGGTGCTCGTGTCCGGGCCGGTGGTCGGGCCCACCCGGCCCCGGACGAGCAGGTAGTAGACGGCTCCGGCGATCGGACCGCCCAGCAGGGACAGGTCGGCGCCGACGGCGGCGGCCAGCGGGCCGAGCCACAGTTCGGAGTCGGCGGCCAGCGCCGAGAACACGGTTCCGACCGCGAGGGCGATCAGGCCCGAGCGGTGGAACCCGCGGGTGTAGCGGTAGGGGCCGCCGTGGAGGTCGTGCAGCCCGGCGGCGTCGTAGCGGGCGCGGCGCAGGGCGGCGTCGGTGAGGAACACCCCGGCCCAGGGCGTGAAGACCACGACCATGACCGACAGCAGGGACAGGACGGCCGCGGTGAAGTCGACGACGAACAGGGCGACCGCCGACCCCGTGGTGACCAGGACGACCTGGATCAGCACGGTCCGGGCGCGCCTCAGCGGCACGCCGAGGACCTGGAGGTTCAGCCCCGAGGAGTAGAGGGTCATGATCGTGTTGGTGACCGATCCGCCCACCACGACCAGCAGGAACGGAACCTGGAACCAGACCGGGAGCAGGCCCGCGACGGCCTCGACGGGGTCGGTGTCCGCGTCGGTGCCGACCCTGGTGGCCGCGGCGACGCCGATGACGCCCAGCGCCACGGAGGGCAGCATCGCGCCCAGCCCGGTGGCCAGGGTGATCCCGCGTGCGCGGCTGTCGGCGGGCAGGTAGCGGGTGAAGTCGGCGCAGATGGCGATGTAGGACAGGGCGCCGCCGGAGACGGCGACGACCAGGCCCAGGCTCCACGCCCACAGGCGGGGCTCGGTCGGGGCGGTGACGGACAGGTCGGCCTGGGGCAGGACGAGGGCGCCGAGCACGACCGTGCACACGACCAGGCCAACGCCCAGCCAGCGCTGCATGACCTCGACGGTGGCGTGTCCCCAGACGGCGACGCTGGCGGTGCACACGATCATCAGGACCAGGGCGGTGACGCGGACCGCCGCGCCGTCGCCCAGTCCGACGGTGTCGGCCAGGACGGCCAGGGCGAGGACCCCGACGACCGTGTTCAGGATGATGTAGCCGATGCTGACGAGCCAGTTGAGCACGGCCACGGGGTAGTTGCCCCAGCGCCCGAACGGGGCACGGGCGACGACGAGGGTGGGCGAGCCGGTGCGGGCGCCGGTGATCGACGCCGCCCCGACCGCGAAGAAGGCCAGGTTGCCGATGAGGAAGATCGCGGTCGCCTCCCAGAAGGAGAGGCCGAAGCCGACCACGAGGGCGCCGTTGATGACGAAGGTGAAGGTCAGGTTGGCGCCGAACCACACCCAGAACAGCTCGCGCGGGCCGCCGTGGCGGTCGCTGAGCGGGATGCGGTCGGCGCCGTGCGTCTCGACCTGGAAGACCTCGTCCGTGGCCACTCCCGTGGACGGCCGTCGGATGCCGTGGGGGTCTGGCATGTGCACTCCTCGGGGCCTGACTTTAAAATCAATTTGACTGATCTTAAAGTCAGAGTGAACTGCGACACAAGCGCCCGATGGTAAAGAATGGCGCCATGACCTCCAGCGACAGCCGCACCCGCATCCTCGACGCCGCCGTCGAGCTGATCGCCCGGGACGGATACGACGGTGTGCGCCTGGCCGAGATCGCCCGGCGCGCCCGGTCCTCCACGGCGCTGATCCACTACCACTTCGCCACCCGCACCCAGCTGCTGGCGGCGGCCATCGCGCACTCCCTGGACCGCGAGCACGCGCGGTCCGCCGACCTGGCCGAGGGCGTCGGCCGCACCTCACCGCCCGAGCGCGTCGCCGACCTGGTCGACTTCTGGCTGCCGCTCACCCCCGACGACGTGCGGGAGTGGATGCTGTGGTCGGAGCTGGAGAGCCGCGCCGTGCGCTCCGCCGACCTGGCGAACGCGCTGACCAGCCTCTACGCGCGGATGCGCGAGCCCTTCGCCGCGGCGGTCCGCGACGGCGTCGCCTCGGGCGACTTCGGCCCCTGCGACCCCGAGGAGGCCGCCGCCACGGCCCACGCCCTCCTCGGCGGACTGGCCGTGCGACTCCTGGCCCGCGATCCGGTCCTGACCGTCCCGGCGGCGCGCGAGCTGGCCGGGCGGCACGTCGCCCTGGCCGTCGGCTACCCGGGAACGCTGCCCTTCACCGATCGCGACGTCCCCGAGCGCGTGCCCGACCCCGGCATCGAGCCCGCCCCACCGCGCCGCAGAGCCACGCGCGCGTAGGCGGGCCCGTCCGCGCTCAGGGCAGGCGGCGCGGGTTGCTCGGGTCGCTCTCGTGGTGCAGCCGGTCGAGCGCGGTCACGAAGTAGGTGTGCGCGCCGGTCCCACCCGGCAGGGTCAGCACCGTCTCCCTGCCGTCCGAGGCACGCACGGTGGTGACCAGCGAGCGCGGGTCCTCGAACCGGCACGGCGTCGGTCTGAGGCCGTCGTGCCCCTCGAACGCGTACACCGCGTAGTAGGCCGGCGCCGGGCCCTGCCCGGCGCGGACCGTCAGCCGGACGTCGCCGTCGGCCTCCTCGGCCCCGACCACCACCGGCCGCCCGGGCGCCGCGCCGCCCCGGTCCGGCGTCACCGGCACGAGGGCGGGGTGGGCGTAGTGCTCGCGGGCCAGGATCGCCATGGCGTCGGCCGCGTTGGTGCGCAGGGACGTGGCGCTGAAGTAGACCTCGCCGTGCACACCGGGGTGGGCGCGATCCATCTCCACGTGTCTGGCGAGTTCGCGGGGCCGCGACCAGGCGCCGTCGTTGCCGACCTTGTAGGCGGCCTGCCCGATGTACAGGTGGGTTCCCGTGCCCGCGGTGACCTCCTCCCACCAGGGGACCAGCACGGCGTAGTCGGCCACCGGCAGGCCGATCTCCCAGTAGACCTGCGGGTTGACGTAGTCCAGCCACCCCTCGCGGACCCATCTTCGGCTGTCGGCGTAGATGCTGTCGTAGGACTCGAAGCCGCGGGTGTCGGAGCCGTTCGGGTCGCTGGACGCGTTCCGCCAGATCCCGAACGGGCTGATCCCGAACCGCACGTGCGGCTTCGCCGCGTGCACCGCCGCGCTCATCTCCCGTACCAGGCGGTTGACGTTGTCGCGGCGCCAGTCGCCGATGTCGTCGAACGCGCCGCCGTACCGCTCGAAGGTGTCCCGGTCGGGGATCGCCGCGCCGGACGAGGGATAGGGGTAGAAGTAGTCGTCGAAGTGCACGCCGTCGAGGTCGTAGTTCTCGACCGCGTGCATCATCGCCTCGATCACGAACGCGCGCACCTCGGGGATGCCCGGGTCGTAGTAGAGGCGCCCGCCGTAGTCGAACACCCAGTCCGGGTTCCGCCGGGCCGGGTGCCCCTCGACCAGCCTGCCCGGGTCGTCGTGCATGGCCACCCGGTAGGGGTTGAACCACCCGTGGAACTCCAGGTTGCGGGCGTGGGCCTCCTCGACCGCGAACTCCAGGGGATCGTAGCCGGGGTCGCGGCCCTGCTGGCCGGTGAGCCACTCCGACCACGGTTCGTGCGGTGAGGGCCAGAAGGCGTCGGCGGTGGGACGGATCTGCACGAACACGGCGTTGAGGCCGTTGGCCCCGGCCTCGTCGTAGAGGTCGACCAGCTCGGCGCGCTGTTGCTCCGGGGTCAGGCCCTGCTCACTCGGCCAGTCGATGTTGTAGACGCCCGCGATCCACTCCGCGCGCATCTCGCGCTTGGGCGGGGCGAGCGGGTCGGCCTCGCACTCCGCGGGTGCGCGCCGGTGCCCGTCCCCTGCGGCGGCGGGCGACGCGTGGAGCGGGGACGCGGTGAGCGCGGCGGCGAGGACGCCGCTCAGGAGGACGGTTCGGCGTCCGCGGACCCGGGCCGCGGCGGCCGCGGGGGCGGACTGGTTCCGGTTCGGTCGCGCCAACGTGGCTCCTTCCGGCTTCCTCCTGGAAGCAGTGCGTGGGCCAGACACCGCATGAAGTCTCATCGTAGCTTTTTGGGCACGAAGGGTGACGAAGTGCGGAGGTTCTGTGGAAAACCTTCATGAAATTCGTGAAAAACGCAAGAGATCTTCGTCGGGTTGGCAACGGTGGTGTGGATGGGGGAGATGGGGCCGACCGGAGTCCCGCGTGCGGTGGGCTCCCCGGGCGGCTACCGTGCATGTCGACCCCGGTGCGACCCGACCGGTCCGCCGAGGGGTTCCCCGCGACCGAAGAGACCCTCGACCCGCGCGCGCCGGCGGGCGAGCACAGATGGGACACCCGTGAACAACAGCCGAACCCAGGAACTGCGTCTGATCGTGACCGGAGGGGGAACGGGCGGGCACACCTATCCCGCGCTGACGGTCGTCAACACCCTGCGCGAGCGGCTGGAGGCCGACGGGGGCGCCCTGAAGGTGCTGTGGGTGGGCGCCGCCGACAGCCTGGAGCAGCGGGTGGCCGGGTCCAACGGGATCGCGTTCGACTCGGTGGAGGTCGGCAAGGTCCGCCGGGCGGCCAACCCGCTGAGGATGCTCTCGAAGGAGAACCTCCGCGACATGGCCAACGTGCCGCGCGGCGTGCTCCAGGCGCGGCGGATCATCACCGACTTCGCGCCGAACGTCGTGCTGGCCACCGGCGGCTACGTCGCGGTCCCCGTCGGCGTGGGCGCGGCGATGTGCCGCCGTCCCCTGGTGGTGCACGAGCAGACCGTGCGCCTCGGACTGGCCAACAAGGTGCTCGCCCGCCGTGCCGCGCGGGTCGCGGTGTCCTCGCCGTCGAGCACGGAGCTGCTGCCCGACGACGTCCGCGACCGCGCGGTGATCACCGGCAACCCGGTCCGCCCCGAGGTGCTGCGCGGGCGGGCGGACCGGGCCGCCGAGGGGCTCGGGTTCGAGGGGCACGACCCGTCGCTGCCCACGGTCTACGTGACCGGAGGGGCGCAGGGGTCGGCCCAGATCAACGGCACCGTCCGCGACCTGCTGCCGTGGCTGCTGACGCGCGCCAACGTCGTGCACCAGTGCGGCGCGGCCCACCTGGACCCACTGCGCGAGGCCACCCGCGACCTCGCCCCCGAGCTGCTCGTCCGCTACCACCTGACGGACTTCGTCGGCCCGGAGCTGCCCGACGTGCTGGCGCTGGCCGACGTCGTGGTCTCGCGCAGCGGCGCGGGGACGATCGCGGAGCTGACCGCGCTGGGCAGGGCCGCCGCGCTGATCCCGCTCGCCACGTCCGCCGGTGACGAGCAGCGGCACAACGCCCGGCACCTCCAGGAGTCGGGTGCGGCGGTCGCGCTGTTGGACGAGGTCGGCGCCGACCGCCTGCGGGAGGCGGTCGAGCCGCTGCTGGCGGACCCCGAGCGCCGTCGTCGGATCGAGGAGAACGCCCGCGCGCTCGGGCGCCCGGACGCGGCCGACCGCCTGGCGGACGTCGTGCTGTCCGCGGCCCGGCCCTGACCGTCGTTCCCGGCGGCCGTGCCTGACGGTCGCCCACTCCTGACCGCCCCGGGTGGTCGCGCGCCCACGGGCGCCGCGGCCACCCGGCGTGCCTGGTCCGACGCCCGTCTTGCATGATCATTCATTTTCGTGCATACTTATTGCCATGTCCAAGGTACTCACCTCTCTCCCTGTCGGTGAACGCGTCGGCATCGCCTTCTCCGGTGGCCTCGACACCTCGGTGGCGGTCGCGTGGATGCGCGAGAAGGGCGCCGTCCCGTGCGCCTACACCGCCGACATCGGCCAGTACGACGAACCCGACATCGCCTCGGTGCCGGGGCGTGCCGCCGACTACGGGGCGGAGGTCGCCCGCCTGGTCGACGGTCGCGCCGCCCTGGTGGAGGAGGGGCTCACGGCTCTGGCCTGCGGGGCGTTCCACATCCGGACCGGTGGTCGGGCCTACTTCAACACCACCCCGCTCGGGCGGGCGGTCACGGGCACCCTGCTCGTGCGCGCGATGCTCGAGGACGGCGTGCAGATCTGGGGCGACGGCTCCACGTTCAAGGGCAACGACATCGAGCGGTTCTACCGCTACGGCCTGCTGGCCAACCCGGCCCTGCGCATCTACAAGCCCTGGTTGGACGCCGACTTCGTCAACGAGCTGGGCGGCCGCAAGGAGATGTCCGAGTGGCTGACCGAACGCGGTCTGCCCTACCGGGACAGCGCGGAGAAGGCCTACTCCACCGACGCCAACATCTGGGGCGCCACGCACGAGGCCAAGGCCCTGGAGCACCTCGACACCGGCGTGGAGATCGTCGACCCGATCATGGGCGTGCGGTTCTGGGACCCGGAGGTCGAGATCCCCGCCGAGGACGTCACCATCGGCTTCGAGCAGGGGCGGCCGGTGACCATCAACGGCGAGAGCTTCCCCACCGCCGTCGACCTGGTGCTGGAGGCCAACACCGTCGGCGGCCGCCACGGCCTGGGCATGTCCGACCAGATCGAGAACCGCGTCATCGAGGCCAAGAGCCGGGGCATCTACGAGGCGCCGGGCATGGCGCTCCTGCACGCGGCCTACGAGCGGCTGGTCAACGCCATCCACAACGAGGACACCATCGCGGCCTACCACAACGAGGGGCGGCGGCTCGGCAGGCTGATGTACGAGGGCCGCTGGCTGGAGCCGCAGGCCCTGATGCTGCGCGAGTCGCTGCAGCGCTGGGTGGGCACGGCCGTCACCGGCGAGGTGACGCTGCGGCTGCGGCGCGGCGAGGACTACTCGATCATGGACACGCGCGGTCCCTCGTTCAGCTACCACCCGGACAAGCTGTCCATGGAGCGCACGGAGGACTCCGCGTTCGGCCCGGTCGACCGGATCGGCCAGCTGACCATGCGCAACCTCGACATCGCCGACTCCCGCGCCAAGCTGGAGGAGTACGCCAGCATCGGCATGGTCGGCGAGAGCGCCCACCCGACCACCATCGGCGCGGCCCAGGCCGCCGCGACCGGGCTGATCGGCGCGATGCCCGAGGGCGGCGCCGAGACGATCGCCTCGCGCGGCGAGGGCTCCGGCGACGGCGACCTGCTCGACCACGCGGCCATCGAGTCCGGCAACGACTGACCCGCGACCACGCGCGTCCGACGGTCCGCCCTCCCGGGAGGGCGGACCGCGGCGTCGTCACCCGGCTCCGGACCTCAGCGGGGTCCGGGTTCCGTCGGCCTCCGCCGGCGCGGGTCCACCGGCCGCGTACCGGGCGGTCCGGATGAACGCCACGCAGAGCACCGTGAAGACGGTGAGCGTGGTCAGGCTCAGGACCGTCAGCAGGGGCGTGAAGGGCACGAACAGCAGCGTGCTCACCAGCTCGCTCCCGATCAGCACGAACAGGATCACCCGGATCGTGAACGGTGTGAGCCGCGTGCAGATCCACGCGCCCAGCGGCGCGCCGACCGCGACGACGGGCGCGGCCGCCACCCAGTAGCCGACCACCGCACCGGTGAAGTCCCCGATGACGAACACGTGCGTGGCGAACGCGGCGAGCGAGACCACGGTCATCATGATCACGGTCGTGGGTGTGCTCACCTTCTCCGAGACGCGGAACAGCAGCACCAGGAGCAGGAACATCACGCAGTTCTCGCCCACGCCCGCCACACCGCTGAGCAGCCCGCCCGCGAATCCGGTACCGATCACCAGGACCCGTTCCCGGACGGTCCACTCGGGGATGACCGGGTTCCTCCGGTACCCGCGTTGGAACAGCTGGAGCAGGAGCGCGACGGCGAGCGCCACGAGCAGCATCGTGAACAGCACGCGGACCATCGGAAGCGGTACCAGGGGCGCCAGGTACACGGCGCTGACGACCACGCCGACCACGCCCGCGGCCGAACCGTGGACCACCACCCGCCTCTCGATGGGCACCCGGCACGCCAGGATGGAGATCGACGCCGCGGTCATGCCGACCGACTGGATCGCGAACGTGAAGACGCGGGCCTCGTCGGCGGGGACGTCGAGCAGCTTGGTCATGACGGGGAAGGAGACCGCGCCGCCGCCCTCACTGGTCCCGCCGCCGATGAGCGAGCCGAACACCATCGTGAGCGCCACCGGCCAGTTGGCCTGGAGGATGTCGAGGTACCGCGGCCCCCACACGAGCGCCCACACCAGCCACACGCAGGCGGCCAGCGCGGTGTTGACGACGACGACCTTCGGAATTCTGGTTCCCGGCGGATTTCCCGTGCTGCGCATAGACCGCTCTCGCCGTTCCTGGGGGAGGACGCTGGCGACTCTACCGAGGCGCCCCGGCCCGGCGGTTCTCCTGACGTGCCCACCTCCTGAGGGGGCGGATCCCGGCGCCGCGCGCGGCCCGCACTCTACATCGGAGGATTTACATTATTTGACTTACTCCAGAAAAGTGGTCAGACTGAGGACATGCCAAGCCCTTCGGATTTCGAGCGGATGCTGCGCGAGTCCGCCCTGCGGGTGACGAGCCCTCGGCTCGCCGTGCTCTCCGCGGTGCACGACCACCCGCACGCGGACACGGAGTCGATCATCGGCCTCGTGCGCGACAGCCTCGGCACGGTGTCCGACCAGGCCGTCTACGACGTGCTCAAGGCGCTGACCGGCGCGGGCCTGGTACGACGCATCCAGCCGCAGGGCTCCGTGGCCCGCTACGAGACCCGGGTCGGGGACAACCATCACCACATCGTGTGCCGGTCGTGCGGAGCCATCGCCGACGTCGACTGCGCCGTCGGCCACGCGCCGTGCCTGTACGCCTCCGACGACCACGGTTTCGCGGTCGACGAGGCCGAGGTCGTCTACTGGGGGCTCTGCCCCGACTGCTCCAGCGCACGCGGTTCCTGAGTCAACGCGTTCACCTCTCTCCCTTAGGCGGAAGGATCTCCATGTCTGAAAGTCACGAAGCGGCCAAAACGGGCGGCTGCCCCGTCGCCCACGACCGCGCCCCGCACCCCACGCAGGGCGGCGGCAACCGGGGCTGGTGGCCGAACCAGCTCAACCTGAAGATCCTGGCCAAGAACCCGGCCGTGGCGAACCCGCTCGGTGCGGAGTTCGACTACGCCGCCGCGTTCGAGGCCCTCGACCTGGACGCCGTGAAGGCGGACATCGCCGAGGTCCTGACCACCTCCCAGGACTGGTGGCCGGCCGACTTCGGGCACTACGGCCCGCTCATCATCCGCATGGCCTGGCACAGCGCCGGCACCTACCGCTCGCACGACGGCCGCGGCGGCGGCAGCGCCGGCCAGCAGCGCTTCGCGCCGCTGAACAGCTGGCCGGACAACGTCAACCTGGACAAGGCCCGCCGCCTGCTCTGGCCGGTCAAGAAGAAGTACGGCCAGAACATCTCCTGGGCCGACCTCATGATCCTCGCCGGCAACGTCGCGCTCGAGTCGATGGGCTTCGAGACCTTCGGCTTCGGCGGCGGCCGCGCGGACGTCTGGGAGCCCGACGAGGACGTCTACTGGGGCCCCGAGACCACCTGGCTCGACGACCAGCGCTACACGGGCGACCGTGATCTGGAGAAGCCGCTGGCCGCCGTCCAGATGGGGCTCATCTACGTCAACCCGGAGGGCCCGAACGGCAACCCGGACCCGATCGCCGCCGCGCGCGACATCCGCGAGACCTTCGGCCGCATGGGGATGAACGACGAGGAGACCGTCGCCCTCATCGCCGGCGGCCACACCTTCGGCAAGACCCACGGCGCCGCTCCGGACAGCAACCTGGAGGCCGACCCCGAGGCCGCCGGCCTGGAGATGCAGGGCCTGGGCTGGAAGAACAACCACGGCACCGGCAAGGGCGGCGACACGATCACCTCGGGCCTGGAGGTCACCTGGACCACCACGCCCGCGCAGTGGAGCCAGGGCTTCTTCAAGAACCTCTTCGAGTTCGAGTACGAGCTCACGGAGAGCCCGGCCGGCGCGAAGCAGTGGATCGCCAAGGACGCCGAGGAGATCATCCCCGACGCCCACGACGCGTCCAAGAAGCACAAGCCGACCATGCTCACCACGGACCTGTCGCTGCGTTTCGACCCGGTCTACGAGCGGATCTCGCGCCGCTTCCACGAGAACCCCGAGGAGTTCGCGGACGCGTTCGCGCGCGCGTGGTTCAAGCTGACCCACCGCGACATGGGTCCGAAGGTGCGCTACCTCGGCCCGGAGGTCCCGGAGGAGACGCTGATCTGGCAGGACCCGCTCCCCGCGTGGGAGGGCGAGGTCATCGGCGAGGCGGAGATCGCCGCGCTGAAGGCGAAGGTCGCCGAGTCCGGCCTGTCCGTCGGGCAGCTGGTGTCCACGGCGTGGGCCTCGGCGTCGACCTACCGCGACAGCGACAAGCGCGGCGGCGCCAACGGCGCGCGCGTCCGCCTGGAGCCGCAGGTCGACTGGAAGGTCAACAACCCGACCGAGCTGCGTGAGGTGCTCGGCGCGCTCGAGGAGATCGTCAAGGAGTTCAACGCCTCCTCCGACACGAAGGTCTCCCTCGCCGACCTGATCGTGCTCGCCGGCGGTGTCGGTGTCGAGCAGGCCGCCAAGGCCGCCGGTCACGACGTCGTCGTGCCCTTCACCCCGGGCCGCGTGGACGCCACGGCCGAGCACACGGACACCGAGTCGTTCGCCTACCTCGAGCCGGTCGCCGACGGCTTCCGCAACTACTACGGCGAGGGCAACCGCCTCCCCGCCGAGTACCTGCTCCTGGACAAGGCGAACCTGCTCGGCGTGAGCGCGCCCGAGATGACGGTCCTGGTGGGCGGCCTGCGCGTGCTGGGCGCCAACCACGACAACTCCGACCTGGGCGTCCTCACCGACCAGCCGGGCACGCTGACGAACGACTTCTTCGTCAACCTGCTCGACCTGGGCACCACGTGGGCCCCGACCGGCGAGACCTCCGAGACGTCGCGGACGTTCGAGGCCAAGGACGAATCCGGCGCGGTCAGGTGGACCGGCAGCCGTGTCGACCTGGTGTTCGGCTCCAACTCCGAGCTGCGCGCCCTCGCCGAGGTGTACGCCTCCGACGACGCGAAGGAGAAGTTCGTCGCGGACTTCGTCGCGGCGTGGACCAAGGTGATGAACGCGGACCGGTTCGACCTCGTCTGATCCGCTCCCCGGGTGCGTGACACCCGAACCCGGAGCCGGCTCGGCCCTCACGGCCGAGCCGGCTTCCGGCGTTCGCGGGGCGTCCCGTCCAGCGTCTCCGGCGCGACCGGGACGTCAGCGGTCCTCCCAGTCCTCCGGCAGGGGGTAGCCGTGCTCGCCGTGCAGGCGGACGAAACGGGCACGCGTCATCGAGGCGCGCTCCCGCAGCCCCTCGGCGGTGCGCTCGAACAGCACCACGTCCTCGTCGCCTCCCGTACCGATCGGCTGGACCAGACGCCCGCCCACCGCCAGCTGGTCGATGAGCGGCGGGGGCACGCTCGGGTGGGCGGCCGAGACCAGGACCGCGTCGAAGGGCGCCTCGTCGGGCGCCCCGAGCGTCCCGTCGCCGACGCGCAGCACGACGTTGGCCACCCCCATGGCGTCGAGCGTCCTTCGGACCCGCTCGACCAGGTCGGGCCACAGGTCGACGCTCACCACCCGCGCCGCGAGCCGGGCCAACAGGGCGGTCTGGAAGCCGTAGCCCGTCCCGACCTCCAGCACGCGCTCGTCCCCGGTCAACCGCAGGGCCTGGAGCATCGTCCCGGACAGGGACGGCTGCGTCGTCACCTGGCCGTGCCCGATGGGGAGCGGCCGGTCCTCGTAGGCCACCGACCGGTGGGCGCGCGGAACGAACCGGCCGCGCGGGACCTCGCGGAACGCGGCGAGCACCCGCTCGTCGTGCACACCCTCCACACGCGCGGCGCGCACCAGGTCCTCCTGGGTGGCGTTCCACCTCACCTGTGCCCCCTGTTCCCCGCCCGGGCGGTCGGCGGCGCGATACCGCGACACGGAGCCCCGTGGGGGACCGGTCCTGGAGGACGACGTCTTCCCGGGGGAGGGGCCCGACGGCTCTGCGACCGCGGTGCGGCTGCCGGAGCTGTTCGAGCCCGGCGCGGATCCGCTGGTCGTCTACAGTGACATGTGCCCGCGCGACCCCCGCGACACACGGTCGGGGCCCGTGACCCGCGGGAGCAGCTGAGCCATCCGTGACTCCGCTCGGACCGCGGCGCGGCGGGAGACGGAGGTGCGGCCGTGGACCTGTTCCGCGATGACCCGATGACACGGCCCCTGGCCTACCCGGGCCGGATCCCCGACACGTCGGGTGTGTTCCTGGGCGACGCCTACCTCCCGCTGCGGCCTCGCCGGGGCCGGTCGGCGGACGTGTGGTCCGCGGAGTTCGCCGGCGAGCGCATGACGCTGGCGGGCGTCCTGTCACGGCTGGGCCGGGCCGGCCTGGCGGACCGACACCCCGTGGTGGCGGTGGGTTCGAACGCCGCGCCCGGTCAGCTGCGCCGCAAGTTGCTCACCCGGCACGTCAGGCCGGTCATCCCGATGACGTCGGCCGACGTGGACGGCATCGCTCCGGGCGTGTCCGCGCACGTGAACCGGCGGGGCTACGTTCCCGCGGCTCCCGTCGAGGTTTCCGGGCCGACCGGCCGCCTGTTCGTCCTGTGGCTGGACGATGCGGAACTCGACGCGCTCGACGCCACGGAACCCCACTACCGGCGACGGCTCCTGCCGGTGGACCGCCACCCGGTCACGCTCGAATCCGGTGTGCGGCTCCCGCCCTGCTCGGTCTACGTCAGCGGACACGGCTGTCTGGTGGACGGCGAGGGACGGCCGCGTCGGCTGACCGATCAGCCGACGCTCATCCGGGCCCTGCTGGCGGAATCGGCCGCACTCCGCGGCCTGTGCGGCCCCACGCCGGACTCCTTCGTGGACCGGGTCAGGGGTTCGGCCGTACGGGACGCGGTGTGCCGGCTCTTCCGGACGGAGGGGCGCGTGACCGCCCAGCCGGGGCTGGCGCCGTGACCGTGCGGGTCGGCGGGACCGGGGGCGGTCACACGCAGCCGCCGATCTCGCAGAGGTCCCCGGGGAGGGCCGACACCCTCAGGTCGTCGTACCAGATGTGGCTGTCGTCGGCCGGAGCGAACCCCTCGGTGGAACCGCCGAAGAAGGACGAGAAGTAGGCCTTGTCCACCAGGTCGTCGTTGGAGACCAGGCGCAGGCCGGTGACCTCGGCGGCGGGCGCGCCGTTGTAGAGGACCTCGATCTCGCCGTCGGGGTTGGCCCGGCCGTCGGTCACGGTGTTGACCCTGAGCCGCTGCACGATGTTCACCCACTCACCCCGGGGGTAGTGGACGTCGGCGTCGTCCACGCGCAGGAACGCCTGGTCGCCGAAGCGTCCCTCCTTGTCCATGTGGTAGTAGTACACGGCCGCCAGGCCGTCGCGGCGCCAGATCATGCGGGAGCTGAAGCCGTTCTCGCCGTCGCACACCCTGCCGCCGGAACACCCGGCGCCCCCCGCCAGACCCAGGCCCAGTTTTCCGCCGAACGAGGTGGTCCCCCAGCTGAAGTCCTCGCTGAACCGCACCCAGAACGACACGTGGTACTCGCGTGCGGGGGCGAGCCTGAACGGCGCCTGCGCGCCGGAGTCCCGCGGGCCGATCCTCCCCGCGGGATAGGACACGCGCAGCGAGTGCCGCCCCGAGTGGGCGACGTCGTCGTCGACCAGGGTGCGCTCGTCCATGCCCCGGCCGCGAGGGGCGTGCCACCCGTCCTTCGCCCATTCCGACAGGGGGTAGGGGCGGCCCGCGGTCGCGCGCTCGAAGGTGTTGAGCCGGTACGCGATCGATGTGTCGGCGGTCGCGGGGGCGGTGTTCACCACGGTCACCAGGACCGTGGCGGCGAGGGTGGAGGCGAGCAGGGCGTGGGCGACCGTCATGCGGCGTCTCCGTTTCACGGCGGCGGCGTCGCAGTCATCCTCGTCGCCGCGCCACGCTCAGCCGGTGCACGACACGGGGGTCGGGTGGGTTCGCGCGGCTACCGCCAGGTCGCGCGGCGTCGTTCGAGTCCGTCGAGGATCAGATCGAGTCCGATGTCGAACTCCTCGGCGTACGCGTAACCGGGGCTGAGGGCGCGGTCGGCGATCATCTCGGTGAGGTGCGGGAAGTCGTCACCGGGGATCCGTTCCAGGATGGAGCCCGCCACGTCCTCCAGGTCGGCCGATGACGTGAAGGGCAGGCTGAGCTCCTGGAGCGTGAACCCGTAGACGTAGCCGTCCAGCACCGACAGCGCGTGCGCCGCCCCGGCGATCGAGAAGCCTCCCGCCCGCAGGCAGCCGATGACCGCGTCGTGGTGGCGCAGGGTCGCCGGGCCGGGGCTGGTCCGTGAGTCCATCAGGCTGACCGCCCACGGGTGCCGGGTCAGCGCGTCGCGCATCGAGACCGCCCGACGCCGCATCGCCGTCGGCCAGTCGACGTCGTCCGAGGGCAGTTCGATCTCGCCGAAGACGAGGTCGACCATGCCGTCGAGGATCGCCTCCTTGTTGCGGAAGTGGTGGTACAGCGACATGGCCTCGACGCCGAGCCGCCTGGCGAGGCCGCGCATGCTCGGCGCGCCGGCGCCGGTCTCGTCCGCCAGTTCGACCGCCGTGCGGAGCACCGTCTCCTTGCTCAGCGGGTCGCGGCGAGGCGGGTCGGTCGGCTCCGTGGTCACGGGGGTCCTCCTGTCGGGCTACCTGGATGCTTGACAACCTTACACTGCAAGGCTGTACCTTACACCGTAAGAGGGAAGCGCTGAGCGGAGGAGAGGGTCATGGAACCGACCGGTGTGGACGGCGTCGGGAAGCCGGGAGCGGGCAGGAGGGTGTGCGTCGTCGGCGCGTCGGGCAAACTCGGGCGCCACATGGTGCGGCACGCCCTGGACCTCGGATACGAGGTCGTCGGTGTGTGCCGGGAGCGGAGCGTGGACAAGCTCGCCGGGTTCGAGGGGCGGATCACCGTGATCCCCGGGATGACCGACGACCGCGCGGTCATCGCGCGGGCGGTGGACGGGTGCGACGCCGTGCTCACGGTGCTGGTGCCGTGGGGGGTGAACCACTACGCCACCGGTACGGCCCAGGCCGTGCTCGACCACGCGCGTCCGGGCGCCCGGCTGGTGTTCTCCTGCGGCTGGCACATCACGCGCGACGGGAAGGACGTGTACAGCCGGAGGTTCAGGCTGTACGCGGCCGTGTTCGGGCGGCTGGCCAAGCTGGCGCGTGTCGTCGACGTGGACGACCAGGTGGAGGCGTGCCGGCGGATCTTCGCCAGCGACACCAGCTGGACGGTCGTGCGGGGCAGCGACCTGGAGGAGGGCGAGAGCCAGGGCCTGCCGGTGTGGAGCCGGCACGTGGGCGACCCCGTCCTCGCGAGCAACCTGACCCGGCGCGTGGACTACGCCCGGTTCATGGTCGAGGCGGTGGACGACGACGCCCTCGTCCGCGAGGCCCCGGCCATCGTCGGTCGGCTGACCCCGTCGGCCCTCGCCCACGCCGGTGGCACGGCGTGAGGATCCGGGGCGCCCGATCCCCCCGTGTGACACGAACGCGCCGCGCGTTCCCGCCGCGGCCGGACGCGGCCGATCGACGTCCTGAACCGAGGAAGGACCACACCGTGAGGGAACCGAAGAAGCTCGCGAGGGTCGCGGGGTTCCTGTACCTGCTGGTCGCCGTGTTCACCATCTTCGCCGGGGTGGTGAACACGCGCGTCGCCGAGTCGGGCGAGGCGGGGGCGACAGCCGACGCCATCGCCGCCTCGGCCACGCTGTACCGCGTCGGCCTCGTCAGCGAGATGGTCGGGGCCACGGCGTTCCTCATGACGGCCATGGCGCTGTACCTGCTGCTCAGGCACGTCCACCCGATGGCCGCGGCCGCGATGGTCACGTTCGTCGCCGTCAGCGTCGCGATCCAGAGCCTGAACCTGCTCAACCAGCAGACGGCGCTGGCCATCGCCACCGGCGAGGACTTCGCCTTCGGCCCGACGGGCTCCGACCAGCTGGCGACGCTGTTCGTCGACATGCGCCACGACGGGTACCTCATCGCCCAGACGTACTTCGGCCTGTGGCTGCTGCCGCTGGGCTACCTGGTCATCAGGTCGGGCTACTTCCCCAGGGTGCTGGGCGTCCTGTTGATCATCGGATGCATCGGCCACCTCACCGACGTGTTCGCGCGCTTCCTCGCCCCCGATCTCGGCGCGAGCATCTCGCCGTTCGTCATGACCCCTCCGGCGATCGCGGAGGTGTCGTTCATCGTGTGGCTGTTGGTCAGGTCCGTACGGGAATCCGACCCGGGCACGCGGGCTCCCGCCGTCGCCCGCCCCGCCGTCTGACGGCCGAGCGTCGTGGGCCGCTTCCGACGTCGCACGGAAGCGGACCACGAACTCTCGTGACACGGGGTGATGTTCTGGATGTGGGGAGTCTGGCGTGCGAGGCTCTGCAGCGTCGCCGATGTCCTGGAGGGATCACTGTGAACATGCCGCTGGTGAACTCGTGCGAGGCGCATGCCTGCGCGTACAACACCGACCACTCCTGCCACGCTCTCGCCATCACCGTGGGAGACGAGCCCCGTGCCCACTGCGACACCTTCTTCGGGAGCGAGACCGCGGGAGGCGATCCCGTCCAGACCGGCCACGTCGGCGCCTGCAAGATGTCCGACTGCGAGCACAACGTCCACCTCGAATGCCAGGCCCCGGGCATCAACGTGGGCTACGTCGAGAACCAGGTGGACTGCCTCACCTACGCGCCGGCCTGACCCCGGTCGGTCGGGGCGAAACCCGTCGCGACGCCTTTCCCGTGGCGTCGCGCGGGTAGATGGTAGGCACAGGGCTCCACCACTCGCCCCCGTCCGTGCGGGTGCGGGACGCGACGCCGGAGGTGTACCACCGGTGCCCGACCACATCGAGATCGAGACCACCTACTCCGTCGACAGGCACACACCACTGCCGGACCTGGCCGACCTCGCGCCCGGCGGGATCGAGGAGCGGCCGCACGAGCTGGACGCCACGTACTACGACACCGACGACCTGCGCCTGGCCACGCGCCGCATCACGCTGCGCCGACGCACCGGCGGGACGGACGCCGGATGGCACCTGAAGATCCCGTGGGGCACGGACGCCAAACGCGAGTTCCACGCTCCGCTGGGTCAGGACACCGAGGCCGTGCCGTCCGAACTGGCGCGGCTCGCGGCCTCGGCCGCCCGGGGCGAGCCGCTGCGCCCGGTCGCCCGGATCGGCACCCGGCGCACCGAGTACGAGCTGCGCGACACCAGGGGCGAGCCCCTCGCCCTGGTCGCCGACGACACGGTCACCGGGGAGACGACCACCACCGTCGCGTGGCGGGAGATCGAGATCGAACTCGTCGAAGGCGGCCGCGAACTGCAGCGCGACATCGGTCAACGCCTGGCCTCGGCCGGGGCCACCCCCTCCGCGACCGGCACCAAGCTCCTCACCCTGCTCGGCGACCGGGTCGCGCGACCCGTGCCCCGCCCCGAGGGCGGGACCGCGGGCGACGTCGTCCTGGTCTACCTGTGGGACCAGGTGGAGCACCTGCTGGAACACGACCCCAAGGTCCGTCTCGACGAACCCGACGCCGTGCACCAGATGCGGGTGGCCACCCGCAGGATCCGCGCCGTGCTCCAGACGTTCCCCTCCGTCCTGGCCCGGAAGTCCACGCGGCCGGTCGCGGACGAACTCCGCCGCCTGGCGCGTGTACTGGGGCAGGCGCGGGACCTGGAGGTCCTCCGGGAGAGGTGCGCGCGGTGGATCGACGACCTCCCCGACCACGCCGCCGGGAACCGGCTCACCGACGTCTGGCTCCACGCGATCGACGACCACCGCGCCGCCGAGATGCGCCAGATCACCGAGGAGCTGTCGAGTCCGCGCTACTTCGCGCTGCTGGAGGCCCTGGACCGCCTGCGCGCCGACCCTCCGCTCACCGGGGCGGCCGACCGGACGCCGGGTCCCGTCCTGGCCCGCGACCTCGGACGGGCCTGTCGCCGGATGTCCGCCGCACACGACCGCGCGGTGACCGCCGAGGACGCCGACACGCGACTGACCGCCTGGCACGAGGTGCGCAAGGCCGCCAAACGCACCCGCTACGCCGCCACGCTCGCCGCTCCCGTGCTGGGCAAACGAGCCGCACGCGTACGGACGTGGGCGTCCGCCCTCCAGGAGGTGCTCGGCGAGCACCAGGACGGTGTGGCCCTGCGGACCTACCTCGACGAGCACGCACCGGCCCTGCTGGAGGCGGTGGACACGGACGCGGTCCTGGTCACCCTCGGCGCGGTGGCCGGGGCCGAGGCGGTGAGGGGGGAAACGCTCATCGACGAGGCGGCGCGCGTGTGGCGGTCGGGTCCGAGGACGCGCGACCAGTTCGCCTGAGGGCCTGACGACGGCGGCGCGAGGGAGCACGCGGAGGACCCGGGCTACCGCAGATCGGTGAGGAGGTCGTCGAGGGTCCGGCGCAGGGCCTCGGCGTTGGCGGGGCCGAACCAGGTGGTGCGGACGCGTTCGTTGATGCCGTTCGGGGTCTCGTGGTCGGCCGCGAGCCGGTGCAGGGAGCGGGTCTCGTCGCTCAGAGCGCGGCCGACGCCCTGGAACAGGCCGCGGACGTAGCGGTCCGCGTTGTCGGTGGCGACGCCGTGGGCGGCGGCCCACTCCGTGAGCGTGGCGAGGTACCAGTAGTGGCTGGTCAGCGTCGCCGTCAGTGCGGAGAAGACGTTGAAGACCGCCTCGTCCGCCACCGGGAGCGCCCCGCCCAGGCGCTCGAAGAGGGAGTCCACCACCGGGTGCGACGGACAGGTCACCGTGACGGAGCGGCGCTCGCGCACGGCGGGCAGGGGGATGGCCCGTACCAACGGGGCGCGGGTGGCGAGTGTCCGGCGAAGGTCGTCGTCGCTGACGCCGGCCATCACGTTGACCACCACCGTGTCGCCGTCCACCCGCAGGTCGGCCAGCGCCTCCGACCAGTCCCGCGGGCGCACGGCGATGACGACCACCTCGGAGCGGTCCACCACCTGCTGGTTGCTCGCGCACACGTGGACGCCCCCGTGGCGCTCGGACAGCTCCGCGACCGTCCGCGCCCCTCGGGGGGAGAGGAAGACCTCAGGCGGTTCCTCGACCCCGTCGCACAGCCCGTCCACGATGGCCCGGCCGATCTCGCCCACCCCGATGACGCCGACGCGTGTCACGGTGTCCACCTCCATGGTCGTGGGTTCATGGTGCAAGCGTGGTGACCAGACCGTCCGGTCCCGTGCACCGCCGGTCGAGGACGGCGGAGCTCCTCGGCGGATCCCGGCCATGCGTTCTCCCGGCGCCACCGGTCCATCGGGTGACGAGCGTGCCACCGGACGCGTCACCGAGCAAGGGGGTGACGTGGATCTCGCGTTCGCGAGCGAGGGCCGGGGGCGCGACGCCTCCGGCGGCGGCCCGCCAATGCGGGCCGCCGCCGAGGGCCGTCGGGTCCGGAGCCGGTGCGCCTGATCAGACGCGGTCGACCAGGAGCTGCCCGTCGGTGGCGCTCTGGCCGGTCAGGCCGCGGCCGTAGTTGGCCTCGACCCGCGAGCGCTCGGAGGCGTTGGGGTAGGGGTTGGTGCAGCTCACGCCGCCGGTCGAGCCCGACATCAGCGACGAGCACGGGCCGGGCTTGACGTCGGGCAGGCCCAGGCTGTGGCCGAGCTCGTGCGCGGCGATGCGCACGGCGTCGTAGCCCGCCGCGGTGCCCTGGCGGCCCATCCAGACGGTGACCCGCCCGCCCGGGCGCACGGGGCCCAGGTGGGCGCGGGGCCAGCCGTTGTCGGCGATGATGCGGATCTCGGCCCGCCGTCCGGCGGGGGCCGGCTCCAGGCGAACGTTGGTGACGCTGTAGTTCCACACGCGCACGGCCGAGGAGACGGCGGAGGTGTACTCCGCGGCCAGCCTGGCGTCGTAGTACAGGACGGTCTGGCGCAGCGGCTGGGACTGCTCCGCGGGTGCCGCGGTGGCCGGTGCGGCGCCCACCAGCGTCAGCGTCAGCGCGCTCAGCGCGATCAGGAGGGGTGTGAGGACGCGTCTCAGCATGGGGGTCTCCCTTGGGGGTGAGGGTGCTGATCCTTCGGTGACCCGGTGGGGTCGGCCTGATGCTATGTGTAGTGACGTATCACCACAAGATGTGCAGAACGCCTAATTTCTGGCACTGTGCACCGGCCTGGAGGGCCCGGGGCCGGTGCGTGCTGCGGCGGGCTCCAGACGGTGTCCTGTGACGGGGCCGCTCTGAACGGAGCACTCCAGAGGCGTGATCAGTGCGGTTCCCGGAGCCACAGGCTGCCAGGCCGCGGAAGCGTGGGCCGCGCGGGAACTGGGGCCACAACGCTCGGGTTTCGCTGTCACGATGGTTCGCCCCGTCGCTCCAGCCCTGCGGGCCAGATCCCTCCTACCGGAGTCACACCACCCCACGGGACATGACCGTTCGTACGCGCGTCGCCATCGTTGACGACCGTGTTCGGGCGGTGTGACGATGTGCGGATGTCCGACCTGCACACCCGTATGGCAGCGCTGAGCACTGACGTCACAGCGACCGTCATCGCGCGCTGTGGGGCGGAGGTGCCGTACTACAGGGACCTGCCGCGCCAGGTACTCGAAGGCGAGGTGGCGCGGTCGGTCGCGGCCGTTCACGCGCTGCTGCTGCGCACACTGCGCGAAGGCGGCGAGGTGCGGCCGGGCGACCTGACCCGGCTCATCGAATGGTCGGCCCGGCGAGCGGAGGAACGCGTCCCCCTGGAGGCCGTGACCGCCGCCTATCTCGTCGGCGCCCAGGAGTGGTGGCGGGCCCTGACAGCCACGGCGGACCCCGGCGAGCTGGCCGAGGCGGGCGCGAACCTGCTGTCCTGCCTGCACACGGCCATGCCCGCTGTCGTGCTCGCCCACCAACAGGCACAGGAGGACGTCAACAGCGAGGACAAGCGCGTCCGCCGCGCCCTGCTCACCGCCCTGCTGGACGCCCGACCGTATGAGGCACTGGCGGAGGCGGCACGGGTCGCGGTGACCGGGGAGCACGAGGTCGTGGCGTTCGCCTTCACCGCGGACCCGCCGACCAGGCTGGTGCAGTCCTCACTCGACGCCCACACGGGCGTCCCGGTGCTGATGGACCCTGTCGCGGGGATCGCGCTGCTGCCTGGCCGACCCGATCTGCCGGACCTGATCGCCACGCTCGCACGCGACCTGGGCGAGCCCCTGCTCGCCGCAGCCGCGCCGGCCACCGACCCGGCGGCCATCCCCCGGGCGTCCGCGGAGGCGGGTCGCGTGCTCGACCTGGTCCAACGGCTCGGGCGCCCACCCGGGCTCTACCGCCTCGACGACGTGCTGTTGGAGTACCAGCTCGCGCGACCCGGCGACGCTCTGGTCCGGCTGGCCGCCAAGCTCGACCCGTTGGAGGCGCACCCCTACCTGCTCCACACCCTGCGGGTGTTCGTCGACCGCGGGCACAACCGCCGCCAGAGCGCCCTGGCCTTGTCGATCCACCGCAACACCCTCGACTACCGGTTGCAGAGGGTGAGCGCGCTGACCGGGTTGGACCTCGCGGTGCCCGCCGAGGCACGCCTGCTCCAGGCGGCTCTCACCGCCCGCGAACTTCGCTGAGGCGTTCGTACCACGTGGTTCACCCGCGCACCTGTACCGGACAGCCATGTCTCAGAGCCACACGCGCAGCTCCTCATTCCGTGGTGCGAAGGCCAAACACGAGTCCGGGTCGTCGAAGACCATGACCGGCCGCCGTTCCGACCAGTCGGCCCAACCGGGATCCCCCGAGGCGGCGAAGGACACCCAGGCCCGGTGCATGGCGTCGGCCAGCGCCTGGGGAGCGCCGGAACCGGTCAGCTCCTCGCTGGAGCGCAGGGTGTCGAAGACGAAGCCGATCTCCAGCGCGTGGCAGGCGCCGAGGTTCAGCACGGGTGAGCGCCACGCGAACTCGTAGACGAACGTCCGGGGAGTCCGGGGCGCCTGAGGCGAGGGTGCGGGAACGGGTGACGCGGTCGAAGCAGGCGAGCTCGGCAGCCGTGAGTCCGCCAGCCGGTTCAGGGGTCCGCGCAGCAGCATGTCCGTGGCCATCTCACCGAGGATCTCCCCCGGCCTGGCCCCCGGCCGACCAGTCCGGTACATCCGCGCCACGCGCCTGGGGATCCGGAACTTCAGCAGCGCCAATCGCAGGGTGAGACCGCTGACCCGCTCGACCGTCCCGGTCGGCACGAACCACAGCCGGTACTCCTCCCGGTTGGCGCCCAGCAGCAGATCGACGTCGGCGGGCACCGGATCGACCGGCACCACGTCGTCGTCGACCACGATGTGGAAGCCCGGCCCACCGCCGATCGGGTCGGCCCCGCCGACGACCGTGTCCTGGACGTCCAGCAGCCGTTCGCGATCCACCGCCGCGAACGCCTCGGCCGTGGCGGGCGTCCCCAGCTCCTTCGCCATCAGCCGCACCGCCCTGGCGCCCTCGTCACGCGAGACGGTGTGCGGGGGCCCGCTCTGCATGATCGCCCGGCGGAACGACCCCCGCGCATGCGGGCTGGCGGTCAGGGCCGCGATGCTGGTGGCGCCGGCGGACTCGCCGAAGACGGTGACGTTGGCCGGGTCCCCTCCGAAGGAGGCGATGTTGTCGCGGACCCATCTCAGCGCCGCGATCTGGTCGAGCAGGCCGCGGTTGTCGGGGGCGTCGGGGAAGACCCCGAAGCCCTCGACCCCGAGCCGGTAGTTGACCGACACGAGCACCACACCGTCGCGTGCGAACGCCGACCCGTCATAGAGCGGCAGAGCCGTCGAGCCGTTGCGCAGCGAGCCCCCGTGGATCCACACCATCACCGGCCGCCCTGCGTCACCGCCGTCGGGCGCCCAGACGTTGAGGTTGAGGCACCCGTCCCCGGGGACGTCCACCGTGGGGATCAGCCGGTCCAGCGGCGACCGGTAGGGGCGCTGGGGAGCGGTCGGTCCGAACTCCAGCGCGTCCCGCACCCCCTCCCAGGGTTCGGCGGGGGCCGGGGCGCGGAACCGGCGGGCGCCGAAGGGCGGTGCCGCGTAGGGGACGCCGAGATAGGCCGCCACCCCGTCCCGAACCAGGCCCCGGATCCTGCCCTGCCGGGTACTCGCGATGGTGTGCATCAATGTCCTTTCGACGGACGATCAGCGAACCGCCCCCGGTCACCGGGGCCGGGAGCGGGATCGGTCAGGATGTGGAGGGGGTTACGGTGCGACGGCCGGGAACCGGATCGCGAGGTCGTTGCGGCGAACGTCCGACCACGTGTCGGAGTCGGTGCAGATGCCGCAGTCGGAGCCGAAGAACTCCGTGTAGGCCGCCTGGTCGTCCATCAGGTGCAGGCGGAACCACGCGGTCGTCGGCGCGGCGAACGGCCCGGGATGACCGACCACCGTGAAGTGGTCGGCGCCGCGGACCTCGCCGTAGATCGCCGGGATGTGGTCGGCGTCGTAGTAGAAGGCCTTGACCAGCCAGGGGAGGACGATACTGTCGCGCTGCCCCGCCAGGAGCAGCACGGGGTCGTCCACATCGTCGATGTCGGCCAGGGGCCCGGGCTGGATCGGCAGCACGGTGTCCACCCGCGGGTCGTCACCGACCACGATCGAGGCCGCGCCGCCCTGCGAGTGGCCCGACGCGCCGATGTTGTCCAGGTCGACCCGTCCGTGGAAGTCACTGCGGGAGTCGGCGTTCCTGCGTTCGAGCATGTCGATGCCCGCCCGCATGGAGACGCCGAGGTTGGACTGCGGGGTGTTGGCGGCGGCGACGATGAAGCCGTGGCTCGCCCAGTGCAGCAGCAGGTTCCGGTAGACCACGGGGAAGGCGAACGTGCCGTTGCCCCAGACGATCACGGGGTGGCGCCGGTCGCTGTCGGCGATGTCGCGCGGGTAGTACAGGGTGGTGACCGCACCGACGTCCACAGCCGTGGCGTAGGGGCCGGGGTCCCCGTATCCACCGGCGGACCCGGTGCCGAGATCGGCGTCGACGGGCGCGGGAGCGGCGGCGGCGCCCACCGGACCGGACAGCGCGAGAACGAGCGCGGTCAGCGGAACGAACAGTCGTCTTCTGAGCATGGGGGTGGCTCCTGACGTGGCGGAGGGCCGGATCCTGACTCCGTCCCACCTGGTTCGAGCTCACATCCTCGCCAAGAAACCAGCCGCTGTCGCTGCGCAACCGCGGCAAACCCCACCCCCGGAGTTCGTGCGATGTGCCGAATGGGGCGGCTCTGGGCCACGCGCGTGTCCCCGGCACGGAGTCCTGCAGGCGTTGGAAGGCCCGGATCGACTCGCGGCCCGTACGGCCAGGACGTGCCCTGCCGGAACGGCACGCACTTCTCAGTGCACGCACTCGCCGCAGGCGCACGGAGGCTCGTACATCTCCCGTCTGCGGTCGTCGGCACGGCGGGCCAGTCTGTGCTGCGGCAGATGTTCCTGCATCTGCCACCACTCCAGTGTGAAGCCGTAGTCGTCTTCACCGATGACCATGAGCGGGCCGTTCTCGCGCACGGGGAAGTAGATGTAGAGATCGCCCTCGCGGGCGAGCAGCGTGTCCGGGCCGGGCTCGGTGGGCTCGCCGCCCGAGTACTCGTAGACACGGCGGGTGTCGGCCGCGGTGATGTCGCGCAGGGGAGTGAGTACGAGGGGCCATTGGTCTGGATCGTCGGATTCCTCGACGTCGTCCGGTATCGGTGCGGGGCCGTCGGTCAAGGCGTGCAGCGTCCATGTCGGCATGTCGAGCGCGCGGCGAACCTCCTCCGGGGACAGTCCCGCACGGATCGCGTGCACGGCCAGTGTCTTCTCGGTGAGACCCGCGCGCCCGTACCTGGCCGCCTCTACCGCCAGATCGAGCCAGGGATACTCGGTTCGTCGGCCGTGGAGGGGGAGGTTCCCCGGCGCCGGGTCGCCGAGGTGATCGGCACAACGGCTCCCGGGCGCGGCGGGCGCCCTGTTGGAGCAGAAGGAGTGTCCGCACAACTCGACCACGCGCTGCGTACCGTGTTCGGGAACGAAGAGGGTACACGCGCGGAAGACCAGTCGGGGATCGTCGCCGACAGCGGTGAAGTACCGGATACGTTCGCGCGGATCGGCGCGCTCGACCTGGAACGTCCTCACCTCCCACGCGGAGAGGACATGCGCGGCCATGGCGAGCGCCAGGGATGCGAACGGCCGGAACGGGAGTGAGGTGGACTCGTCCAGAGTCGGGATCTCCGTGATGGGGCGACGGGAGTCCTCGTCGTCCAGGTGACGGGTCGCGAGAGCGAGGAGTCGCCGAGCATCAACGTTCGTGCTGTCGGTTGCTGTCACGGGGGCCTCGGTCTGTTTCGTTCCGGGTGTGATGGAGGGCTCACGGTCGCAGGGGGGTGGTGCGGATCAGGTGTCCAGGGCGCGGCGCTCCAGCACCTTCGCTGTCTCCTCCTGCCCTGTTTCGCGTCGTGCCTCCAGCAGGTCGGCGACGCCGCCCGGGTGGGTGAGGGGTGCGCACGCGGGGATGGCTAAGCGAGGACGCCGTGGAGCACCTGGTCGCGGAGCTCCGCCAGAAACCCCGGATCGCTCGGATCCGTGTCGGCCATCGCCCGCCCCAGAACGGCGAGCAGTAGCCCACCGAGCACGGCGTTGGCGGCGTCGGAGACGTCGACGACCCTGACCGCGCCGCTGGCGCGGCACTCCGTGAGGAGCTCCCGGAGCGGTCCGGCGATCCATTCGTCATTGGCTTCCAGGACCTCGGTCATCCGACCCGCCGCCCCGAGCGCGCCCAGCAGGCCCACGCAGACACCCGGCCGGCGCGCCAGGTAGCCGGCGAGAGCAGCCACCATCTCCCGCAACCGTTGCTCAGGCGGACCGTCCGGGTCGATCGCCTTGCGCACCGCCTGGGCTCCGTCCTGGGTGTGTGCGGTCAGAAGGAAGGCGAGCAGGTCGTCGCGACCGGCGAAGTAGTAGTACAGCGTGGCCCGTGACGCCCCGACCTGGTGGGCGATGTCCTCCAGTCGCGGCGGCGGGGTGGCGCCCAACACCTGCTCGCTGACGTCGAGCAGGCGCTGCGCAAGGTCGTCAGGTGGTCTCTTCACGGCGGACAGCCTATCCGCTTGCCCTGGATTCGAACTTAGATTACAGTCCAAACCATGGTTCAAATCTTGTCCTATGGTCCCTGGGCGGTCGTGACCGGAGCTTCGTCCGGTATCGGCCGCGCCTTCGCCGAACAACTCGCCGAGGCCGGACTGCACCTGGTCCTCGCCGCCCGATCCACCGACCGGCTGGAGGCGCTCGGCGCCGAACTCACTCAGGCCCACGGCGTCGAGTGCCGGATCGTCACCGTCGATCTCAGCCGCACGGGCGCCGCCGCGACCATCGTCGACGCGACCGCCGACCTCGACGTCGGTCTGCTCATCTCGAACGCCGGCGCCGGAATGCCCGGCCGGTTCCTCGACCAGGACGTGGCCGACCTGCACCGCCGGCACACCGTCAACGCCACCGCGCACCTGGACCTGGCCCACGCCTTCGGTCGGCGGTTCGCAGCCCGCGGTCGTGGCGGCATGGTCCTCGTCTCGGCACTGGGTGCGATGCACGGGTTGCCCAACATGGCCCACGAAAGCGCCTCCAAGGCCTACGCGCTCAACCTCGGAGAGGCCCTCCACCACGAACTGGCCTCGGCCGGAGTGGACGTCATGGTTCTGCTGCCGGGGAACGTGGACACGCCGGTCATGGACGCCTACGGCATCGACCGCGCCTCGATGCCCATCCGGCCGCTCCCGGTCCGGGTCGCCGTGAGGGAGGCGCTGGCCGCGTTCCTGCGGGGCCGCCCCACACACGTGCCGGACCGTCGCATGAGGGTGATGTCCCGTCTGCTGCCTCGCACCCTTTCCATCCGGATCAACGGACGCATGCTGGGCCGGGCCGCCCGGACCCTGGCTGAACGTGAGGCCGCCGCGTCCCGGTGAGGAGGGGTGCCGGTCCCCGGAGAGGCCGTCCCCAGGGCGGCCGGTTTGCGCCGTCGGGGTCCACGGCGGGAGCGGATCGGAGGAATCCCTTGTACCAGGGGGTTGTAGGGCCTGGCCGTCATGGGCGTTGGCCCCGGAGATCGTCATGGACAGGGGTAGACCGGTCCGTTCGGTGATCGGGTGGATCTTCGTCCCCTTCTTGCCTTGATCGACAGGGGTCGGAGCCGTCAGGTTCCCCATGGAGAGCGCGCGTGTTGACCGAGTTGGTCACGCACCGGGACCAGCCCAGCTCGCCCCGGGCGCCGAGTTCGTCCGGTACCAGCCGTTCAACCGTCGACACACGGCCGGATGACCGAGAACCCCGAATGAGATGACCTCCAAGCCCAGGTGAGGTGTGACGGGGCGCCGGTGGCGGGGTCGATGACAGCGACCGACAGTCCCTGCTCTGGGGTGTCGGACGCAGGGACGAACCCCGTGCATTCCGCGCCCTCGAGGCCGCACACGGCCGGTCCCGCCAGGGGCGCCTCCACAATGCCCGGTTCCTCCTCCGCGACGTCCCACACCGCCACGACCGAGGGCACCGCGCTGGGGGCGGCGTCGCCCGGCGGCGAGGGAGCCGGGACGTCGGCGGTCACCGGCTACCTGTATCTGCGCTTCCGCCGCGAAGGCCATCTCCTGAGCGAGCTGTCGCCCCTCTGCTGGACGCCGCGGCCACGCATGAGGGGAGCGACGCCTTGGGCGAGGCGCGGTGGGCACTCCCCGTCCGGGGCGCCGTCACCGGTACCGAGGAACACGTGGTTCTGTGGAACATCCACTCCCTGGCTGTGTACGACGCCCGGGAAGGGCGGGTGCTGTGGACGCTGGACTGCGGTACGGCGGAGGCGTTCGGATACGGTCCCGGCAGCCCTGCAGGGCCTACACTGCTCACCGACCTCGTCCACGCGATCGACAGCACTCTTCTGCTGGAGCCCGAGGAGGGGGAATCGCGCGACGGCGCATGCGGTGGCCGGGCCGTGATCGGGGTGGACATCGCGACAGGGCGTCAGTTGTGGTGTCTACCCGATGTTGGCACGGCTCTGACGGACCGGCAGAACGCGGAGCGCTCTCGGGCGAGGTCGTGGCCGACATAGGCGTCGTTGAGGCGGGTTTCGACGACCTTACCCAGGAGGAGGTGGATCGGTTCCGGGACGTGTCGCCCGAGGGTTCCCCGTTCCCCGCGGTGGGCCACGGTCAGCTGGCCACCTGGTTCGGTCCCCGGCTGTCCGTCTTCGACGCCACCGACGGCGGCTGCTGTTCCACAAGGAATTCGACCTGCCTCAGGCGCCTGACGAGCAGGAGGTTCCCGACCGGCGGGACCCGTTGTGGCCCAGGTGGTTCTGGGCGAGGAGACGACTGTGGCCGCCATCGACGGAGGACGGCGGGAGTACGTGGTCGACTTCTTCGCTCTGGATTCCGACGGAACGGTGCTCTGGGGTCGGGGCCACTCGGATCCCGGATCGAGGGAGCTGTTCGTCGGGGACAGCGAGTTGATGAGCACCCTACGGGAGTTCGGCGGTGTGTTCACCGTCTTCGAGCGGGAGGCGGACGAGGGCCATGACGTGATCGGTCTCGGAATCGCGCACGGCGACCTCCTCTGGGCTTCCGGATTCCCAACACGGACCCCCACCGGTCGCCGGGAGGACATCAGCGTGACAACCCTCCCCGGTGCGGTGGTCGCTACCCAGTCTGGGGCACCCGGGGCCACCGTCGTGTTCGAGCCTCCCGAGGGAGCTGCCCTCCGAGCGGTTCCACCCGGCACGGGACCTTGGACGGGGAGGGACGTGAAGGTTGTCTCCGCCGAAATCGTGTGACTGTTTCGTGCCTGGTGTGGTGTGTGTCAGGATCGCCTCCCGTCACCCCCGTGAGCCGGGTAGTCATCGTTTTCGATCTGGGGGCACACCTCGAACATGCTGCGGGGGTCGGTCGGCATTGTGCTACCGGAGGTGGTAGGGCAGTTGGTCGAGCGGATCGCGTGCCTGGTGCTCGGGGACGCGGGGAGGGGCGTCGGCATGTGAGAGGACGGAGTGGTTGACGGGGTCTGGTGTTGGTCCCACCCTGGATCCACCGGCGCGGTGCGTCCTTTGAGGTGAGGTGCCGCAGCCCGTTTGACTTGTGGTTTTGTGGCGCACCCGGCAGATTCGAACCTGCGGCCGTCGGATGAGAAGGTGCCTTCTCGTGTCCTTTCGTGTCACCCCATCCGATCCGTCGTGCCGTCTGGGGCCGTGGGATGCCGCCTGGTGTCGTGTCAGTACGGAACTGAAGAGCTCGAACCGGGCGCTCGCGGTGTCCGATGGCACCTCGCGAGACACATGCACCGGGTGCGTGGGGGCGGTTCGTGATCGTGTGTCAGGGTTTCGGGCATGAGCTCTCGATCCCCTGAACCGCCCGGCCCGGCCCTGGCAGCGTTGGGCACCCTACTGGATCGCTCACTCTCCCAGATCGCCGACGCCGCTCGTGACGCGCGCACCTTCGACCGCGAGACCATCAGGGCTGTCTCCGATGTGTGGGACAACACCACCTACCCCTTGTTCTGGGCCGCGACCGGCCCCTCCACCTGGTCGCGGGAGCGGCGTGCCCGCGCCGCGCTGGAATGGATGGCCCGGCTCAGACCGACGCGTCGGCAGTGGATGGTGGAGCAGGCCGCGGTCGCTGGACACCGGATCGACACGCTCATCCGGTCCGCACCTGAGCTCCGCAACACCCCCTACCGCGACTACCGGGGCGTGGTCCGCCCGGTGTACTTTCGGTGGACGCCCGAGGCACTGGCCGATCTGGCGGCCGACTACGTTCTGGACGAGGCCACTGTCCGCCACCTGGATCTGGAACGGACCGGTACCCGGCTCTCGGGCTTCCTCATCCTGGACCTGGTGCGCTCCTACGATCCGGGCGAGAACGCCTCGGCTCCCTGCGCACTCCACGTGCACCTGGACGGTGTGACCGAGGCCGACATCGACACCGGCGCGCCGCCCGGGGCACGTCTGGAGTCCACCCCGGGAGGGGTCGTGATCGGTCTGGGAGCGCACGGGGTCCTGCGGGCACGGGAGGCGTCGATCCGCCTGGATGATGGTTGCTGGCACCTGTCGGATGCCGGTCGCAGGGCCGACGCGCAGGTCCCGCCCCGTCAGGACAAGGCTCGACGTCCGGATCCACCGAAGGTGGGAGAGTTGGAGGGCTCGGTTCAGGGCGCGGCGTTCTTCGTGCTCTGGTCCATGCTGCGCATACGTTCGGTGCGTTTCCCACGGGAGGTGGCACACGTCCCGGTGCAGGCGTACTGCCGTGCCCTCCAAGGGGCCGGAGGAGACATCCTGGCGGCGGGCGCTCTTCCCCGACAGCAGCGCGAAGCGGCTTTCCGCACCCTGGTCACCGTCTGGCTCCGACGCGGCGGGCCCGACCTGGTTCCGGACTGGGGAGTGCTGCTCAAGGGTGTTCCCGATGCCAGGGAGTTGGCGCGCGGGGCGCGCGAAGACCTCATCAAGGAAGGGGCTGCCCCGCCCGCACCCGCGCCCGACCGTCGGGTCACGGACGGCTTGGAGCGGGCGGGGCTGCGGATGGTGTCCTACACCGCCGCGCACACCGAACGGGGCTCCCGACGTGAGGCATCGACCATGGCCCACCTGGCCGTGCCCGCCGAGGACGCGGGCGCTCCGTGGCGGATGCGGGTTCTGCGGGCGGACGATCCCTTTCGCCTTCGGGTACGGGCCGCGGCGTTCGACGGGTTCGGGGGTGTTCGCATCGACAAGGACGAAGACGGGCGGGAGACCCTGATGGTGGGCGACGGTGACTTGGCCTTGGACGCTCGCGCCTGGAGTGAGGAGCCTGGACGGTAGTGGTCTGAGGTGGGTCTGGGGTGGGGGTGCCGGTTGCGGTGTGGAATACGTGCTTCGCGTTGGATGGGGCTGCGGTGAGCGTTGCCGGGGTCGCCTCCCGCCACTCCCGTGAGCCGGGCCGCCGTCACTCTCGATCCTGGGGTGCACGCCGAGGGTGATGTTGGGGCCGCCGGCATCGTTCCGCCGGAGGTGGCGCCGTAGACAGGTGAATGTGCTGTCTCTCTGGTGTGAAGCGACTCCGGAAGGGCCCGTCGGCGCGCGAGCACGGGGCGTGAGCAGAGGACCGGTCCCACCCTGGACCCATTGACAGGACGACCTCGTCAGGCTCTAGCCAGATCAGGTTGTGACCTGGGGCTTTGTGGCGCACCCGGCAGTATTCGAACCTGCGACCATCGGATTAGAAGTCTGGTTACGTAACGCCACGTGTCGCTACGTACCGTTTTGTGCCACCCCATCCGATCCGCCGTGCCGTCTGGGGCCGGATGATGCCGCCGGGTGTCGTGTCAGTACGGAACTGAAGAGCACGAACGGAGCACACACGGCCGGTTGGTGGCGTCCGATGGCACCTCGCGAGGTGGGGGAGCCCCCACCACTGAGACGCTTCCCTCCTGCCATTGTCCTGTTTCAGATAGCCCCTGCCTGTCCAGAACTGGCCAAGCGAGTATGGCGACGGGGAATCACTATCCGCTATGCATCGTACCTGGTCGCAGTGCCTAATGCTGGAAAAAGAGAAGGATGATGCTTTCTGCTCGCATTCGTGGGAAGTCGAACACGTCCGTTCTGACGTTGGAAAACACCGGCTACCAGAAAAACGTTCTCCTGGTTAGCGCGGCGCTTGGCCGCATCGACGAGTTCGGCGCCGACACCCTGACAGCCCAGGGTGTGACCCAGGAGACAGCGGAGGAGCAGTACCTGCAGACCGTCCGCGACGCCCTGTTGGCGGAGCACTCCCGGGCCAGGTCGGATCTGGACGACGCGACCGACGACGCCAAGTCGGCCCTGACCAACGGTCCGACCACGGGCTCTTGGCAGCGGATCGAGGACGCGGGCCTGATGACGGGCAGGGAGATCTTCCTGTTCGGCGGTCAGACCAACCCCGAGGTTGAGTTCGAACCTCAGGACGACTGGTCGGCCGAGGAGATCGCGGACTGGTGGTGGACGCTCGCCCCCAACCAACAGGACCATCTGGCGCAGGAGTACCCGGACGAGTTGAGAAACCTTGACGGCGTCCCTGTAGTCGTCAGGGACGAGCTGAACCGTGCGTATCTGGAGGAACAGATCGAACATCTCGCCTCCCCCGGAGTCGCGAACAATCCGTTCGAGCTCGCGAACCTGCGGGAAATCCGGGACGCGATCGAAGGTGACGACAACAAGTTCCTCATCTACTTCGACCCCGATGCCTCCAGCGGTGGGCAGGCAGCCATCTCCACCGGCAACCCCGACACTGCGGCCAATGTTTCCACGATGGTCCCCGCTATGTTCAACGACATGGGCACCATGCAGGAACCGATCGCACGCTCCGAGGAGCTCTACACCCAGATGACCGAGAGCGATCCGAACGGTGAGCACGCGTCGATCGTTTGGACGGGCTATGACGCCCCGCCGTTCGGGGAGTGGGATTCAACGAATGGGGCCACAGCCCTCGTCTCGTTCCAGGAAGGACTGCGTGCTACACATCAGGGCGATGTGCCTTCGCACAACACCGTGATCGGGCACAGCTTTGGAGCCTATATCGCGGGTGCCGCAGCCAATCCCCAAATCGGTGGTGGGCTGGACGCCGACTCACTGGTCTTCGTCGGCGGCGCCGACGCGAGTGTCGACCACATCGGCGATCTGTCCGTCGAAGAGGACAACGTGCACGTCATCCAGGGGGACGATGACTGGATCGAGGATGCCAGAGATCGGTTCGGCATCGTCATCGAGGGATTCGGCACCCCTCTGGACAACGATGAGTTCTTCGAGGATCCGAACAACCCCGGCGAGGAGCTCGGCCACAGGCTCGACCCCGAAGCGGACACAGGCCACAGTGGGTACTTCGAGGACCCGGAGACGCTCGACTATCTGGGCGATGTCCTGACAGGGGGAACCGGCCGGTGAGCACGGAATCCACGCCTGTATTTTCTTCCTGGATCAGACGAGCGACTGGGCAGGACCTCTCGGCGGAAGGACCTCCTTCCGCTACCCGGGACTTCCTGGATCGGCGTGTGGGGTTGTTTCTGTCCCTGCTGGTGGGCTTCGGGTGCGGTGTACTTGGCGTGTTCGTCGACGGCCTCAACTCCGAGGGGCTGCCGTTCCTGGAATGGTCCGTTGGGCTCTACGTCACGCCGCCGGTGCTCCTTGGATGGATGGCGGTCCGTCCCTGGTTGGCAACCGTTGCTGGTTCGATCACGTGCTTGTCCGCCGTCGTTGGGCACCTGGTAGCAGTCCGCTTGGCGGTCGACGACTACAACGTGTTGGTGTACGGGGCTTGGACCCTTGTAGCGCTTATCACGGGCACGATACTGGGATTCCTTGGAAACAGGATCCGGTCGCCTACCACTTCTGTCAGGGCCTGGTCCGCGGGTTTTCCCCTAGGCCTGATGGCAGTTTTCCTGTTGATGTGTGTCCAGGCTCAGGCGGAGACCGGGGGGAGGGCCGTCCACATGGGCGTGTTCCTTCTGGAGGGGGTCCTGGCAGTGTTCGTCTTGACGTTGTGCCGTGGGTGGGCGGCCCGTGGCGCGGCGCTGGTGTGCGCGGTCGCACTCGTCATCCCGTTCATTTTTGTTCTGATCGGCGTATTCATGCTTGTGTGGTTCGCCAGCGGCGATTACTGACGAGTTGATGCGGGATGTGTGCGGGGATCGCCTCCCAGAGCCCGCCTTCTCTGACCGCCAATGCTTGGGTTGAGACTGGGCTCGGGGGTGACGGTGATGTCCGGGTCTGGCGCGGTGTACAAGTGATGCGGGTGCCGCGCCACTGGTGTCGGTGAGCGGGCGTGTCCGGGGCTGAGGCGGCGGGGGCACGGGAGTTGGTACTTCACGGTCGATCTGGGACATCTGCCGGGGGAGCGGTGTCGGGTGCGTCGTGGTGGGTTCGCCTCCCGGGAGGCCGCACGCATGGCCTTGCGCCGAGCCCAGGGCATCGAAGCAGTCGAGACGGATCCGGCGGTGCGGACGGTGGCCGAGTGGCTCCGGTACTGGTCGGACGCTCGGACCCGGTTGCGTCCGCGCACCCGGAACGGGTACGCCGAGCACATCGACCGCTTCCTCAACCCGTGTCTGGGCGGTGTGTTGTTGGACGAGCTGACTCCCGGCCGGGTGCAGGAGGTGTTCGATGCGATCTCCCACCACACCACAGCCGGAGGAGTTCTCCTTTCCTGGTGACGGTGCAGCGGGTGCGGGCCACGCTGAGGGCGGCGTTGAACACCGCGGTACGCGAGCATCTGCTCCCTTCGAATCCCGCTCAGGGGTTGCGGTTGGAGCCCGGGGCGGGTGCGCGGCCGGTGGTGTGGACCGACCAGGCCGTGGCCGAGTGGCGCCATGGCGGGGTGCGGCCTGCGGTGGCGGTGTGGACGGTGGAGCAGACCCGCCTGTTCCTGGACTTCGTCTTGGATCATCGGTTGTACGCGTTGTTCCACCTGGTGGGGTTGACGGGGCTGTGTCGCGGTGAGGTCGTGGGCTTGCGGTGGGAGGACCTCGACCTGATCAGGGGCACGGTCCGTATCGCGCGTCAGCTTCAGTCCAACCGGGGTGGGTTGGTGGAGTTGTCGCCCAAGAGCGCGGCGAGCCGCCGCATGGTGGCCTTGGACCACACCACGACCGGGGTGCTGCGCCGTCACCAGTGGCACCAACAGCAGGAGGGCGAGGAAAGCGGGCAGGAGTGGAATCCGCGCGAGTTCGTGTTCACCGGGACGCGTGGAGGCCCGTTGGCTCCGGAGCGTGTGTCGCGCCTGTTCCGCGAGTTGAACACGGAGAGTGGGCTACCGCCGGTGCGCTTGCACGATCTACGGCACGGGGCGGCGACGTTGGTGTTGGCGGCGGGTGTGGAGCTGAAAGTGGTACAGGCGATGCTGGGGCATGCGAGCATCGTGCTGACCGCGGACACCTACGCCAGTGTGCTGCCGGAGGTGGCTTGGGAGGCGGCGGAGCGGACGGCGTGGCTGGTGCTGCGTGATTCCGGGAGGGTTCGTCGGTGTGCGCGAGCACGTAGGGGGCGTCGGGGCTTGGGCCCACCCTGGACCCATCAGCACGGTGCCGAGCCTAAGCTGAGGCGCCGAATCCCGTCTGAACCGGGATTTTGCGGCGCACCCGGCAGGATTCGAACCTACGGTCATCGGATTAGAAGCGATTTTCACGTACCGTCACGTGTCGCTGCTTACCGTTTCATGGTGCCCCATCCGATCCATTGTGCCGTCTGAGTTCGTGTTGTGCCGCCTAGTGTCGTGCCAGTACGGAACTGAAGAGCACGAACGGAGCACGAAACGGCGGCTGGCGGCGTCCGATAGCACCTCGTGAGGTTCTCGTCGCGCGGCCGTTGGGCTGGGTCTGTGTTCGGCAACCTTGGGGTACTCCAGGTGCAGTCTCGTGGAACCCGATTTCACCCTCCTTGTTAGGCTTCCTCCTTGGTCGCTACCTGTGTCCCCCAGAAGGAAGTAGCCCGTGGAAACCTCTCCCACCCAATCTCGTTGGGTGTCCCTTCCCTGGTGGGTGCTGCGCCTGGCCACACCGTTCACTGTGTACTGGGCCCTGTCGCCCCTCGTGGTAGCGCCTGTGGCCATGGCGGCCACCGCCGTCGTCGCCCTGTTGTGTGTGCTGTTCCTGAGTCCGTTCGACCTCCCGTGGTGCCCGTTGCGCCTCCCGGGGATCGCACTGGTCTTGTGGGACCTGGTCATGCTGGCCGTTTTGATTGCCGCCTGGTTTCTCGCGGCCCCCGCGGACTGGGTCGGTCCGGTACTGGCCTCCGTCGCCGCGCTGACCCTGTTTCGGATCCCGGTCTGGGGCTGGCTGACTGACCACCCTTATCACCGTCTGGAATCGCGCGGGCGTCTGCGTTGGTTGGCCGCCGGTGTGGGTGTCCTACTCCTGGCGGGGCTGGTCACCCCTCTGAACCTTGCCCCGGCCCAGCGGGCTCTGGACTGCTTGCGTCCGTCCGCGACCAGCGGGGGCGGCTCCAGGTGGGAGGACGCGACCGCCCCGTCCGGAGACACCGACCCCGACCACCTGGTGGGACCGGCCCAATGGACCAGTCCGGAGGACGAGTACCTGGTCTCCGGGCACGGGGACACCGTCGTCGTCATGCCTCGCGGAGTTGAGGGGGGGTTCGCGGTACGCGCCGTCGCTGACGGTCGGGTCCTGTGGCACGTGGTTCCGGACCGACTCCGCTCGGCCCGCTCGGCCCTGTACGACGATCTGAGGCACACGCAGCACCTGGACCGTGTCCACCAGGTCGGCGGGACCGTGATCGCCGAGTACCGCGCCCCCGAAGGGTCAGGCTCCCGTGGACTCACCGTCGGCTACGAGGCGGCTACCGGTAACTTCAGCTGGTGTGGCCAGGGTCTCTGGGACGTGGTGTCCGATTCGTACGAACCCACGCGGTTCCTGGCCAGGGATTCCGACGACGGCCACCACTGGGGCCTGTACGACGCCGCCGACGCGCGTCTCATCACGCGACTGACTTTGGACGGCGAAGACACCGAATTCGACGCGATGGCCGCCCCGGACCGGGCACTCCTCGCTGACGGGCGCGCCAGCGTCTGGTCCGACCGCGGCTTTGCCAGTTACGCCGTGGACTCGGGCGACCTCCTGGCCGCCGTCCCCCTCCAGGAGGAGCGCCGTGTCAGCTCGCTCCTGCACGCTGACGGCATCACTGTGGTGGCCTTCGGTCGTCTGAGGGACGACGATACGAGAGAACAGCACGAGAAGTACAAGGTGACCGCCTACGGGCCGGACGGCTCCCAACTGTGGGACTCCGAGGGCACCGGACCCTTGGTCGAGGGGGAACCCGTCGTGGGCACCACCTTGGGTGACTGTGTGGACTGGAGGGCGAGAGCCTACGGGGTGCCGAGCCACCACGGGTTCGGCGGGTATTTCGTCGGCCTGGACAGTGAGACCTTCGAGCGAAGGGCTGCTGTGGTGCGTGCGTCGGACGGTGAGGTTGTCTCCATCATCGAGGACGAACTCTTCATGGCCAGTTGTTCCATGCGCCGGTACAGCCTCAACGGCCGCCTGCACCTCGATTCCGGGGCCGTGGTGGACGTCGACGGTGTCGTGACCAGACCGCACAACCCGAAGGCCGTCCCCTTGGCACGGGTCACCGCGAACGGTATCGCTGTTCAAGAGTTGGGTGCACCCTTGTTCACCTTCCATGCCCTGCCCTGAGCGGTACCGGTCTGAGCGGAGTCGCTCTGCATCCGAGGTTACGGGTATGCCGGGATCGTTTCCCTTCATTCCCGTGGCGCTCTTCCCGTACTTCGGAACAGAACCGGAGAGTCGTCAAGTTTATGATGGGTGATCATTTCACCACAGTCGCGGCGTATGTGTCCGCCGGGGCGGTAGGGCATCCCAGGCGGCGACGCTCTGCCCGGGCCGTGGCGCGAAGGACACGGGTACTGAGGGCGTGGGACAGGGCAACCGGGTTGGCGGTCGGTGACCCTGCCCGCGGCGTTCGGCCATCAACGGTTTTCGGGGTGGTCAAGGGACGGGTGGTTTTGTCGCGAGCGGCGGGCACACTGGGCGTGTGGCAAATGATGACGATGTGGTGTTCGAGGCCGTGCGTGCACGGGTGCTTTCCGGTGAGTACCTCGATCACCGGCTCGGCCTGTCGGGAGTCGACAGCGGTGGTGGGGTCCAGCGTCGTGCTGGCCGACGAGCGTGGCAGACGCAGACGGTGTATTTCAGAGGCACTCCGGAGTACGACACCGCCCTCGTCGCGGGGTGGCTTGAACCGTTGCCGCCGTTGGCGCCTGTCCCGGAGGAGGCGGTACGCGAGTGCGAGGAGCGCCTCGGCTGCCCTTTGCCGCCGCTGCTTCGACGCTGCTACCTCGAACTCGGTGACGGGGGCTTCGGCCCCGGCCACGGCCTGCTCCCACTGTGGGATTCGGAGTACGGCGACTCCGTCATGGACGCCGTCAAACGACAGGCGGAGTGGCCCGGGGGATGGCGGCCGATGGCGGGGTCGCTCCTGCCGCTCTGTGACTGGGGGTGCGGCATCGAGTCGCTGGTCGACTGTCGCAACCCGTCCGGCGGGATGTGGGCCATCGATCCCAACCCGGCGCCCGAGGACGACCCGGACGTGATGCTGTTCCCGGAGCGGTTCACCTTCACTGAATGGATGCGCCGGTGGGTCGAGGGCACACTCCAGCAACCGTGTCTCGTCCAGGACAAGGAGACGGGGCTCTGGCGGGGCGCCACCGACGCTGAACTCGGGGCTTGGTAGCGTTCGCCAGGTGCTGTGCCGATCGTTGTCGCACGGGTATCGACGAGTACTGTCGGTGCTGGTTCTCTTCAGGTGACGGTGTGCACCCGTGTACCTCCTGAGGCTCATGTGGTGAACCGGATCGCTGGCGTCCCTTGGTCTCCTGGAGTGGGTACGCGGGCTCCAGGAAGTCGGCTTGGTGACCGATCAGGCATCGCCGGGGCTGTGTGAGGACCTGGCGATCGCTCTCGAGTTCGGGGAGCCTCAGGTGTCGTGCCCTGGTCGTGATGGTGGTTGGGGTGTGTGTCGGGATCGTCTCCCGTCACTCCCGTGAACTGAGAAGTCGTCGATCTCGATCTCGCGGTGAACATCGACGCTGATGCAAGCGGTCCTGGTCCCCGATTGGCATCATGCTGACCGCGGGCACCGAATCCAGCTTGTTACTGCAGATTGCGCGGGAGGCGGCTGAGCGGACCGTATGGCTGGTGCTCGGGGGGCTCAGGCAGCCCCCTCAATAGCCCACACCCTTTAGGGCAGTCCGCGCCACGCATGGGGCATAGTGGACGCCCACGAGCGGAGATGAACGGTACGGAGGCTGAGAATGCGACTGGCTGCGCCGGCACGGACAGCCGTCTCGCTGTCCGGTGTTCTGTTGCTGGCACTCGGTGTGCTATGCGCGGCACTGGGCGTGACCCTCGCACGGGGACCGGCCGCCGTCGGGGCCACCCTTTTGTGGTCCATTGGCTCCTGGAGCGCCGCTGGGCTGGCCGGGGCGGCCCTGTACGTGTCCTGGCGGCGCGGTCGGCAGTGGCCCGATACCAAGACGAACGGTCTCCGAACCACTGTCCAGCTTTCCGCCGCCGTGCTCATGGCGGTCGCTGCCACATCCTCCGTCCGCCGGTACACGACCCTGGTCCTGCCCCCTCTGAGCGACCCCGGCCCTTTCCTCATCCTTGTAGGGTCCGCTCTGTTCGTGCTGGCGGGGATCGTGCTCGCCCTGGCCGGTCCGCCGACGGGGACGACCGCGCCGCAGGCTCCGGAGCGGTGGACGGTCGTCGGCGCAGCAGGTACGGCGCTCCTGTTGATGGTGGGAACGGGCGCGGGTGGCCTGGTGCTCGCCGAGCACCTAGTGGTGCACAGTACTGCAGACGCCTTACCGGCTCGCGCGCCGGAGGACGGCACAGTCAGCGAGCACGCCTGGACGTGGGAGTCTCCGGAGAATACGCGTGTCTTGGACGTGTGGACCACGGACACGGTCGGGATCGTACGACTGTCGGACGGCGTCGTCGCCCTGGACCCCCTCACCGGAGAGGAACGGTGGCGCTACCGCCGTCCCGAGGGTATCTCGGCCGATTCCTACCGTGACCCATCGACCACGGTCGGGGCTGACCTGTCCGCTGACCGGGAGCGCGTGTACCTCAGCCACCACGGAGACGGCCCGGAGCGGGGCTGGGCCGTGTTGGCGGCCTCCACCGGTGAGGTCCTCTTGTCCGGGGCCGACGAGTTGGCCGGATCCGAGTCCTCCCTGCTCCTAGCCCAGGCGATGGGGAGACTCTCCGAGGAGGAGGACGGTTACCTGAACCGCGACGGGGGAGAGAACGTCCTGGTGGGCTTCCAGAGCGCCGACGGCACCGAGCGCTGGGGCCACCCGGGGGAGGAAGGCTGTTTTCCCTCGCCAGACGGGCACCTGCGTCCCGACGAGGGGCAGGCCCTGGTGGCGGGGGGCACGGTGGTCCTGTCCTTGGCCTGCGGTGTGGGCCAGGACATGCACGGCCTCCTTCTGGGCATCGACACGGCCACTGGCGTGGAGGCGTGGCGGCGGGAGTATCCATGGTCGGTCTCTGACGCCGCGGGTCAGGACGAGCCGAGGTCGGCGTGGTTCGATGCCTCTGAGGACGGGTCTGCCGTGACGATGGAGTCCAACAGGTTGGTCGTCGACTCCGGGACCGGTGACGCGCTGTACGACGGGGGCGATCCCTTCCTGGACAGGGGCGCTGTGACCGGGTTCACCGACCGTTCGTACACGGGCTGGCGGTGCGCCGAGTCGGTGGCCGAGGATGAGCACTGCGCGTCCCTGCGCTACGAGGAGACGGACTGGTCCGGGCAAACCCTACGGTCAACTGGCGTCAACTATCGTGGTCAGGGCCTCTCCGCGCTGGGGGCTCTCGACTTGGACGACGCGGTGGTGCGCGTTGCCAGGGTGGACTGGGACTGGCGCGTCGACGTCTTGCCGTGGGATGGGTCGCGGCCAACAACGGTGCCCCTGGTCGGACTGGAGGGGCTCGATGACCGGCACTCCCTCGTGGACCTGGCGTTGCTGGCGGGGCCCGGGGCGGTCCTGGTGTACACGCCTTTCAACGATGGCGAGGGCGGTGTGGTCATGGGCGTCGTATGAGGTCGGCCAGTGAACCTGAAGGAAGGGTGGCCGCTGCCAGGGTGTCCACGGTGGGGGCGGTTCCGTGGTGAGAGTAATGGAGACCCGGACGTGCCGGGTTCGCCTCCCGTCACTCCCGTGCGTCGGCCAGTCGTTGGGTTCGGTCTCCGGGCAGGGGCACGCGTTGAAGGTGGAGCGGGCGGCGCTGGGTCCTGTCAGCATCGCGTTGACCGCGGACGCCTACACCAGCGTGCTGCCAGATGCGGCGGAGGGGACGGCGCGGCTGGTGCCATGCGACTCCGGCCAGACCAAGGGGCGGGGAGACCGGGGCATCCACAAGGGCCGGTTCCAACCTGCGGTCCCAGCAGAAGTAGGTAACTCCTGGTCACCGTCAAGTAGGGATGTGAACGGGTTTTGTGGCGTGCTCGGCGGGGTTCGAACCTGTGGCCGCCGGATGAGAAGGGACTGTAAAGATAAGGGTGTAACTCCAAGGGCGTAGGGGTTCACCATGAGTGACTAGACGCGGGTCAAGGCGGATACTGGCAGGTCGGACGAGGAACTCGCCCAAGAGCTGGTGGCCAAAGCCAAAGCCGAGGGCATCGACCTGGTCGGGGAGAACGGGCTGCTGTTCCGCCTGACCAAGACCACCCTGGAGAACGTCCTGCAAGCCGAGATGGACTCCCACCTGGGCTACGCCAAGCACGAACGCTCCACGAACGGGCACGGCAACGCTCGCAACGGGACCAGGTCCAAGACGGTCACCACCGAAGCCGGTCCGGTCCAGCTCGACGTGCCCCGCGACCGCGACGGCTCCTTCGAGCCCCAGGTCGTCAAGAAGAGGCAGCGGCGGCTGTCCGGGGTCAACGGCATCGTCTTATCCCTGTCGGCCCGCGGCCTGACCCACGGGGAGATCTGCGCCCACCTGGACGAGGTCTATGACGCCAACGTGTCCAAGCAGACGATCTCGGCCATCACCGAGGCTGCCATGGAGCGGATGACCGAGTGGCAGAACCGGCCCCTGGACCCGGTCTACCCGGTGCTGTTCGTCGACGCGATCAACGTCAAGATCCGTGACGGCCAGGTCGCCAACCGGCCCGTCTACGTGGTCCTGGGCGTCACGGCCGAGGGCGAGCGCGACATCCTGGGTCTGTGGGCCGGCGACGGGGGCGAGGGCGCCAAGTACTGGGCGCAGGTGTTCACCGAGCTGCGCAACCGCGGCGTGACGGACGTGCTGATGCTGGTGGCCGACGGGGGCAAGGGCATGGTCGAGGCGGTGGAGTCGGTGTGGCCGCGCACGGTGGTGCAGACCTGCATCGTCCACCTGCTGCGCAACAGCTTCCGGTATGCCTCCTACACCGACCGGCGCAAGGTCGCCGCTGGGTTGCGGCCGGTCTACACCGCCCTTACCGAGGAGGCGGCCCTGGAGCGGTTCGGTGAGTTCTGCGACGACTGGGGTGAGCTCTATCCGGCGATCGTGCGGTTGTGGGAGAGCGCGTGGGCGGAGATGGTGCCGTTCCTGGCCTTCGACGTGGAGATCCGGCGGATCGTCTGCACCACGAACGCGGTGGAGTCGATCAACGCCCGGATCCGGCGGGCGGTCAAGGCTCGGGGGCATTTCCCCAGCGAGCAGGCCGCGCTCAAGTGTGTCTATCCGGCGTTGATGGCGCTGGATCCGATGGGGGCGGGGCGCGCGAAGTGGACCAGTCGCTGGAAGCGGGCGTTGAACGCGTTCGATCTGGCTTTCGACGGCCGGTTGACCGCGACACGCCTCTGGCCAGCAGAGATAGTTACACACCTCAACTTGACAGACCCCGCCGTGAGGACGGGGCGTGGAACCCCCGCCATGGCGAGTGGGCCTTCCAACTTGAACTCCCCCGCACTGGCGAGGGGAAGCGGCGTCAGGCACGCCGGGGCGGACTGGCCTCCCAAGAAGAGGCCCAGGCCCAGCTCGATCACCTCAAGGCGCTGATCCGCCTGGCCGAGGACGAGCCCGAGATCGAGGCGCAGGTCGCCGACCTCATCCAGCAAGCCCTGCGGGCACGTCGTCCGTTGCCGGAGACGGTCGAGGTCAAACGCCGCATCGGGGCCGGGGCACGCACCCGCGAGAAGATCCCCGTCGTCGCCCAGTGGCTCAAGGAATGGTTGAACGGCAAACCCGACCTGGCACCCAAGACCCGGGCCTCGTACGAGGGGCACATCCGCAACCACCTCGTGCCGCACCTGGGGCCCACACGCCTGGACAAGCTCACGTCCTGGCAGGTGGAGGAGATGTTCGCCGCGATCGAGGAGAACAACCAGCGGATCCTGGAGTGCCGCGAGTCCGACAACGCGAAGGTGCGGGACTCGGTCAAGGGGCAGCGGGTCATCTCGCTGTCGACCAAGCACCGGATCAGGGCGACGTTGCGCAGCGCGTTCTCCGAAGCGGTGCGGCGTCCGGACCTGCCGGTTGCCGTCATGTCCGCGCAGCAAGCCGTTGGTGTGGACACCGGAGCGGGTGCGTCAGTGGCAGATCGACGGGGTGGTGCCGGGGGAGGTGATGGTGTGGACACCTCAGCAGACCATCACCTACCTGACCCACGCAGGCAAGTACCGGTGGTTGTTCCCGATGTTCCACCTCATCGCCGTCAAGGGGCTCCGGCGCGGTGAGGCGGTCGGGTTGCCCTGGTCCAACACCCGGTTGACCGATGGTCAGGTCGACATCCGTACCCAGGTCGTCACCTTGGGGTGGAAGACGATCACGACCACCCCGAAGAGCGCGGCCGGACGGAGGACCATCACTCTGGACTCCGGCACGGTGCGGGTACTCCGCTCGTGGAAGCGGTTCCAGAACGAAGCTCGCCTGCAGGCGGGGCAGGCGTGGGCGGACTCGGGGTTGGTGTTCACCCAGCCCGACGGGTCCGGGTGGCATCCGGGGGTGGTGACCCGCTGGATCAACCGGATCGTGAAAACAGCAGGGCTCCCGCCGGTCCACCTACACGGGCTCCGCCACGGGGCCGCCTCCCTCGCCCTGGCGGCGGGGGCGGACGTGAAGGTCGTCTCCACCGAGCTGGGCCACGCGACTACCCATTTCACCCAGGACACCTACCAGACAGTGTTCCCCGAGGTCGCCAAAGCGGCGGCTGAGGCGACAGCGGCCCTGCTCAGGCCCGTGCGCGCGTAGCTGTGGCGGGGTAGCCGGACTGGGGAGCACACCAGGAGCGAGAAAACGCCTCCGGCCCCGGGCTGCGCGGGAGACTCACCCGTGCTGGCCTGGGGTTTTCTCGTTCCCGGGGTTGTCATCCCATCGGATGGAAGGTCCCCTGGATTGAGCTGGACGCTGTAGTCAATTCGACGCCGCTTTCTTCTGAAATCGGGGGAGAAATCCCCAATCATGGTCGCCTGTCGGAAGATTCCTCGCAGGCGGAAAATATTCTCATGTGGGCAAGGTTGTGCCCTCGAGGAGATGGTTTCCCTGCCGTTGGACCGTGGAATGAACGTGGCGTACTTCTGTCAATGAGGCGTGGGATGCTAGGAGTCCGCATGCTCAAGAAGATCCCCAGTGCTTGCTGCCTTGATGGCTCTTGCTCTTCTTGCTTCGATGCCGCAAGCCCATGCTGCACATGCTTCACCAAGGACCACAGTCGAGAACTACTAAGCAGAGATCAACGAGGTCGAGTATCAGCCGTCGCAGGGCGCTCCCAGACTTGGGCGGCCTGCGGGGTGCGGGACGACAATCACAAGCTCGTCCGTAATTTCACCAAGAACGGAGGGCCGTCCGGACAATACGCCTACCTCAAATGCGGCTCACGAAACTGGGGATATCGACACATCAAGGACAGGCACATGGATGACTGGAACAACGTCGCCGTCCAGATCGGAGATAACTGGCGATCGTTTGCCGACTTTGCTATTGACCAGATTCTTATCGCGCCCGAGAGTGTCTCCTGCGAGGCTAAGAACGACACCTATGCTTTTGCGGCACCAGTGCAGATCTGAGACGATGACGCGAACATCGTCAGGACCTACCGACCTCTGGTCTCCGTGAGCAATGAGTCACGTAACATCATCACGGCCTTTCCTCGGCGCGGGTAGGCGCTGGAGAGCTCATGGACGACACACGCCTGTTCACCGAACTCGTGTACCGGCTCAACCTGGACGACGGCTCGGCCGACGAAGCTCCCGCGCGGGAGGGTGTCCTTCTGCACCGCTGGCGGGGCCGTGGGCTGGATCCGCCGTATGTGTTGCACGTGGACCCGCCGACCCTGGCCGAGCATCTGCGGGCCATGGAGGACATCAGCGAACTGTTCCCGAACACCCCTCAGGAGATCGGTGCGCTTCAACTGTTCCTCGTTCACATCGAAGAAGCCGTTGAGACCGCTGCGGAGGACTGTCGACACTTGGTGATCGGACCGGCCGGGGTCTACGCACGGCCTGATGCTCCACCACGGACCGATCGCGGGGTTTAGCGGGCTGCGTTGTGACTGGCGGACAGGCCGCGTGTGGGCGGCTGACGCGTTTGGTTGGCCCCCCGGGGTAGGGGGCGGGGGTGTTCGGGGCGGACGCGGCCGTACAGGGCCGTGTTTGCCACCGGCTGTGGCGGGGCGCTGGTGGGCGGACATGGGCCGCCCCGGGCAGGGCACGGGATGGCAAAATGCTCCGCGAGGTCCGCCCCCAGACGGGCCTCGCACCTCGTCTGTTCGACTCGCGCACCTCGCCTGAACTGGGGTTTTGTGGCGCCCCCGGCAGGATTCGAACCTGCGGCCATCGTTAGAAGTCCGGTGATCTGGTGCCGTCGCGTGTCGCTATATACCGTTTCGTGTCACCCCATCCGATCCGCCGTGCCGCCTGGGGGCGCATGAAGCCGTCGGCTGTCGTGTCGGTACGGAACTGAAGAGCACGAACGGAGCACACACGGGCTGCCGGCGGTGTCCGATGGCACCTCGCGAGCTTGTCATTCCGTGGATGATGTGAGGCGATCGGGGGTGGGTGGGTCCTCCGGTGATGAGTGGGGTTTTGCGGCTGATGGGGTTTTATGTGTGTTTTTGTTCATTTTTGTTTCTTGTGTCTGATTTTCAGCAACTTGCAGATTTGAGCTACCGGGGAGAGTAAAGGCCCAGGTCGGCAAGTCTGCTCCCCGCGCACGCGGGGATGGTCCAACAGGTCTTCGGCATGGCCGAGGGGCTGGTCAACTACACCAGGCCGGACGACCCCGACGACGTGGTCACCACCACGCAGGGGCGGCCGATCAGCCCGCACGACGAGATCCGGATCGTGGACGACCACGACCGGCCCGTCGCCGACGGCGAGCCTGGGCACTTGCTCACCCGCGGCCTCTACACCATCCGCGGGTACTACCGCGCGGCCGGGCACAACGCGCGGGCCTTCACCGAGGACGGCTTCCACCGGACCGGCGACATCGTCCGCCGCCACCCGTCGGGCAACCTCGTCGTCACCGGGCGGGCCAAGGACCAGATCAACCGCGGCGGCGAGAAGATCAGCGCCGACGAGGTCGAGGACCACATCCTCGCCCACCCGGCCGTGCGTGACGCCTGCGTGGTCGCGGTTCCCAACCCCTACCTGGGCGAACGCTCCTGCGTCTACGTCATCGCCCGAGAGCAGGCCCCCACCCGCGGTGAGCTCCTGCGCTTCCTGCGCGAGCGCGGACTGGCCGCCTACAAGATCCCCGACCGCGTCGAGGTCGTGGCGGAGTTCCCCGCCACGGCTGTCGGCAAGGTCTCCCGCCGCGACCTGCGGCGGGCGCTGGCCCGATTGGACGACTGATGGCCCTTCCCACGATCGATCCCTACCCGCTGCCCGCGGCGGACGACCTGCCCGCCAACCGGGCGCTTTGGACCATCGACCCGGTGCGCGCGTTCCTCCTGGTCCACGACATGCAGAGCTACTTCCTGAGCCCGTACCGCGCCGACGCCCAGCCCCTGGCAGGTGTACGCGCCCACATCCGGGCCCTGCGCGACGCGTGTCACCGGGCGGGCGTCCCCGTGGTCTACACGGTCAAGCCCGGGGGGATGACCCAGAGCCAGCGGGGCCTGGAGCTCGACTTCTGGGGGCCGGGCATGACGGCGGCCGAACGGCACACCGCGATCGACCCGCACCTGGTGCCCGGGGCCGACGACGTGCTGCTCACCAATCGAGCCCTTCCTCGTCGCCGACTGCAGCGCCGAGCACCACGCGTCCGCCCTGGACTACGTCACGACGCACTGGACGAGTGTTCTGCCCATGTCCGTCCGGGCCGAGGCGGACTGACCGCTCCCGGCCGGGGGTGGGGGAAGGTTCGCGCGTACAGATTAGATAGTTCACTCTCATAATCTGATAAGGTAAGCCTCACCTACAGTGGAGGCGGTGGCGATGAGTCGACGGACCCGGCGCGGCCCGGGCAGACCGCCCGCGGTCGACGCGGAGGCGATCGCCGAGGCGGTCCTCGCCGTCGGGTTCCCGGATCTGACCTTCGCCGCGGTCGCCGCCCGGCTCGGCGTCGGGCAGGCGACCCTCTACCGGCACGCGCCCGACCGCGACGAACTCGTGCGGCTCGGCGTCGACCTCGCGATGCGCCGCACCGAGTGGCCCGGACTGGACGGGTCGTGGCGCGACCTGCTGGAGCGCTGGGCGCTGGCGTCCTGGCGTGTGTGGGAGCGCCACCCCGGCGCCGTCACCGAGGTGGCGCGCGGCGTGATCCCCCCGACCATGGTGGACCTCGCGGACCGGGTCGGCGCCGCTCTCACGGCGCGCGGATTCACGGCCCGCGACGCGGTGCTCGCCGTGGACCTCGTGTTCGACCTCGCCGCCGACAACCGGCGCGGCGTCGAGGCCCTCGACGCGGTGTCCCCAGCCCCCGGAGGGACGGACGTGCGCCACGGAGCCAGGCGGCGGGTCGAGGAACAGTGGGCGCGCACGGATCCGGGGGACGACCCCGACGACACGCGTGCCGTGATCCGCGCGGAGATGGTGCGCGCGATCCAGGCGGAGCCGATCACGTGGTTCCGCGGCAAGCTGCGCGTCGTCCTCAGCGGCATCGAACGCGAACTGGCGCCGCCGGGGGAGGGGCCCTGACGAACGGCGCCGACCCCACACCCCACACCCCCACCGGGCGCGCCCGTGCCCCCGCCCGTGAACCGAAGAAGGACGGTATGGCCACACACCGCTCGGTCCCCACCCCCGACCACGGCGCGAGCGCGCCGAAACCCCAGATCCCCCTCCTGCTCGGCGCGGTCTTCCTCATCTTCCTCGGGCAGATGACACTGAATCCGATCATCGCTCCGCTCTCACGCGAGGTCGGACTCGCGGAGTGGCAGGTGGGGGTGACGATCAGTGCGGCGGCCGTCATGGTCGTGGCCACGAGCCAGTTCTGGGGGCGGCGCTCCCAGTCGTGGGGCCGCAAACCCGTGCTCGTCGCCGCCTTCGTACTCGCGACGGTCACGATGGCGCTGTTCGCCCTCCTCGCCCAACTCGGTATGAGCGGTGTCCTGACCGGAGGCGCGCTGTTCGCCCTGTTCGTCCTGCTCCGCGGTGTCGGATTCGGCACGGCCATCGCGGCCGTCCCGCCGACCGCTCAGGCCTACATCGCCGACGTCACCCACGACGAGGCGGTCCGGGTGAAGGGGATGGCGGGCATCGGCGCCGCGCAGGGCGTCGCCATGGTGGCCGGTTCCGTCGTCGGCGGAGTGCTGGCCGCGTTCGGGCTGATCACCCCCCTCGTCGCCGTGCCCGTCCTGCTCGGCCTGGGCCTCGTCCTCGTCGCCTTCCGACTGCGCCGTGAATCCCGTGCGGAGCTCATCGAGCAGCCCGCCCGCGTCCGTCCCACCGACCCCCGCGTCTGGCCGTTCCTGTTCGCCGGGTTCGGCATGTTCACCGCCCTCGGCTTCATCCAGGTGGTCACGGGGTTCATCGTCCAGGACAGGCTCGGACTCGACGCGGAGACCACCGGCCTGGTCACCGGTGGAGCCCTCCTCACCGCGGGGGTGGGCATGGTCGTCGCCCAGGGCGGTCTCGTGCCCCGTAGCGGGTGGAGCCCACCGACGTTGCTGCGCGTCGGCGGCGTTGTCGCCCTGGCCGGTTTCGCGCTGCTGGTCCCCGACCTCGGGGAGGTCTCGCTCTTCGCCGCCCTCCTCCTCATCGGCCTCGGACTGGGCATCGCGATCCCCGGCTACACCGCGGGTCCCACGCTCCTCGTCGACCGGGACGAGCAGGGCGGCCTCGCGGGCCTGATCGGCGCCACCAACGGCCTCACGTTCGTCGTGGCGCCCACCGCCGGGACGGCACTCTACGGTGTGTGGGCGCCGCTGCCGGTCATCGTCGGCACGGTCGTCATGGCGGTCGTCGCGGTGTTCGTCACGGCGCACCCGCGGTTCCGCCCGCACTCCGACCATGGATCCGCGGACGACGCGCGCCAAGGATCCGGCCGGTGAGGTCCGGCGTCCACCGGATCGGGTAGCGGGGCCGTTTCGTGCCGGGTGTGATGGAGGACGCCTCCGATGAACCCGGAACGCAAGCAGGTGCGCGGCCCGCGGGAGTGGGCGGTTCGCGTCATCGGCCCAGGCGGTGCTCGATGCCGTCGAGGACGAGGGCGAGCTTCTCGCGCCACCAGCCGCTCGGGCGTCCGGGTTCTCCCATCGCCTCGTGGATCACCCGGGTGTACTCGGCGACGAAGGGATCGTCGATCCCGACCGCCGTGTCGAGCAGGTGCTGGGACCGCTCGCGTCCGGTGAGCCCCCGCGCCGTGCCGGCCACGGGCTCGTTGAGCGCGATCGCCGTGATGTGGGAGTCGATCATCATGTCGCCGACGGTGTCGACGATGAGCGCCGCGAAGTGCACGTCGATGTCGAGCATGGTGACGAGGTGTCGCGTGATCCGCAGCGACACGGCGGCGAGCGACGGCGGCAGACTCGCCATGGTCCGCAGCCGCCGCGCCAACCCGGGGTGCGCGTCGAACAGCACCCACATCACCTCAGCGCATGCCCGCACGTAGTCACGCCACGATCCGGTCGGTTCGGGCCACGGAGCCCGGGCGATCGCCGTCTCCGCGGCGGCGTTCAGCATCGCCTCGCGTCCCGGCACGTGGCCGTACAGGGTGGACGGGTCGACTCGCAGCCGCCGGGCGACGGCGGTGACCGTCGCCGCGTCGAACCCCAGTTCGAGAACGGCCTCGATGATGTCGTCGCGGGTGACGCGCGGCGGTCTGCCCACGCGGGGCGCGGCATCCTCGCTCCTCATGGTTAGGAAAGCCTTCCCTTCGTAGCCTCGGAGTACTATCGTGTCCTGAGTTTCCCACACCGCTTGAGAAAGGCGCGGATTGGCTGCCCCCGTCACGGAACATCCGGCTACCGCGACCGGCCCACCCGACGACCCCGGCGAGCGGAAAGCGCACACCCGCGCGGCGACCGCGCAGGTGATGGCACCAGTGCGCGGCCCCCTCGCCGCCGCGAGCGCGGTCGCCGTGCTGGCCTCGGCTCTGGCCGTGGCCCCCTTCCTCCTCGTCGTCGAGGCCTGTCGCGCCCTGCTCGCCGGAGACGCCGACGGCGCCTGGCGGATGGCCGTCATCGCGTTGGTCGCCCTCGGCGCGCGGGGCCTGCTCAGCTCGGCCGCGCTGCTGTGGACCCACTTCATCGACGCCGACAACCAGCTCTCGCTGCGCCGCTTCCTGGCGGCCAAGCTCGGCCGCGTGCCGCTCGGGGTCTACGCGGCGGCGCTGGCGAAGATGCTCGGCCCCGGGTACGGCGAGCAGATGCGCACCTACGAGGACTGGCAGCGCCGCGCCGAGGCGGCCACGGTCGAGTTCGTCGACGGCATCCAGGTCGTGCGCACGTTCGGTCAGGCCCGACGTGCCCACCGCCGCTACCAGGAGGCGGTGGACGGGTTCGCGGCGTACTTCCGCGAGTGGGCGACCCCGATGACCCGCCTCGAGGCGGGCGCCGGAACACTCCTGAACCCGGTGTTCACGCTTGCGCTGGTGCTCGTGGGCGTCGGGTTCGGCATGCCTCCCCTGACCCTCGTGCCCTTCCTGCTGGTCGGGCTGGGCTTGGGGGCGACGGTGCTCACCGTGGGGTACGCCGCCCAGTCGCTGCGCCAGGCGACGACGGCCGCCGTGCGCCTGTACGACGTGCGGCAGACGCCGGAACCGCGGGTCCTCGCCGACGGCGACGGGGGTCCGGCGCGGTCTGGTGAGCCCGGACTGGGTGCGCTTCGACGACGTGCGGTTCGGCTACCACGCCGACCGCGAGGTGCTGCGTGGTATCTCGCTGGAGCTCCGCCCGGGCACCACCACCGCCATCGTGGGCCCGAGCGGGTCGGGCAAGACCACCCTGTTGCGCCTGGCCGCCCGCTTCTACGACACCGACCGCGGCACCGTCCGCCTCGGCGGTCTGCCGGTGAGCGCCTGCGCGACCGACACGCTGCTGTCACAGGTGTCGCTGGTGTTCCAAGAGGTGTACCTGTTCGACCAGACGATCGAGGAGAACATCCGCATCGGCCGCCCCGGCGCCACCGACGACGAGGTCCGCCAGGCGGCCCGGATCGCGCGCGTCGACGAGATCGTCGACCGCCTCCCCGAGAGCTGGGACACGCGGGTCGGTGAGGGCGGGTCGTCGCTGTCGGGCGGTGAGCGCCAGCGGGTCTCGATCGCACGGGCCCTGCTCAAGGACGCCCCCGTCGTGCTGCTCGACGAGGCGACCAGTGCCCTCGACCCGCAGAACGAGGCGGCGGTGGTGCGCGGCATCCGGGAACTCACCGCCGGGAAGACCGTGCTCGTCGTCGCCCACCGGCTGGCGACCATCCAGCACGCCGACCAGATCGTCTTCCTCGACGAAGGCCGCGTCGTCGAGCGCGGTACCCACGACGACCTGCTCGCCGCGGACGGCCGCTACGCGGCGTTCTGGAACGAACGCTCCCGCGCCGCGGGGTGGCGCCTCACGCCCGCAACGGATGGAACCCCATGGCCCTGAACATCCAGCGCACCATCCTGCGCGCCATCGGCGCGCGCGAGCAACCGGTGACCGTCACCGCGGTCGACGACGTGCTCCCCTGGTACCGGCGGGTGCACTTCTCCGCGCCGGAGTTCCTGAGCGGGCTCGAGGTGTTCCCGACGGTGTGGATCCGGCTGTGGGTGCCCTCGTTGGACGACCCCACGGTGCTCAGGCAACGCGGATACACCCTCGTCGACCCCGATCCCGCCGCGGGCACCTTCGCCCTGGAGTTCGTGCTGCACCAGCCCGCGGGCGCCGCGGCGCGCTGGGCCGAGACCGTGCGGGTGGGAGACAGCGCCGAGATCGCGTTCACGCCGGCCAGGATCGATCCCGACCCGGCGATCGGCACCTACGTGATCGGCGGCGACGCCTCGGCGCTGCCGGCGATCAACTCGCTGCTGGACCACATCCCCGACCACGCCACGGCGCACGTGGTGTTCACCGACCCCCACGACGACGCCGCCGAGCTGCCGTTCCGCACGCGCGAGAACACGCGGCTGTCGATCGTGCGCACCGGGGCCGAACAGCTCCGACTGTTGCGCGCACTCGACGTCGACGCCGACGACGTGTACGCGTGGGGCGCGGGTGAGCGCTCCGACGTGTCGGGCATGCGCCAGCTGTTCCGCCGCGAGTGGGCACTGCCGAAACACCGGCAGCACACGCAGTACTACTGGATCCGCGGCAAGACCACCGGCTGACCGATCGGCGCTCTCCCCACCCAGCATCGCGCCACTGCCGCGCGAGGTCGACGGAGCTCCGCGCCAGCCTCGTGCAGCTCGGGATTTCGTGCTGTTCGTCCTCCTGCACGGGGTTGGCTCCGCCGTTCCTGAGCCCCGCGACAGCTTGGTACCGGACCGCCTGGGCCGGGACCTCCCCCACACGTAGGCGCTACCGGCCAGGTTCTGCCTGGTCGGCAACCCACGGGGCAACGCATGTGAGCGGGGTCCCGGCGTCTTCGTGATCCTCCTTCAGGCCGTCTAGAGCGCGTCCGGGTAGAGCTCCCGGGCGATCGTCTCCACAGCGTCGACATTCCCCAGGGCGCCGGGGAACAGATCACTCGCGGGCACGGCGATGAGGAGATCGTCCTCCACGGCCGGGACGTCGGGGAAGGTGCCGCGAAGGTACTCGCGGGTCCGCTCTTCGTGCTCGGCTCCGGTCACACCGAACACGATGGCTTCGGGAGCGCGGCTGATGATCTCCTCCGGGTTGATCTGGGCGGCGAAGAAGTCGGCGAACTCGGGTGCGTCGGGGTCGAAGACGTTGTCGCCGCCGGCGGTCTCGATGATGTTCGCCTCGATGCCGGCGCCGATGGCCGACAGCGAGTCGCCCTCGACGTAGACCTGCGCGACGGTGGGCCGCGCGGAGTCGCCGATCGCGTCCTCCACGGCGGCCAGCCGTGCCTCGACGTCCTGTGTGAGCTCCTCGGCCGCGTCGGGGACGCCCAGGATGGCGCCGAGGTCGGTGATGTCCGTCAACACGTCGGTGACCTCCGCGGTGTTGCGGCGGTCGGCGCAACCACCGGTCGCGACGTAGGCCTGGGCGCCGTTCTCGTTCAGCTGCTCGATGCTGGCGAAGCCCTGTTCGGCCGTGAACTCGTACTCCGTCGGGGAGGCCACGAAGTCGGGGGTGACGGCGAGCAGGTCCTCGCGGGCCGGCGGCGCGTCCGCGCTGATCACCGGGATGTCGGCGGCCTCGTCGGCGATGTCGTCCGGCAGCGCCGAGACCTCGGTCTGGGCCTGGCCGACGATGGAGTCCCGCACGCCGAGGCGGATGAGCAGTTCGGTCTGCGAGGGCATCAGTCCGACGATGCTGCTGGGAGTGGTGTCGAAGGACAGCTCCCGTCCGCAGTTCGTGACCGTCACGGTCTGCCCGGAGTCCCCGGTGTCCGCCGAATCGACGGTGACGCCGGTGCCGCAGGCGGTCAGCGCCAGCGGTAGCACGGCGAGGGCGGCGCACGCGGTCGAGAGGGTGAGGGGGCGGGAACCGCGCCGAGACATGGCCCGGGTGGCATTGACTGTCATGGGGTCCTGATTTCTTCCTGAGTCGTGATGGATGGGTTCGCGGGGCCGTGGTCGTTCGGCTTCAGCGGGCTGCGGGCGTCGAAGAGCAGGTGCCGCCGTCCGGAACGCGGATGGGCGACGGCGGTCGTCTCGACGCCGAAGACCGAACGGACCAGGTCGGTGTGAAGCACCTCGTCCGGGGTGCCGAGGGAGAGCAGACGCCCCTCGGCCAGGACGCCGATGGCGTCGCAGGAGCGCGCGGCCAGGTTCAGGTCGTGCAGGGCGACCACTACGGTGCGGTCGGTGGCTCTGACCAGATCGAGGAGTTCAAGCTGATGGGCGATGTCGAGGTGGTTCGTGGGCTCGTCGAGGACGAGCACGGGTGTGTCCTGGGCGAGCGCGCGGGCGAAGAGCACACGCTGGCGCTCGCCACCCGAGAGGGCCGAGACCGGGCGGGTCTCCAGGTGCGCGGCGCCGACGCGGGTGAGTGCCTCCCGCGCGAGGGCGAGATCGCGGTCGGAGTCGCGGCCGTACCCGCGTCCGTGCGGGATGCGCCCGAGCAGCACCATGTCCAGGACGGGGATCTCGAACTCCTCGCTGTGCTCCTGTGCCATCACCGCCACGTGCCGGGCCAGCTCCTTGCGCTTCAGCGCGGTGATGTCGGTACCGTCGAACCGCACACGGCCGGCTGAGGGAGCCGTGAGCCCCGAGACGGTGCGCAGCAGTGTGGACTTGCCGCTCCCGTTGGGCCCGAGCAGCCCGAGCACGGTGCCCGAGGGCACCGAGACGCTCACGTCGGTGACGACGGGCCGTCCGCCGCGGTGGGCGGCGAGGTTCTCGATGTCGATCCTCATCGGCCCACCCCCACGCTGTCGGCGCGGTCGCGTCGCAGCAGCCACAGGAAGAACGGTGCTCCGACCATCGCGGTGAGCACGCCCAGGGGGATCTCCGCGGGAGCGGCGAGGGTCCTGGCCAGGAAGTCGCAGGTGGCGAGGAACACCGCTCCTCCGAGCAGGGCGACCGGGAGCATCCTGCGGTGGTCGGAACCGACGATGATGCGGGCGATGTGGGGGATGATCAGCCCGACGAAGCCGATGCCTCCGGAGACCGCGACGACCGATCCGGTCAGCAGGGCCGCGGCGACGAGGGTTCCGCTGCGCAGCCGGTTGACGTTGACGCCCAGGGACGCGGCCGCGTCGTCCCCGACGAGAAGGGCGTTGAGCGCTCGCGCGCGGAGGGCGGCGTAGAGCCCCACGGCGAGCAGCGCCGCCGAGGGCAGGGCGAGGTGGCCCATCGTGGCGGCGGAGACCGACCCCAGCAGGAAGAACATGATGCTGAAGACGTTCTGCGCCTCGGTGGTGATGGTCAGGTAGCTGGTCACGGCGCTGAACAGGGAACCGAGGGCGACGCCCGCGAGGATGAGGCGCTGGGGCGCGATGCGCCCGTTCTTGTGGGCCAGGGTGTAGACGGCCGCGGTGGCCAGGAGAGCGCCGAGGAAGGCCGCGCCCCCCACCCCGAGGGAGGTGGCTCCGATGCCCAGGACGATGAACGAGACCGCGCCGACCCCGGCGCCGGCGGAGACGCCGAGGATGTAGGGCTCGGCCAGGGAGTTGTGGACCACGGCCTGCATCAGCGCACCGGCCAGGGCGAGCGCGGCACCGGCGGTCGCGGCCAGAAGCACGCGGGGCAGCCGGAACTGCCAGACGGCGTTGTCCTGCACCGTCGTCAGCGACCCGTCCGACATCCACGGCATTCCGGGCACGAGATGGCCGATGACGATACGCAGGGCGTCCGCCGGGGACACGTCGATCGTGCCGACGCTCGTCGACAGCAGCACCACCGCGACCAGCGCGAGAGCCAGGACCGGAACGAGGATCCGAGCGGCGAGGACGCCGCGCCGCCGGGTGTCGGCCGCGGGAGCGGCCGGACCCGGGGCGCCGCCGGATCGTCCTCCTCCGGGGCGCGCGTTGGTCAGGAGGCGTTGGAGGGAAGTCGACACGCGTCTTTCGTTCGTTGCTTGTGCCATCTGTCGCGGGGGCTCTCTCAGGTCGTTGACGGAGCGGTCTGTGCTGATCCGGTGGTGACGGCGGCGAAGCTGAGGACGGTCGCCCCGAGACGGTGGAGGCTGTCGAGGTGGTTGCCGCCGTGGCCCGTTTCCGGGGCGCGCCATACGGTGGCGCCGCCTCCGGCGCGGCGCAGCGCTTCGGCGACCGCCAGGGTGTCGTCGGCGGCCACCCGGGAGTCCTCCGCCAACACGATGCCGAGGAAGCGGGGCAGAGGGGTGCCGGAGGCGAGGGCCTCGGCACGGTGCAGCGGTGAGATGCGGCGCAGGTGGGCGATCCCCTCGGCGGAGTCCGAGGCCCCGAACTCGCCGGCCCACCGCTGTCCGAGCGGATGGGCGCCGAGGTTGAGCAGATCGAGCGGCGCCGCGGTGCTGACGACACCGGCGCACAGGTCCGGCGAACCGAGGGCGCAGCTGGTGGCCAGGACTCCGCCGTGGGAGGCGCCCGCCAGGACGAGCAGGTCGGGCCGGGTGATCCCGGCCTCGACCAGACCGCGTGCGATGACGGCGAGGTCGTCGATGCCGCGGCCCTTGGCGAGGCCGTGCCCGGCCCGCCGCCAGGCCGGTCCGTGCTCGCCTCCGCCTCGGACCTGGGCGATGGCGTACCGGCCACCCTGCTCGACCCACGTCGGCACGGTCGGCTCGAACGTGGGCAGACTCGGCACCCCGAAGCCGCCGTAGCAGGTGAGGATCAGCGGTGCGGGGCCCCGGGCGTCGGCCGGTGAGGTGACCACGACGGGGACGCGTGCGCCGTCCTCGGCGGTGAAGACGTGCCGTTCGGTGCGTGCCGGGGTCACCTGGTGGACCGCTGCCGGCCGAGGGGACAGCAACTCCTCGGCGGGTACGACCCGCGGGGGCAGGACAGGGCCCTCGACGAGGGCGTGGAACCGACCGGCGTCAGCGCTCACCCCGGTCGCGACAGCCGGGGCGCCCTGGTACGTGACCTCGCGTTCGGCCACGACCGAGCCCTGGAGGAGCCGCACGATGACACTGCGGCCGGCGCGCACGCCGACGGCGACGATGTCCTGGCCGCGGGTGGCGAAGGAGGTGACTCGCAGGTTCGGGTCGTCCCAGCGCCATCTCTCGGCACCGCTGCCCGGATCGAGGCACTGAAGGCGTGTGCCGTCGTCGACGACGATGTCGTCGCCGGCGGGCAGGACCCGGGCGACGGCGCTGAACGCGGCGATCTCGACGCCGGTGGCTCGGTCGATGAGGCGGCTGGGCCCACCGTGGCGGCTTTCGGCGAACAGGCCGCACCGGCCTCCGGGGAAGAGCCTGAGCCGGGTGTCCGGCGACACGGCCGAGGCCGTCGACCGCCCGGTGCGCGCGTCGAGGCGGACGAGGCTGTGGGACCGGCCGGCCACCAGTTCGACACCGGACGAGTCGTCGTCCCAGAGCATGGGGTCGTAGCGGCAGCGCACCCGGGGGTAGAGCCGCAGCGCTCCGGTGGCGGTGTCGACCAGCCCGAGCGCGGCGTCCTCGTCCGCGTGCTCGGCCAGTTGGACGCAGATGCTGCGTCCGTCCGGAGAGGGGGCCATGCGCAGGATGTGCCCCTCGGGCTCGATCACGGGTGTGCCGGCGTCCACTCGGTAGATGCCGTGGCGTCGGCGTCCGGGCGGTCGGCTGAGCGCGTACCCGTTCTCCGGCAGACCCGGGCGGCCGTGCCGTTCCCACTTCGCGAGCGCGGTGTCGATGGCGGGGACGATGGGAGGGAAGGAGTCGTGCATCGCTCACCGGCCGACGGTGTCGATGTCGCCGCCGTGCCAGTACAGGTGCCCGCCCTCGTCGAGGGCGCTGGGCACGGTGACGGTGTCCAGTTCGCCGTCGTGGAACAGGTGCAGTTGGCCGTCGCCCCCTCGGGTCACCGCGACCGTCGTCCCGGTGGGATCGACGGCGACGGAGCGCCGCTGGGCGGGTGAGTCGCCGACGGGGTCCCAGGGCAGGTGCCCGGGGGAGGGCGGACACGACATCGCGGGAAGCGGGATCCGGTGCGCGACGCCCATCAGCGGATCGGCCCGCTCGATGACGGTGAGCTGGTCCCCGTCGGGATGGATCGTGGCGACGGCGGCCCGGGCGCCGCCGAGCGCGAAGCGGAAGGCCAGTCCCGGAAGCAGCTCCAGGCAGCGGGTCCGGCCGGTGGACAGGTCGACGTCGACCAGGTGGTTCGTCCACTCGGTCCATGCCGTCGGGGACGCCGGACCGCCTCGGACCACGCCCACCGCACGGCCCGTGGCCGGGTCCAGGCGCAGGTAGTAGGCGCGTCCGGGTACGGGCCAGGCGACGGTGTCGAGCATGCGCGGGACGCCGCCGTCGATGACGAAACGCTCCAGTCCCTCGCTGGTCGCGGTCGCGGCGATGCCGGTGCGCTGGTCGACGACGTCGCCGTGCCCGTCGTCGGCGATCCCGCGGATGGTCTCACCGGTGATCCGGGGCACGTGGGGGGCGACGTCGAGGCACCGGGAGAGAGGAAGCGCCTCGAGGGCGCCGGGCTCCCTGTGCCGCAGCACGGCCACCGGTTCGCCGTCGGCCTGGTCCGGGACGATCATCACCCCGGGCTCGCCGACCCGGGAGCGGAACCGTACCGACTCGCCCCGCTCCAGGTCGACGAGGGTGACGACGTCGCTCCACGCCCGCGCGTTCGCGCCCAGTCCGGTCGTCACCACCACGTAGCGGCCCGAGGCGTCGCAGGCGAGGTGCTCACCGGGGATGGCCACGGGGAAGCGCCGTTCCCCGCGAGGGCCGGAGACCACGAGCGCGCCGGAGCGGTCGTCGACGAAGGCCCATGCGGCACCGCCCTCGCCATGGCGGGGCAGCGTGAGGAACCCGGCGTGCTCGGCGAGGACGGCGTTGCCGAGCGGTCTCACGGCGCCGTCGGCGACGGCGTAGGTGCGGCCCGCGCGGTAGTCGGCCACGAGGAGCTCCTGGAAGTTCATGAGGCCAGCCTATTGGAAATGACAATCGTTTTCAATTAGGGTGAGTCCTGTTCGCCCCGGCGAACACCTGTCGGCACAGATGACCGATACGTCCTGCCTTGAGAAGGGAACTCCCTATGGACAACCAGATCGTCGCCGAGATCGAGGAGTCCGAGCAGCTCGCCCACCTGTCGGCCACGCACTCCAACGCCCTCGTCGAGAACCCCTTCGACGTCGTCGCCGAGATCGTGGAGTCCGAGCAGCTGGCGCACCTGTCGGCCACGCACTCCAACGCGCTCGTCGAGAACCCCTTCGACTGACCCTCGTCCCCCGCGACGTAGTCGGTGAGAACCACCCGGTCGGGCAGCCCCGCGCTGCCCGACCGGGCCGTGTGAGAGGTCGGCCATGCCCCCAGAACCATCCATCGCCCCCGTGCCGGGGACCGGCGCGCACGTCATCGTCGACGGCGGGGGTACCGGTGTCGTCCGCACCTCCTCCGGACACATCCTCCGTCTCGTGTCCCCGCCGCCCGGTCTCCTGGACGTCCTGCGCGGTGCTTCGAGCGGTCACGGGGAGGCCGCCGCGTTCACCGAGGCGCTCCGGGCGAGGTTGTCCGCACGCCAGGAGGAGGACGCACAGCGCCGCTGGCCGGGTCCGCGACGCGAGGTCGCCCTGGTCGGCGGTGGCCAGCTCGTCGACACGGTGGCTGAGGCCCTGACCGACTGGGGCGCGGCCGTCACCCGCCACACCGACGCCGCGGCCCTGCTCGCCGCGATGGACGGCATGGCCGACGACGACCGCGAGGACGGCGGCACGGCCGGTCCCCGCGGAGAGGGCGCCCCGCCGTGGGGGCTCGTGGTCGCGTACGCGGACTCACCCGCCGAGCGCCTCGGATGGGACCGGCTCGACGCGCTGCCGAGCCAGGGCGTCGCCTGGCTGCGCGCCTACCGCGAGGGCGAGAACGGCTTCGTCGATCCGATCTGCCTCAACGGGGACGACCCCGGCGCCGAACAGGTGTATCGGCGACGCCTGGCGGCGAGCTCGGTCCCCCACGAACTCGACGCCTGGCGGCGCGCGGCCGTGGCCGACGCACCCCCCTCGCCCGCCGCACACATGCTGCTGACGAGCCGACTGCTCACCCTCGCCCTGGCATGGGCACAGGAGTCGGACACGTTGGAGGGCTACCGCAGCACGCTGTGGAAGCTGGTCCCCGCCACCGGCACGGTCAGTGAGCACCCGCTCCTGGCCTATGACCCGCCGTCCGCCATCGACCGAGGGGCACGTCAGCGGGTATGACCGAGGAGCCCCGACGCGAACACCTCTGCCGGGCAGGCGACGGCGCCGTCCTGCGCGGGCGGATCTGGGAATGCGCGAACCCGGAGGGCCTCGTGGTGATCCGCACCCCCTACGACGCCGACCAGCACGAGACGACGGCACGCTCATGGAACGCCCGCGGCTACCACTGCCTCGTGCAGGACGTGCGCGGACGCTACCGGTCAGCGGGAGCCTGGTCCCCCTACGCGCACGAGGAGGACGACGGCGGACGGGTCCTCGCTCATCTGCTCGACGAGTACGAAGGGCTGCCGCTGGTCCTCTTCGGCGCCTCGTACGCCGCTCACACCGCGTTGGAAGCCGCTCGGGCCGTGGCACGCGACGGCGCGCCCCCGGTCTCGGCGATCATCGCCCTCGTCCCAGCCCTCGGACTGGCCGAGACCGCGTGGGACACCCAGGGCGCCCCGCAGATCCTGCACCGGATCGGATGGTGGCACGAACACGGGCGCCACCGGCGCTCCCAACCCCCGCTGCCCGCGGGCGAGCTCGACCGCCGCGTCGCACAGGCACACGAGCTGGGTGTCGTCGAGGCCGCCGAGCACTGGGACTGGTCGCCGTCGACGTTGACCGGCTGGCGGCGGCTGTGGAGCGCGGAGCGTGTGGACCTGGCATCGCGCTACGGCCGCATCGATGCGCCGCTCCTGGTGATCAGCGGCGATGACGACTTCTTCCACGACGACGCCCGGCGACTCGCGCGTACGTGGCCCGCCCCGAGCCATTTCGCCAGCGGCCCCTGGGGGCACCGCCTGGTCGCCGGCGTCGCCGATCAGGTCCTGCGGGCCGGCATCAGGGCCGCAGGCGGGCTGACCCGCATCGTCGACCCGTGGCTGGCGGCCCAGGGACTGCCGGGCTCCCCGGCGGAGTGGACCGAGGTCCTCACGGCCGCGTCCGTGCCCCACACCAGGTCCACCCTCGATTCCGCGTCAGGGACCTGGCGCCATGAAGGGAACTCACCTTGACCCCCACCACGACCGGGCGGCGCCACCTGGGGGCCGCCCGCAACGAGACGACCAGGGCCGACCACCCCATGCCCGTGGAGGCGCTCGTCGACCCCGAATGCGGCATCATCCGCTCGGTGCGGGCCGTGCCGCACCCCGAGGGGGCTCCCGCGTCCTACCTGGGGCTGACCGCGTCCGTCGCCGACGCCCGACAGCTCGGTGAGTGGCCGGCCGACCGGGTCTCGCTGGGCACGTCCTTCGACGACGTCGAGCAGGCCAGGATCGCCGCGATCGCCGAAGGGATCGAGCGCTACTGCGGGAACTGGCTTCCAGCCGACCTTCCCGACGACGAACTGCGCATCGGATCCCGCGCGGAACTGCTGGCCGCGGGGCGTCAGCCGATCAGCCTGGGTGAGCTGCCCCAGTTCGCCTCGTGGCAGTACACCCGGGCCGCGTTCCCCTACCGACCGCTCACCGAGGACACCCCCACCCTCTGGGCGCGCTGCGACGACGGCGACGGCGCCGAGGTCTGGATGCCGGCCTCGCTGGTCTACCTCAACTGGAGGCAGTCGCGCTTCCGGCACCTGCCGCGTGTCCATCACCTCAACTACGCCGGAATCGCCACCGGGCAGGGGGCCGACGACGCGAGGGACCGAGGGGTCCTGGAGATCATCGAACGCGACGCCCTCGAACTGTGGTGGCACCTGGACGGACCCACCTTCGGCATCGACCCCGCCAGCGTTCCCGGGTTGGCCGACGACCTGCGCGGCAGCTCCCTGGACGTGTCCCTGGTGGCCATGCCCTCGGAGTTCGCCCCCGCCGTGGCGGCACTCGTGCACGACGGGGAACGCGGCCTGTACGCCGCGGGATTCTCCGCCTCGCTCGACCCGGTCAGGGCCGCCCGCAAGGCCGTCCTCGAGGCCGTCCACACCTGGGTCTACACCCAGGGCTGCACCGCCGCCGACGGGTGGGTCTTCCGTGCCGTCGAGCAGGGCCTGATGGCTCGCGGCCTCTACCTCGACTTCCGCGCCGACGCCACCTACCTCGACGCCGCCGGCGCCCAGTGCGAGCACATCGTGGATCTGGGCGCGCACGTCCAGGTCTGGCTCGACCCCCGGGTCCACGGGGAGGCCCGGCGCTTCACGGCGCCCGCCCTGGGGATGCGCTCGATCGCCGAGGTCCCGGCCGTGTCGATGGACGATGTCTACCGGTCCCTGGCCGTTCGCGGACACCGCGTCCTCACCCGCGATCTGACGACGAGGGATGTCCGTCGCACCTCGCTGCGGGTGGTGCGGAGCTTCGTCACGGGACTCGTCCCGAACGCCCCCGCGGCCTTCGCCTACCTCGGTATGTCCCGTTTCGAGCACACGGCCCTCGAACGGGGGTGGCGCACCTCCTGGGACGGGAGCCCGACGGACGTCACCCTCGTTCCGCCCCCGCACATGTGAGGCGCACCCATGTCCCGCCCCATCCCACCGACCCCCTCACCGCTCGGCGCCGGGCGCGGTCCGGCGGACCCGCCGCGCCTGCCGCCCGCGCTGGCACGCGCCCTCTCGGCCGAAACACCGGGTCCTCCCCTCCCGCCCGGGCCGCGCGCCAACCCCTGGCGGCGGGCCGGAGCCGACCCGGTGCCGGTACCCGAACGCGAACGCGCCCTGCTCGACGGCCTGTGGCGCGGTGCGGGACACCACCGCCTGGCCGACGGGACGGTGACCCGTGTCCCCAGGCGCCCGGTGCCCTCCGCGGGAGCGACGTACCCCGTGCGCACCCACCTGGTCGTCGGTGCGAACGGCCCCCTGACGGCGGGGCGGTACGCCTTCGACCTGGAACACGGCACGCTCGACCGGCGTGACGAGACCCGAGAACGGGAAGCGGGCTGGAACGTCCACCGCACGGGCGCCGACGTGACGGGGACCCACCTGGTCCTGACCGTGCAGCCCGGTCGAAGCTTCGGCCGGTACCGCCACCGGGCCTGGCCGCTGTGGATCGCGGACACCGCCTACGCCCTGACCGCGGTGGAGTTCCTGTGCGCTCCGGCCCCCGTCGCGGTACGGCTGGGTCCCGGTCCGTGGCTGCGCGCACTGCTCGGCGTGCCGCGCGGAGCCGACCACGGTAGGTGGCTCGCGCGCGGACTCGCGCCGGAGATCCCGCTGGCCGCCATCGAGCTGCCCGACTCCTGGTCGGTCGTTCCCACGCACCGGGACGCCCTGGCCGCGCGGCGTTCCCCGGCGATCGGCGAGTTCGAGGCCGCGGAGCGCGCACGCGATCCGCGGGCCGTGGACGTCGCGCGGGCCTCCGGGCAGGCCTGGGTCCTCGGGGCCCACCGGCTGGAGACGTGGTCCGTCGCGATCGACGCGCCCGCCGCCGAGTTCACCGAGACCCTGTGGCGGGCCCACCGGGCCGCGGCCGGCCTGTGCTACGCGGGCGCCCTGTCCCGGCGATGGCGCTGCCGCCCGGTGTCGGGATTCGTCGCCACGCGGGACCGCTGGACCGTGCACGCCCTGGCGACGCTCCCCGGCGCACCCGACCTCGACAAGGAGTCACACGCATGATGATCGTCCCCCTGCTGTGGCGGGAGGCGGCCCGGTTCCCCGCGGCCCTGGCACGGAGTGTCGCCCTGTTGGTCCTCGTCTTCCTCACCCACGTCGGACAGGCCGTGGCGATCGCCTGGTCGATGTCGGCGGTGCTGCACGGGCAGGCCCGGGACGTGATCGTCGCGCTGTCGCTGATCCTCGGGATCGCACTGCTGCGCCTGGTGCTCTCCCTCGCACAGGCGTCGGCCGCCGCACATCTGGGCGGCCGGGTCAGGCAGACGGTCCGCCGCCGCGCGATGCGGGCCGCGCTCGTGCCCGAGCGGCTGCACGACACGGCGGCCCGGGACGGTTCGATGCGCGCCAGCCTCGGTGACGGCGTCGACGGCATCGACGCCTACGTGTCCAAGTACGTTCCCGCCATCGTGCAACTGCTCCTCACCTGCCCGATCGTCGTGATCGGCCTGATGCTGATCGCACCGTGGGCGGGACTGTGCGTCGCGGCCGGGGTCGTGCTCGCACTGGTGGGGCCCATGGCGTGGAAGCGGATGATGGCCCGGCGCGGTCTCGATCACTGGGACAGCTACGAGGCGCTCAGCGCCGACCTGCTCGAATCCCTGCGCGGAATGGCCACCCTGCGCACGCTCGGCGACGTGTCCGGCACCCGTGACCGGCTGGACGGCCGATCGGATGCGCTGCGCAGGGCCACCGAACGGGTGATGCGCGGCTCCCTGGGCGAGACGGCCGTCACCGACGCGGCCGTCCAGGGGGGAGCGGTCGCGGCCGCGGCCGTCGCCATCGCCCACGCGGTCACCGGGCAGGCCCCCGCCGTGGAGGTCTACCTGCTCCTCCTGCTCTCCTCCGAGGCGTTCCGTCCCATCCGGGACCTCTCACGGCACTGGCACGCCGGATTCCTCGGCCTCACCGCGATCCCCGGCCTCGAACGGATCGGGGCCTTCACCGAACAGCGCGACGCCACCCCCGACCACACCGCGCCCGGCCCCGGAGACGGCCGGGCGACCGAGGACCGACGGGCGGACGTGCTGCGCGTGACCGGTCTGAGCTTCCGCTACCCCGACGCACCCGGCGACGTCATCCACGACCTCGATCTGACCGCCCGGCGGGGCTCCCTCACCGCGATCGTCGGCGCCTCCGGGGCGGGAAAGTCCACCCTCTTCGACCTCCTCCTGGGTTTCCTCACCCCGCACACCGGAAGCATCGACCTCGACGGTCGGTCGCTCCACACCTCGGACATCGCCGTGGTCTCCCAGCGGCCGGTGCTCTTCGCCGGGACGATCCGCGACAATCTCGCGGTCACCGGCGCCACCGCGGAAGCGGACCTCGTCGCGGCCTGCCGCGATGCGGGGATCCTCGACGAGATCCAGCGCTTCCCGCGCGGCTTCGACACCGAGGTCACGGAGGCCGGTACCAGCCTGTCGGGCGGACAGCGTCAACGCCTCGCCCTGGCCCGCGCACTGCTGGCACAGCGCCCGGTCCTCCTCGTCGACGAGCCGACGAGCGCGTTGGACGCCGACCGTGCCGCGGACGTCGTCCAGACGCTGCACCGTGTCGCCCGCGACCGCGTCGTCATCATGATCAGCCACCGCTCCGAGACCCTCACCGAGGTCCCCCACGTGCTGAGCCTCGACTCCGGACACCTGAACAGGAGCGCCTCGTGAACACCCTCTCCGCGTTCCGAGCCTTCCGCGATCTGCTGCCCGTCCTACGGCCCGAATGGCGGGGAATGCTCTGGATCTACGTGATCGGCACCGCGAGCTCGCTCGGTCTGGCCGGTCTGACCGTCCTCACGGCATGGGCGGTCGGCCACGCCGTCGTGGAGCGGACACCGCCCGGACCCCTCTGGTGGGCCCTGGTCCTCGGGCTCGTGCTGCTGCGCGTGGTTCTGACCTGGCGGGAGATGGACGTCTCCCATGCCTTGGCCTACCGTGTGCTGGCCCGGCTGAGGATGGCACTGTTCGACGCCTACGCACGCAGCGTTCCCGGTCGGCGTCGTGAGCACTCCGGACGGGCGGCCGCCGTCGCGATGGACGACATCGAAAAGCTCGAGTTCTTCTACGCTCACACGATCGCCCAGCTCGGCGCCTCGCTCACCGTGTTCGTCGTCTCCCTCGTGACGGCGTCACTGCTGCTGCCCGAGTCCGCACTCGTCATGCTCCTCGGCGCCGCCGTCGTAGCGAGCAGCGCGCTGTACTGGGCACGGGCCGCCCGGCGGCTGGGCGAGCGTGAACGGCGTGAGCGCTCGGACCTGTCCGAGCACATCGTCGACGCCCTGGGCGCCCTGCGCGAAGTACTCGCCTACGGACTCGCCCCTCGGATCATCGCCGAGACCAGTGCCGCCACCGCACGCGCCGCCACGATCGCGCGACGGCGCGAACTGCTGTCGCACCTGGTCACCGCAGTCCGGGAACTCATCCTCACCGCCGTGATCATCGGCGTCATCGCCATCAGCGCCACCGCCGCGGGTGTGCTCTCAGAAGGCGCTCAGGTGCGGCTGCCCTCCGCGGAGCTGCCAGCGCTGGTCGCTCTGGCCCTGGTCGGCATCGCCGCGGTCGTCGACGCCACCGACACCCTCACCCGGCTCCATCCACTCGTCTCCGGCGCCGAACGCGTCGCCGCCGGCATCAACCGCCCCTCGGTCGTCACCGTGCCCGAAGTGCCACGACAGCTGCCCCCCGGGCCGCTCGGCCTCCGGTTCCGGGACGTGTCCTTCTCCTACGAGGGCCGACAGCCGACGCTCGCGTCCTGGTCCACCGAACTCGCCCCCGGCGAGCACGTCGGGCTGGTCGGCCCCTCCGGCTCGGGCAAGAGCACGGTCATCTCCCTCGCGGCCCGCCTCTGGGACCCCTCTGCGGGCACCGTCGAACTCGTCACGGCGGACGGCGGGGGCATCCCCGTCGCCGATCTCGACGACGCGGCACTGCGGGGGGCCGTCGCCCTGGTCGACCAGGACGCGATGCTCTTCCACGGCACCGTTCGAGACAACCTGCTGCGCGGCTGCGGGCCACGATCCGACGGCGACCTGGCCGCTCTGCTCGAACGCGTCGGAGCCGCCGACTGGATCGGCCTCGACGACGAACTCGGAGAGGGAGGTGTGCGGCTGTCCGGCGGACAGAGGGCACGCCTGTGCCTTGCCCGTGCCCTCGCGCGCCGCCCACGCGTCCTGCTCGTGGACGAGGTCACCGCCAGCCTCGACCCGGCCACCGAACGGCTGATCTCCGACGTCATCGCCGAATTCCACGGCACCGTCCTCATCGCGTCCCACCGGGCCGAGACCCTCGCCCGCCTCGAACGCGTCGTCGAGGTGCGGCCGTCCGGCGTCGTCACCGCAAGGACCCGCGGCTGAAGCGGTGCCCCGCGGGGGTCCCGGGGCGGTGGGGGAACGAGGGCCTACGACGGGAGCCCTCGGTTTCGCCGTGGAGCTCGTGGCCGACCGGTGTGGGGATGACTGTTCGGAGCTGCGCCGGTTCGAGGAGATCTGGGCGGACGGGCGGTGCTCGATCTTGTTCCGCTTCGACGTTTCCGGCGGAAAGCACAGCACGGTGACCTCGATCCCCCAGACAGGCGAAGCGGTCATGGCCCGGACCCGGTGGCCGTTCGGCCCGCCCGCGTCAGCGGTGTGTTTCGTGCTGGGGGTGATGGAGGCTGTGGTGTGTGCTGGGATCGCCTCCCGTCACTCCCCGTGAGCCGGGTCTTCGTCGCGTTCGATCTGGGGCACACTCCGAACGTACTGCGGGGTCGGCCGGCGTCGAGCCGCCGGAGGTGGTAGCGCGGTTGGGCGAACGGACAGGGTAGCTGGCGCTCGGGGACGCCGGGAGGGAGCGTCGGCATGCGAGGGGCGGGGTGGTCGGCGGGGTCTGGAGTTGGTCCCGCCCTGGACCCACCCTGGACCCATCGGCGCGGTACGTCCTCTGAGGTGAGGTGCCGCACCCAGTTTGACCTGTGGTTTTGTGGCGCACCCGGCAGGGTTCGCACCTGCGGCCATCGGATTAGCATTTGGTGTCCACTGGCCCCCGCGTCGTACACGGCTTGAGCGAGGCCCTTCATCCAGTCATGACCGGGTGTCGTCCCGGCCACTGGGACTACATGGAGCAGTTCTATGGACGACACATGGTCGCAGTCGTCGAGCAGCTCCTCGAGCGGTTCAGCCGCGGCTGACACCGCGTCTGGAGCGTCGAGTGGGTTCAACATGGGCGCCTGGGTCCTCTGCGCGGTTCTGCGCTTCGGCCTCAGTGTGTCAGCTGAGCACGTTCATGCTGCGGGGTTTTTGGGGCGTTCGACGAGCTGACCGCATTCGAAGCGGGCCCCGGCGCGGACCAGCGGGACGAGGTGGGCGCCGGTGATCGCGCGCCATCGGGCCTGGGCGGTCTCGGCGAGCTTGAACACCATCGCGGTCGTAGAACGCCAGCAGCTCCTCCCGGTCCTCGGTGATCTTCGCGATGGCCTTGGGCCCCTTCGTGCCGTAGGTCTTCGTGAACGCCTCGATCGCCTTCTCGGCGTGGGCGCGTGTAGATCTCCTGCTGGGAGATCATCGTCGTTCCCCGCTCACAACCGGCTGCTTCCGCCAGCACGGGGCCGTCGGCCGCATAGTCATGAGATGAGGGACGTGGTCCACGACTCTCCGTCAGCGGCCACGTAGCAGAAGACGTTCTGGATTCCGTAGTTCCACGAGTCCTGGTTCGGCGCGATGTAGCCGACGAAATACGTGTCCGGGGTACGCGCGGGGTCCAGGGTGCGTTCGCTCATCGGGTCGCACGTGGCCTCGATGTCGGCGTCGAAGGCGGCCCGTCCGGGCCAATCACCTCCGGAGGGGGAGTAGGAGCCGATCACCTGGGCGTTGTGCGGCTCGTTGCAGGAGGTGAGTTCGACCTCGTAGAACTCCGTGGTCGGAGGATCGATGAAGCAGTCGCCGGTTTGCAGCGTGCACACCGTGGCGTACCCGGGCGAGGGCTCGCAGAGCTCGGTGGGGGAGGGTCCCTGGCCTTCGCCGGTGGAGACTGAGGGGTCTACACCCTGCGGGTCGTAGGGGGCGAACGGGTCCGTGCTCTCCGAGGCGTAGGAGCCGGATCCCGCCTGCACGATGATGACGGCCGCGGTCGTCCATCCGAGGCCCCACAAGCACGCGGCCAGGAGTCCGATCAGGGAGAAGACGACGCTGATCGCCTTAGCGGCCGCGAATCCTGTCGCGGTGGCCGGCGCGAAGGGGGCCGACGCCCCGGCGAACGGCGGTGCGACCGGTGGTGTGAACGGCGTACTCGCCGCAGCTGACTCGGCGGCCGGTGCCGGGCACATGCCGGCGGTGGGATCCGCCTGTACCGCAGGTCCGTCCGGTGCAGTTGGTGAGGCCGGGTCCGTGCCGACGGTGGAAGGGCTGGTCTGGCCCACGGATCCGTCGGGAGCGGCGGTCGCCGGGTCGGTGGCGGACCCGGTCGGATCGGAAGGTCGGGGCGTGCTGTGGGCCGCGGGTACGGAGTTCGCGCTGGTCGAATCTGCGGGGCCTGCCATCGATCCCTGGGGGTCGGTGGCGGTCGGCGCTCCTCCGGGACCGGTCGCGCCGCTGTTCGCCTGGCCGCTGCCCGAGGGCGGGGCCGAGGATGGCGCCCGGAGCACTCGGGTGAGGGCGAGGAGGCCGAGGACGATGGCGACGGGGATGGGCAGGATGAGGAAGCCCAACAGGCCCAGGACGAGAGTCGCGATGGAGAAGCCGCTGATCCTCTGCTCATGGATGTTGTTGTGCACCGTGTGGTGAACGTTGTGGCGCGTGTTGCTGGTGTTGTCGCCTATGTGGATCGGTCCCTGGTGGTTTCCGCCCACACCCACGTTGTGGTGTCCCGACACGTTGACCGAGGACAGTTGCGTGTTCATGGCGGCCAGGCTTCTGGCCAGATCCGGGTCCTCCCGCAGGGCCCGCTTGATCTGGTCGCGGAGTTCCTCGGCGGCGTTGGCGTCCTCCGGTGCTCGGCTGAGCTTCCTGACCGCGCTTTCGACCTTCGGTTCGGATTTCCCGCGCCTGAGGATGGCGGCCAGTAACCGTTGACCGTGCCGCACGGTGACGCTCGCCGCCGCGTCCTCGGACTTGGACAGCACTGCCTGCCCATAGGCACTGACCGCGTCTTTCACATATGGAAACACCTGGGAAGTGAGGGTTTCGATATCTGTCAAAGGTGCTCCCGTTCGGCTCTGGGGAAAGATTCGTGATGCCGCGAGGGTCGCTCTTCGAGAAGGGCTCACTACTATAACGGCATGGTGTGCGAGGACAAGGTGGCATTCGATGACGGCTGTCTGAACGTCGAGATCGCGGACGGTTTCCGGGTTAAGGGAAGGTTCGGAACTTGTCCTGACCTCGAAGAACGATTCTCTGAGGGTTGGTTTCGCGTCCGTGTCCGGAAGCGGTCACGAAATTCCGAGTTCGACTGTGTCCTCTTGGGTAACCGGCTTCGCTGCGAACCTGTCGAAGCGTAAATATTCGGAAACGTGAGAGTGCGTGTGCTGGTCACGCCGCCGCTTCTTGCTCTGACTGGAGGCAACCGGAGATCTTCGCCCGGGTCTTGGCCGGTCTGAGCACCAGGCTCAGCCAGGTTGTTGGTGAACGGCACCGCGACCGGGTAGGTGGCTGGCCGACGGACAAGAACTGCTGGCGGAGCTGTCCGGTAGGCGGTACCGTCTCAGCACTCAGGGCGCCCGCTCCGCCGTCTCTCACTTCCCGTGGAAGAACGGATCACGAGATGACCATCCCCCAGCCCTCCCAGCAGCCGCGGACCAATATGTCCACCAATCAGATCATCGGTGCCAGCTGCCTCGGCTGCCTCGGCCTCTTCGCGATGCTGGCGCTCTTCGCCGGATGTGTGTCGGCGCTGTCCGGGGACGCCCCCGACACCTCCGATGCCCCGACCGTCGTGGAGACGGTCACCGCTACCGAGGAGGTCCCCGTGACCGCCACCGAGACGGTGACGGTCACGGCCACCGAGGAGGTCGAGGTGACGGTGACCGCTACCGAGACCGTGCGAGCGGAGAGCGGGACAGGCTCTGACGGCGATGGTTCGGGTGGCGGCGCGAGCGCTTACTACGAGAATTGCGACGCCGCCCGCGCTGCCGGAGCGGCGCCGGTACGCCGAGGAGACCCGGGCTACGGACCCCACCTGGACCGAGACGGCGACGGTGTCGGCTGCGAGTAGCACCTGTTGGAGGTCGGTGGGAAGCCGCGACAGCGGAGTCGTGGGGCTGGCGGTCGGTTCAGGAGTTGGCCCAGGTGTCTGCCGTCGGAACGCGGAATCGGTCGCGTGCTTCGACCGTAGATCCTCGCGCGAGGAGGCCCACACCGAGCCTTCCCTCCGAGGACCCTAGCTCCGGGCTAGGGTCCCTCGGCCGGACCGGGTCTACCTTCCGAAGCAGGAGGTGGTCATGACGAACTCTCAAGAAACCCGGCACGAGACAGCGTGTCAGGAGTCCAGGGCCCGGCGCTCCACCGTCTTTGCCGCATCTTCCTGCCCTGCCTCGCGCAGCTCCCACAGCAGGAGGGCGATGCCGTCCGGGGCGGTCAGGGTGGTGTGGGTGGCTGCGCGGGAGGCCAGTGCCTGCACCGCTTCCTCCTGCCCTGCCTCGCGCAGTTCCTGCAGCAGGAGGGCGACGCCGACCGGGGCGGTGAGGGTGGTGTGGGTGGCTGCGCGGGAGGCCAGTGCCTGCACCGCTTCCTCCTGCCCTGCCCTGCGTAGTTCCTGCAGCAGGTAGGCGATGCCGCCTGGGTGGGTGAGGGTGGTGTGGGTGGCTGCGCGGGAGGCCAGTGCCTGCACCGCTTCCTCCTGCCCTGCGTCGCGCAGTTCCTGCAGCAGGTAGGCGACGCCGAACGGGTTGGTGGGGTCGCGCGCCAACAGTGCCTGCACCGCTTCCTCCTGCCCTGCCCTGCGTAGTTCCTGCAGTAGGTGGGCGACGCGGCCCGGGTCGGTGAGGGTGGTGTGGGTGGCTGCGCGGGAGGCCAGTGCCTGCACCGCTTCCTCCTGCCCTGCCCTGCGTAGTTCCTGCAGTAGGTGGGCGACGCGGCCCGGGTCGGTGAGGGTGGTGTGGGTGGCTG
>NZ_JBFAME010000009.1:0-2071 GCF_040660275.1 Nocardiopsis sp. NPDC049922 | reverse complement strand
TGCGCGGGAGGCCAAGGTTGCCGCCGCTTCCTTCCGCCCCGCCTCGCGTAGTTCCTGCAGTAGGTAGGCGACGCCGCGCGCGTCGGTGAGGTCGGTGGTGTCGGGGTTGTGCATGTGAGGGCCCTGGTGGTGAAGGGGTTTTGGTGTCAGGGCAGGGTAGCGGTGGCCGGTGACAGCTGGGTGGTGGTGTGGGCGACGGGCACGTCGGGACGGCCCCGGGGGGTGGAGAGGGGTTCGCAGGGCGGCTGTGGGGCGCTGGTGGGCGGACGCGGGGCGTCCTGGGGCGGGGCCACTGGGGTCACGGGATGGCAAAATGCTCCGCGAGGTCCTCGCCCACCTGTACGGGACCTTGCACTGGGGAGCACACACGGAGCATTTCAGGCCCGAATCCGGGCCTGACGCCTCGCCTGTTCGACTCGCGCACCCCGTTTGACCTGGGTTTTTGTGGCGCACCCGGCAGGATTCGAACCTGCGGCCATCGGATTAGAAGTTCGCTGGATACGTGCTGCCACGTGTCTTTTCGTGCCGTTTCATGTCACCCCATCCGATCCGTCGTGCCGTCTGAGACTGTGTGGTGCCGCCTGGTGTCGTGTCAGTACGGAACTGAAGAGCACGAACGGAGCACAAACCGGGGCTGGCGGCGTCCGATGGCACCTCGCGAGGTTCTCGTCGGTCGCCGGTTTGTCGGGGGCACGTACCCGAACGTCCTCTTGCCTCAGTTTGTGTGCCAGCGTCTTCGGATCTTTGGGTCGGTCCCGATGGCGCGGTGAAGTGTCGCCGTGGTATCGCACACTGGGTGACCATGGCGACTGAACCCGTGCTCCGCTGCGTACGCGACTACTACTGGGGCTGCATCTACTGCGAGGACGTTGAAGGCTATGACGGGGACTACGACCACCTCTCCGGCGGCGGCCCGTTCTTCGCCGTGGACGACCAGGTCACCATCCAGGTGGCCAACTGCCGCGTGGTGGACTCGCAAGACGCCGACGTCGAACTGACCGTGTACGTCCATGATGTTCCCGTGCCCTCGTCCGATCACGCTTCCGTGATCGTCCTGCCTTCCGGGGTTCTCTCGATCGGCGATGCAGACCGCTTCGACGAGATCTTCCTCCGCCCCGGGCGCTGGCTGATGCAGGTCGATCTGGATCCCCGTCAACCGGAGGAAGCCCGATGGGTGAAGTTCTACTTGTCTCCTGCAGATCCCCACTAGATGAGGAGCCTTGTTCGAGCTCTGGTGTGCACGGGATCGCCTTCCGTCACTCGGTACGTGTCTACCTGTAGGTGGACCAGCGAGTAGTGGTGTCTCCGCGCTGCAGGGTGTCCAGGCGGTGGCGCCACTGGGTGCGTAGCCCGGGGTTGGTGTTCAGGACCGGTAGGACGCTGGTGACGAGCCTGAGTTCGCGGAGTTGGCGCAGGACGGGGAACCCGGGCCAGGTGAGGACGTCGAAGCCGTACTCGGCCGCGAGCGGTGTGTGGTGGTCGGTGGGGTAGTCCATGCGGACCTTGCCGACCGCGGCGGGGATCAGGTCCCATTCGCGGGGGCCGTTGCTGAGGCTGTCGAAGCTGCAGATCACTGGACCGTCAGCACCGGGGATGAGGTTGCCCATGAACGGGTCACCATGGAGCACCCCGGTGGATGCGGTGGTGTCATCCCCCGCGCCGTCCGCGCAGCCTGGGAACGCGCCGTCGACGGAACGGCCGCAGGTGCCCGTGTGGGTGGCGTCGGCCGAGGGACGAGCCCAAGCTGGGCCACGATGCGGACTCCACCTGGATGGGCAACCCCGAGGACGAGTACACCCACCTGCCCGACGGAGCCGGGCGGATGTGGCAGAACGAGTTCTTCTACCTTGACGGCACCGTGACCCTGACCAACGACGAGAGAGGCGCCGCCTACGGTCTCATCGTCCGGCCGATGACCTGGGAACAGGTCTACGACGACATCGGCAACGACGGGGCTCTGGTACCGCAGTACTTGACCCAGGGCCCCGGAGTTCTCGCGCTACGCCGGAGAAGACACGAACGCCGGATTCGAGCAGGTCGGGCAGGGATGACCGAACCCGGACACGCGAAA